>NZ_JBMAMH010000004.1:0-320932 GCF_058148645.1 Flexivirga sp. YIM B11880
CAATGGTGCCCACAACTCGCGACCGTCGCGACTTACGTACGGCGCGGGCCGGAATGGTGCCCACAACTCGCGACCGTCGCGACTTACACCCCAAGACGGCGCGAGCCCGGCCGCACCTCAGAGGGTGGGGCCGGGCTCGATTCAGCGGACTCAGGCGTTGTCGGTGGTCTCGACCTTCGCCTCGACCTTGGCCTCGACCGGCAGGGTCGGCGCGGGAGCGGCGGCGGTCTTCGCCGGCGTCGCCTTCTTCGCGGCGGCCTTGGCCGGAGCCGTCTTGGCAGTGGCCTTCTTGGCCGGGGCGGTCTTCTTCGTGGCGGCCTTCTTGGCGGCCGGCTTGGCGGCGGAGGTCTTCTTCGCAGCCTTCTTCGCGACAGCCTTGCGGCTCGGGCGCTTGGCGGCACCCTGCTTGGCGGCCGCGCTGCGGACGACGGTCTCCGCCTCGGACTCGACGGCGTCGGCGCCCTGGCCGGCGAGACCGGCGAGCCGCTCGACACCCTTCGCGGCCTCCTTGCGCGCGTCGATGACGGCGGCGAAGGTGCTGTCACTCGCCTCACGGGCGGCTTCGCGGGCAGCGGCCACGGCGGAGATGCCCTGGACGGTGGCCTCGCGGGTCAGCTCGACCCCGCGCTCGGCGAACTCGAGGTAGCTCTGCACGAACTCTTCGTAGGCGCGCTGCACATTGTCGGAAACCAGCCCATACTGCTCAGTGGCGAGCGCCGGCAACGCCGCAATCTGCTCGCGAACCTCGTTGACAGTGCTCAGGATCCGCTCCTGCACCTGCTCCGGGCTGAACTCGTCGCGGAGGTTCGCGGCATTGTCGGCGGCGGTGTCGAAGGAGCTGCGGACGGTCTCCAGTGCGACGTCGGCGGCGCCGAGGAACGCGTAGAACGGAGAACGCTCCAGGATGGTCTTGGTGGTGGGCATGGTGTTGCCTTTCTATTGGGGTACGGGTGGTTTCGGTCGCTCGGCTGCGGTCGTCGGGTCAGTCACCGACATACGAGTCGTAGACGTCGAGCAATGCCTTGCGCTGTTTGTCGGTGAGCCGGGGATCGGTCTTGATCGCCAGCCGTGTGTCGAGCGGCGCGTTGTCGTCGGGCAGCGCGTCGAGGATGCCGGCGTGGACGTAGAGCTGTTCGGCCGAGATGGCCAGGCCCTTCGCGATCGCCTGCAGGATCTCGGCACTCGGCCGCTTGAGGCCGCGCTCGATCTGCGAGAGATAGGGATTGGAGATCCCGGCGCGCTCAGCCACCTGCCGCAAGGACAGCTGTGCCTGTTGGCGCTGCTCCTTGAGGTAGCTGCCCAGATCGCTCACCGGGTTCGGACTCATGAGTCCATTGTGCTAACCGTAGTTAGCAAATTGCAAGCTGGAGCAAGCGTGAGGCGAGTCACACACTCTACGGCGAAACGATCACCGTCTGCGCTGCCGCGACGTCGCCGGCGAGCAGCTGTATGTCGGCGGGCGTGTTCCGCTTGACCACGGCCAGCGCGATCGGGCCGTCGTCCACGTGTCGGGCGACCGTGGTGATCCGGCCGACCGGTCGCTCCCCCGGCGCGACGACCAGCTCGGCGCCCTCGGCAGGCAGCACGTGCCCGGAGCCGTCGAGGTGCAGGAAGACCAGGCGGCGCGGCGGCCGTCCGAGGTTGTGCACGCGTGCGATCGTCTCCTGGCCGCGGTAGCAGCCCTTGTGCAGGTGCACGGCGGTGCGCAGCCAGTCCAGCTCGTGCGCGATGGTGCGGTGGTCGGTCTCCTTGCCGAGGCGTGGCCGCCACGCGTTCACCCGCTCGGCCTCGGCCGCCCAACTGCCGGCGACATGCCGGTCACCCACCTCGGCGACGAGCTGCCCACGAGGCACGATGAGTTCGCGCCAGGCGCGTCCGGTGGCCGGGTGCGGATCGGCGTGGGCATACAGCGCGGTGTCGGATCCGACCGTCGGCCACGGATCGCGCCAGGCGATGACGCCGCGCTCCTCCTGCTCGGCCGGCAGCGACTCGCTGCCGATCGGTTCGCCGAGCACGGCATACGACTCGGTGACGTCGGCGACCTCGACCCGCAGCATGAACCGCATGGAGTTGAGCCACTCGACGAGCGCCGGCGCGGTGCCGGGCTCGACGGTGATCCAGGTGGTCTCGCCGTCGTCGACCAGGTGCAGGTCGTGCTCGATGTGCCCGTGCGGGCTGAGCACCAGCGACTCCGTCGAGGTGTATGGCGCCAGGTCGGTCAGTGCCTGGGTGGTCATCGAGTGCAACCAGCTGAGCCGGTCGGGACCGGCGACCGTGACCACCCCGCGGTGGGACAAATCCACCACCGCCAGGCCCTGCTCGAGCAGCCGCTGCTCGCGCATCGGGTCCCCGTAGTGAGCGGCCACGCCGGCGTCCAGACCGTCGGCCGGGACCGCGCCGGAGCGAGTGAGCAGGGGACTCTCCACGGATGCCGTCGTCACCGTTCCAGGGTACGACCGGCGGAATCTCCGCGGCCTCCGCAGTGCGTCACCTTAGACTCGGCGCCATGACCGGGGACGACGGGGACAACCAGCCGCACGACATCGACGCGCAGACCGGGGCGGATTCGCGCTCGGTAGACGTGGACACGGCGCCGGAATCCGGGACGCCGGCGACCGCCGGCTACGCGGGAGCTCGCAACGGCGACCGAGGCCGCCGCCCGAAGAAGAAGGCCGGCTGGCTCAAGGTCACCCTGCTGACGCTGCTCACGATGCTCCTGATCGTCGTGCTGGCGTTCGTCGGCTTCGCGCTCTACCTCAACCATGTGCTGAGCGCCAACATCAAACACGGCGCACCACTGCCGACCGCATCCATGAAACCCGCCGCGGATGCCGGAAGTTCCGAGAACATTCTGCTCATCGGCAGCGACACCCGATCCGATTCGGTCAAGAACAACCGGGAAAACGCGCGGTCCGACGTCATACAACTCGTGCACATCAGCGCCGACGACAAGTCCGTGCAGGTCATCCACTTCCCGCGTGACCTCTACGTCTCGATCCCCGGCCACGGCAAGAACAAGATCAACGCGGCATTCTCGTACGGCGGTCCGGCTCTTCTCGCCCAGACGCTGTCCGACCTCCTCGGCGGGGTGACGATCAACCGCTACGCGATCATCGACTTCAAGGGTTTCGCCGACCTGACCGACGACCTCGGCGGCGTGAACGTCTATGTGGCGCAACCGTTCACCGAGCCGGGCTTCGGCACCTTCCACAAGGGCTACAACACGATGAACGGCGCGCAGGCGCTCGGTTTCGTCCGGGAGCGGCACCAGCTGGCCGAGGGCGACATCGACCGCGGCCGCGACCAGCAGGCGTGGATCGCCGCGGTGGTGCACAAGACCCTGTCAGCCGGCACGCTGCTCAATCCCCTCAAGCTGACCAGCACCGTCGACGACCTCACCAAATACACCGAGGTCGACGCGAACACGTCGGCCGGGGACATCCGTGGCCTCGCCTGGAGCCTGCGCAATCTGCGCTCGGGCGACGTCACCTACTACACCGCCCCGTTCACCGGCTTCGCCAACAACCCGGTGGCCGGCTCGATCGACGTGGTCAACGTCCCGCAGATGAAGAAGCTGGGCCAGGCGCTCTACCACGACAAGATGGCCGACTACAGCTACGGCAGGAACGCCATCCGCTGAGTCCGGTGCAACGGGACGGGCCCATCGACCGACCGTTGGCCCTTCGGCACCTCCACCGCCCCAGCAGCCCTGGTTACGATCGAGACGTGCCCATCGAACTCGACACGTCCATGCACCCCGATCTCGCACCCCTGGCCTGGCTGCTCGGACAGTGGGAGGGCACCGGCGTCGCCGGCTATCCCGACCTGCCGACGGTCAACTTCGCGCAGGAGATCAGCTGCACCCACGACGGTCGCCCGTTCCTGCGCTGGGAGGCGCGCAGCTGGGTGCTCGACGAGGACGGCAACCGAGGTGAGCCGTTCGAGACCGAGCTGGGCTTCTGGCGGCCGCTCCCCGACAACGAGGTCGAGCTGGTGCTGTCGCACCCCACCGGCGTGACCGAGCTCTACTACGGCAAGACCGAGCCGGCCAGGGCGGAGCTGCGCACCGACGGCGTGCTGCGCAGCCCGGTCGCGCGGGAGTACTCCGCGGCACATCGGCTCTACGGCTATGTGCAGGGCGGCCTGATGTGGGCGACCGACATGGCGGCGCTCGGGCAGCCGCTGCAGTCCTATGCCTCCGCCCAGCTGCAGCGTGCCGCCGGCCCGGTCTTCGGCGAGCTCGACCTGCCCAGCGGCAACACGGAGATCAGCGGCAGCTCTGAGTGACGGCGGTCTCGCATGCGCCGCTCGACGTCCGCCGACCGCTGGGCGCTCGACCGACGGGCCTTGGGGCGGGCGCTGCCAAGCATCAACTCCACGGGTGGAGCGCACCTACCCGGCGCTGAGCGCTCAATCCAATCGAGGCCGCCCGGCCGACTCCCCGGGTGCCTTGTGTGTGCGGATCAGCTCGGCGGCCACGTCAGACAGCTTGGTGTTGGAGTCCTGGCTCATTCGGGTCAGGACCAGGAAGGCCCGGTCAGCGGAGAGCGGGTATCGCTCCATCAAGATTCCCTTGGCCTGGCCGATCACGTCGCGACTGAGCAGCGCCTGACGCATCTGGTCGTGAGCGCGTGAGCCCGCGAACGCGATCGCTGCGTGGGTCGCGAACAGCAGCCCGATGTGCTCGGACTCGTCGGTGAAGGCGTTCACTTGCGACGAGAAGAGGTTGAGGACCCCCAGGTTGTCGTCCTCGAGGTAGAGCTGGAACGCGAGCATGCTGCGAACGCCTGCCGCCGCGGCGCGGGGCGCGAACGCCGGCCATCGGTCGCTCGCCGCGCGCAGGTCGTTGACCCGCACCGTCTGCTCCTCGTATGCCGCATCGAGGCACGGGCCTTCGCCCGTCTGCGTCTGGATGGCATCGACCAACTCGGGCAGCGGACCGGTCGGAAACTGCGACTGCGCTACCTTTCGCGCCAGAATCACGCTGATCGATGCCTGCTGCGTTCCGGGGATGAGGTTGACCGCGGCCGAGACGAGGTACGTGAGCGTGGCGGGCGTGTCCTGCTCCCGGTGGAATTCACGGGCCAACTCGCCGAGTCGACGCGCCAACGCATCATCACCGGTGGCCGATCCGGTGTCTTCACTGGACGGTTGGCCCTGAGGGCTGGCATGTCGTTGTCGTTCGGTGTCCACTGCAACTGCCCTTTCATCAGCTCAGTCGATCTAACCGACATTCGGGCTGGGCAAACGCTGCACCAGCAACTGCTCAGCGGTTGAGGAGCCACTGGGCGGCGTAGGCGAAGACGCCTGACACCAGCACCGCGGCGATGCCGTAGCTGAGCCGGCTGGCCGGGTCCGAGTTGTCCAGTTGGCGCAGCGCCCGCCGGATCGCGGTGCCGACAAGACCGGCGACGAGCCCGGTCAGGAGCAGGACGTTCCACGAGCCGCCCGTCGTGGCGCCGACGAGCAGCCCGAGCGCCACACCGAGGAGCAGGCTGACCGGCAGCGACCACTCGTATTCGTGCGTGTGCGGCAGCAGCGTGTCCGCGATCAGACCGAGCGCAGGTGTGCCGATGGCGACCGCGACGGCCGCATCACCCAGGTCGTATGGCGCGGCGCCCGCGCTGAACATGCCGCTCGCGAGCACCACCAGCCCGAGCGCGCAACCGGCGAGCGACAGCGTCAGGGACTTCCGGCCGTCGGTGCGGATCAGCTCGTGGAGGAACGCCAGCACGAGCCCGATCGCCAGCACCACGCTGATGGCCTGCATCCCGTCGGCATCGCCGGAGAAGACGACCACCACCGCCATACCGATGGCCGTCGCAGCGAGCACCAGGCTGGTGCCGGTCGGGCGCGGCAGATCGAGGAGCAGCGGCCAGCCCCAGGAGAACGCCAGGCCCGCCGCGAGCACGGCGTATGCCGCGACGTCGTGACCGGCATACGCGCCGAGGACGACGAGGAGCGCGGCGATCACCCCGCCGACGACCGGCAGCGAGGTCAGCGTCGGGCGTGCGGGCGGCTCGGCCGGTGAGACGGTGGACACGACCGGCATCCTCCCATCACCCTCCGGCAAACGGCGGCAACACCTCCACAACCGAACCGGCCGGCAGGGCGACGGCACCGTCGACGCGGCGCCCGTCGAGCAGGAACGACGCCAGCCGCAGCACCGGCTCGAGCGCGGGGTGAGCCTGCAGCGCTGCCGTGCGCAACTGGTCGAGGTCGCCTGCGGCGAGCGTCTCCTCGTGGATGCCGGCGGCGGCCTGGGCGGCCGCCCAATAGCGGACCGTCACGTCGTGCATCGTTCCTCCAAGCTGGTGGCCATGAGCGCTGATCGAGTAGGCCGGAGCGCCAGCGCAGGCCGTATCGAGACCAGCTCAACCTTCTTGGTCAGTATTCTTGCAAACCATGGCTCGCCTGTTGCTGCTGACCGACGCGCCCGGCGCGAGCGTGGAGGTCTTGCCGGCGCTCGGGTTGCTGAGCCATCGGGTGCGGATCTTGACGCCGGAGCCGTCCGCGCTCGTCGATCCGCCCGAGTGCGATCTGGTCCTGCTGGATGCTCGCCGTGACCTCGCCGGGGCGCGTGGGCTGAGTCGGGTGCTCCGCACCAGCGGCCTGTCAGTGCCGCTCATTGCGATCTTCACCGAGGGCGGTCTTGCGGCGCTCACGGGCGAGTGGCAGGTCGATGACGTGATCCTGGACAGCGCCGGTCCCGCGGAGGTGGAGGCGCGGCTGCGGTATGCCGTCAGGCGCCTCCCCGAGGCGCAGGCCGAAGAGCCGACCCAGATCACGGCTGGTGGACTGGTCATCGATGAGGATGCATACGCTGCGCGCATTCATGGCGAGTTACTCGACCTCACCTACAAGGAGTTCGAACTGCTGAAACACCTTGCGGCACACCCGGGTCGAGTGTTTACCCGAGCGCAATTGCTTCAAGAGGTCTGGGGCTACGACTATTTTGGCGGCACCCGCACGGTCGACGTCCATGTGCGGCGATTGCGCGCGAAACTCGGCCCGGAGCATGAGTCGCTGATCGGCACGATCCGCAACGTCGGCTATCGCTTCGTCGGAGTGGCCAACGCGCAGCGCTCGGACGCCGACTCACTGGTCGACTGACGCGTCAACGAGGTAGCGCCGGAAGCAGTCCGGCGGCCGCGAAACCGGTCAATTACGGTTGCGCGGCAGGCAAATTCGTCTGCATGGCTGCTCTCGGGGCTCGACGCGTGCGGGACGGCGATGACACCATGACCACCGGCCACAGCGCCGATCGTGAGCAATCCCAACGTCATTGGGCACCTCCGCGACTGGAGCCGGTCCGGCACGCAGTGCATCGTCAGACACGTCGGGAATGCTCAATGTGCCACCCGGCGGCAATCAGCGGCCGCCTGCAGCGGACATTGCCAAGCGCGCATACCACACTGACGACGCCGCTGCCTAATTTTTTCGGAGGTCATCAGGGCTCAAATTTTCTTGACCAAAATTTTAGATTGGTCTCGACTTTTCTTTACCTGCGCGTTACTGTTCAACACGTTCGGACCACACAAGACAAACGCAAGTTTCTTACGCGTACGTAACTTAAGGTTCTCAGGGCTACACAAGCGGACCGAGCGTCTTCAGCGAGTCCCCGCCGATGGCGGGCTCTCGATTTATCTACACCGCTCCATCGATACACCACACCCTTTTTTCACCAACCCGTCCAGGGGGGCACAGTCCTGCCGCCCAGAAGGAGATTTCCCATGTCTCAGGCACTCATCCGTCTGCAGCAGCACGTCGTCGACGCCGTCCAGGGCAAGAAGGAGCGCGGCGCCACCATGGTGGAATACGGCTTGATCGTCGCCCTCATTGCCGTGGTCGTGGCGGTCGCCGCCACAACGCTCGGCAGCCAGATCGCCGCCCTCTTCACCAGCGTCGGCAGCAGTATCTGACGATCCAGCTGTCTTGCCGGGGTCGGTTCCGCTCAGGTGGATACGGCCCCGGCATGGGAATCGTTCGAGGACGTCATCGTGGTCAACGCATTCAACGCGCTGTGCAGATGCCTTTCCCGACAGCGTGCTTCTCGGGAGGATTCAGGGGCGACGATGGCCGAATACGCCATCCTCCTCGCTCTCATCGCCCTTGTCGCATACACCGCAGTGCAGGCCTTCGGAACCTCAGTGCGCTCGCTTTTCGTCGTCTTCCCGCTCTGATCGAGTTTGTCCGCTCAGCATCTGCGGGACGCGAGCAGACACCATCCATTGTTTTTCAACCTCCGAGGGGAGGCGCCATGCGAGCTGCCCGGCCCGCCGCACACCGTGAACGCGGTGCATCGCTCGTCGAGTTCGCGCTCGTGCTGCCGCTCTTCCTGCTCCTCGTCGGCGGCATGGTCGATTTCGGCCGTGCCTTCTACACCGAGGTCATGTTGACCAATGCGGCTCGCGAGGGCGCCCGGTCGGCGATGTATTCCGGCACCGCCGCAAACACCTCCGCCCGCGCGATCACGGCCGCAGGTAATGACTCCACGTTGACCGTCACCGTGACCAGCCCGTGCCCGGCATCACCGGGACCGACTCCGTCATCCGTCACCGTCACGGTCACGAAGGCGAAGTTCCAGTGGGAGCTGTTGGGCCCCGCACTGAGCCTCATTCCAGGGGCGAGCAACACACTCCCGACGAGCCTTTCCGGGAAGGCGACAATGCAATGCGGCGGCTGATTCGACTACTCGCCGGCCGCCGGCCGGACGGTGAACGCGGCGCCATTGCGGTCCTCACCGCGACGCTGGTGATGTTCGTCGCCATCGGGATGCTCGCCCTCACGGTCGACCTCGGCAACGTCACCTACAACCGGGCCGAACTGCAGAACGGTGCCGATGCGACATCACTCGCACTCGCAGCGGCCTGCGCGCAGCCCTCGACGGGACAACCGTGCGGCGTCACGTCCGCGCTCACGACCTTGGCACAGCGGAACGCCAACGTGACGGACCAGTCGATGAGCGTCCTCACGGACAACCGGACCTGCATCGCGAACTACAAAGGTGCGACCAGCTTGCTGCCGTGCCCCAACAGCCCGGCAACGGCGTCGGCCACGAATCTGAGCACCTGCCAACCCTGGCCGCTCAGCGTCGACCCGAGCAAGGTGTCGTATGTCGAGGTGACCACCCAGACACTCATGAAGGACGGCACCAACGTGCTGCCGTTCCACTTCGCCCAGCTGCTCAGCGGCGCAGGGAAGGGATCCACGTCGCGAACCTGCTCGCGCACGGCCTGGGGGCCGGCCGGGAGCACGGGATCCACATTCCCGCTCACCATGGGCATGTGCGACTGGACCAACGCGACGGCTTCCGGGACGAAATACGCGCCCGCCCCGCCATACACGCCCGGACCGAGCCTCAGCACGCCAGCGCCGGCCGTGCCGGCCAATGTGCAGGCCTACACCGTCGGCATCTTCTCCCACGCCACTTCCTCCAACACGTGCTCCGCGCTCCCGAACGGTGGCTTCGCCTACCTCACTCCGGGCTCCACCTGTGTTGTCTCGATCCCTTCCAACGGCTGGATCTACAGCGACACCGGCGCCTCCGTCCCGAAGAACGGCTGCCCGAACATCTTGCAGAACTACCTCGGCACGGTCGTTTCGATCCCGATCTTCGACCAATTCATCGGAACCGGTTCCAACGGCCAATACCACATCGCCGGTATCGCCTCGTTCTACCTGGCCGGCTGGGACAACATCCCGGCGGTCAACCCCGGCAAGACCACCTCCGTGTACACCGAACCCAGCTCGGTCTGCACCGGCACGTGCAACGGCTCGACGACGTACCTCTGGGGCTGGTTCACCACCTCCCTCCAAAAGATCCCCAACGGCACCATCGACCCCTCGGGCAACGACCTGGGCAATCACGTCGTCGTTCCCGCCGGCTGAAACAGAAAGCGCCTACCCATGAAACGCAGAGTCACCGCGGTCGTCCTCGCGCTCGTCTTGGCCGTCGTCGGCTTCGGGCTCGTCTTCAGCTACGTGCACGGCGCAGACGCACGGGCGGTCGAATCACAGCATCCGGTGACTGCCTTCATCGTCAAGAAGCTCGTTCCGGCCGGCACCTCGTTGGAGCAGGCAAAGACTCAGGGCCTGATCGCCGTCACGAAGGTGACGGCCAGCGGCCGGCCAGCCGGCGCGTTGACCACGGTCGATGCGACCAACAGCGGTTTGATCGCAACAACCGACATCCAACCCGGTGAGTTCGTGATGACCGCCCGCTTCGGCACCAAGCCCGTGGGCGAACAGGCCATCGGGGTGCCGGACGGGATGGTCGCGATCTCGGTGCAGCTCACCGCCCCCGGGCGAGTCGCCAACTTCATCACGCCCGGCTCACACATCGCGATCTTCGCGACGCACGGCATCAAGTCCCTCGGCACGAGCGACGCCGACAAGAATTTCAACGGCCTCAACTTCACCGGGACCAACGTCCTACTGCCCGACGCCGAAGTCATCGCCTTCGGCAGCACTCCACTGCAGAACCCGAGCGACAACAGCACTTCGTCGGGCAAAGGCAATTCGAGCACCACCTCGAGCACGAACGACTCTGCCTACCTGGTCACCGTCGCGGTGCGCCCGGCGGACTCGACAAGACTGGTGCACGCAACGAGCGTCTACACCCTCTACGCCGGCCTGCTCGGCTCCGGCACCAAGGTCAACCCCCAGGGTGAGACGGATGACGGCAACACCTTCGGCGGCAGGTCGCTCATGCATGGATCAGTCGGAGCGGGGTCCTGATGACCATCCTGTTGGATTCCGCCCCGGGAGCACTCGACACCTTCCGGATCGCGCTCGGAGATGACGTCACCGTGGTCGCGCACTCGGCGGCCGTTCCGCGTGAGATCAACGCAAACGGTCACCACTTGGTGGTGATCGGACCGGAAGTCCCCGTCGAGAGCGCTTACGAGCTCGCCGAACAGCTGCGGGTGGAAAGCCCTGGCGCGGGGGTCGTGTTGTTGCGCCATCGCCTCGAGGTGGCCGTTCTCGCGCAAGCCCTGCGCAGTGGGGTGCGCGATGTGGTCCAGGTCGATGACCAGGGCGCGCTCGTCGAGGCCGTCCGGCGGAGTGAGTCGCTGAGCTCGCAACTCGGCGCTGTGGCGGGCGAGCGGAGCGCTGCGGGGCATGTCGTCACCGTCTTCTCCGCGAAGGGAGGCGTCGGCAAGACGACCATCGCGGTCAACACGGCTGCCTACCTGGGAACTTCGGGCGCAAAGACATTGCTGGTCGACCTGGACCTCATGTTCGGAGATGTCGGCATCTGCCTTCAACTGCCACCGACAACGTCGATCATGGATCTCGTCGCCATGACCGGTCATCTCGACGCCCAAGGGCTTCGCTCCGTTGTCGAGACGCACGAGCCGACAGGCGTGGATGTCCTGGTTGCCCCGCATGACCCGGCAGATGCCGACCGCGTGCCCGCGGACCTGGTGAGCGAGCTGATTCGCATCGCGCGGACGCAGTACGACTACGTCGTCCTCGACATGCCGCCGTCGATGCCGGAGCACGTGCTGGGCGCCTTCGACCTGAGCGATCTGCTCGTGCTGGTGTCGACTCTCGACATCCCGGCGATCAAGAACCTGCGGCTCGCGATCAACACCCTGGATGTGCTCGGCGCACCCCAACAGAACCGGCTGTTGGTTCTCAATCGAGCTGACCTGAAGGTCGGCCTCTCGGCCAAGGACGTCGAGGCCGCGCTGGACTACCCGGTCAGCGTGGGACTGCCCAACACGCTGAGTGTGCCGGCGGCCGCCAACCGCGGCGTGGTACTCGCGGTCGACGATGCGAAGGATTCGTTCGCGGCGGCGCTGCGGGAGTTCATCGACTACAAGGTGCGGCCGCACTTCGGCGAAGGCGCCACACGCGCCAGCGGCCGCCGCAGTCACCGGCTGAGGAGGAACAAATGACCAATCTCGCAGCCCGCATCGACCTAGCGAGGCAGGCGCAGGGCGGTGCGCCGCCTGTTCCGGCGCCGGTTGCCGGCGCAAAACACCGCCGTGCCCGAGACGCCTTCGCCCCGGTGAAGGACCGCGTCCACCAGGCGCTGGTGGAGCAACTCGGCCCGCGGCTCTACGACCCGAACCTGCCCGAAGCCGAGCTCGCGGTCCAGGTGCGGACGATGCTGCAGACGGTCATCGACGCCGAACAGACCCCGCTGTCGCACGCCGACCGGACTCGCATTGCACAGGACATCTCGGACGACATCCTCGGGCACGGGCCGCTCGAGCCGTACCTCCGCGACCCGGACATCACCGAGATCATGGTCAACGGGCCGTCGGACATCTACGTCGAGCGCAACGGCAAGATCCAGTCGACCGACGCGAGCTTCGGCGACGACGCACACCTGCGCCGGACCATCGACAAGATCGTCGCCCGCGTCGGCCGTCGGGTCGACGAGTCCAGTCCCATGGTCGACGCGCGGCTGCCCGACGGCTCCCGTGTGAACGCCGTCGTCGCGCCGATCGCGCTGGACGGTTCGATCCTGACGATCCGCAAGTTCGCCGCGGACCCGTTCACCGACAGGGACCTGATCGGCTTCGGCACCATGACCGAGACGGTCCGAGACTTCCTGCGCATGTGTGTTCTCGGCCGCCGCAATATCGTCATCTCCGGGGGTACCGGTTCCGGCAAGACCACCACGCTCAACGTCCTGAGTGGGTTCGTGCCCGAGGACGAGCGGATCGTCACCATCGAGGATGCCGCGGAGCTGCAGTTGCACCAGGACCACGTGCTGCGGATGGAGGCGAGACCACCCAACATCGAGGGCAGAGGCCAGGTCGCGATCCGCGAATTGGTCCGCAACTCGCTGCGTATGCGGCCTGATCGCATCATCGTCGGCGAGGTGCGCGACGGCGCAGCGCTGGACATGCTCCAGGCAATGAACACCGGCCATGACGGATCGCTGACCACCGTCCACGCCAACACCCCGCGCGACTCGCTCTCCCGTATGGAGACGATGGTGTTGATGGCGGGCGTCGACCTGCCGGTCCGCGCCATCCGGGAGCAGGTCTCCAGTGCGGTCGACCTCATCGTGCAACAGACCCGACTCAAGGACGGCAGCCGCCGCATCGTGGCAGTCACCGAAGTCGTCGGCATGGAGTCCGGCATCATCACGTTGCAGGACCTCTTCACCTTCGACTATTCCGCCGGCCGCGATGAAATGGGCCGCTTTCGTGGGCGACTCGTGCCGACGGGGATACGCCCGAAATTGGTCGAGCAGCTGGCAGATCATGGCATCGAGGTACCAGTCATGTTCTTCGCGCCGGTCGCGTCGTGAAGAATCTGTGGCGGGTGCTACTGGTCACGCTGCTCACCGTCGGAGCAACGATCGGCTGGATCGCCCCATCCCGCGCGGACAGCACTCCGACCGTGACGATCGGTGACCTGAAGCCGGTGAACGACAGCTATCAGGGCGTACTGACCTTTCGGGCGCAACAAGTCGTGCAGCCCGACCCGCGGTCGGTGACCGCCACGGTCGACGGCAAGCCGGTGCCCCTCGCCGTCGAGGGCACGACGCACCTACGGCGCACCGCCCTGCTGGTGATCGACACCAGCGGCTCCATGGGTAGCAGCGGCATGCAGACCGTGCGTCAGGCAACCGCCGTCTATCTGAAGGAAGTGCCCTCCGACGTGCGGATCGGCGTTCTGCGCTTCGCGTCCACGCCCGACGTCGTGCTGCAGCCGACCACGGACCGCGGTGCCGTGCAGAAGGCGGTCGATGCTCTGCGTCCGGGCGGCAACACTTCGCTGTATGCCGCGGTGCAGAAAACGATCCGGGTGCTCGGCACGGGAGGAGACCGCAGCATCGTGCTGCTGAGCGACGGGGCGGACACGGAGAGCAAGCGAGCCGCGCAAGACCTGGCGGCCGATGCCGCAGCACTGCACGCACTGGGCATCCGAGTGGACGTCGTCCGCTTCAAGAACCGCGACAACGGCGCGGAGCGCGCTCTTGCCAGATTTGCGGCGGCAGGGGGTGGATCGGACGTATTGGCCAACGACAGTGCGGGGGTGGCCGCTGCATTCCGGGCGTCGGCCCAAGCCCTCAACTCCCAGGCGCAGTTCACCCTTCGGCCCTCGACGGCCCTCGAGGGCAGCCATCGACTGGCCATCAGCGGAACCGCCGCAGGACGGCCTTTTGCAATCTCGCAGCAAATCGACTTCGGGTCACGCCCGCGGGGCAGCGCTTCGCCAGCAGCCACGCCTGCGGCGCCGGCGCCGAAACCAAGTCCGGTCGCTTCAGTACACACAACGGACGTCACGTCCTGGACGCTGTGGGTCGGCGGGACTCTGCTCGCGTTGGGCCTCTTCCTCTTCACCTACATGCTGGTGACGCCGTCGCAAACCTCGCAGCGAGAGCGACGCATCGCGACCATCCAGTCCTATCTGGAGGCCGCTTCTCACCGCGGCAAGGCCGTGCAGGAGCGCGGCCCGTCCGCTCTCCGCGAGACGCTGGTCGGCATCGGCGAGCGCGTCATGAACAAACGTGGCGTGGAGTCCAAAACCATCCAATTGATCCAGCGTGCCGACCTTCCCCTCCGCGCCGGCGAATGGCTCGTCCTTCGGGTGCTGGCGATCCTGATCCTCGCGTTCGTCGGTGCCGCTCTCCTTGGTGATGCCGCGCTAGTCGGTCTCGTCCTCGGCGCCGTCATCGGTTTCGCGCTGCCAGCAGCCGTCTTGCGCTTCAAGGCATCCCGGCGGACCGCGGCGTTCGAGAAGCAATTGCCCCAGGTGCTCACGCTCGTCGCAACCAGTTTGCGCAGTGGCTTCGGACTGCCGCAGGCGTTGGAGGCAGTGACCCGCGATGCCGCGGAGCCGGCGGGCAAGGAACTCTCGCGGGCGCTGGCGCAGGTTCAAATCGGATCCGACCTCTCCGACGCGCTCGACGAGGTGTCGACCCGGATGGGTACCGAATCGCTGCACATGGCGGTGATGGCGATCCGGATCCAGCGACAGGTCGGCGGCAACCTCGCAGAGACACTCGACACCACCGGGCACACGCTGCGCGAGCGTGAGGCGCTGCGCGGCCAAGTGGCGGCGTTGTCCGCTGAGGGACGCCTGTCAGCGGCGATCCTCATCGCGCTACCCATCTGTCTCTTCCTCTACATGACCCTCGTCAACTACGACTACATCAAGTTGTTGTGGACGACTGGCGCTGGAGTAGTGATGCTCATCGGCACCTGCGTGCTGATGGGCATCGGCACCATCTGGATGCGCAAGACCGTGCAGATCGAGGTGTGAGATGACAGTTGCATACGCCGGAGCCGGCCTCATCGCGCTCGCCATCGCGCTCGCCGTTGTCCTGCTCCTCCGCTCATCGGACAATGCCCAAACGGTGGCGAAGTCGCTCGCGCTCATCGCCGGTGCACCCCAGGGCCGCGCAACGAACGCCGGCTCGGAGACCGAGAATCTCGTCGACCGAATGCTCGAGTTGACGGCTCATATCACCGGCAGAATCACGCCAGCGTCGGTCAGCGTGCGCCTTGCGCGAAACCTGGACCGAGCCGGGCACCCGGCGCCATGGACCGTGGAGCGGTTGTTGGGCGCCAAAGGCCTCTGCGCGCTCGCCGGTGGAGTGCTGGGGTTGTTGCTCGGTGACGGTTTCACCCTGCGGGGTGTCGTCTTCGGGCTGCTGCTCGGCGTCCTCCTCTTCTTTCTGCCCGACATGCTGCTCTACAACGCGGCGCTGCGCCGGCAGGAACAGGTCCTGCGTGGCCTGGCCGAGATGCTCGACATGTTGACCATCTGTGTCGAGGCCGGGCAGGGGTTCGACGCAGCTCTGCAGGAAGTTGCGCGCAACGTCAAGGGACCCATCGCGGGCGAACTCGCCAGGATGACGGCCGAAATTCAGATCGGGACCTCACGCAGCGAGGCGTTCCGAGGCCTTGGTGACCGGGTGAACCTGGCAGAGGTCAAGAGTTTCGTGACGGCCATCGCGCAGGCCGACAAGCTTGGCATCCCGCTCGCTTCGGTGCTGCGGGAGCAGACCGCCGCCATGCGATTGGCACGCCGCCAGCGGGCGGAAGCTCAAGCTCAGAAGGTCACCGTGAAGATCCTCTTCCCGTTGATTCTGTGTCTCTTCCCCGCGCTCATGGTGGTGGTCGTCGGACCTGGTGGCATTCGAATTGCCGAGATGTTCTCGCATGCCGGCCACTGAGACAACCACGAGCCCCGAGGAGTCGGCACCGCGGCACCCTGTCGAAAGCGGGCCCCGGGAGTACGGCGCACCCGCTGCTCGCAACTGGCATTTCCCCGGCCTACCCTGGTTCGTGCTGGCAGGGCTCACTGTCCTGCTTTCAGCGGTGACGACGCAGGGCGCCGATCTGCTCTGGGGTGTGGCCATGGGCGATCGCATTCGCGGTGGGCTCGGCATACCTCACTCGGTGCCGTTCGCCGCCGCACCGTCCGGTGACTGGGCCAACCCGATGGCACTTGGTGAGGTCGTGCTGTCCGTCGTTCACCGGTTGGGTCCCTCAGCCCTGGTCGCCCTGCACCTCACGCTGGTGGCGGCCACCCTGGGGATCCTGGCCGCGCACAGTCTCAGCGCACATCATCGTGAGGCTCGAATGAGTCTCTCGCTGACGCTCACGGTGGTCGGCGGTGCCGCTACGCTCGCCATCGCTCGGATGCCATCACTCAGCCTGCTGCCGTATGCCGCACTGCTGGTGCTTTTGCTACGCAACGCCGATCGGCCGTCACGGCAGCTCTGGCTCGCCGTGCCCCTGCTCGGCGTGTGGGGCAACCTGCACGGCGGGGTGCTCGTCGGCTGCGCCTTGCTTGCCGTGCACCTGGTCTGCTGCGAAGGCCCATTGCGCCGCCGAGTCCTGATCAGCGGGTCCGCCCTCGCGGCCGTCCTGCTCGCGACGAGCGCCGGCTGGCGCACCATCGACTACTACCGGGGTGTGCTGAGCAATGAAGCGGCACGACAACATGCCGGCATGTGGGCGCGACCGAGCCTGCACCAGCCGCTCGACGTCCTGATGGCGCTCGCCGCAATTGCAATGATCGTCATGTGGACTAGCAGTCGCCCTCAGCGATGGGAAATCGTCGCCATTCTTGGGATGACCTTCGCAACCTTGACGGCGGCACGCAACGGCATCTGGTTGATGTTGTTCCTACTTCCGCTGGCAGCTCGTGGTCGCGCGGACACAAAGGAAGCAGAACGGTTTTCCTGGCGCCCAGCTGTGGCAGCTCTTGTTCTGCTGTTCCTCGGAGTGGGCTGGCAGTTGGCAAGCCGCGGATCGGCGCTCGACGCACGCGGCGCCAACGCAGTGTCGACGGTCCGCAAGCTGGCAGCAGGTCGCGCGGTGCTCGCAATCAACCCGGTTGATGAGACCTTCGCGCAGGCCGGAATCCGGGTGTGGGCCGGCAATCCGATCGACGCCTTCCCACGCAAGGTCCAGCGCGAATTCCTCGCGTTCATGGATCACGGGGCGATCCCGCCGGCTCCCTCGATCGGCCTCGTGGTCGTCGACGACCATCTCGCTGGTGCAGTTCGCTCCGCCGGCTGGAGGCAGGTTGCTGTCGTTTCGGACCTACTCGTCTTCCAGCGTCCGGCACCGAGCGCGCAGACACGTGGGGTGCACACATGAAGACCTCACGCGCGACCAAGGTCGTCGAAAGACTGGACGCGCTTCTGACCAAGGAGCGACTTCGGGTCTACCCGAGCATCCTCATCGGAATGTTCGTGCTGGTCTGGGCAGTCCGAGTAGTCAGCGCTCCGAACAACATGTTGCCTGATTTCCGCGCTCGCTGGACCGCCGGCGCCATGGTGGTGCACGGGGAAAGCGCTGACCTCTACAGCCCGGCCGCCCAATCTGTGATCCAGGGCGCGGGGGGGAGACATGCGCTGTCGTGGTTCGTGTCTCCCCCGCCGGTCGCAGCGCTCTTCGCACCTCTCGGCGCGCTGCCGTACACGGTGGCCGCGTTGCTGTGGCTGAGCGTCTCCGTCATCGGGCTGATAGTCATCACCAAGCTGTTGCGCCCATACTGGCCCGCCCGCTGCGGACCGTACTGGTCAGTGGTGCTCATCGTCATTGCGAGCCAATCCACCCTCGAGCTGCTCGGTGCGGGTCAGGACTCGTGGCTGATTCTGCTCGCTGGTGTGGTGGCCTGGCGCCTTTGGTTGGGGCGGCAACCTTGGGCAGCAGGGTTCGCGCTGTCGGTTGCGCTGCTGGTCAAGCCGCAAATGATGCTCGCCGCCATCGTTTTCGTCGTTCTCTACGGCGGCATCCGAATGCTCGGGGGGCTTGTCCTGGGAGCAGTCGGGGTCTCCCTGTCCTCGCTTCTTGTTCTCGGCGTGGCCAGCTGGATCGATTGGCTCCAGGCAATCTCGTCGCCCACCTTCACCAACCAGGTCACCTTCGGACAGGCATACAAATCCGCCTCCCTTCAGGGGTTCACCATCGCTATTGCGCCGGGTGGCGCCGCACCTGCCGCATCCGTTCTCGGGCTCGTAGCCGGCCTCGTCCTACTCACCTCCTGGATACTGTGGCTTCTCCGCCGCCAGCCGCCACAGTGGATGGCTATGTCGACCGCGGCTTTCATCACCGTCTTGGCAGCCCCACACGCGATGGTCTACGACCTGGTGCTCGTGCTTCCCGCGATTGCGACGCTCGTTCGTCACCGGCCGAGCCCGGCGATCCGTATGGCCGTGGCGGCAGGCTTCATCGCCGTATGGTTGGGCCCGCTGCTCTCGTTCCTGCGGACCATGCCGTGGCCCATCTCTGGATTATCCGCAGAGTGGGTGATCCTCGTGCCCTTGACCCTGACGCTCCGCTTGATGTCAGACGACTGGTCACTGTCCGTAGCAACCGTGGGACGGCTGCGGATTCGACGGCAACGACAGTCGGCAGATGATGTGCCACCTAGCGGTGCCGCGTCGAGGCCGATCGACATCTCGGTCGGAGGCGGATGTTCGGAATCCGCCCTGACCTCAGCGTCCAAGGAGGCGACGCCGTGACGGCTGGGAAAGGATCACGGCGTCCGCAGACGACCGAAGTCGGCCTTGGGGCGGTTCGCGGGGGCCGGCAGATCGACGTCCGACATCGCCTCGAGAAGGACCTTCCGTGGATCATTGCGTTCGCGAGTCTGGCGCAGGCACTAACTGTGATTGTGGTCTTCCGCTATGGCTTTGACTCCCATGCCTACTGGCACGCCTGGCGGCAGAACCTTTACAGGTCCGCACCTGGCGCTCCTGACGCTTATCTCTACAGCCCTGCGTTCGCACAACTGATCTGGCCGCTCGCGCAGTTGCCGTGGCCAGCATTTGCGACCATCTACACACTGATTCTGCTGGGAGTCCTCGCGTGGTTGCTCAAGCCACTATCTCTTCGACTAGCAATACCGTTGGGCCTCGCGGGGCTAAACGAAGTGATGGCAGGCAATGTCTACCTCATTTTCGCGCTCGTCGCCGTCTTGGGGTTCCGTTACCCCACAAGCTGGGCGTTTGTCGCGCTGACCAAGGTGACACCATGCCTCGGCCCCGCGTGGTTCGTGGCTCGGCGGGAATGGCGCAACCTCGTGCTGTCACTGTTGGCAACGGGTGTTGTGACACTTCTCAGCTTCTACGCTGCTCCGCATGCGTGGACGGACTGGCTGCACTTTCTGACCCTGCATGGCGGCGGGGCACGCGGGATCGTCGGGTCCCCTATCGCACCGCCGTTGATGGTCCGTCTGCCACTGAGTTTGGCTCTCGTCGTATGGGGCGCTCTGAAGGACAAACGCTGGACGCTACCGGTCGCGATGATCTGCGCAACCCCCGTCTTCGGCGTCGCCGCGTTGTCAGTGTTGTTCGCATTGCCTCGCATGCGCCAACGTGTTAGGGAAGATGACACCAGGCAAACGGTCACCTCTGACGATGTCCGCCGAACGAACACAGCTGTGACCGACGTTCTCAAGCGGACGATTCCACGAGCAACGCCGAAGGTGTGACCCTCCATGACGTCAGTGCGCAGCGCGCTGTTCCTCGACTTCGACAGCGTCTTTGCCGGTCTGCTCCAACTCGATGCAAAGGCGGCGCTGCGGTTTGCCGAGGAGCCAGGGATGTGGCTCGACCAGCTCAGTGCCGGCTCCGCCGACCAACCGTCCCGCAGATGGTCGGTGCTGCGCTGTTACCTGAGCCCCGGAGGATCGGTCGGGGATCCGAAGAACGCCTCGGCTCGGCAGCGCTCTTCGACGTTCCGTCGCCAGCTCACGAGCGCCGGGTTCGAAGTCATTGACTGCCTCCCTGTTTCGGACACGACGAATGCCGCCGACATCCGCATCGTCATCGACGCGCTGGACGCCCTGCAGGTAGAGCCGCGCTATGACGAATTCGTCCTTTTGTCAGGTGATTCCGACATTACGCCACTGATCTTCCGGTTGCGCGCCCTGGACCGGCAGGTCACGGTCGTCTCCCCTTCGGCCTCCGCCGAGGCGGTGGGCGCGAGCGCCGACCAGTTGATCACCGGTGACGAACTCCTTGGTCTGCTGCGGCCGCAAATCACCGAGGCGAGTCCCGGACGCGCGATGCCCAAGGAGGTCGCCGTGGAGCGGGCGGAGGTGGTCGAGCGCGTGGAGCGCGCACTGAAGCTCCCTACCTTGGCGCCGGAAGCCTGGCGCAGCGTCTACGAGATGCTCGCCACCTTCGCGGGGTCGCATGAGTTCTCCATCAGCGAAGCCACGCGCTGGTCACAGGATCAGCTGGCGTCCAGCGGAGTGGAGGTGAGCCGGCAGATCGTCGGGACGGTCATCCGCGGTGCTTCCACAGGCGGGTGCCCGCTCTACCGCCAGCCGCCGCCCGAAGCCGATGAAGTGGCAAATGCCTTCGTACGCACGGTGATTGCCCGCGCCAACACGACCGGACTCAATCTGTCCGTCGAGGATACGCTCGCGGTGTGGGCCGCGTTCGGCTTGACCGACGAGGCCTCGCTTTCGATCCAGTAGCGATTCCGCACCCGCTGCACTCGCGACCGGGCGGCGATGCATGATGGCGGGGTGACCGCCGCTGAGGAACTTCTCGCCATCGCCGACCGCGCTGCGTCCTACGACGGCGTCGACCCGTTCTCCGAGCAGACCCGTCTGGCGCTGCGGCACACTGCACCGCAACACGTCATCACGGTGGACCAGGCCGTCACCGCCGGTGCGTATGTCGCCGACGACGGCGCGGTGGAACTGGTGGTCGACCCGGAGTGCCGACGGCACGGGCTCGGTAGCCGGCTGGTGCAGGAGATCCTCGAGCAGCGGGTGGACGCGCGCTTCTGGGCACATGGCGATCTCCCGGCCGCGCAGGCGTTGGCGGCGACTGCCGGTATGACGATCGTGCGCAACCTGTGGAAGATGAGCCGTGACGTCGACGCCGAACCAGCGATCGAATCGTCAAAGGTTCCAGGTGGTTTCACCGCGCGAGCCTTCCGGCCCGGCGACGAGGACGCGTGGCTGGACGTCAACCGGCGAGCGTTCGACTACCACCCTGAGCAGGGCAGGATGACCCGCGCCGACCTCGACGAGCGGATGGCAGAGCCCTGGTGGGATCCGGCAGGGCTGATTCTTGTCTTCGATGACGCCACCGGCGAACTCGCCGCGTCGCACTGGACCAAGATCGAGCCCGAATCACCGGACGTAGGTGAGGTCTACGTCGTCGCGGTCGACCCGGGCCATCAAGGACGTGGCCTTGGCAAAATCGTCACCGCCCTCGGGCTGGCACACCTCAAGGCGCGGGGCGTCATACGCATCGAGTTGTATGTCGAAGGAGACAACACCGCTGCGGTGGCTACCTACAGCAGGCTCGGGTTCACCCGGGAGAGCGTGGATGTCATGTATGCCGCCGCGACGCCCGCTCCGTGACCTACCAGCGACCGAGCCAGCCGCGGCGCTGACTCAGGTGGCGAGCTGAACGACCATGAGCGGTTTGGTGGTCGGCTGAGGTGACCCGCCGGCCGGCTCGACGGTGATCCCGACAAGCGCAGCCCGATCGGCGTCGCCGGTGAGCAACACCCGGCCCGACCCGTCCGATGACGGCGTGAACAGGCCCGCACTGGTGGCCTTGCCGGCGGCAGTCAGGTACCAGAGCTGATAAGTATGGCCGGTGGGAGCGGCCGGCATGTGACGGCTCTCCAGCACCGACTTGCCGAGTTTCGGCGAGTAGACGACCGTTGCGGTCGCCCCCTCCACATGCTTGACGTAGTGGTGCGCGTCGGGTGCTCGCAGCACCTGCTGCACGGCGGAGACCGTCGGCTGAGATCCGGTCCACGGGTGCCAGGCGAGTCCGCCAATCACAATCGCGGCCACTGCCGCCGCTGCGGCGAGCCAGCGCCACATCGACCGTCGGTCGCGAACGTCGGTCACCGCGTTGCCGTGGGCGGCAGGCTCTGCCCGGTGCGTCGGCTCGGCGTCGACCAGCGGTGGGAGCGGGCGAATCGACGTGATCCCGCTCAGCACGGCATCGCGCAGGGCCGGCGGGGGCATCGTCGGCACCGAGCCACCGAGTTCCGCGGTGGCCTCTCGCAGGCCGGCGAGCTCGGTGCGGCATTCCGCGCAGGCCAGCAGATGTTGCTCGAATTCGGCGCGTTCGACGTCCGTCAGCGCGTCGAGGGCGTATGCGCCGATGAGGGCGTGGATGTCGTCGTTCATTGCTCCACTCCCATCGTGTCACGCAACCGGATCAAGCCGTCGCGGATGCGGGTCTTGGCTGTGCCCATCGGCAGATTCAGCAGGGCGGCGACCTCACGGTGGGTGTAGCCGCCGAAGTAGGCGAGGTCGATGGCCGAGCGCTGTGCGGGCGTCAACTTGCCCAGCGCCTTGCGCACTCGCTCGGCGTCCAGTTCGCGGTGCGCGCTCTCGGCTGTCGTGTCGTAGGGAATCGTCTGTTGCCCCGTGTCGTATGCCGTCTCCCGGTCGGTCTGCGCCTGTGCGGAGCGAACCCGGTCGACCGCTCGACGGTGCGCGATGGTCATCATCCAGCTGAGTGCGCTGCCCGCATTCGGGTCGAATCGTGCGCACTGGCGCCAGATCTGCAGGTAGACCTCCTGGGTGACCTCTTCGGCCTGCGCCGGGTCACGGACGACCTTGCGGACCAGCCCGAAAATGCGTGGCGCGGTGGCGTCATACAACTGAGCGAACTGCGCTTCGTCACCTCGTGCGCAGGCGGTGAGTATGGCGGTCAGCGTGTCGGCCTCCTGCTGACCCACGCGAGCCGATCGATCGTCAGGAACGGCGTGCATGTCCGCTCCGACCCGGCTCGCAGCCACGGCCATGGCGGGCCAGGCGCTGGCACCTCGGCATGGTCACTCCCTGCTGGCTGGACGGCATTACAGCTGACTATTCGTCACTGCCGCCGACTCGGATGGGTCAGCCGGCGGATCGCGTCACGACGGGGATCTGCCTCGCGGCGTTTCACCGCATCCGCCACATTCTCCCCGAGACCGCGGCGTCGGTGCGCCAGGCTGTTGACCGGGCGCGCCGTGGTGCGCGGACGCAGAAGGAACAGGAACGGCGTGATCACCGGCGCCGAACGCGAGAAGCTGTGCGGGCCGGAGGATTCCGGCCCGCACAGCTTGTCCTCACCTGCCCGCGGGAGACCCGCGGTCGAGGCGCTATCCGCTACTTCAGCGCGATGCTGACGAAGTAGGTGTTGCCGTCATCGAGGGTGACACCGATCCGCCAGTAGCTGCCGGTCTGGCTCTTGTCCGTCTTGTAGTTGTAGATGTACTGCTGGCCGGTCGCGTCCCACTTGAACACCGAGCCGGACGATGCGGTGGCTGCGTAGACCGTCTCGTCGACCGTGACGGTGGAGGGAAGCGTCGATCCCTTGACCGGGCTCAGCCAGCTCGGCGGAGCCGACGCCTGGACCGGAACGCCGTTGGCGTCGAACAGCTGGAACTTCACCGGAATGGTGGAACCCGCCTTGAAGACGCTCGTGGTCTCGCCGACGAAGTGCGCGGTGTCGTTGATCGGCTGCAGGAAGCCACCGAAGGCGTAGCCGACGTGGTAGTGGCATTCTGCTGCGTCACTGACGTGGCCGACGTTGTCGACCGCGGTCCCGGCCGGGACGGCCACCGTGTGGTCCCCGACCGTCGAGGTGTCGAGCGGGACCGAACCGGACGCCGCCGTGGCGAGACCGGAGCCCTCGTCGGACGCGGTCCACGACGCCGCGGCGTTCGCGTGCAGCACGACATCCGTCGGACAGGTGGCCTGCACAACCGGGGCAGTCGCGTCCACGAAACCGCCCAGAGTGGTCTCGGCGGAGACGTTCGTCGCGTTGTCGGTCGCGGTTCCGGTCGCCGTGAACGGACCGGTCTGGCTGAAGGTCTGCGGGCCGGTGACCGAGGCCACTCCGCTGCCGTCGCTGCCGTCGCGCAGATTGGGGTCGCCTGCCGAGGCGAACGTGACGGTCGCGCTGTCCTTGAACCACTGACCGCCGTTGGCGTCGGCGTATGCCGGCGCCGCTGTCGACGCGGTCGGTGCGCTCGGCGCACTCTGGTCGACGACGACGATCGGGGCGTCGTCAGGCGCGAAGGCACTGCTCGCGCCGTGGTTGTCGACCGCCTGCACCTGGTAGCGCCAGGTGCCCTCGGCCTCGCCGGTGAACGTGTAGGAGTTCGTGGTGAGGCCGGTCGCGACGTCCGTCCAGTCCGCGTCGTCCGCGTCCCGCTTCTGCAGGGTGTAGGTCACGGTGTCGCCCGCGTCCTGGTCCGTCGCAGCGCCCCACGCGACCGTGAAGCCACCGGTGTTGTTCGGCGTCGTCGACGACGACGCGAGTGCTGGCGCGCCCGGCATGGACGGCGCGTGATTGCTGTCCGCCACCTTGACGAATCCCGCGGCCGGCGTGCTGTCGCTCGTCAGTCCCTGGCTGCCGGTGGTCGCGACCGTGAGGGTGCCCGTCGCGCCGCCTGGTGTGCCGGCGGCGACCACCAGGTCGGCAGACACCACGAAGGGACTGGTCGAACAGCCTTTCGGTGGATCGGTCGGGGAGCACTGGGTGTAGTTGGTGCCCGGCGTGAAGTTCAGGGTCTGCTGGTCGGCCGGATCGGACGACGGGGTAATCGTGCCGTCGCCGGCCATGAAGTACTTCGTGGTGACGGTCGCTGTGCCGGTCAGTTTGGTCGCGAGGGTGCCGGTGGCGCTGACGGAGACGGTGAACGGGTTGTCGCCGATGGAGACGACTGACGGGGTGCTCGCGGAGGTACCGAGCGTGGCGGTGGTGTCGATGTCGGCGGCGAATGCCGCGGAGGCCGAGGCGAGCACGAGGGTGGCGGTCGCTCCGGTGACGAGGAGCATTCTCGGGGGCGCACAGTGCAGGAGTCGTGGGTGCATGGCGAATTCTTAACCGCGCTGAGAAGCTGCTGGACGTTTATTGCAAGGCTGCGAAAGGCGAGCAGTATCCTGCCGAATTCCGCGCCTTGCGCGCCCCTACGTGCTGCCTCGGCCACCGGCTATCTGGCGAGGCAACCGCTCGGATGAGTGGATCGGCTCAGGCGAGCTGCGATGTGCTCGCGTGCACTCCCCTGCTGGTGCGGATGGCCAGGCAGGCACCGGCCACGACGATGAGCTCGGACGCGATCGAGACGACGCCGAGCGGTTCCAGCCAGTTGCCGACGTCGTCGGCCAGCATCGGGAACGCGACCACACGGGTTGCGGCATACCCGATAACCGCGAGCCCGCAGGTGACGATCGACAACGCGTAGACCACTATCCCGTCGTGGAACGTCAGGGTCGCAGCCAGAGCCAGACAGCCGACGGTCAGCACGATGAAAAGCGCTCCCATATAAGGCGCTTCGGACAGATGCGGCTTGATGACCGGAAGGTGCGCCACCGCCGCGACCACCGCCGCGAGAACGATCAGCGGCCGGAAACGAGAATCCAGCGACGGACCCAGGACACGCTCGAGCATGACAACTCCTCGGGAGGGTGAAACGGCGACCACATCGTGTCAGGGGATTCGTCACCACTCCCGGGCCGGATGGGCACATCCGAACACGGCTCGGCAACGAACAGCTCTCACCAACTCGAGAGTGGATGTGCCTTATGAGGATCAAGAAGATCGGCGCGGTCCTGCTCGCTGTCACAGCGGTGCCGCTTGCCGGTTGCTCCGCGCGCGCGAGCATGGCACCGGCATCCTCACGTCCGCACCCGGTGACATCCGCGACCGGATCCACGCGCTCGCCGAAGCCGACGAGCTCGGCGACCGCACACACCGTCGTCCCGTCCGGTCCGTCGGAGGCGGCGAAGATGATCTGCACCGACGAGACGCGGGACAACATCACGACGGTGCTCTCGGTCGCGCCGGAGCCGAAACCGGTGTCGAGCTGGCGGAACAGGACGTACACCTGCACCTACCGACTGCCGGCCGGGTCGATCGTCCTGACCGTGCATGAGTCGGCGAGCGCTCCGGCGGCGACCGCCTACACCGCTCAGCAGCGGTCGACCGTCGCCGGGGAGAAGACACTCGTCGGGCTGAACGCGGGCGCGTTCGGCACGGCGGGCGGCGTCGTCGTGCTGCAGAAGGACAACGACACCATGCGCGTCGACACATCCGGGCTGTCGCCGCAGTCCCGGCTCTACGCCCGCCGCGCCGGTTACGCCTACAACATCGCAGCAGTCGTCCTCGGCTGCTGGAACGGCCACTGAGGCTCCGGGCGACCAGCACATCGGCGAGCCGATCGAGTTCCGGGAAATTCGTCCCATCCGATCCGGCGCCCGCATCGAACTACTGGCGTTCGTTGGCTCGACGGCCTGTGCCGTTCCGTACGTCCCAACCAGTCGGTGGAGCGCTCGCCCTATCGACATCCGATGGAGAAGGAAGCAATCATGCAGACGAAGAACAAGCTGTTCCTCGCAGCCGTCCCAGCAGCGGCCTGCGTCGCTGCCCTGGGTGTGGGGGCACCGGCCGCGCACGCTGCGGACAGCTGGAATTACATGGCGAATCTCCAGGCGGTCGCACTTAACACCCCGTCCGGTGCGGCCTCGGGTCACTTCATGATCTCGATCACCGGTGACCAGGCCACGGTGACCGAGACCGTGTCCGGCTTGGCCGACAAGCTGCCGACCGACAAGAAGACGCTGGACGCGCTCGGGATCCCGACCGCATTCGCCGGGGCACCGTTCCCGCACGTCCAGCACATCCACATCGACGGCGGCGGCATGTGCCCGACGAAGTCGGCGGACACCAACGGCGACGGCGTCATCAGCACCGTGGAGGGCCAGCCGGCATACGGCAAGATCGGCACCACCTTGTCGACGAAGGGAGCCACCGACGCCTCCACCGCGACCGACGTCACCAAGGCACCCGGTGGCGCGAGCTTCACCTACAAGCGGACGTTCACCATCAACCAGGCGACGCTGTCGGCGATCAAGAACGGCAAGGCAGTCATCGTCGTGCACGGACTGAATCCGGCGAACGCCCCCAAGGCGTCCCTGACCACCCCGAACTCCCTCGGCGTCACCCTGCCGGGTGCGAGCAAGAAGCTGGCGCTCATCGGCACCGCCCCTGCGTTGTGCGGCACGCTGGAGAAGTCCCAGATGAGCACCATGCCGTCCGGTGGGGTGCAGACCGGCGGTGGCGGCACCTCCGGTCTGCAGAACCAGGGCCTGTTCTACGGAGCCGGCGGACTGCTGCTCGGTGCCGGTGCCGTCCTGACGGTGCGTCGCCGGTTCGGCAAGCAGCACTGAGCGCGGCGCCCACTGCTGCGTATGCGTAACTCCGGACCCGGTCACCACGGTCGCCGCTCGGCGGCCGTGGTGGCCGGCCTGTTCGTGATCGCCGCGATCGTGCTGGTCGTCGTCGGCATCCGGAGCCAGGTGCACGCCGCGACCCCGCCGGCCTCGGCGGCGCACCTCTCCGCCGAAGGAAACCTGCCGGCGCCGGCCGGATCCGGCCACGCCGCTCCCGCGGGCAAGACCACGAAACCGCCCTCGGCGGCCCCCTCGTCGCCCGCCGTGGTCGGCCCGGTGTTGCCCCGGTCCGTGCCCACGTTCCTCAGCATTCCCGCGATCGGCATTCACGACGCGCACCTGGCCGCGTTGGGTACCGACTCCCACGGAGCGATCGCGGTCCCGCCACCCACGCCCGGTGCGCCACCGGGCTGGTACACCGGATCGCCCGCACCGGGGCAGCTCGGGCCTTCGGTGATCGTCGGCCACACCGACGCCACCAAGGACGCGCAGTCGGTCTTCTTCCGGCTCGGTCAGCTACGGGCGGGCGATCAGGTGCAGGTCACCCTGGCCGACCACACCGTCGCGGTCTTCCGCGTGGACAGCCTGGAGGAATATCCGAAGGCCAGCTTCCCGACCGCGCACGTCTACGGCAACATCAATCACGCCGGTCTCCGGCTGATCTCCTGCATCGGCACGTTCGATCGCGCGACCGGGCATTACCTGGACAACATCGTCGTCTACGCGCACCTGGTCTCCAGCCACCACGGCTAATACAGGAGCACCTCTGAGCACTGCAGTTTCGGGCTCCGTATCCCTTCGAGTGCCCGGGCGTGCGTCACATCGCATGATGGGTCTCGCGGCCTGCTTGACCCATCTGCGCGTCAGGAAGATCCAGAACCGAAGCTCCAGGAACACGCGCCTTCTGCTTTCCCAGCAATCTCATAGAGATGGGTGAATGATGTTGGGAGGGAGCGAAATTCGGCGCTCCTGACGATTTCGCTCATTTGCCACCACTGGGGACAGGTGTCAGCCTGAGAACATCGTTCCCGGCTCAAGACGGTGGTCGGTCCGAATTCCTTACGGGAAGCAGGACCATGCCGCCTCAGTCAGCAACCAGCAGGTCAGCGGAGCACAGCTCGAGTGCTGAAGAACTGCTCCGTAAAGCACAACACGCCAGCCGCGGCGCCGCCGTCCGGCTCCGTCACCAGGTGGTTCTCGATCACCTGGGATTGGCCACCTCGATCGCTCACCGGTACAGCCACCGCGGCCCGGAACAACAGGACCTGGAACAGGTCGCGTTGCTGGGTCTCGTGCAAGCAGTGCGGCGTTACAACCCGGGCCGCGGGCACGGATTCCTGGCCTTCGCCGTGCCGACCATCAGCGGAGAATTGAAGCGATATTTTCGCGACCATGGATGGGCGGTACGGCCACCACGGGAGTGGCAGGAGCGATCCCTTGCCGTGCGCTCGTGCCTTGATACGTTGGCGCAAGAAAACGCCGCATCGTGACAATCCGCTGATCTCTTGCATCGGCGCGTCCGGTCGCGCCACCGGGCATTACCTGGACAACATCGTCGTCTACGCGCACCTGGTCTCCAGCCGTCACAGCTGAGCGACCAGCTACTCGGCCGGCGTTAGCGACGCGGTCGCCTGCGTTGTTTGCAACCATAGGGACATGGAATCCGAGCCCCTCCTGAGCACTGCGGACGACCCGGCGACTCAGACCGCCGCCAGCGACGCGTCACTGGTGCGCCTGCAGACGCGGGCCGCCCAGCGGGCTCGTGGCTCGAACGGGCAGTTCATCCGGGTCGCGCCCGAGCTCGCCGACGCGTCGGCCGAGCTGCCGCCCGACCGCTTCCTGGACCGGGAGATCTCCTGGCTGCAGTTCAACGAGCGGGTGCTGCAACTGGCCGGCGACCCGCTGGTGCCGCTGCTGGAGCGCACCCGCTTCCTCGCCATCTTCGCGAGCAACCTGGACGAGTTCTTCATGGTCCGCGTCGCCGGCCTCAAGCGACGCATCGCGACGGGGCTCGCGGTTCGCTCTGCCTCCGGGCTCGAGCCCCGCGAGGTCCTCGACGAGATCAGCAACGCGGCGCACGAGCTGATGGCGGTGCACGCCAAGATGTTCCAGCGGCACGTCCGTCCGGCGCTGGCCGACGTCGGCATCCGCATCGTGCGGCCCGACGAGTGGACGGAGGCCGACCGCGCTTACCTCAACAAGCTCTTCCGCGACCGCATTTACCCGGTGCTGACGCCGCTGGCCGTCGACCCCGCGCACCCCTTCCCCTACATCTCCGGGCTCTCGCTCAACCTGGCGGTCGTGCTGATCAACCCCAAGACCGGACGCGAGCACTTCGCGCGGGTCAAGGTGCCGCCGCTGCTCTCCCGGCTGTTGCCGCTGCCCCCGGGCGAGGACGAGGACAAGCTGTATGACGCTCGCTTCGTCGCGATCGAGGACGTGATGGCCGAGCACCTGCAATATCTCTTCCCGGGCATGGAGGTCCGCGAGCACTTCACCTTCCGCGTCACCCGCAACGAAGACCTCGAGGTCGAGGAGGACGACGCCGAAAACCTTTTGACGGCACTGGAAAAAGAACTCACCCGACGCCGCTTCGGGCCGCCGGTGCGGCTCGAGGTCGCCGACGACATGGACGACCACGTCATGGACCTGCTCGTCCGTGAGCTCGGCGTCCGGGACGACGAGGTCTACCGGCTGCCCGAGCCGCTGGACCTGCGTGGGCTGAACATCCTCGCCGATCTTGACCGTTCGGAGTTGCGCTGGCCGCCGTTCCTTGCCAAACCGCACCCGGACCTGGCACCGGTCGAGCGCTCCGCCCAGTCGGACGTGATGTCGGCCATGCGGTCCGGCGACATACTCCTGCACCACCCCTACGACTCGTTCTCCACCTCGGTGCAGGCCTTCATCGAGCAGGCCGCCAACGACCCGCACGTGCTCGCGATCAAGCAGACGCTCTACCGCACCAGCGGCGACTCGCCGATCATCGACTCGCTGATCGACGCCGCCGAGGCCGGCAAGCAGGTGCTGGCCGTGGTGGAGATCAAGGCGCGCTTCGACGAGGAGAACAACATCACCTGGGCCCGCAAGCTGGAGCGCGCCGGTGTGCACGTCGTCTACGGCATGGTCGGACTCAAGACCCACGCCAAGTTGTGCCTCGTGGTGAGCGAGGAGAACGGCGAAATGCGCCGCTACTCCCATGTCGGCACCGGCAACTACAACCCGAAAACCGCTCGCCTCTATGAGGACCTGGGTTTGCTCACCTGCGACCACGAGGTCGGCGAGGACCTGTCCCGGCTCTTCAACCAGCTGTCCGGGATGGCACCGCGCAGTAAGTTCAAGCGGCTGCTCGTCGCGCCGCGGTCGGTGCGCTCGGGCCTGCTCGACCAGATCAAGCGGGTGACCGAGGCCGCCCGCGAGGGCAAGCAGGCGCGGGTGCAGATCAAGGTCAACTCGATGGTCGACGAGGAGATCATCGACGCCTGCTACCGCGCCTCGATGGCCGGTGTACAGGTCGACATCTGGGTACGCGGCATCTGCGCCCTGCGCCCGGGCGTCGAAGGCTTGTCGGAGAACATCCGGGTCCGCTCCATCCTGGGCCGTTTCCTGGAGCACTCGCGCGTCTTCCGCTTCGTCGTCGAAGGCGAGGAGGACGTCGTCTACATCGGCAGCGCCGACATGATGCACCGCAACCTCGACCGCCGCGTCGAGGCGCTGGTGCGGATCACCGATCCCAAGCACATCGCGACGCTCGCTGCACTGCTGGACGAGGGTATGTCGGACGACACCTCCTCCTGGCACCTGCACGGCGACGCCCGTTGGGAACGCCACCACCTGGACGCCGACGGCCAACCGCTGCGCGACCTGCAGGCCGACCTCGTGGTCACCTACGCCAAGCGCAAGCGGAAGGCGCGCCGCCGGTGACGACCCGCACCGACACCGGCACCGTCCCGGCCGCAGGTGCCGTGCTCTGGCGCCGCGTGGACGACCAGTTGCAGGTCGCCCTGGTGCATCGGCCGAAGTACGACGACTGGTCCTGGCCCAAGGGCAAGCTCGACCCCGGGGAGACGTGGGCTGCGGCGGCCGCGCGAGAAGTCTTGGAAGAGACCGGCTTCCGGCCGCGGCTCGGCATACCGCTCCCCCGGTCGGTCTACTCGATGCAACACGGCCGGCTCAAGGAGATCCGCTACTGGGCGGCCGAGGTGATGAGCGGCAGCGGCGACCTGGAGCACGAGATCGACGAGCTCGCCTGGCTCACGCCCGCGCAGGCGCAGGTGCGGTTCACCTACCTGCGGGACGCCTTGCAGTTGCAGGCCGTCGTCGAGGCCGACCGCGCCGGCACCCTGCAGACCTGGCCGCTCGTCGTCGTGCGGCACGCCGACTCGGTCGGCCGCTCGAAGTGGTCCAAGGCCGACCCGCAGCGGCCGTTGGACCGCTCCGGGCGCGAGCAGGCCAAGGCGCTGGTGCCGATCCTCGCCGCCTACGGCATCCAGCGGGTCATCACCTCACCGTCGGTCCGCTGTTTCACCACCGTCCAGCCGTATGCCGCCGCCGCCGGCATCGCGTTGAAGACGAAGTCCGGACTGTCGGAGGAGACCTTCGACGAGCGCCCCGACAAGGCCGCCCGCAACCTGGACCGGCTGGTCGAACGCGGCGAGCCGTCCGCCCTCTGCACACACCGCCCGGTGCTGCCGACCGTACTGGAGCGGCTCCGCAAGCTCACCAGCCCGAGCTCGCCCGCCTATGCATCCCTGAGTGACGCGATCGACGGCGGCATGGCCAAGGGCGAGGCGCTGGTGTGCCAGGTGGCCGGCCGCGGCGCCGACGCTCAGGTGATGAGCGTCGAGCGTCATACACCTGCCTGAGGTCCCACCAAGCCGTCCCGGGGCGTTCACCCGAAGTTCACCGCGGTAATGACCGCACGTCATCCACGCTGCCTACGGTCTGGCACGACCGGTCGATCTGACCGGTCGCCAAGCAGATTCGTGAAAGGCACATCTCTTGAAGATCTCGCGTATTGGAAGCGCCACCGGTCTCGCCGTCGTGACCGCACTCGCCCTCACGGCGTGCGGCAGCGCGTCCAACACCGACGCCACGAACTCGGCCGCGGGCGGCGGCACCAGCAGCTCAGCGGATTCGTCGACCGGCTCGGCCTCGGGCGCCGGGGGCCAGACCTGCTTCACCGGCAGCCTCTCGGCCGAGGGTTCGACCGCCCAGCAGAACGCGATCACGCAGGCCATCTCCAGCTACCAGAGCAAGTGCAACGGCGCCAAGATCTCCTACAACGGCACCGGGTCCGGTGCCGGCATCACCAAGTTCATCGCCAAGCAGATCGACTTCGCCGGCTCCGACTCGGCGCTCAACCCCGCCAAGGGCGAGCCGGCCAAGGCCAAGGCCGCGTGCGGCTCGACCGCCCTGGACATCCCGATGGTGACCGGCCCGATCGCGGTCGCGTTCAACGTCAAGGGTGTCGACAAGCTGAACCTCACGCCGCAGCTGATCGCCAAGATCTTCGCCGGCAAGATCACCGCATGGAACGACCCCGCCATCAAGGCCGCCAACAAGGGCGTCAACCTGCCGAGCACGAAGATCTCGGTCTTCTTCCGCTCCGACTCCTCGGGCACGACCGACAACTTCACCAACTACATGAACACGGTCGACCCGGCCGACTGGCCGCAAGCACACGACAAGAGCTGGAAGGGCTCGGTCGGCCAGGGCAAGGCCAAGACCGCCGGCGTCGCCTCCGCCGTGAAGTCGACCGACGGTGGCATCGGCTACATCGAGTGGGGTTACGCCATCCAGAACAAGCTCAACATGGCGAGCCTGAACGGCGTTGCGCTGACCGCGGATTCGGCTGGCAAGGCGGTGGAGTCGGCGAAGATCATCGGCACCGGCAAGGACCTGTCGCTGAAGATCGACTACCGGACCAAGACCGCGGGCGCCTACCCGATCGTCCTGGTCACCTACGAGGTCGTCTGCTCGAAGTATGCCGACGCCACGAAGGCCAACAACGTCAAGGCGTTCCTGTCCTACATGGCCTCCTCGGAGTTCCAGCAGCAGCTGACCCAAGTGGGTGCGGCTCCGCTGCCTGCACCGATCCAGCAGAAGGTCCTGGCATCGATCGACTCGATCAGCTGAGACACCACGACCCGTGCAGACGGGTCACAGTGAGGCGATGAATTGAACTCGATCGAAGTGACAGACTCCGAAGCGGCGAAGACGCGACGGCTGGGTGACCTGCTCTTCGGCGGCAGCGCCGCCGCAGCCGGCTGGACGGTCATCGTTTCGGTGGTGCTGATCGCGGTCTTCCTTCTCGCTGAAGCACTTCCGGCGATCGCTCAGGACCATGTCAACTTCCTGACCTCGACGGACTGGGCTCCGAACGACAAGCCGGCCCAGTTCGGCATCCTGCAGATGCTGTGGACGACAGTGGTGTCATCGGTGATCGCGGTGGTCATCGCGGTGCCGTTCTCCGTGGCGATCGCGCTCTTCCTCACGCACTACGCGCCGCGGTGGCTGGCCGGGACAGCTGCGACGCTGATCGACCTGCTCGCCGCGGTGCCGTCGATCATCTTCGGGGTGTGGGGATTCACCGTGCTGGCGCCGAAGCTGGTGCCGGTGCAGGACGCGGTGTCCGGGACGCTCGGGTGGATCCCGCTCTTCGGGAGGGTCAGCTCGGTCAGCGGCGGCACGACGATCTTCACCGTCGGCATCGTGCTGGCCATCATGATCCTGCCGATCATCACCGCCCTGACGCGAGAAGTGTTCTCGCAGGCGCCACGGTCCCATCAGGAGGCGGCGCTGGCGCTCGGTGCCACGAAGTGGGAGATGATCCGCACTGCCGTGCTGCCGTTCGGCCGGCCCGGCATCATCAGCGCCACCATGCTCGGTCTGGGCCGGGCGCTCGGCGAGACGATCGCGGTGATGTTCATCCTGTCGTCCCTGCCGGACGGCGCACCGTGGTCCTGGTCGATCTTCGGTGGCGGCACCACCTTCGCGGCCAAGATCGCCGGCGATGTCGCGGAGTTCACCCCGGGTGTCGGCACCGGCTCCTACATCGCGGCCGGTCTGGTGCTCTTCGTGCTGACCTTCGTTGTCAACGCGGGAGCGCGGATCGTGATCGAGCGCAGAAAGGCATTCTCCGAATGAGCCGCGACCGAGGCGAGGCAGAACAGTGAGTGCGGAGAAGACGGCACTTGAACCCGCGGTCCCCACGAAGTATTCGGAGGAGCGCAGCGCGGGAGAAACGTCGTGGGGTGGGGGCGATCTCGGGGGCATCGACCACGGCAAGTCGGGTGCCCGCGCGCTGAAGAACACTTTCGCGACGGTGCTGATCTGGGGTGCCTTCGCGGTCGCGCTCATCCCGCTGGTGTGGATCATGTGGTCGGTGCTGTCCAAGGGACTGCATCCCATCCTGAACATCACCTGGTGGCAGAAGGACCAATCCGGTGTTGGCGCACCGGGTTTCGACCACAACGTACGCGGCGCGCGGCACGCGATCGTCGGCACGCTGCTGGTCGCGTTGTGGACCTCGGTCATCGCCATCCCGGTCGCCATCATGACCGCGATCTATCTCGTGGAGTATGGCGCCACCCGCGTCGCACGCGCGGTGAGTTTCATGGTCGACATCCTCTCGGGTGTGCCGTCCATCGTCGCGGCGCTCTTCGTCTACACCGCATGGGTGACCGTCTTCCACTGGAAGCTGATCCCGCTGTGCTCCTCCCTCGCGCTGGTCCTGCTGATGGTCCCCGTGGTGACCCGGTCGACCGAGGAGATGCTGAAGCTGGTGCCGACCGAGTTACGTGAGGCGTCATACGCATTGGGCGTGCCGAAGTGGAAGACGATCGTCAAGGTCGTGCTGCCGACGTCGATGTCCGGCATCATCACCGGCTCACTGCTCGGCTTCGCCCGGGTGGCCGGGGAAACCGCGCCGTTGCTGCTGCTCGCGTCCTACACGCCATACCTCAACCAGAACTCCTTCTCCGGGATCATGGCCGCGCTGCCGACGATGATCAACGGCAACTTCGCCAACATGAGCGGTGATCAGGTGAGCGCAGACCGCGTCTGGGGAGCAGCCTGCACCCTGATCCTGCTCGTGCTGGTGATCAACCTGATCGGGCGACTGATCGCCCGGCTGACCAGGGTCAAGCGCTGACCCCGCAATCGAGGAAAACAATTCATGGGTAAGCGAATCGACGTCAAGGACCTGAACGTCTTCTACGGCGACTTCAAGGCCGTCGAGGGTGTCACGATGACGGTCGAACCGCGGTCGGTGACCGCGTTCATCGGCCCCTCCGGATGTGGCAAGTCGACCTTCCTGCGCACCCTCAACCGGATGCACGAGGTCACGCCGGGCGGCCGCGTGGAGGGTCAGGTCCGGCTCGACGACGAGGACCTCTACGCGCCCACCGTCGACCCGGTCGCCGTCCGACGCACCGTCGGCATGGTGTTCCAGCGACCGAATCCCTTTCCCACCATGTCGATTCGCGACAACGTGGTTGCCGGGCTCCGGCTGAACGGCGTCAGGAACAAGAAGCTGCTCGATCAGAAGGTCGAGCAGTCACTGGTCGGCGCCAACCTGTGGAACGAGGTCAAGGACCGTCTGCACAAGCCGGGCGCCGGCCTGTCCGGTGGCCAGCAGCAGCGGTTGTGTATCGCCCGAGCGATCGCGGCCGAGCCGCAGGTGCTGTTGATGGACGAGCCCTGCTCGGCGCTCGACCCGATCTCCACCCTCGCGATCGAGGACCTGATCACCACGCTCAAGGAGCAGTTCACCATCGTCATCGTCACTCACAACATGCAGCAGGCGGCCCGGGTGTCGGACAAGACGGCGTTCTTCAACCTCGAGGCCACCGGCAAGCCGGGCAATCTCATCGAGATGGACGACACCCAGCAAATTTTCAACAACCCGGGCAAAAAGGCCACCGAGGACTACATCTCCGGCCGCTTCGGCTGAGCCCGAAGTGCACCTCAGAGAGGCGAGCCGGCCAGCACTGGGCTCGACCGGCCGGCTCTGACGGGGGGATTGTCCCGGGGCAACCACCTCGCTTGGGCATGCGCGTACCCTGGAGTGCGATGACTGACACGTGCACCGTCGTCATTGCGTCGATATCTTTCGTGTCTCGGGGTGTGGGAGGGGTTGTGACGGCAGAACGAGATGCGCAGGAATTCGCCGAGCTCGCGCAGGCCCTCACCAACGCCGGCAACGTGCAGCAGACGGCCGACCAGGTCGTCGACCAGGCCCTCGTCGCGCTCGGCGCGTCATACGGCGGCATCACGTTGATCCGTAGTGGTGGGCGGCTGGAGACGATGGCGCCGTCCGACGAGCTCGTCGTGAAGGCCGATCTGCTGCAGTACGAACTGCACGAGGGCCCGTGTCACGACGCCGCTTGGGAGGGTGTCACCCTGGCCAGCCAAAACCTCGCCGCAGATCACCGCTGGCCCGAGTGGGGACCGCGGGCCGTCGCCCTCGGCATCGGGGCGGTGCTGGCCGCCGAGCTCAGCGCCACCGAGACCGGCCGCCGCCTCGGGGCGCTGAACCTCTACTGGACCGAGCCCACCACGTTCACCAGCGACGACCTGGCCTACGCCAACATCTTCGCGGTGCACGCCGCAGTCGCCCTGGCCACGTCGCTCCGCGATGCGCAGCTCAACACCGCACTCGATGCCCGGAAGATCATCGGCCAGGCACAGGGCATCCTGATGGAGCGCTACGGCCTCACCACCGAGCAGGCCTTCGAGGTGCTCCGCCGCTATTCCCAGGACCACAACGTCAAACTCCGGCTGGTCGCCGAACAGCTGGTCGCCACGCGCCAGCTCCCGGCCCGGGCCAGGAACGTCACACGGTCCGGCACCTGACCGCCTCGCGAATGGATTGCGGTATGGCGGACGCCGTCCAGGACAGCTCGCCGACCAGAGAGCACGGCAGTTTCGCCTTCGGCTGCTGCACGAGTTGCGACTGGACCGGCCGCGCCCGCCGGTCGCGGGACCGGGCGCGCGACGACGCCCGGGAACATCGCGCAGTCTGTGCGTTCATCGGTCCGGAGCCTGTGGACGGGAACAAACCCCCGCCCGGATGCCGTTAGGCTTCATGGTGCGCCGGGCCGCGGCAGCCCCGGGTCCCAAAATAAGCCGCTACGAGCGGCCGTGCGCCGTGAGGCGCTCCCGGTCCGGCGCACCAACTCCTCAGGTCAGCACTGCGCGAACCTACGTCAGGGTGCCCGCCCGCCAGGCGGATGCTGCGCGCTCCAGGTCCTGTGCGGTGCCGAGCAGCGCCCCGGCGCTGCGAGTGGCTGCGCTCGCACTCGGCTCGTCATACCCGTCGTGGTCGTCGGCACGATGCGCGCGCCCGATCGACGTCACCCGGCAGAACGCCGCCGCCCGCTCCAGCGCCACCGCCAGGTCACCGTCGAAGACACCTGTCAGGATCGCGTCGACCAGCCCCCGCAACGCGTCCGGTGACGGCGGCTCCGCCGCGCCCGCCACCGCGTGCTGCACGTCCGCGTGGTGCCGTCCCAGGTCGTAATCGATGGCCGCGCCGACGGCGTCGCGCCGCACCGACTCGTGGATGGCGTAGAGCCGCCAGAGCGCACCCGGCAGACTGACCGGAGGCTGCGCGGCCCAGAGCTGCGCGACGGTTGCCATACCGAGCTCGTCGACCAGCCGCACCAAGCGGCGCGTCACGTCGGGATCGTGCGTGGCACGGCCGGTCCCGACCAGGACGGCCGCCGACTCGTGCGCAATCTCGGAGACCTCGGCCGGATCGACCCCGCCGGATGCGTGCGCGTCGAGCGCGCCGGGGCTGAACATCGCCGGACGCCGCGGTCGCCGATCGCCGTTGCTGGGGTTCACCATCACGCTCCCTCTCTCGCTCGCCTTCCACCGTAAGCGACGAACCTAATCGAGTCGGTTCAGGCCGAGGACGACGATCACCGCCTGCCCGGCGGCGTCACTGGCGGCGAGGTCGACCTCCGCATCGATGCCCCAATCGTGGTCGCCCTCAGGATCGTCGACGACCTGGCGCACCTGCCACTTGTCCTTGCCGCCGCGCTCGATGCGCAGGTATGCCGGGCCACGCGCGTCCGCGTCCGTGCGCATCTCGTCGTGGTCGGCGTAGTAGGCAGAGAGGTCGTCCTCCCAAGCGGATTCGTCCATGACGATCTCGGTCCGCGGATCGGTGGACGCGGCGACGGACCGCTCCAGCTCAGCGAGCGCAGCCACGTCCCGTCGCGCCGCCAGCTGCAGCCGGTGGAACATGCCCCGCCGGATCTGGATGCCGAACGCCTTGCCGGTGGTGATCGATCGCGGGGTGTGCACCAGCGCGGCCTGCCGCTCTTCGTGCAGGGCCGGGTTGACCAGCTCCTCCCACTCGTCCAGCAGGCTGGAGTCGGTCTGCCGGATGACCTCGCCGAGCCACTCGATCAGGTCGTCCAGCTCGGTGGTCTTGGCGTTGTCCGGCACGGTCTGCCGCAGCGTGCGATAGGCGTCGGACAGGTAGCGCAGCACGATGCCCTCGGAGCGGGCGATCTCGTAGTAGCGCACCAGATCGCCGAAGCTCCAACCGTTTTCGTACATCTCGCGCACGACGGACTTCGGCGAGAGCGCCTGCTCCCCCACCCACGGCTGATGTGTCCGGTAGGTCTCGAACGCCGCGTCCAGCAGGCCGGCGAGGGGTTGCGGCCAGGTGATGTCCTCCAGCAGTTCCATGCGTTCGTCGTAGTCGATGCCGTCGGCCTTCATCTGCGCAACCGCCTCCCCGCGGGCCTTGCGCCGCTGGGCGAAGAGGATCGCGCGCGGGTCCTCCAGGATCGATTCGATGACCGACACGACGTCGAGGGCGTGGGTCAGCTGGTCGGTGTCCGGATTCTCGGGATCGGGGAGCACGTCGAGAGCGGCGAGCGCGAACGGCGCCAACGGCTGGTTGAGCGCGAAGCCGTCCTGCAGGTCGGCCACCAGCCGGACACCGCGCCCGTCCGGGAGCGGCTCGGGCAGCCGCTCGACAACACCCGCCGTCATCAGCTCACGGGTCAGCGTGATCGCGCGCTTTGCGAGCCGCCTGCGGCGACGCGGATCCTCGTGGTTGTCGCGGACCAGGTCGCGCACCGCGGCATACGGATCGCCTTCCCGGGCAATGAGGTTCAGCAGCATCGAGTGCGTGATCCGCATCCGGGACTGCAGCGGCTCGGGGTCGGCGTGGACCAGCTTCTCGAAGGTCTCCTCGGTGTAGTTGACGAACCCCTCGGGTGGCTTCTTGCGCTGCACCTTGCGCAGCTTCTTCGGGTCGTCACCGGCCTTGGCGAGTGCCCGGGCGTTCTCGATCTGATGCTCGGGGGCCTGCACGATGACGGTGCCGCTGGTGTCGAAGCCGGCGCGGCCGGCGCGGCCGGCGATCTGGTGGAACTCGCGAGCCTTGAGCAGCCGCTGGCGGGTCCCGTCGAACTTGGTGAGACCGGTGAAGATGACGGTGCGGATCGGCACGTTGATGCCGACTCCGAGGGTGTCGGTGCCGCAGATGACCTTCAGCAGCCCGTCCTGGGCGAGCGTTTCGACCAGCCGCCGGTATTTGGGCAGCATGCCCGCATGGTGGACGCCGATCCCGTGGCGTACCAACCGGTTGAGGGTCTTGCCGAAGCCGGCGGAGAAGCGGAAGCCGGCGATGATCTCGCCGATCCGGTCCTTCTCGATCTTGCTCAGCATGTTGACGCTCATCAGCGCCTGGGCCTGCTCCAGCGCCGCGGACTGGGTGAAGTGCACGACATACGCCGGCGCTTCCTTGGCGTAGAGCAACTCCTCGATGGTCTCGTGCAGCGGCGTCATCGCCCACGTGAACGCCAGCGGCACCGGTCGCTCGGTCCCGGCGACCGTGGCGGTCGGGCGTCCGGTGCGCTTGGTGAGTTCCTCCTCGAAGGTCGTGACATCGCCCAACGTTGCTGACATCAAGACGAATTGGGCTTGCGGCAGCTCGAGCAGCGGCACCTGCCACGCCCAGCCGCGTTCCGGCTCGGAGTAGAAGTGGAACTCGTCCATGATGACCATGCCGACGTCCGCGTGCCGGCCCTCACGCAACGCGATGTTGGCCAGCACCTCGGCCGTGCAGCAGATGACCGGCGCGTCGGCGTTGACGGAGGCGTCGCCGGTCAACATGCCGACGTTGTCGGCGCCGAAGATCTCGCACAGCGCGAAGAACTTCTCCGACACGAGCGCCTTGATCGGAGCGGTGTAGAAGCTGACCCGGTCGCCGGCGAGTGCGGCGAAGTGCGCCGCCGTTGCCACCATCGACTTTCCGGACCCGGTGGGCGTGGCAAGAATGACGTTGGCGCCCGCGAGCAGCTCGATGATCGCCTCCTCCTGGTGCGGGTAGAGCGTCAGGCCGCGCTCCCCCGCCCACTCGACGAACCGGGAGTACGTCTCGTCCGGGTCGTCGGCGTCCGGCAGGCGGTCGTAGAGATTCATGGTCCGGCCATCCTCCCAGGCGCCGTCGGTGGCCGCCGCCCGGCACATCGCGCGGTATGGCGCGCGCTCGGCATACCCGACGTCGGCAGTATGCCGATGTGACGCTCCCGCCGGCCCATGGCTAGTCTTACCGTCGCAAGCACGAGGGCCTCTAGCTCAATTGGCAGAGCTGCGGACTTTTAATCCGTAGGTTGCGGGTTCGAGCCCCGCGGGGCCCACCACTATGGCTAGCGTCCTGGTATGGCGCTCACGGAATTCGATTTCCCGTCCCACAACGGCCGCGACGCGATCAAGGCGTGGATCTACGCACCCGCCACCCCGCCGCGCGCGATCGTCCACCTCGTTCACGGCCTGGGCGAACATTCGCGTCGTTACCTGAGACTCATCGGCAAGCTACTGGACGCGGGATTCGTCGTGTGCGCCGACGACCACGTCGGGCACGGGGCGACGGCCATGGCGTCCGGGGTGTGGGCGGACAGCGGCGAGAACGGCCTGACCGCCGTCGTCGAGGACGAAGCGACGTTGCGGGAGAAGACGCTCGCGGCATACCCCGGCCTGCCCTACGTGCTCTTCGGGCACAGCTGGGGCTCGATGATCGCTCGCGCGTACGCCGCGCGCCATCCCGACCACGTCGACGTGCTGGTGCTCGGCGGCATCGCCGCCCAGATGCGCGGTCCGGAACGGATCTCGGTCGCCGACGTCGAGGCCGCGATCGGTGACACCGACGGCACGGGTGTGGCGGACGACTTCATGCCGGCGCTCTTCGCAGGCACGGTCGATCGGTATGACGACGTGCGGGGCCCGACCGACTGGGTGGCCGCCGACCGCGACGTCGTGGCCGACCACGCCGTCGACCCGCTCAACCGGTTCGGTGTGCCGATGACGTTGCGCTTCTTGCGCGACTTCCTCGACCTCTATGCCGAGGCGAACGCCGACGACTGGGCGGCCAAGATCCCGAACGACCTGCCCGTGCTGATTCTCGCCGGCGACCAGGACCCGGTCGCGAACTACGGCGAGGGCGCCTATCACGTCGCAAACCGGCTGTGGGACAGCGGAAACCGTGATGTGCGCACCAGGGTCTACACCGGCTACCGGCACGAGGTGCACAACGAACCGCCGATCAGGGACGAGGTCGCGGCGGAGATCATCGGTTTCGTCGAAGCCCATCTCGATTGAGAGGTCGCCGGGTGTCGATCGTGGTCACGAGCCGAGAACCATGAGGACCGGTCCTACAGGTGCGTTGTCCGAAACACCGCCGACAGTCGGCGCTCACGACCCCGAGCTGACCATCCGGCCCGGCAGCCGGGTCGCCCCCGCGACGAGTGCGACGAAGACCGCGGCCGCGATCGCGACACACACGCTCATCACCGCCACGTAGCCGTAGCCGTGCGGGTCCGGGTTGAGGAACGGGTAGGGATACCAGTCGCCGACCAGCGGGCCGCGAAGCAACGTGTAGGCGAGGTAGGCGAGCGGATACGCGAGCCAGCCGACGGCGGAACGGAATTGGATGGTGCGCGCCGGCAGGTCGAGCAGCCAGTCGATCACCATGGCGATCGGCACCAGGTAGTGCAACACGACGTTCGCCCACGGCAGTGGTGTGTTCACGTCGATGTTGCTGAGCAACAACGCATAGACCACGCCGGTGATCGAGATGTAGACGGTCGCCGCACCCCGTGTGAGATCGAGCCAGCGAGGCTCCGGTCCCCGCAGCTGGATGACAGCAGCAATCCCGAGCACCACCGCGACGATGATGTTGGACTGAATCGTGAAGTAACTGAAGAAGTTTCCGGCCGTGGCCGGCTGAGGGCGGCCGAGCGCCTCGACGAGCTGCGCGATCACCGTCACGACGATGAGGGCCGCGACCAGGAGCCGCACTGCGGCGTGTGCCTGCGCGATCCCGGGTGTGCGCACGTCCGGGTCGGTCCTCTGCACGCGTTCGTCGGCGGTCACGAGCATCACGGTAGACGTCGGCGGGGTATGACGGTGGGCACCGCGCGGAGAGCGCTTTCCCTCGTCAGCCGGGCGTGCGCCGGGCACCGGCCGGGGCGGTGCGCGCCGACGTCGCGCCGAGGCTGCGCGAGATGCTCCGCGCCGCCGCCCGCACCGCGGTGCCCACAGCGAGCGGCGTGAGCGCGGAATCCGTGTGCATCACCACGGAGAGCGCCGCGACGACGGTGTCGTCGCCGCCGCGGATGGGCGCCGCCACCGACACTGCGTCGGTCGTCACCTGCCGGTCACTGACCGCCATACCCGAGCGGCGAACCTCGGCCAGCACGGAGCGCAGCCGCACGGGGTCGGTCACCGTGTGTTCGGTCCATCGCCGCAGTTCGCTCTCGAGCACTTCGTGCTGTATGTCGTCGGGCGCGTGTGCCAGCAGCACCAGCCCGACACCTGTGGCGTGCAAGGCGAATCGGCCGCCGACGCGGGTGAGCACCCGGACGGCGCCGCGCCCGGCGAGGCGCTCGACATACACGACCTCGAGACCCTCGCGCACGGCGAGCTGGACGTTCTCGTGGGTGCTCTCATAGAGGTCCTCCATCACCGGCAACGCCGCCTCGCGGAGCGGCACGCCACGCGGCGCGAGCGCCGCCACTTCCCACAGCCGCAGACCGACCTCGTAGTGGCCGTCGGGAGAGCGCTCGAGCGCACCCCAGGTGACCAGATCGGTGACGATCCGGTGGGTAGTGGTCAGCGACATCCCGGCGGCGCGGCTGAGTTCGGAGAGCGTGAGCCGAGGTCGGCGCACGCTGAATGCGGCCAGCAGGTCGAGCGTTTTGCTGCTCAGCGAGCGCGGCGGATCGGACGCGGCCATCAAGAAACCTGTCTTGTCTTCCGGTGACCGGAAACAGTGTGCCACGTCACAGCCGCGGCGCAGCAGAGTCGTGGGACACCGCACGCTTTCCGAAGGAGAACCCGGATGCCGACCTGGCCCCGCAACCAGTGGTATGTCGCCGCCTATTCCGCCGAGATCGGGCACGAGCTCTTCGCTCGGACCATCTGCGGCGAGCCGCTCGTCTTCTACCGCACCACTGAGGGCGAGGTGGTCGCCCTCGAGGACCGGTGCGTGCACCGGCGATACCCGCTCTCGCAGAGCCACCTGGTCGACGACACGATCATCTGCGGATATCACGGGTTCACCTACGACCAGGGCGGGAAGTGCCTGGCCGCGCCGGGCCAGAAGCGGATCCCGCGGACGGCGAGGGTGCCCGCGTTCCGGATCGTCGAGCAGGACTCCCTGGTCTGGGTGTGGATCGGTGACGACGACCGCGCCGATGCGATCACGATCCCACGTGCGCCGTGGCTGGACTCGCCGTCATACACGACCGTGCGCGGCATGGAGCCGCTACGGGCGCGGTACGAGCTGCTCGTCGACAACCTGCTCGACCTGTCCCACGAGACCTACCTGCACGGTGGCTACATCGGCACCCCGGAGGTCGCCGAGACGCCGATCACCACGGAGGTGGACGAGGATGCGGCCGTCATCTACGTCAGCCGGCACATGGACGACGCGGAATGCCCGCCGTTCTACGCGAAATCGACCGGCATCGAGGGCCGGATCACCCGCTGGCAGGACATCGAATACCACCCGCCGTGCCTCTACCTGCTGCACAGCCGGATCGCCCCGGTGGGCGTCCTGCCGCCGGAAAGCGGCCCGGACGACCAGGCGTTCCATGTGGAAGTCGTCTACGCGATCACGCCGGAGACGGAACACTCGACTCACGACTTCTGGATGGTGGCAAGGGATTTCGCGCTCGAAGACCAGGGCGTGTCCGACTTCCTCGCCGAGAACAACCGCACGGTCGTGCTGCAGGACGTCGAGGCGCTCGACCTGCTGGAGGTCGTGGTCGAAGGCGAGAAAGAGCATTATCAGGAGTTGTCGATCAACATCGACACCGGTGGCCTGGCGGCGCGCCGGCTGCTGAAGAAGCAACGGGCTGCCGGCGACGAGGCGACCGTGGCAGAAGCACCGGTGGGCGTGTGATGACCGCCCCGCAGGACACGTCCGGTGGCGTGCCGGGTCCGGCACCGCACCGGATGCTCGACGGCCACCACGTCTTCCGCGTGGTCTCGCAGCTGAACACCGATCTGCTGGTGGGCCACTGCTGGTGCGGCGCGGCACAGTCGGCCGACGACCCGATCGAGCTGTGGACGTGGCTGCTCGCTCACCCTGACACCCACGGGGAATCCGGATGAACTCACACTCTGCGATGCCGGAGATCGAGCTCGATCTCGCGGTGGAGAAGGTCGGCACACCCGCCGACGGGGTGCGGGAGTTGGTGCTTCGTGCGCCCGCCGGGACCGAGTTGCCCTCCTGGGCACCAGGCGCACACATCGATGTGATGGCAGGCGGATTCACCCGACAGTACTCGCTGTGCGGTAAGCCGCACGATCGATCGGTATGGCGGGTGGCGGTGTTGCGCGAGTCCGACGGCCGCGGCGGCTCGGCATACCTGCACGATGCGGTGCACGAAGGTGATCTCGTGCGAGTTCGCGGACCGCGCAACCATTTTGCGCTGTCCCCCGCACCGCGCTACGTCTTCATCGCCGGTGGCATCGGGGTCACCCCGCTGCTGCCGATGATCGCCGCAGCACAGGAGGCGGGCTCGCAGTGGCTTCTGGCGTATGGCGGACGGACCCGCGCGTCCATGGCGTATGCCGAGGAGCTGCGGGCCGCGTACGGCGAGCAGGTGCAGCTGCTTCCGCAGGACGAGACCGGGCTCTTGCCCCTGGGCGAGCTGCTCGGCGAGCCCGCGGACGGCACGCTGGTCTACTGCTGCGGCCCCGAGGCGCTGCTGCTCGCTGTCGAACAACACTGCGCCGGCTGGCCGCCCGGCTCACTGCACGTGGAGCGCTTCGCACCCAAGGAACAGGGCGAGCCGCAGCGGCACGACAGCTTCGAGGTCGAACTGGCCTCGTCCGGCCGCATTTTGACGGTCCCGCCGGAACGGTCGGTCCTGTCGGTGCTCGAAGAGGCCGGCGTGGACATCCTCTCCTCCTGCACCGAGGGCACGTGCGGCACCTGCGAGACCGGCGTGCTCGCGGGCGAGGTTGATCATCGTGACTCACTCCTCACCGACGCAGAACGCGCCGCGAACGACGTCATGTTCGTGTGTGTCTCACGTGCCGCCTGCCCGCGCCTCACCTTGGACCTGTGAGGCGGGGCCGCTGGAGCGGCACGGCGCCGCGCTCACCACGTCGGCCCAGGTTCCGGTCGTCAAGGTTTGAACTCGGAAGCGCGCCCGTGCGCTCGTGGCGCCTTCGGATGGGCGAGTATGACGGGACAACTTCGCCACAACGAGGGGAACGATCCCGTGCTCGACCGGACCAGGCAGATCATGCGGGACATCCACGACGTCGATGTGTCGCTCTTCGAGGCGCTGGCCGCCACGCGCAGTTCCTCCATCGACAAGGTCATGCCCCGCTTGACCGCCGCGGCGGATCACTCGCTGTTGTGGCTGGGTATCGCCGGGGCGCTCGGCGCGACACGTGACCGTCGCGCCAAGCGGGCAGCGGTGCGCGGAGTGGTGTCCATCGCAGCCACCAGCCTGGTCGCGAATCAGGTTGCCAAGCGAGCAAATCGGCGATCCCGGCCGCCGATCAGCTCGGTACCGCTCAGTCGGCTCGCTCGACGTCAGCCGACGTCGACCAGTTTCCCCAGCGGGCACGCGGCGAGCGCCGCGGCGTTCGCCACGGCGGTCGCGCTGGAGATGCCGGTGCTGTCCGTGCCATTGCGCACCCTCGCGGGCCTGGTCGGGTTCTCCCGCGTGGCCACCGGCACCCACTACCCGTCGGACGTGGCCGCGGGCTGGCTGCTCGGCACCGTGGTCGCACAGCTGGGGGCGCGCGTGGTGCCGCCTGCGGGACCGCCGCCCGTCATACGGCGCCCTGACGTCATTCAGCAGGAGCCGCGGCCGACCGGGTCCGGTCTGGTCCTCGTGGTCAACCCAGCGGCGCACAGCGGCGAGGGAAAGCGGGTGCTGGCAAAGGTCCGGGAGGAGCTGCCGGAAGCACGGATCGTCGAACTCGCGGAAGACGACGACCTTAAGACGGTGATGCGTGAATCTGCAGCCGACGCAGCGGTGCTCGGCGTCGCGGGCGGTGACGGCACGGTGCGCACCGCGGCAAAGGCAGCCCGCGACGCGGATGTGCCGCTGGCGGTCTTCCCGGCGGGCACGTTCAACCACTTCGCCAAGGACGCCGGCTCCTACCCGTTGCGCGCGGCGATCGCGGCCGTCAAGCGGGGCACTGCCAGCAAGGTCGATCTCGCCTATCTCAACGACGAGCTCTTCCTCAACACGGCAAGCATCGGCGCCTACACCGACTTCGTCGCGATCCGTGAACGGAACGAGAAGCGCATGGGCAAGCCGCTCGCCGCCGTGTATGCCGGGGCGCGGACCCTGCTGCGGTCGCGCGCCGTCACCGTGCGGTTCGACGACCGCACTGCCGAGGTCGACCTGCTCTTCCTCGGCAACAGCGAGTACCAACCGCACGGTTTCGCGCCGAGTTTCCGCGAGCAATTGGACGACGGCCTGCTGGACCTGCGGATGCTCGACGCGTCCGGTCTCGGTGCGACGCTGACCATCCTCGCGGCGATGCTCACCGGCCGGCTCGCCCGGCACAAGCGCTATCACGAGATCCACGCTCCGTCGCTGCGGATCGAGGTGATCGACGGCGGCCCGGTGCGGATCGCACGCGATGGCGAACTCGCCGAGGAGGCCGACGTGCTCGAGTTGCGCGTCGATCGGCGAGCGCTCACGGTCTACCGGCACGACGGCGTCCTCTGACCGTGGTCCTGCCGGCCCGTTTCGCCGAGCGGGTCACACGGCGCCGGCCCCGCTGCTCAGGACGTATGACGCATCCGCGTCGGTGGCGAGTTGCGTGTCGTTGGTGGTGATCAGCACCGACGCGCCATTGTCGGCGGCCCGCCGCAGCTCGTTCAGCACGACGGCGCGGTTCTCCGCGTCCAGCGCGGAGGTGGGCTCGTCGGCGACGATCACGGCGGGCTCGTCCGCGATCGCCCGCGCCACCGCAACCCGTTGCCGCTGACCGCCGGAGATCTCGTCGATGAGGTGCTCGGCGATCGGGTCCAGACCGAAGCGGTGCAAGGCACCGGCCGCCAGCTTGGTGGCGCGCGCGTGCTCGACCCCGCGGGCGACGAGCGGCAGCATGATGTTCTCGACGACCGTGAGGGTTTCACACAACTCGTAGTCCTGCGTGACGACGGCGCACCCGGACGGGTCGATCTCGACGGTCCCTGACACCGGAAGCAGCGCGCCGCGACATACATCGACCAACGCCGACTTCCCGCTGCCCGCGTGCCCGCTGACGATCGCCAGCTGACCGTCGGCGACTTCCAGGTCCAGATCGCTGAAGATGATTGCACCCTGCGGTGTTTCAGCAGTGACCCCGGCGAGGCGGATCATGCCGGACCGCCTCCTACCGCTCGGCGCACGACGAACGTGCCCGGATCACCACCCGGCTCGATGGTGACCGGGGTGCCGTTCGGAAACTGTCCGAGAACGTCGTCGGGCAGTGGTATGGCGTCGTCGCGCACCATCACCTGGGTGTCCCCGCCGCGGGCGTCCATCCGGATACGGCCGTCGCGGATGGTGATGACGCGCGCATCCAGGGCGGTGGCGACGTCGAGGTCGTGCGTCACGGCGATCACCGTCGTGCCGAATTCCTCGTTGACCCGGAGGATGGCGTCGGTGATCGCATGCACCGCGGGTCCCGCCAGGCTGCTCGTCGGCTCGTCGGCCAACAGTACCTTCGGCCTGGTCACGATCGTGGCGGCGATCGCCGTCAGTTGCCGCGCCTCAGCCGAAATGGCCTGCAAGGGCTGGGGTCTCAGCTCCGGAGCAAGCCTGACCAGATCCAGCGCCTCATCGACAGCGATGCGGTCCCGCAGCCGGTCGGGCCAGCCGAGCTCGACGTTCTGCCGCACGGTCAGATAAGGCAACAGGTTGCGGTTCACGTCCTGCAGCAGCACCGCCAGGTCCGTCCCACGCACGTCGTCGAGCCGGCCGACCTCGGTGCCGCTCAGTTCGTGGCCCGCCACCCGAACGCGGCCGGCACTCGGCGGCGTCAGCCCGGCGAGCACGCTGAGCAGGGTGGACTTCCCGGCCCCGGACGGTCCGACGAGGGCGACGACCTCGCCCGGGTGCACGATCAGGTTGACGCCGGACAGTGCGGCGACGTCCTGACCCTCCAGCCGGTAGATCTGCACCAACCCTTCGACACTCACGACAGGCGTGCTCTGCTCCAGCGTCGTCATGCGGTGCTCCTTCCGTCGCTGCGGGCGGCGCGGACGAGCTGGGTGCCGAAGGCCGCGGCGACCAGGACCAGCAGCACGATCAGCCCGGCCGCAGCGACTGTGCCCGAAAGCCATTGGAAACCGGTCCGGGTGACCGGCTGGTCCGGCGGAGTCGACCACCACAACATCGTCCGACCGGTCAGCCACGCGGCCACCGGAGCCGTCAATACGCCGATCACACTGCCGGTCAGCGCGAGCAGCACGAACTCGCCGACCGTTGCCCGCCGCAACACTGCCCCGGGCACACCACCGGTGCGCAACGCCCGCAAGTCGCGCCGCCGGTCGGCCCGTGACGCCGCCGCGACGAGCACCACGCTGGTCAGCGCCGCCAGTACCGCCACGGCGGACACCACAATGCTGAGGTTCATCGCCCACGCGGTCGCCGTCGCGTCATACCCGGCCCGCGCCTGGCGGATGGTGCGGACATCCGTGGACCCGAACCCGGCCTTGCGCAACGCGTTTCCCAACCGAGCCAGCTGTTTCGCGTCCTGCGTCGCCGAAAAGACCTGGAACGACAGATTGTCCTGCCGGTCGCCCGCCCGCAGCATCGTCTTCAGGTCCACCACGATCGTGCGCGCACCCACCCCGGGAATGTATGGCGCTGCACCCACGACGCGATAATCACCATCGACATCGGCCATCGTCGGAGCCGAAACCGTCGATCCCACAGCAGCGTTCGTCGTCCACGTGGCCACCAGCGCGTTCGGCTCCGACACCGAACCACCGGCCCCGAGCGCCGTCCACGGCACCGGAGCCGGCAAACCGGTACGCAGCCCGATGCGCTCCATGTCCACCGGAACGACCCCGACGATCGCGTTGCTCGTCGGCGACGAGGCATTGATCTCCACCGACGGCGTGAACAGCCGATGATGCGGATCGACGGAGTTGACCGCAGCCATCAGGGACTGGCCGTTCACCGCTCCGGCGCCGACCGTCGCATGGACGAGAGCCGGCGCACCGAGATCGGCCGCGGCACGTGCGGCGCGGTTCTCCGCGCCCCGTGCAAAGACACTCACGCTGAGAGCGAACAGCGCCGAGGTGATGATCACCGTCGTCAGCGCCGTCACGGCCCCCGCTCGGCGACCCAACTGCGCCACCGCCAGCGCACCGGCGGGCCGCCGCCGGACCAGCAGGCCACGCACGAGTCGGGCAGCGACCGGCGACAGCAGCGCGCCGACAACGATCGCCACCAGGCCGGCCAACAGCACCGGGGTCACCTGCACCGGCGCACCGGTGAGATTCTTCGTCGCGGTCAGCACCACCCCGACCAGGCAGACGACGCCCACCACCGCCGCCGGCGTCGACAGCCGCACGCCGCGACGACGCGGCGGACGCGCCCGCAAGAGTGCGCTGATCGATTCCCGGGCCATGAGCCACCAGCAGAGGAACCACACCACACCGGCCAGCGACGCGACGACCACCGCAACCACCAAACACGCCCAATTCCATGCAGCCGCAGCGCTTCCCGGCAGCCAGAGGTGACGGACCAGACCGTCCACGACATACGCGAGTGCAAGCCCGCTCACCACGCCGATGACCCCTGCAGGCAAGAACTCCCGAGCCCCCAGCCGCACCACTCCGGAAGTGCCGTTGCCACGCATCTTCAACACGGCGGCCTCGCCTCGCCGCACCGTCGCGAAGTAGGACGTCACCTGCACCAGCAGGATCAGCAGGACGATGCCGAGTTGCAGCAAGAGGAACGGCAGGATCTGACCCACCTGCTCGAGGTCGACACGCGTCGCGTCATACACGGACGATAGTGATTCGAGGATCGTGACGGCGTCGCCCGCCTTCTGCTGGGTCGGGTGCATCCCGGCAACCGCGCTCGCCAAGGTGTCGGGCGTGAGCTTCGCGGCGTCCACCGGATAGGAGACGGTGTGCGAGATGCCGAGCCAGCTGACCGACGGCGGCGCGTCCTGCGTCGGCGGCAGGGGGTGGGCCGGCACCGTGCCGGCGAACGTCGCGTCGGGGGTGAGCCAGTACTCCGAGGGACCCGGGATCGCCGGCGGGGGTGGCGGCGGAACATAACCGCCCACCGCCGCGCCACCCCAGAAGGGGTCGGCGGTGGACGCGGTGAAAATACCGACCACGTGCAGGGTCTTGCGCGGGTTCAGCTGCTGGTAGTCATTGAGGTAGGCACCGACGACCGGTATGCGAGCACCGACCGTGAGCCGCGGCGCCTGGCCCGCCGCCGCGCGCGACACGATGACCTCGTTGCGTGCGGTCGGGCAGCGGCCCTCGACGAGGTGCACGTGCGCGCACTGGTCGTGCGTCGACTGCAGTCGCACCAGCACACCGTCGGGCAGGTCGGTGATGTTGACCGCCGTCGACTCCGTCGGCGGCCCGGTGACGGCACGCACCCGCGGGTCGACCGCCTGCTCCATCCGCTGCAGCGGGACGAGCACCCCCCCGCCGGACTCCAGCACCACTTGACTGCCGATGATGCCCTGTTCGTTCTCGTGGAACGACACCAAGGCATTGCTGAACGACCGCGCCAACAGCGGATCGACCGCCGCGGTCGCCACGAGCAGGCACACCGCCACCGTGAACAGGATCGCGTGGCCGAACCGATGCCGCCGCGCAATCGCCGCGAGCCCCGTCATACCGCCCCACCAGTCACCGAAAGCATCCGCCCCTCCGCTTCGCAAACCTATCGATGGCACAGCGGCGCCCGCGGCGGATCGGCTCGAAGGGCCACAGAATCGTTACCTTCCCACCCAGCCAACTTTAAACTTGACTAAGTCCAAATAATGCTCAAGGCTTGGCGGCATGGCCGATTTCGAGAGCTGCTTGCACGAGGCCGGACTGCGGGTGACCAAACCGCGGGTCGCCGTGCTCGAGGCGGTGCGCGACAACCCGCACGCTGACTCGGCAACGCTCGCCGAGACCGTCCACGACGCCCTGCCGACCGTCTCTCGGCAGGCGATCTTCGACTGCCTCAACACGTTCACCGAGACCGGCTTGGTGCGCCGTGTCCGTCCCTCCGGATCCCCGGCTCGCTACGAGATCCGGCGGGACGACAACCACCACCACCTGGTGTGCCGGTCGTGCGGCATGGTCGTCGACGTCGCGTGCTCGGTCGGCGCGGCACCGTGCCTCGAAGCATCGGACGACCACGGGTTCGTCATCGACGAGGCCGAGGTCATCTACTGGGGCTACTGCCCCGACTGTGTTACTACCCAACGGATTTCATCCGAGCGGGCCTGACGCTCGCTGCTACGAAAGGACGCCATGAGCACCACCGAAGAGCAGCCACTGGCTGAGATCAACGACAGCGACGCGGGCGGCGGCAAGTGTCCGGTGATGCACGAACTCGTGCAGCCGGCGCAGGGCGACGCCACCCAGCAGTGGTGGCCGCAGCGGCTCAACCTCAAGATCCTGGCCAAGAACCCGGCGGTTGCCAACCCGCTGGGTGAGGACTTCGACTACGCGAAGGCCTTCGAGGCTCTCGACCTGGCCGAGGTCAAGGCCGACATCGTCAACACCATGAAGACCTCGCAGGACTGGTGGCCGGCCGACTTCGGTCACTACGGCCCGCTCATGGTCCGTATGGCGTGGCACAGCGCCGGCACTTACCGCATCCAGGACGGCCGGGGCGGTGCCGGCGCCGGTCAGCAGCGGTTCGCACCGCTGAACTCCTGGCCGGACAACGTGCTGCTCGACCGCGCCCGCCGCTTGCTGTGGCCGGTCAAGAAGAAGTACGGCAAGTCCCTGTCCTGGGCCGACCTCATCGTCCTGGCCGGCAACGTCGCCATGGAGGACATGGGTTTCCAGACCTTCGGCTTCGCCGGCGGCCGCGTCGACACCTGGGAGCCGGACGACGACGTCTACTGGGGCGCCGAGACCGAGTGGCTGGGCGACAACGCACGTTACTCCGGCGAGCGTGACCTCGAAAACCCGCTGGCCGCAACGCAGATGGGCCTGATCTACGTCAACCCGGAGGGCCCGGATGCCAACCCGGACCCGTTGCTGGCCGCGCACGACATCCGCGAGACCTTCGGCCGGATGGCGATGAACGACGAGGAGACCGTCGCGCTGATCGCCGGTGGTCACACCTTCGGCAAGACCCACGGTGCGGGCGACGCTGAGCAGGTCGGCCCGGAGCCGGAGGCGGCGCCGTTCGAGCAGAACGGGCTGGGCTGGAAGTCGTCATACAAGAGCGGCAAGGGCATCGACGCCATCGGCTCGGGCCTCGAGGTCACCTGGACCTACCACCCGACCCGCTGGGACAACGAGTTCTTCCACATCCTCTACGGCTACGAGTGGGAGCTGTTCAAGTCCCCGTCCGGCGCCAACCAGTGGCGCCCGGTCAACGGCGGCGGTGCCGACATGGTGCCGGAGTCGCAGGGCGACGGCCGGCGCGAACCGCGCATGCTGACCACTGACCTGGCACTGCGCTTCGACCCGGAGTACGGCAAGATCTCCAAGCGGTTCCTGGACGACCCGGAGGCGTTCGCCGACGCCTACGCTCGCGCATGGTTCAAGCTGACCCACCGCGACATGGGTCCGGTGACCCGCTACCGCGGCCCCGAGGTGCCGGCCGAGGAGCTCCTCTGGCAGGACCCGATCCCCGCTGCCGAGGCACCGAGCGCCGACGCGATCGCCGCCGCCAAGCAGCAGATCGCCGACGCCGGCTTCTCGGTCTCCGAGTTGGTCAAGACCGCCTGGGCGGCTGCCGGTTGCTACCGCAACTCGGACAAGCGCGGCGGCGCCAACGGTGCGCGCCTGCGCCTGGAGCCGCAGAAGGGCTGGGCTGCCAACGACCCGGGTGTCACCGGTCCGGTCGTCGCAAAGCTGGAGCAGATCGCTGCTGCGACAGGCGTTTCCGTCGCCGACGCGATCGTCCTCGCCGGCAACCTGGGCGTCGAGCAGGCGGCCAAGGCCGCCGGGTATGACGTGCAGGTGCCGTTCACGCCGGGCCGCGGCGACGCGACCCAGGAGCAGACCGACGTCGAGTCGATGGGCTACCTCGAGCCGAAGATCGACGCGTTCCGCAACTATGTCGAGACGGAGCCGAAGGCACCGCTCGAGTACCACCTGGTGGATCGGGCCAACCTGCTCAACCTGTCGACGCCGGAGATGACCGTGCTGCTCGGCGGTCTGCGGGTGCTCGGCGCCAACACCGGCGGCAACAAGGCCGGTGTGCTGACCGATCGGGAGGGCCTGCTGACGAACGACTTCTTCGTCAACTTGCTGGCCATGACCACCGACTGGCAGCCGGGCAACAAGGCCGGCACCTATGTCGGCACCGGACCCGACGGCCAGACCTGGACCGGCACCCGTGCCGACCTGGCGTTCAGCGCCAACTCCGAGCTGCGCGCGGTCGCCGAGGTATACGCCTCCGACGACGCAGCCGAGAAGTTCGTCAACGACTTCGTCGCCGCGTGGGCGAAGGTCATGGACAACGACCGGTTCGACGTGCGTCGCTGACCCGCGCCCGGCTCGGCCCGGTCCGCTCCTGATCGAGCGGACCGGTTGCGGATCGAGCGGACACGTTACGCACCGAGAGGACCAGCAAATCGCACTGATTTGCTGGTCCTCTCGCGTCGTTTGTGTCCCCTCCGTCCGTAGGTTGACCTCTCGCTGAGTGCTCCGGTCGGCGGAACCCGAGGTGGATTACGCTCTCGGCCCATGTGGCCATCCCGGAGCAAGCTGTCGATCACCGCGCTGGCAGCCGCGGCAGTCGCGCTCGCGGGCTGCTCGAGCTCGTCGAGCGGGCCAGCGCGATCGCTTCCGGCGACGTCTGCGCCGTCTGCCGTGACGGCCACCTCGACGGGCACCGCCTCGTCCTCCGCGGCGGCCTCGGTCGAGTCCGAGTCGCCATCCCCCGCCGCGTCGAGTTCGACGCCTCGAGCGAAGGTGCAGCCCGGTTCCGTGACGATCGCCGTCTCCGGCGACGAGATCCCGCATCCGGCGGTGCTGGCCGCGGCGCGGAGCGGCAGCGGCTGGGACTTCGGGCCGATATTCGCGCAGGTCGCGCCCGTCATACGGTCCGCCGACGTCGCCATCTGTCAGCTGGAGACTCCGCTCGGCGCGACCGGCGGCAACCTGAGTCACGGCTTCGTCATGGGCGCACCAGCGGCGTTCGCGACCGGCCTGCGCGACGCCGGCTTCGACGGATGCAGCACGGCGAACAACCACACCTTCGACCAGGGCCTCGCCGGAGTGCGTGACACCCGCAGGATCATGGCCGCGGCCGGCCTCCAGGCGGCCGGGCCCGCGTCGGACGCGACCCATCCCGGACAGCCGGCGTTCTACCGGGCGAAGGGCTTCACCATCGCGCAGCTGTCCTATTCCTACACGCTGGACAACACGGTCGGCGACACCCGGCACGTCCCGGCCACCGCACCATGGACCGCTCGCAACGTGTATGACGTGACCGGCGTCGCCGGGATCGAGGCCGACGCGCGCGCCGCGCGCGCGGATGGCGCGGATCTGGTGCTCCTGTCGATGCACTGGGGCGAGGAGCAGGCCGCGAAACCCACTGCGGAACAACGCCGTTTCGCGCGTGAGCTGTTGTCGTCCGGCACCGTCGACTACATCATCGGCAACCACCCGCACGTCGTGCAGCCGTGCCAGCGGGTCGACGGCCGGATGGTCAACTACAGCCTGGGCAACGCGCTGTCGGATCAGACCGCCGGCATCGTCGCGTATGGCGGCACCCGGTCGACGCAGGCGGCCCAGGACGGGATGATCGCACTGGTGACGTTCCGGCGTGATGCCGCGGGTCACATCACGTCGACCGAGCGGTTCCAGCCCACGCGGGTCGACCGGGCGCACGGCTACGTCATACGCCTCGTGACGAGGGCGTCGGATCCGGCATCGTGGGAGCGGACGACCTCCGTCGTCGCCTCCGGCGGCAACAGCTGTGGCGCGAAACCGGTGGACTGAGGCCGAAATTCGCTTGCTCCGCGTCGTCCTCTCCTCGAGGATCGGTCGTATGCCGCTCCCCGCCGAGCCCGATGCGCGCCGCACGCTGGACGCCCTACCCGGGATCCGTTGGCGTTCCTTCCAGCGCGAGGACCTACCGGCGATCGCGGCGTTCTACACCGAGTGCGAGACGTATGACGCCAAACCCGAGCGGACGTCGCTCGTCATACTCCAGGAGTTCTGGGACTCACCTCGCTCGGTGCCGGAGGAGGACACGCTCGTCGGACGCGATCCGGACGGACGGGTGATCGCGACCGCCTGGTCCGGTTGCAACCGTGCCGTCACCGAACGACGAAACGTATTCCTGGGCGGCGCTGTTCACCCGGACCGGCGACGGGAGGGTATCGGAACCGCCGTCCTGCAATGGGAACTCGCGCACGGGCTGGCCTGGGACGAGGCATCGCGCCGGGACGATTTCGGACCCCTGGTGATGCGGCTCCACGCACCTACCGATCAAGCGGATGTACGCCGCCTCGCGACGCGACACGATCTCGCCGTCGAACGCTATTTCTTAGAGATGTCGCGCCCGCTCGGCACGCCGATCTCCGCACCGACGGTCCCCGGCATCCGGCTCGCCGACTGGCATCCGGCACGTAGCGCCGAGGTGCACCAGATGACCGACGAGGCGTTCCGCGACCACTGGGGACACGTCGACAGCACGCCGGAGATGTGGCAGGAAGGCATCGACTCGCACGCCTTCCGCCCGGAATGGACGGTGCTGGCGATCGACGACGCGACCGACCGGGTGATCGGTGCGGCGATGAACTTCGCCTGGGAGCAGGACTGGGAGCCGCAGGGCCACACCGAGGGCTACACCGACCTGCTGGGCGTCCTGCGCAGCCACCGCGGTCGCGGCGTCGCGGCAGCGCTGCTGCTCGAATCCATGCACCGCTTCAGGGAATCCGGCATGCAAGCCGCCGGTCTCGGTGTCGACGCGGCGAACCGTTCCGGAGCGTTACGGCTCTACGAGAAGCTGGGCTATGTCCGCACGTCGAGCAGTTGTGTGCACCAGCTGACGCGTCCGTGACGCGCCGTCTGGTGGCGTGTGCGTGCGCGAGCAAGGCGGCACCGATCGGCGAGAACTCTTCGCCGTGCTCGACGCCCGGATCGCGCTGCCACCACACCTGGTGCGGCTAACCGGCACCGACGAGGGCGATTCGGTACCGTCCGCCTGAGTAACTGCGCCGCGGCTCCTCCCCCGGTCGAGCGCCACGACCGAGCAGGCATGATGGAGACCATGGCTCGCGACGTGACCGGCACCTATCGGCTGCAGCTGCATGCAGGGTTCACCTTCGCGGATGCAGCGACCCAACTGGACTACCTTGCCGCGCTCGGGGTTTCGCACGTCTATCTCTCGCCGATCCTGCAAGCGGCGCCGGGTTCGATGCACGGGTATGACGTCGTCGACCACTCCCGGATCAGCGAGGAGCTGGGCGGCCGCGGCGCGTTCGAGCAGTTCGCGACCGCCGCCCACAGTCGGGGGCTCGGCATCATCGTCGACGTGGTGCCCAATCACATGGCGATCACGGCACCCGAGTCACTCAACAAGCAGCTGTGGGAGCTGCTCCGGGACGGTCGCGATGCGAGCACCGCGCACTGGTTCGACGTGGACTGGAAGGCCGGCGGTGGCCGGATCGTGTTGCCGTTCCTCGGCAATCCGCTGCCCGAGGTGCTCGCCGCGGGCGAGATCGAACTCGACCGCTCCGGCGACGAGCCGGTGCTGCGTTACTACGACCACGAATGGCCGCTCTCCGTCGGCACCGACACCACGGACGACGTCGCCGAACTGCTGGAGCGGCAGCACTACCGGCTCGCGCACTGGCGCGCCAAGGACGAGGTGCTCAACTACCGGCGTTTCTTCGACGTCGACACCCTGATCGCCATTCGCGTCGAGGAGCACGACGTCTTCGACGCGACCCACGCGTTGCTGCTGGAGCTGAACGACGACGGGCTGATCGACGGCTTCCGCATCGACCACCCGGACGGCCTCGCCGACCCCACCGGCTATCTGGAACGCCTGTCGGAGAAGCGATCTCGGGGCACGAAGGTCTGGATCGAGAAGATCCTCGAACCGGGCGAATCACTGCCACGCGGCTGGAAGTGCGCCGGCACGACCGGGTATGACGCGCTGCGCGTGCTGCAGTCCGCGCTCACCGATGCCGACACCGCTCCCACCCTCCACGCGACCTGGACGGCGACCGGTGGAGACCCGGACTACGCGCATTCGGTGGACGTTGCCAAACGCCAGGTGGTCGGTGGATCGCTGCAGCCCGAGCTGCAGCGGCTGACCCGGCGGGCCGCGGAGGCGCTGCCCCAGCTGGACCGGGAACGGCTGCGCGAGGCGATCGTCGAATTCCTGGTGGCCAGCCCCGTCTATCGCGCCTACGTACGACCGGGACACCGCACCTCGAGCATCGCCCACGAATTGTTGGAGGAGGTGCACGCGGCGGCCCTCGCAGCGCGACCCGACCTGAAGGCCGAGCTCGACGCGCTGCTGCCGCTCGCGCTGCTCACCGACGACAACCCGTCGGCCCTGGACTTCGGCGTCCGACTGCAGCAGACGTGGGGACCGGTGATGGCGAAGGGAATCGAGGACACGACCTTCTACCGCTGGGCTGAATTCATCGCCATGAACGAGGTCGGCAGCGATCCGAGCCGGGTGAGTGAGTCCGCGGCGGACGACCTGCACACCTGGAGCACCCAGCAACAGTCGCAGTGGCCGCACACCATGACCACCCTCTCCACCCACGACACCAAACGCAGCGAGGACGTCCGGGCCCGGCTCATCGCCGTCGCGGGCGATCCGCAAGCCTGGCAGGCTGTTTCACGCGCTGCGAGCGAGGCTGCGAAGTCGGCCGGGATCGATCCGCGCACGGCTCACTTCGTCTGGCAGACCCTGCTCGGCGCCGGACCGATCAGTGACGACCGCCTGCGCGGTTATCTGGCGAAAGCCCTGCGCGAGGCGGATCTGAAGACGACGTGGATCGATCCCGATCCGGCGTACGAGGAACGGGTCATCGACCTCGCGCTCGCGGCGGCGGCTGACGGGGCTGTTCACGACGCCGTCGCGACGGCGATCGCCCGCAACGGCAGCGCGATTCGGGCAATCACGCTGGGCGCGAAGCTGCTGCAGCTCACCATGCCCGGCGTCCCCGACATCTACCAGGGCACCGAGCTCGTCGATCTCTCCCTGGTCGACCCGGACAACCGACGGCCGGTCGACTTCGACGCGCGTGCCGAACTGCTGACGACTGAGGACGCCTCCGGGCTGGACGCCGAGAAGCTGCGTGTCGTGACCGCGGCGTTGCACGCGCGGCGCCAGCATCCCCGCACGTTCGGCGCTGAATCCACTTACCGTCCAGTGCTTTCCAGCTCGGAGCACCTCCTCGGCTTCAGCCGGTCCGCCCCACCCGGACGCCTCACCGGCGCGATCGGTCGCGGCGGCCGCGAGACCTTCGTGACCCTGGCGACTCGGGCACCGGCACGGCTCGGGCGGTCGGGCGGCTGGGCCGACGCCACGGTCGACCTGCCGCGCGGTGAGTGGCGCAATCACCTCGCCGACAGCACGCTCAGCAGCGACGGCAGTCTCGCCGTCGCTGACGTCCTCGGCGACTCGCCGGTGGCACTCCTGGAGCACCTGTCATGACGAGCTTCGCGGTCTGGGCGCCCCAGGCCGAGCACAACGTCGAGCTCGCGCTCCGCGACCAGCGGCTGCCGATGCAGCGCGACGGTGATTGGTGGCGCGCGACCGCCGACGCGTCCCCGGGTGACCGCTACGGCTTCGTGCTCGACGGCGCCGAGGACGAGCGACCCGACCCTCGGTCGTTGTCCCAGCCGGACGGCCCGCACGAGCGGTCGGCAGTCGTCGAGCTGGACTCCCACGACTGGACCGACGCGGACTGGGCCGGGATGCCGATGCAGGACGCGGTCATCTACGAGCTCCACATCGGCACGTTCACCCCCGAAGGCACCTTCGACAGCGCGATCGGGAAGCTGGATCACCTTGCCGCACTGGGCGTTTCGTTGGTCGAGGTGATGCCGGTCGCGTGCTTCCCCGGCACTCGTGGCTGGGGGTACGACGGCGTGGCGCCATACGCCGTCCATGAGGTGTATGGCGGGGCCGCTGCCTGTCAGCGGTTCGTCGACGCGTGCCACGCCCGCGGCATCGGCGTGCTACTGGACGTGGTCTACAACCACCTCGGTCCGAGCGGCAACTACCTGCCCGAGTTCGGTCCCTACTTCACCGACCACTACTCCACCCCCTGGGGCACGGCGGTCAACCTGGACGGCCCGGACAGCGACGAGGTGCGCGCCTACTTCATCGACAACGCGTTGATGTGGTTGCGTGACTTCCATTTCGACGGGCTGCGCCTCGACGCCGTGCACGAGCTGCACGACGGACGTGCCGTGCACTTCCTCGAAGAGCTCGCGGCCCGGGTCGACGAGCTCTCCGCAGAGCTCGGCCGGCCGCTGACGCTGATCGCCGAGTCGGATCGCAACGACCCGCGCACGGTGGTTCCGCGGGACGACTCCGGTGCCGGACTGGGTCTGACCGGTCAGTGGTCGGACGACATACATCACGCGCTGCACGTGACGTTGACCGGCGAAGACCACGGCTATTATGCCGATTTCGCCGATCCGGAGGCCCTCGGCAAGGTGCTCCGGACACCGTTCTTCCACGACGGCACGTGGTCCAGCTTCCGGCGACGGCACCACGGACGACCGGTGGACCTCGACCGCACACCGGCGTGGCGTTTCGTCGCGTCGTTGCAGACCCACGACCAGGTCGGCAACCGAGCGACCGGCGACCGGCTCTCCCAGCTGGTCAGCCCGGGACGCCTTGCCGGCGGTGCAGCTCTGCTGCTCACCTCGCCCTACACGCCGATGCTGTTCATGGGCGAGGAGTGGGGCGCGTCGACGCCGTGGCAGTACTTCACCGATCACCACGAGGCGGATCTCGCGCGGGCCGTGTCGGAGGGCCGGCGCAGGGAGTTCTCGACGCACGGCTGGGGCGTGGAGGTGCCCGACCCGCAAGCGGTTTCGACGTTCGCTCATTCCAAACTGGACTGGACGGAGCCCGCCGAGGGTGACCACGCCCAGCTGCTGGAGTGGTACACCACCCTGATCCGGTTGCGGCGCGAGACGGCGGCGTTTCGCCAGGCGGACGTCACGCAGGTGCGACGCGACGGCATGACCATCGTCGCCCGGCGCGGCGACCATGCGGTGGTGATCAACCTCGGCAGCTACGACGCAGCGCTGCCCGGCGAGGTCGTGGCGGCGTTCGGCACCGTGACCGGTGGCCACGACGTGCCGGTCACCGTCGGCCCGGACTCGGTGGCGGTCGTCAGAACGCCACAATGAGAACGTTGCTCGTTCTGCACCACTCCCCCACACCACGGCTGCGCTCGCTGCTCGACGCCGTGCTCGCGGGAGCCCGTCATGAGGATCTGCCTCCGGTCGGTATACACGTCGTCGAGGCACTGTCGGTCACCGTCGACGACTTCCTGACCGCAGATGGCTATCTGCTCGGCACACCTGCGAACTTCGGCTACATGTCGGGTGCCATGAAGCACGCGTTCGACTCGACCTACGACGACACCCGCGGCAAGATCTCCCGGCGTCCCTACTCCTTCTGGATCCACGGCCGGTCCGACACCACCGGCGCCCGGCGTTCGCTGGAATCGGTCGCCACCGGCCTCGAGTGGCGGCTCGTCGCCGAGCCCGTGGAGATCCTCCGCGTCGAGTCCGCCGACCAGCGGGCGGCGCTCACCGAGCTCGGCGGCACCCTCGCCGCCCTGGTCGCGGACGGCAGTTGACACCGACCGTCGGCACGAGGCGAGTGTCGGTGGAGAAACTCGGGTGACGGCTGTCGGTGCGGCGTGATCGACTGGTGGCTGTGTCCGGACCCACCTTCGCGCGCGCACGCTCCGGACTTCGGCAGCTCATCCCGCCCACGCCGTTGTCCCGCCGATTGTCGCTGCAGTCGTTGCTGTTCGCGACCGGCGAGGGGACGTTCCTCACCGGCAGCGCGGTCTTCTTCACCCAGGTGGTCGGCCTGTCCGCGGCCCAGGTCGGCCTGGGCCTGACCGTGGCGGGGGTCGTGTCGTTCGTCGTCGCCTACCCGGCCGGGCGGCTGGTCGACGTGCTCGGACCGAAGCGGATGTGGTCGCTCGGCGCACTGCTCGGCGCGCTGATGTTCGGGCTGTGGCCGTTCATGAGCGGCTTCGCGCCATACCTGCTGATGGTGGTGATGTTCGAGATCATCGGCAATGCCGGCGGTGCCGGGCGCAACGCCTACATCCTCGACGTCATGCCCGAGGCCGAGCGCGTCGAGACCCAGGCGTACATGTATTCCTCGCTCAACGTCGGCTTCACCCTGGGCGCGATCATCGGCGGCGTTGCGCTGGCCTTCGACAATCTGACGGTGATGCGGTGGTTGCCGCTGCTGACGCTGGCCATCGGGCTGCTCAACGCCTATTGGATCGCGCGACTGCCGCGCGCCTCGCATGACGAGCGCGTCGCCGAGCGGGCGAAGCGGGAAAAGGCCGAGCGACGCCGCCGCGAGCGGATCCCGGGCAAAGGACCGCTCCGCAATGCCGGCTGGATGGCGCTCAGCTTCTTCTCCGGGACGATGTTCACCAACCAGGTGCTGCTCAACGTGGTCATCCCGTTGTGGCTGGTGGAGGAGACCGACTCCCCACACTGGCTGCTCGCCTGGCTCTTCGGGACCAACACGGTGCTGTGCATCTTCCTGCCGGCATACACCTCGCGCGGTGTGCGCACCGTGGACCACGCCATCCGGGCCGTGTGGATCTCCAGCGGGTTCTTCGTCGCGTCCTGCCTGATCACCATGGTCACCCACAGCACGGCGGGCCTGGTCACCGTCTTCCTGGTGTGGCTCGGCCACGTCGCGGTCACCGGCGCGGAGCTGGCCAACTCGGCCGGCAACTTCGCCTTCTCCGCCCTCCTGATGGACCCGCGTCGCCGTGGCGAATACGGCGGTGTCGCAGAGGTGTTCGGCACTCTCGGCGGCCGATGGGCGCCGGCCGCCTTCACCTTCCTGGCCCTCAGCTGGAGCGGACCCGGCTGGCTGGTGATCGCCGCGATCGTGGTGTTCGCCGCGCTCGGCACCGGCCCGGCGGCGCATGCGGCGGAGCGGTTCATGCAGCGCGAGGGACCGGTGGGCACACCGGTCGTCGTGGCTGCCACCGACGGTCCCCTCGTCGACTGACCTCGGATCCTGCCGCCCGCCGAGGAAGCCGTCACCGGCGCCCCCGCCGGGATGCGCGAAGATGGCAGGCGTGAATCCTTCCGTTGCGATTGCGACCGTGCTGCTCGACGAGCTCATCCGGCAGGGCGTACGCGAGGTCGTGCTGGCGCCGGGATCGCGCTCCGCGCCGCTGGCGTATGCCGCGGAGGCGGCCGAGCGGGCCGGTCGCATCCGGCTGCACGTGCGCGTGGACGAGCGGTCGGCGGCATACCTCGCACTGGGGCTGGCCAAGACGTCGCGTATGCCGGTGCCGGTCATCACCACGAGCGGCACCGCGGTGGCCAACCTGCACCCCGCCGTGCTGGAGGCGTCCCACGGTTACGTCCCGATGATCCTGCTGACCGCCGACCGGCCGCAGGAGTTGCGCGGCACCGGCGCCAACCAGACCACCGACCAGGTCAAGATCTTCGGCTCCACGACCCGCTGGTTCCACGAGTTCGGCACCCCCGAGCGCCGCGCCGGGCAACAGGCCATCTGGCGATCGGTGATCGGGCGCGCGGTGGCCGAGTCGCGCGGCTACCCGTCCGGCGACCCCGGCCCGGTGCACCTCAACGTGCCGCTGCGCGAACCGCTCGTGCCGGACGCGCTCGACGAGACCGACGCCGACTGGCCGGAGAGCCTGTCCGGCCGCCCGCACGGCGAGGCCTGGCTGCGGCTGCGGCAGCCGGACTCCCATCCGCGCGGAGTCGTGACCGGGCCCGGCATCGCGCCGGTGCCGCGGACGCTCGTGCTGCTCGGCGACCTGCCGGCCCCGCACCACTCGTCAGAGCTGGCCGAGCTCGCCGACGCCGCCGGCTGGCCGATCATGGCCGAGCCGTTCGGTGCCTACCGGCGGGGGCGCGTGACGCCCAACGGGCCGCTGCTGCTGCGCGCCCACGACTGGGTGGACAAGCATCTGCCGGAGCGGGTGCTGATCGGCGGTCGGGTCACGCTCGACCGGGAAGTCGCCCGGCTGCTGCGCAATCCCGCCGTGACCGTCGAGGCGGTCACCCCGCTGACCTCCTGGGCCGACCCCGGCCATGTCGTGCGCCGGGTGCACGACTGGGACGACATCGAGCGCAGCCACCAGGCGGTGTCCTCCTGCGTCGACCGTGCCTGGGCCTCCACGTGGCGGACGGCGGGGCAGGTGGTCGCCGCCGCGGCCGTGCCACTCATCGAGGGGAGCTGGCCGAGCGGACCGGCGATCGCCCGGACGGTCGTGCACCACCTGCCCGCCGAGTCGGGACTGTATGTCGGATCCTCCAACACCGCCCGGGACGTCGACCTGGCCCGCGACCCGCGCGAGATCATGGACGGCGTGGTCGCCGTGGGCAACCGCGGCCTCTCCGGCATCGACGGTGTGCTGTCCTCGGCAATCGGCTTCGCGCTCTCCCGGGCGCCGCATCCGAGCTTCGCGCTGATGGGTGACCTGACCTTCCTGCACGACGTCAACGCGCTGCTGATCGGGCCGCACGAGCCGCGGCCGGACCTGACGATCGTCGTGATGAACGACAACGGCGGCGGCATTTTCGGCACGCTCGAACCGGGTCGTGAGGCGCTGGCCGGCCCCTACGAGCGGATCTTCGCCACACCGACGAACACCAACCTCAGCGAGATGTGCGCCGCCCACCACATCGACCACGAGTATGTCGCCCAGGCCGAGGTCCTCGCTGACCGGATTTCTCGGCCGGGCAAGGGAATACGGGTGTGCGAGGTGCCGATCGACCGAGCCGGCCAGCGGGAGTTCCGCGCCGAGCTGGCTGCTGCGGCGACCGCCGCACTCGGCGCATCGACGTCGCCGCGGTAGACCGCGTCAGATCGCGGCTGGACCCCGTTACGCCTCAACGCCGAGAGGCTTAGAAAACGTCGAAAGGCTCAGACAATCGAGGGTCCCGCCGGGTGTATTCCTGAGCCTGTCGGTCGTATCTGAGCCTCTCGGCACGAAGGTCGGGGTCAGTTCTCGTGGGCAATGCCCCAGGACGCTGACCACCTGTCGCCCGGCTCGAGCACGACGAGTGACTCACCGGTGGCGAACGCATTGGCCGGGCAGGACATCGGCTCGACGGCGACGCCGGTATGACGGGCGCGGTCCGCGGGCAGCGAGTCGCCGGTGAACATCTGGGTGTAAGGGAACGAATCCGCTTCTCCCCACAGCGTCGTCGATCGGTTGCCGCTGCTCACGCTGACCCGCCACCGACCGTCGTCCCCGGCCCGGAGATCGGTGAAGGCGGTGTCCAGCTGCGTCTCAGCGATCGGGCGCGGGTCGCGGAAGTCGTACGCCGTGCCGTCCACCGGCTGCGACCCGGTCGGGATCAGCTGCTCGTCCACGGTGAGATAGCTGTTCCCCGGCACGCAGAGGGTGAGTTCGTCGACCGAGTCCTCACCGACGGTGAGATAGGGGTGTGCGCCGAAACCGAACGGCACGGCAACCGATCCCGCGTTGGTCGCCGACGGTGTCACGGTCAGCCCCTCGTCGCCGAGTGCATAACGCACCGCGAGGTCGACGATGCCGTCCCAACCAGGACAGGGCATGAGCCGAAAGCCCACGACCAGAGTGGAATCCGTGCGCTCGATCAGTGACCACTGCTGCCAGCGGACCAGGCCGTGCGTCGCGTTGTGGCGGGCCGGCTCGGTCAACGACAGCTGCTGCGACTTGTCGTTGAACGTGTATTTGCCGTCGCGGATGCGGTTGGGCCACGGCATCAGCAGCTCGCCACGTCCGGCATCGGCTCTGGCATCGGCGGGGTAGCCGTGCAGCACCGGGCGGCCGCCCGCGTCATACGACCGGATGCCGCCGCCGACGCCGACGACCGTCAGGCGCTGCTCGCCGTGGTTGATCTCCCACTGCTCGCCCGATGGCGGGATGCGTTGTGTGTCAGTCATTGGCGAGGAGTTTAGTGGCCGCTTCACGCATCTCGACCTTGCGGATCTTGCCGGTGACCGTCATCGGGAACTCGTCGGTGACGTGGACGTAGCGGGGGATCTTGTAGTGCGCCAGCCGGCCCTCGCAGAACTCGCGGATGTCGTCGGCGTTCAGCGGATCCTCCCCCGAGCGCATGATGATCCACGCCATCAGCTCCTCGCCGTACTTCTCGTCCAGAACGCCGATGACCTGCACGTCGGCGATCTTCGGGTGGGTGTAGAGGAACTCCTCCACCTCACGCGGGTAGATGTTCTCCCCGCCCCGGATCACCAGGTCCTTCATGCGGCCGACGACGTTGACGTAACCGTCGTCGTCCATCGTCGCCAGGTCACCGGTGTGCATCCAGCGCGCCGCATCGATCGCCTCAGCCGTCTTGTCGGGTTGCTCCCAGTAGCCGAGCATCACACTGTAACCGCGTGTGCACAGCTCACCAGTGGTCCCCCCGCGGTGCGGTCAATCCCGTTGCAGGGTCGACGATCTTCACCTCGAGGTGCGGCATCACCTGACCCACCGTCTCGGTCCGGCGCGCCAGGTTGTCGTCCTCGCGCGTCATCGTCGACACCGGCGAGGTCTCGGTCATGCCGTAGCAGATGGCGACCTCGCTCATGTTCATCTCGGCGATGACCCGCTTCATCACCTCGACCGGGCACGGCGAGCCGGCCATGATGCCGGTGCGCAGCGTGCTCAGGTCGAAGCTCTCCTCCCCCTCGTCAATGAGCGCGAGCTCGGCGATGAACATCGTCGGCACGCCGTAGAGCGACGTACAGCCTTCCTCTGCAACGGCTTTCAGCGTCGCGGCCGGCTCGAAGGACGGCGCCGGGATCACCGTGCACGCGCCGTGCGACGTCGCCGCCAGGTTGCCCATCACCATGCCGAAACAGTGGTAGAACGGCACCGGCAGACAGATGCGGTCCTGCTCGGTGTAGTTGACCAGCTCGCCGACGAAGTAGCCGTTGTTGAGGATGTTGTGGTGCGAGAGCGTGGCGCCCTTGGGAAATCCCGTTGTGCCTGAAGTGTATTGAATGTTGATCGGGTCGTCGGCTGACAACCCGGCAGAGCGCTGCTCCACCTGCTCGGCGGCCACGTCCGCGGCGCCGGCAACGAGCTCGTCCCAGCTCGGGTCGCCGATGAAGACCACGTCGGTCAAGGCGCGGCACTCGCCGCGCACCTGTTCGACCATCGAGCGGTAGTCCGAGCTCTTGTGGGTCTGGGCGCTGACCAGCATCCGCATGCCGGACTGGTTGACGACATAGGACAGCTCGTGGGAGCGGTATGCCGGATTGACGCACACCATGATCGCGCCGATGCGCGCCGTCGCGTATTGCACCAGGGTCCACTCCGGGCAGTTCGGCGACCAGATGCCGACCCGGTCACCCTTGTCGATGCCGGCCGCGATCAGCCCGCGGGCCACTTCGTCGACGGCGGCGTCGAATTCGGCGTAGGTCCACCGGCGGCCGCTCGTCATGTCGACCATCGCGTCGCGCTCCGCGAAGCGCTCCACGGTGCGCCGCAGGTTGTCGCCGATCGTGTCGCCGAGCAGCGGCATACTCGACGTGCCACTGCTGTATGACGGGTGACTGCTCGCGGGCATCGGAACCTCCTGCGGATGGCGATGTGTTGTCTCTCACATTAGGTCAGCGCCGCGGGAGGCCGCACCCGTCCGACCTCGGCAGCACCATGCCGGGACTTATCCTTGGTCGGTGCCGAGATCCGCGCGCAGCTTCGCCGACGACATCCGGGCGCGCAGCGACGACCAGCTGCGCGCGCTGCTTGCTGCACGGCCCGACCTGACCCGTCCGGTCCCCGCGGATCTCAGCGCGCTCGCCGCACGCGCCGGCACACGCGGCAGTGTGCAGCGCGCCCTGGACCACCTGCCCGCGGATCAGCTGCGGGTGCTCGAGGCCGTGCTCGTGGGCGGCCCGGACGACGCCGCGACCCTCCTCGGGGCACCGAAACGCATTGTGCAGGCGATCCTCCGCGCGCTCTGGGACCAGGCGCTGCTGTGGCGCAGCCCCGAGGGCTTTCGAGCCGCCCGCGCCGCGTCCGAGGTCATCGGCGCACCCGCACGCCTGGGACCGACCAGCCACGAACTCGGTGTGCCCGACCGCAGTGCGGACGCGCCCACGGCATACGAAAACCTCAGTGCCGCAGCGAAAGCGGCGATCGACCGGCTGCGTTGGCAACATCCGCGGGCGAGCTTCGAGGGCACGTCCGCCAACGCTGTGCTCGGCGAACTCGTCGACGCCGGCCTCGTGGTGCGGACCGAGGACGGCGGCATCGTGCCGCGCGAGGTCGGTCTGGCGCTCCGCGGCGGCCGGCTCTACGAGGACGGCATCACGGCACCCGCGCCGCCGACGCATCGCCTGCTCGCCCATGACGTCGACGCCGACGCCGCGCGGGCCGGCCTCGACGTCCTCTGGCATGTCCAGGCGCTCGTTCGGCTCTGGGACCAGACGCCGCCGCGTGTGTTGCGGTCCGGCGGCTTGAGCGTTCGGGACCACCGCGCTGCGGCGAGTGCACTCGACATCGACCTCGAATTCGCAGCGTTCGTCATCGAATTGGCGTATGTCGCCGGGCTGGTCGCCAATGATGGCGACTTCGAGCCGAGCTGGCTGCCCACCTCCGGGTATGACGACTGGGTCGACCGTGATCCGGCCGCCCGGTGGGCCGCACTGGCGACGGCGTGGTGGACCAGCACCCGTGCGCCGTTCCTCGCCGGGGCCAGCACCGCGCAGGGAACCGTCAACGTGCTGAGCACCGAGGTGTCCTGGCCGATGATGCGGGCACGTCGGCACGACGTGGTGCAGATCCTGGCCGACGTCGAGCCGGGCCTCGCCGTGCCGGTGGAGTATGTCGATGCCGTGCTGCACTGGCGGCGTCCGCTGCGGCTGCCGCCGGGAGCACCGACCCGCGCGGCGGAGGTGCTGCGGGAGGCCGCCTGGCTGGGCGTCACCGGCCGCGGTGTGCTGTCCGCACCCGGAGGTGCCCTGCTCAGCGATCGTGACGTCGCCGGGACGATGCGGGCTGCGCTGCCGGCACCGGTCGATCACCTGCTGCTGCAAGCGGATCTGACCGCTGTGGCACCTGGACCGCTCACCGACGAGCTCGGCAACCTCATGCAGGTCGCTGCGGACGTCGAGTCCCGCGGCGGGGCGACGGTCTACCGGTTCACCGAGGGAAGCATCCGCCGAGCGCTGGACTCGGGCCGGTCCGCGACCGAGCTGCTCGAGCGGCTGACCGTCGCCAGCCCCACGCCGGTACCGCAACCACTGGACTACCTGATCGGCGACGTCGCCCGCCGTCATGGGCAGACCAGGGTCGGCACCGCCGGTTGCTACTTGCGCAATGACGACGTGGCGACCCTCGACGCGATGAGCAGCGATCGCAACCTGTCCGCGCTGCAGCTGCGCAAGATCGCTCCCACGGTCGTCGTGTCACCAGCCCACCCGGCCACGGTGCTGGAAATGCTGCGGCAGCATGGTTATTCGCCGGTTGCCGAGGGGCAGGACGGGCACGTGGTGCACGTCGGACACGACCGGCCGCGGGCTGTGGCCACTCGGTTCAGCGACGCGCCGACCCTCAGCACGGTCACCGAGGAGACGCTCGACCAGGTCGTCGCGCATCTGCGGCGTGGCGAGACGGCGTCGGCGGCGCGATCGGCATCCACCGCCGGCCCACGGATCCCGTCCACCGACCCGACGGTCACCCTGGCGATGCTGCACGACGCCGCCGCGGACCGAGCACCGGTGTGGATCGGCTTCTCCGACGTCGACGGCGAGTTGCACCGCGCACTCTTCCGCCCGCACCGCGTCGACGGCGGCCGGGTCACCGGCGTCGTGGGCGAGGGCGACCAGATGCGCACGTTCTCGATCCACCGCATCTCCGGCGTCGTCCCGGTCTGACGCGCCATCCCGCGGCGGCTCAGGTCCGGTCGATGAGGAGGCCGGGCGCGGATGCGGCCGGGGTCGTCAGACCTCGTGGCCGGCTTCGCGGGCGACGTCGAGGATCGGGCGTCCGGCAGTCCAGAGGGCCTCGAAGGCGTAGCTCAACGACGTGGCGAGGTCGGGGTGTTCGACCAGCACGTTGGTCGCCGTGAGTCCACCCGCCACCGGATCAGTGAGCGAGAAGAGAGCGTGCGTCCCGTCGACGAGACAGAGCTTCATCGGCACCGACTCGACCACCCGTCCGCGCTCCCCCGCCGCATCGAATTGCGCGATCTCCGCGATGGATTCGGCCGAGTCGAGGATGTCGGCTTCATAACAGCACCGCACGTCACCGCCGGCCCGAGTGATCCGTCGCGTCGCCTCCAGTCCGACGGTGTTGTCCTCCACGACGTAGGGGCGCCGGGTGAAGAGCAGCATCGACTTGGTCGCCCGCCGCTGCAGCTCGACGAACCGCGCGCCCAGACTCGCGGGGTCCCGCAGGAACTCGACGAACGCGAGCGGCGCCTGCTCCTGCTGTCCGCTGTTCCACAGTCCGGCGAGCGCTTCGGACGCGGTGTCCGCATTGCGGGTCAGCACGCTGAACCGCTCCCGATGCTCGGCGATCAGCCCGGCGATCGCCACTCGCGGATCGGTGGCCGCGAACGACACCACGTCGCCGCTCACCGGCCGGGCGAGCCCGCGCTGCACCAGCCCGTCGACGACGTCGTAGATGCGTTGCCGCGGAATCACCGCGCGACGGGCCAACTCCACTGCCGTCGACGAATTGCGTTGCACGAGCACGGCATACGCCTTGGCTTCGTATGACGTGAGGCCGAGATCGCGCAGAACACGGCGGATCTCGTCGAGCTCAACGGCCATGGAACGCACCATGACGACGCGGGGAGCGTTGACGAAACTCTTGACAGACCATTGCCAATCCTTGACCCCGTGCGGGGGAACGTCGCGAGTAGCTTCGCACATTGTCACCACCGGGGAGTGGTGACAATCTGAATATAACCTGAAAGGACATCGGATGTCGTCATCAACGCGACGTGGGCCACGGCGAAAAGCCGCTGGCGTCGCACTCCTGGGGGTTGTCGCCGCACTGCCTCTCGCCATGACCGGCGGGATGGCATACGCACACCCGCTGCACGGCACTGCCGCGCACCAGGCGCACGGGACGGCGAAGCACACTTCGCCGTCGTCGACCATGACCGGCACCCCGATCAAGGGTGCGGTCAAGGTGGAGCACACCTGCTCCCAGTCGGTCAAGAAGGGCTTCGCGACCTGCTTCGCCCTGAAGCAGACCAACCCGGTGGAGCCGAACAAGATCGTCCCGCACGCGGTCACTCCGAACGCCACGCCGTCCGGTTACGGTCCGAGCGACATCCAGTCGGCATACAACCTGCCGAGCAGCACCGCGGGCTCCGGCACGACTGTCGCGATCGTCGACGCGTATGACGACCCGAACGCCGAGTCCGACCTCGCGGCGTACCGCAGCCAGTACGGCCTGCCGTCGTGCACCACGGCCAACGGCTGCTTCACCAAGCTGAACCAGTCCGGTCAGCAGGGCAGCTATCCCACGGCCGACAGTGGCTGGGCGGGCGAGATCTCGCTGGACCTCGACGCGGTCAGCGCCGCCTGCCCGGCGTGCAAGATCATGCTGGTCGAGGCCAACTCCGCGAGCATGGCCGACCTCGGCAGCTCGGTGAACACGGCGGTGGCCAAGGGCGCGAAGTACGTCTCCAACAGCTACGGCGGCTCGGAGGACAGCAGCGCCACCACCGCTGACACCAACTACTTCAAGCACTCGGGTGTCTTCATCACTGCCAGCGCAGGTGACAGCGACTACGGCGCCGAATACCCGGCGACGTCGGCATACGTCACGGCCGTCGGCGGCACCTCCCTCAGCCGGGCCAGTGGCACCAGCCGTGGCTGGACCGAATCCGTCTGGAAGACAAGCAGTTCCGAGGGCACCGGCTCCGGTTGCTCGGCATACGTCAGCAAGCCGTCGTTCCAGACGGGCGTCAGCACCAGCTGCAGCAAGCGCGCCGAGGCCGACGTGTCGATGGACGCCGACCCGGCCACCGGACTCGCGGTCTACCAGACCTACGGCGGCAGCGGCTGGAGCGTGTATGGCGGCACCAGCCTCGCCTCCCCGCTGCTCGCGGCAACCGCCGCGCTCGCAGGTGCGGCCGGCAACTCGACCTACGGCAACGACCTGTCCTACTCGCACACCAGCAATTTCAACGACGTGACGAGCGGCAACAACGGCAGCTGCGGCACGGTCCTGTGCACCGCGGGTCCCGGCTGGGACGGTCCGACCGGCAACGGCACGCCGAACGGTGTGGCCGGTTTCGGCGCCGGCACCACCTCCGGCGTGACGGTCACCAACCCGGGCAGCAAGAGCAGCGCGGTCAACACCGCGGTCTCGCTGCAGCTCGCGGCGAGCGGCGGCACCGCGCCATACACCTGGAGCGCGAGCGGCCTGCCGACCGGTCTGTCGATCAGCAGCTCCGGGCTGATCACCGGCACGCCGACCACCGCGGGCACCTACTCGGTCACCGCCACCGCGAAGGACTCGGCCGGCAAGACCGGCTCCACCACCTTCAGCTGGACGATCACGAGTGGCAGCGGCGGCTCGTGCTCCGGCCAGCTGGTGAAGAACCCCGGCTTCGAGTCGGGCGCCACGAGCTGGACGCAGAGCAACAGCGACATCATCGGCCAGTGGGGTTCCTACGAGCCGACGCACTCCGGCTCGTATGACGCCTGGCTCGACGGCTACGGCCAGGCGCACACCGACACGCTGTCACAGAGCATCACGATCCCCTCAGGTTGCTCCGCATCGCTCGCGTTCTACCTGCACATCGACACCGACGAGTACGGCTCCACGCCGTACGACATCTTGAAGGTGCAGGCAAACGGCACCACGCTGGCGAGCTACTCCAACGCCAACGCGGCCAGCGGCTACACCAAGCACACGATCGACCTGTCGGCATACGCCGGCAAGACCGTGACGCTGACGTTCACCGGCACCGAGGACTCGTCCCTGCAGACCTCGTTCGTGCTGGACGACGTCACGACAACCCTGTCGTGACACCGTGACTCCGTAACTCGGGTTTTCCCTTTGCCGAGAGGCTCACACAAGGCCGAGAGGCTCACACAAGGCCGAGAGGCTCAGTGAAACCGGCCAATCCGGGCCGGATTACTGAGCCTCTCGGTGCGTTTCTGAGCCTGTCGAGCAGAGGGCTCACCAGTCGTCAGAAGATCCGGACCTGGTCCTCCTCGGCGAGGTACATACCGTCCTCCTCCGAAACACCGAACGCCTCAGCGAATTCGCGCAGGTTACGGGCGACGTTGGCGCGTGCGTCGGCCGGCGAGTGCGGGTCGATGGTCAGCAACCGCTTCGCCTCCGCCTCCCGCGCCTTGGCGCACCAGACCTGTGCCCAGCCGAGGAAGAAGCGCTGCTCCGGCGTGAAACCGTCCAGCTCCGGCGACTCCTGCTGCTCCCGAGAGATCTGGAACGCCTTGTAGCCGATCGTGAGACCACCGAGGTCACCGATGTTCTCGCCGATGGTCAGCGCACCGTTGATCTTGTTGCCCGGGGCGTCACGTCCCTCCAGACCGTTGAACTGCTCGATCAGCTTCTGCGACAACGCATCGAAGCGCTGCCGGTCCTCGTCGGTCCACCAGTCGACGAGGTTGCCGTCGCCGTCGTAGCGCGAGCCCTGGTCGTCGAAGCCGTGGCCGATCTCGTGGCCGATCACACCGCCGATGCCGCCGTAGTTGACCGCGTCCTCGGCATCGACGTCGAAGAACGGCGGCTGCAGGATCGCGGCCGGGAAGACGATCTCGTTCATGACCGGCATGTAGTAGGCATTCACGGTCTGCGGCGTCATGAACCACTCGTTGCGGTCCACCTCGTCGCCGACCCGACGCAACATCCGGTCGACTTCCCACGCGCTGGCGGCAGCGATGTTGCCGATGAGGTCATCGGGCCGGATCTCGATGGACGAGTAGTCCTTCCACTCCTGGGGGTAGCCGATCTTGGGCGTGAACTTCCCGAGCTTGTCCAGCGCCTTCGCCCGGGTGGTCTCGCCCATCCAGGGCAGCGTGTCGAAGTCACGGCGGTAGGCCTCCACCAGATTGGCCACCAGCTTCTCCATCCGCTCCTTCGCGTGTGGCGGGAAGTGGCGCTCGACATACAGTTGGCCGGCGGCGTCCCCGATCAGCGACTCGACGAGCGCGACACCACGCTTCCATCGCTCGCGGTTCTCCGGTATGCCGGACAGCGTCCGCCCGGCGAAGTCGAAGCGCTCGTCGACCATCGCTTGGTGGAGGTATGGCGCCCGGTCCGACACCAGCCGCCAGGTGAGCCAGGCCTTCCACGACTCGAGTGGCTCCTCGCGCAGTGCGTCGGCGAAACCGCCGAGGAAGGAAGGCTGTTCGACGTTTACCGGGTCCAGGATCCGCGCCTCGCCACCGACACCCTCCAGCCAGGCGTCCCAGTCGACGCCGGGCGTCAGCTGCTCCAGCTCCGAACGCGACAGCTTGTTGTACGTCTTGACCGCGTCCCGCGCGGCCACCCGGTCCCAGTGCGACTTGGCGATGCGCGTCTCCAGCGCCATGATCGTGTCGGCCTGCGACCCGTCGAGTCCGGCGAGGTCGAGCAGCCGGCCGATGTGCGTGACATACTTCTCCCGCACCTCGGCGTGCTCGTCGTCGCGGTAGTAGGACTCGTCGGGCAGACCGATGCCGGCCTGCATGACATAGAGAATGTTGTGCGCTGAATCCTTCGCATCGGCAATCGAATAGAAGTTGATGAAGGTGTCGACCCCGCGGCGGCTGAGTTGACCACACACGCGCAGCAGGTCGGAGGTGGACGCGACGCCGTCGATCAGGGCGAGGTCGTCCGCGAGCGCGCCGGCGCCGAGCTGCTCGATGCGCTCGGTGTCCATGAACGCGGCGAAGAGATCACCCACCTGGCGTCGCGGCGTCCCCGGCTCGGAGTTGGCAGCCGCTGCTTCCTCGATCAGCGCGTGGACGGCCTCCTCGGCAGCTTCCCGCAGCTTGTCGAAAGTGCCGTAACGCCCTCGGTCGGAGGGAATTTCGTTCGCATTGATCCATCCTCCGTTGACGTGGCCGAACAGGTCGTCCTGCGGCCGGACACTCTGGTCGAAATTGTCGGTGATGACACCGGACTTCATCTGTGCACTCCTCATCGCTCGATCGCCCTGGGCCTGTCACCCATCGTCGCATTCTGTGATCCAGCACACGTACAGCGGCCCGGCAACGACGAATGGATCTACGTCGACGCGCTGCAGCAGGGGACCGAGTTCATGTATCGAGTCTTCGACCGGATTGCCGACGTTAGCCTGGCGGCATGGCTGACACACCCGACGGACGCGGCACCCTCGACTGGCACCCCGCCACCGAACGGATCGAGTTGCTCGGTGCACCGGTCGCGGCGGCGCTCGCGTCGGCGCCCGGCCTGGAGGTCAGCGCGATCGACCCGACGCTCGCGGACACCGCGGAGTTCTGCGCGGCATACGGTGTGGCACCGGAGTTGTCGGCCAACTGCGTCGTGGTCGCCGGCCGCCGTGGCGAGCTCACCCGGTATGCCGCGGTCCTCGTCCTCGCCACCACGCGGGCGGACGTCAACAAGGCGGTGCGCAAGTTCCTCGACGTGCGTCGCTGCTCGTTCGCGCCGATGGAGGACGCAGTCCGGCTCAGCGGCATGGAGTACGGCGGCATCACACCGATCGGCCTGCCCCCGGACTGGTCGGTGCTGGTCGACGAGCGGGTCGCAGCGGCGCCCGCCGAGGTCGTGATCGGCTCCGGTCTGCGCCGGAGCAAGTGCCTGGTGCCACCGGCGGAGCTGGCCGCGCTCCCCACCGCACACGTCGGCACCTTCGCCGGCTGAGCCGGCCACCCGGAAGATCTGACCGATCCCGGTCGTTACGGTTAATCGGCAACTTTCTCGAAAGGACACACCTGAGTGACCGACGGACCGCTGATCGTCCAGAGCGACAAGACCGTGCTGCTGGAGGTCGACCACCCCTTGGCGACGGAGGCACGCCGCGCGATCGCACCGTTCGCCGAGCTGGAGCGCGCGCCGGAGCACATGCACACCTACCGGGTGACCCCGCTCGGTCTGTGGAACGCCCGCGCCGCCGGCCACGACGCCGAGCAGGTGGTGGACGCATTGATCCGCTACAGCCGCTACCCGGTCCCCAACCCACTGCTCATCGACATCGCCGAGACCATGGACCGCTATGGGCGCCTACGGCTCACCAAGGACGACGACGGGCGGCTGGTGCTCACCACGACGGACACCGCGGTCCTCGCAGAAGTCTTGCGGCACAAGAAGATCGCGCCGATGGTCGGGGAACGGCTCGACGATTCCCGGGTCCTCGTGCACCCGTCGGAGCGGGGCGCCATCAAGCAGCAGCTGATCAAGGTCGGCTGGCCCGCCGAGGACGACGCGGGGTACGTCGACGGCGAGGCGCACCCGATCGCGCTCAGCGAGGACGGCTGGTCGCTGCGCCCTTACCAGCAGCAGGCCGTCGACGGCTTCTGGCACGGCGGGTCCGGAGTCGTCGTACTCCCCTGCGGCGCAGGCAAAACGCTCGTCGGCGCGGGCGCGATGGCGGAGGCCAAGGCCACCACGCTCATCCTGGTGACCAACACCGTCTCGGCTCGCCAGTGGCGCGACGAGCTGCTCGCGCGGACCACCCTCACCGAGGACGAGATCGGCGAATACTCCGGCGCTCGCAAGGAGATCCGGCCGGTCACCATCGCCACCTACCAGGTGCTCACGCACAAGCGCAAAGGCGTCTTCCCGCACCTGGAGCTGCTGGACGCCCGTGACTGGGGCCTCATCCTGTATGACGAGGTGCATCTCCTTCCCGCGCCGATCTTCCGGATGACGGCCGACCTGCAGGCGCGGCGCCGCCTCGGGCTGACAGCGACGCTGGTGCGCGAGGACGGCCGCGAGTCGGACGTCTTCTCGCTCATCGGCCCCAAGCGGTATGACGCGCCCTGGAAGGACATCGAGTCGCAGGGCTACATCGCACCCGCCGACTGCGTCGAGGTCCGCGTCACGCTCTCCGACAGCGACCGGATGGTCTACGCGACCACCGAACCGGACGACCGCTACCGGTTCGCATCGTGTGCTCCGGTGAAGGAGTCGATCGTCGAGGAACTCGTCCGGCAGCACGACGGCCAGCCGACGCTCGTGATCGGCCAGTATCTCGACCAGCTCGAGGCGCTGGCCGAGCGGCTCGGCGCCGATCTGATCACCGGCGAGACACGAGTTTCCCAGCGGCAGAAGCTCTTTCAGCAGTTCCGGGACGGTGAGATCAACAAGCTGGTCGTCAGTAAGGTGGCCAACTTCTCGATCGACCTGCCCGAGGCGAGCGTCGCGATCCAGGTGTCCGGCACGTTCGGGTCCCGGCAGGAGGAGGCGCAGCGGCTCGGCCGGGTGCTCCGACCAAAGGGTGACGGGCGCACCGCGCACTTCTACACCGTGGTCACCCGCGACACGGTGGACGCCGAATTCGCCGCGCACCGGCAGCGGTTCCTCGCCGAGCAGGGCTACGCCTACCGGATCGTCGACGCGGGCGACATACGGGCGGCGGATTGACTTCAGCCTAGGGCAGTACTTCGAAGTGCCCGCCCGCCAACGGCCGAACCGCTCGGAAGTGACGATGATCGAGCGTCGCGATCTTCTTGGTCCGGTACCGATCGGCCAATAACACGTTCGACGCGTCTGCCACACCGATGCCGAGATCGGCATACATCTCGACGATCTCAACGATGCGCGACAGTTCAGACGGCGCGATTGCGGCGAGTTCCCACGCACCACTCGAGAGCTCTCGAAGTGCGAGTACTTCCTCACGCACGCCAATCCGAGTCGCCACGAGGTAGTCGAGTTCGGCAACGATGTATGGAGACACGATCAGTGGCGCGTCTGCCGCTTCGACCGCGCGGACCACGGCAGCGTGGTCCGGCTCGCTGGAGTCGAAATAGGCCAGCAGGGCGCTGGTATCGACGATCACCTCTCGCCGAATCCTCGAAGGTGCTCATCTGCCTCGCGGGCGGTGTTTCCTGCGCTCGCGAACAGCGCCGAGTGCGGCCTGGGACGTGCGTCGAACAAGCCTTCGGACAATGTCGTCCGGATTACCTCGGCCTCGGAGGTGCCACGGCGAGCCGCCTCCGCGCGGATGACCTTCTTGAGTTCATCCGGCAGGTACAGCGTCGTCTTTGTCGTCATGACACATATGGTACCGCCGGTGGTACTCAGAACAGCGTGGTGAGGATGTCCTGGACCGGCGCGATCGCGAAGTAGATGACGAACAGCCCGGCAATCAGCCACATCAGCGGCGGCACCTGAGCGATCCGGCCGCGGGCGATCTTCACCACGACGAACGCGATGCAGCCGGCGCCGATGCCGACGGTGATCGAGTAGGCGAACGGCATGAGCACGATCGTGAGGAACGCCGGGATGGCGATGTCCCAGTCGTGCCAGTCGATCCCGCCGACCTGTTGCATCATCAGGAAGCCGACCAGCACCAGGGCCGGGGTCGCGGCCTCGTAGGGCACGACCTCGACGAGCGGCGACAGGAACGTCGAGACCAGGAACAGCACGCCGGTGACGATCGCCGCGAACCCGGTGCGGGCACCCTCGCTGACGCCGGCGGACGACTCGATGTAGCCGGTGTTGGAGCTGACCGAGGCGAAGCCACCGGCGGCCGCGGCCAGGGAGTCGACGACCAGGATCTTCTGCGCGTCGGCCGGCGTGCCCGTCTTGTCGAGCAGGTCGGCCTTGCTGCCGATGGCGACCATGGTGCCCATCGTGTCGAAGAAGTCCGCCAGCACCAGCGAGAAGATGAGCAGCAGCGCGGTGATCACGCTGATCTTGCCGAACGACCCGAAAAGGCTGATGTGGCCGACCAGTCCGAAGTCGGGGCCGGCGATCCAGTGCGACGGCAGCTTCGGGACATTGAGGCCCCAGCCGGTCGGATTCGTTCTGCTCTGCGCGCCCTCGTGGCCGACGGACTCCACGATGATCGCGAGCACCGTCGTCGCCAGTATGGCGATCAGTATGGCTCCCTTGAGTTTTCGCACGTAGAGGCCGATGACGAGGATGAGACCGATGCAGAAAACGAGCAGCGGCCAGCCGTTCAGTTGACCGTCGATCCCCAACTGCACCGGGGTCCCGGCGCCGGCCCGGATGAAACCGGAGTCGAAGAACGCGACGAAGGTGATGAACAGGCCGATGCCCACACTGATCGCCGTTTTCATCGGTGGCGGCAACGCCTTGAACGCCGCGACCCGAAAGCCGGACAGCACGAGCACCAGCATCACGATGCCCTCCAGGACGACCAGCCCCATCGCATCCGCCCACGTCATGCCGGGTAACGCGGCGATGGAGAACGTCACAAAAGCGTTGAGCCCCAAGCCTGTTGCGATCGCCATCGGGTAGTTGGCGATCGCGCCCATCAGGATCGTCATGATCCCGGCGACCAGCGACGTGGCCGCGGCCACCTTCGCCAGGTGCGGGTCTGTGCCGCCGCCGAGCACGTGTCCGCGGCCGCCGTCGTCGCGGACAGTGCCGATGATCAACGGATTCAGCACGATGATGTACGCCATCGCGAAGAACGTCACGAAACCACCGCGAATCTCGCGTGCGATGGTGGAGCCCCGCTCGGTGATCCGGAAGAAGCGATCGACGGCGTTCGGGGCAACGGCGGGTGTCGTCATGGGCATGAGCGTAGGGCCACCGCCCGCTCGGCCCGCGCACGACTACGCTGATCTCCGTGAACGATTCGCGCCCCGACGAGTCCGCCGAGTTGAGCGCCGACGACCTGCTGCCGGTGAAGGTCGACGTGCTGCGGGTTCTCGAGATCGGCATCGTGTGCTGGGTGATCGCGCTGGTGCTGACGCTCGTCATACCGGCCTTGCACGGCGACGGACGCGACTGGTGGCCGTGGACCTGCGTGTCGGCCATCGTCGGCGGCACGATCGGCTGGGTCTACGTCCGCCGCGGACGCGGCAACGCCGCCGCCGCATAACTCGACTTTCCTCAGCACCTGCTCTGGGTACAGAGTGGGGGTATGACGCCAGACGCCATGCAGGACTCGACAACCTTCGTGCTCTTCGGTGCCACCGGAGATCTCTCGCGGCGCAAGCTCCTCCCGGGCCTGTTCCATCTCTTCGACACCCACCTGCTCGCCGACCTTCGGGTCATCGGCACCTCCCTGGAGGACATGAGCCGCGAGGAGTTCGTGGAGTTCGCCAAGAAGGCGATCGACGAGTTCGGCAAGCATCCGGCGGAAGGCAAGGTCTGGGAGGCCTTCGCCCGGCGGCTCTACTATGTGCCGGGCTCCGCGGGTCCCGCCGCGCTGCGCAATGTCGTCACCGAGGCGGAGGCCAACATGGCGCCGCCGATCCAGCGGCTGCACTACCTCAGCGTGCCGCCGAAGGCCGCGCTGGACGTCATACAAACGCTCGAGGCCGCTGACCTCGTCAAGGGCTCCCGCGTCATCATGGAGAAGCCCTTCGGCACCGACCTGGCCAGCGCGGTCAAGCTGAACGCCGCCGTCCACCAGGTCTTCGACGAGGAGCAGGTCTACCGCATCGACCACTTCCTCGGGAAGGAAGCGGCGCTCAACATCCTGGCATTCCGCTTCGCCAACGGGCTCTTCGAGCCGATCTGGCACCGGAACTTCATCGACCACATCCAGATCGACGTGCCGGAGACACTCGGCCTGGAGATGCGTGCCGGCTTCTACGAAGGCACCGGTGCCTACCGCGACATGGTGGTCACCCACCTGTTCCAGGTGCTGGCGTTCACGGCGATGGAACCGCCCACCTCGCTGGATCCGGAGTCGATCACCGAGGAGAAGAACAAGGTCTTCCGGTCGATGATGCCGCTGGACCCGTCCTCCGTCGTACGCGGGCAATATCAGGGCTACCGCGACGAGAACGGCGTGGACCGGGAGTCGGAGACCGAGACGTTCGTCGCCCTCAAGTGCCAGATCGACAACTGGCGCTGGGCCGGCGTGCCGTTCTATCTGCGCACCGGGAAGAAGATGGCCGAGGGGCAGCGGATCATCTCCATCGCGTTCCGCGAGCCGCCGAAGTCGATGTTTCCCGCCGGGTCCGGGGTCGGGCAGCAGGGCCCGGACCACCTGACCTTCGACCTGGCCGACGAGGCGCGAGTTTCGTTGTCGTTCTATGGCAAACACCCGGGGCCCGGCTTCCGCCTGGACAAGGCGTCCATGCAGTTCGCGGTGCAGGACACCGAATGGAAGGGCTCGGTGCTGGAGGCCTACGAACGCCTCATCTACGACGCCGTCCGCGGCGATCACACGCTCTTCACGACGGCCGACGGCATCGAACGGCTCTGGGAGATCAGCCAGCCGCTGCTGGACAACCCGCCGCCCGTGCGCCCGTACGCGCCCGGGTCATGGGGGCCCAACCAGATCCACCAGCTCATCGCACCCAACGCGTGGCGGCTGCCTTTCGAGCGGAAGTGGCGCGAGCCGAGCTGAATCGTTGGCTTCGGCTCCTCGCAAGACACGCGCCATACCGCGCGATGGGCCCAGCGCTGAGAACACCTCTCGCTCCCGGTATGCCGAGCGCGCGCCATACCGCGCGATGGGCCTATCCGGGAGACCGAGGGGTCAGGAAAAGTCGAGGGCCAGCTCGTCCAGGACCGGAGCGTCGACCGTCTCGGGAGCCGTTGCGGGGGCGTGGGTTTCGCTGTGTGCACCACACCCGTGGTCGAGCGACACGACGCGGCCGTCGGACGGCGACCACTCGCCGGCGCACACGCCGAAGACCTGGCGCAGCACGCCGGGCATCGGCAGGAAGAAGCCGCAGGTCGCGCAATGCGCCTTGGCCTGCTGAGCCACCTCCGAATAGGGGCCGCCCTCACCGTCATACCAACGCTGCGCGGCGGCCTCCCGGCCCTCCGCGGAGAGGACTCGCGGCCGGCCGAGGCCGAGCTCGAAGAACGCGACCTGGTCGACGTCCTCCTCGCCGGTCGCCTCGAAACCCTGCTCCAGCATCGGGTCATCGGCAACGTAGGGACGCTCGTCACCGGCGCCGATGTCGCCGGGAGCGAGGCGGTCGACATACGGCAGCCACTCGGGAGCGAGCACCGCCGCGTCGGTGGGCAGCAGATTGGTCTCGCACACGGTCGCGAACTTCTGCCGCGGCGCACGCGCGACCGAAATGGCCCAGTGCCAGCCGACATACCCACGGGAGGTGCACTCGAAGTAGTGCATGGCGAGCCGGTCGCCGAGCATGATGGCGCCGGCGTGCTCGCCGACCGTGCCGGGCTCGGCGATGCCGACCGCGGCTCCGCGCGCCAGCTCGACGGCGTCGAGGAGCACCTTGTCGGGCTTGACCTTGGCGGCCTTCTTCGCCGCTTTCTTCGTGGTGACGGGCATGTCAGACCTCGAGATCGTCGGCGACGGCGCGCAGCACGGAGACGACCTTCGCCGCGTGACGCTTGTCGGGGTAGCGGCCGCGGCGCAGGCCGTTGCCCAGGTCGTCCAGCAACTTGATCAGGTCCTCGACGATGACCGCCATGTCGTCGGCCGGCTTGCGATGCCGGGCGGCGAGCGATGGCGACGCGTCGCGGATGGTGACGCTCAGCGCCTGGGCGCCGCGACGACCCTCCGCGACCGAGTAGTCGATGCGGGTGCCGCTCTTGACGGTGGTGACGCCGGCGGGCAGCGCACTCGCGGGCAGGAAGACGTCCTGGCCGTCGTCGCCGGAGACGAAGCCGAAACCCTTGTCGGAGTCGAAGAACTTGACCTTGCCGGAAGGCACCGTGACACCTACTTGATCGTTGCGTGGAGGTTGTGCGTGGGAGCGCCGGCGCGGGTCAGGACCCGGCGGGTGCTCGCGCCGCAAGATTAACCCGTCAGCCGCGGATCCATCGAATCGTTCCAGCGATCGACCGAGGGCTCAGCGGCCGGCGAGTTCGGGCAGCCGTGGCACCAGCTCGGTGAGGTCGTCCACGACGAGGTCCGCGCCGGCGGTGCGGAGCGCCGCCGCGTCCGCCGGCCCACTCGTGACACCGATCGCCGTGACCCCAGCCGTGTGCGCCGCCTGCATGTCACCCGCATGGTCGCCGACGTACGCGGTGGCACCGTGCTCGCGCAACGGCCCCGATTTGTCGTGCGCGAACAGGTCGCCCACCACCACATCGGGCATGATCCCGACATGATCCAGGGTCGCGCGCACCGCGGTCGGGTGCTTCGCACTCACCACCAGCACACTGCCGCCGGCATCGTGAATGGCGCGCACCAGTTCGAGCGCTCCGGGCAGTGGCACCGTCACTTCGACGGCCCGCACCAGGTAGTCGGCGCGGTAGTCGTCGGCCGCGTCTGCGACCTGGTCGGTCGGCAGGAAGAGCGCCAGGTTGTCCAGCAGTGGCGCACCGATCAGCGGCCAGAGCTGCTCCTCGGTGGCGGTGACGCCCCGTGCGGCGAGGACGCGCTGCATGCATGCGACGATGCCCCGGCTGGAATCCACCAGCGTCATGTCCAGGTCGAAGCCGACGACGAGGCGCCTTGCGTCATACACGGGCCGTAACGATAGCCGCCGCCCTCCAGTGACGGGTCAACGGCCGTATGGCGACGGGCCACCGCCATACGGGCCGGGATAGCCGGCCGCGGCAATGCGGGCCTGGTTGCGTTCCTTGCCGGAGTTGACCAGTTTGACGATGCCGACGATCAACAGGATCACCCCGATCAGGAAGGCCAGCGCGGCGACGCCGACGCCGATGCCGAGCGGGATCAGCACGCGCGAGGCGATGTCGTCTGCGATCCCGGAGTCGAGCACCTTGGCCCGCAGGCCGGCGCAGTCGACCGTGTAGTCGCCCCCGCCCTGGGTCGGGAACGTCCCGACACGGGTGAGGGCGGTGCCGCCCCAGTCCATGGTGAGTCGGCCGGAGCCCTGCACCACCGGGATTCGCCGCCCGTCCGGCCCGGTCACCCGGCAGACGGGCAACGGCTCGGTGTTCTCGTAGGTGCCTTCGACGAGGATCGTCTGGCTGCCGTGACCGGTGACGTGGACGGTGCTGTTCGCGGCGATCCAGGGCTGGTCGTCGACGGCGCTCATGCCCTTGGACACGCCTTGCCAGATGCCGATGCCAGCCGCTGCCGGAGCGAGGACGAGCATCAGGACGGCGCCGATGATGGTCAGCGCGAGTCCTCGGCGCTTGGGCAGGTTCATGGTGGGTCCTCCCTGGTTGGGCGCACGGCCCGGTCAGCAGACCATGTGGGCGCCGATCGCGTCCAGCCGATCAGTTCACCAGGCTGACGACGCCGGCGCCCTGAGCGTTCCACAGCTGCGCGTAACGGCCGTCCGCGCCCAGCAGCCGCTCGTGGGTGCCGCGCTCGACGATGCGGCCGTGGTCGAGCACGACGATCACATCGCAGTCCTGCACCGTGGACAGCCGGTGCGCGATGGTCAAGGTGGTCCGGCCGCGGCTGACCTCGTCGAGGGCGAGCTGGACCGCGCGCTCGGTGGTGTTGTCCAGTGCGCTGGTCGCCTCGTCGAGCACGAGGACACGCGGGTCACGAAGAATGGTGCGAGCCAAGGCGATCCGCTGCTTCTCCCCACCGGAGAAGCGGTGGCCGCGAGCGCCGACCAGCGTGTCATAGCCATCGGGCAGGGCCTCGATCTGGTCGTGCACCTGCGCGGCGCGGGCGGCGGCCTCGATCTGCGCGTCGGTGGCGTCCGGCCTTGCATAGCGAAGGTTCTCGCGGATGGTGGTGTGCAGCAGGTAGGTCTCCTGGGAGACCACACCGACCAGGTCGGCGACGTTCCGCAGCGTCAGATCGCGCAGGTCGACGCCGTCGATGGCCACGGATCCGGTGGTCGGATCGTGCAATCGCGAGACCAGGCCGGCGAGCGTCGACTTGCCGGATCCGGTCGCACCGACGAGGGCGACGCGGCGTCCGGCGGGAAGCTCGAGATCGATGTGGCTGAGCGCGTCGCGATCGGCCCCGTCATATCGGAACGTGACGTCGGTCAGCGTGACGTCGCCGCGAGCGGTCCGCGCATCGACGGACACCGGCTGCTCAGGATCGTCGATCGTGACTGGTACATCGAGGAATTCGAAGACCCGGCTGAAGAGCGCCATGGACGTGACGACCTCGGCACCGACGTTGAGCACGCCGAGCATGGGCCGGAAGAGGGCAGCCTGCAGCGTGGTGAAAGCGACGAGCGTGCCGATCGTCATACCGCCACTGGTAGCGGGAAGCCCGGCCGCGAGGTAGATCAGGGCGGGTATGGCGGCGAAGACGATCGCCATGGTGCCCATCCGCCAGCGACCGGCCATTTGCGACTGCAGCTCCAATTCGGTGAGCTCGGAGGACGTCTCGCGGAACCGTGCCGAGAGCTTCGGGCCGGAGCCGACCGTCTTGGCGAGCAGGACACCACTGACCGAGAGCGACTCCTCGATCTGGGTCTGCAGGTCGGCGAGTGCGCGCTGGGCGCGGGACTGGATCGTGCGGCGCAGCCGAGCGACGCGGCGGGTGAGCCAGATCGCGGGCGGCAACACCAGCAGACTGAGCAGCGACAGACGCCAGGAGAGCACGACCATCGCGACCGCGGTCCCCACCGCGGTGGTGACATTGGTGGCGATCGAGGTGGCCGAATTGGTGACGACGTCCTGCATCGCGTTGATGTCATTGGTGATTCGGGATTGCACCTCCCCGCCTCGGGTGCGGGTGAAGAAGGCGAGTGGCAGGCGCTGCAGATGGGTGAAGAGGTCGGTGCGGAGTCCGTGCATGACCTGCTGGCCGATCTTCGTCGACAGCCAGGTCTGGATGACGCCGAGTGCCTGGGTGACGACCGTGACGGCGAGCATGCCGCCGACGAGCAGGAGCAGTAGATGAACGTTCTGCTGCGGGATCGCGTCGTCGATGAGGTGCTTGGTGAGGAACGGTGTGATGAGCCCGACCAGCGAGCTGAGCACGATGATCGCCGTGACGATCGCCAGCGGTGTGCGGTGCGGGCTGAAGAGCGCGCCGACGCGGCGTAGGGCCACCGGATGCTCCTCCAGTTGCGCGATATCGGCCGGATCCTTCTTCCGGCTGGCGCGGACACTCGGCGGCGGTCCGCCGGGATCAGCGCCCGGAGGCCGGGTGCCGGGAAGTGTGGTGAGAGCTGTCACAGGGCAGCACCTGCCTTTCGGTCGACGTATTCGTGAGGCTACCTCACATTGGTGTAACCACTGGGGGCGCCATACAATTCCCGCATGTCAGCGCAACCCGAGGACGACCCGTCGCTCAGCCAGCTCGTGATGCGCACGGCACGGGCGTTGCGCCGCGTCAACCGGGAGGAGTTGGAGCCGTTCGGACTGACGCCGAGTCAGGCACGTGCCCTGGGCGTGATCAGCCGGTATGGCGACAGCCCCCCGCGACTCGGCGACATCGCGGCCCGGCTGGACATCGCACCCCGCTCCGCGACCGAGGTCGTCGACGACCTCCAGGCGCTCGGGCTGGTGCAACGAGTGCCGGATCCGACCGACCGCCGGGCCGTGACGATCAGCCTGACCGGTGAAGGACGAGCTGTCCGCAAGCGAATCGAGCGCGCCCGCGCCCGGCGCGGTGACGAGTTCTTCGGTCACCTGACCTCGGCACAGCAGGAATCCCTGGCTCAGTTGCTCCAGGACGCGCTCGCCCCGCACCAGCGACGCTGAGCCGCCCCTCGATCGACCGGCAGGTCCCTGCATTGACCGGCATACCGAATCCGGCGAATTCGGTGTGCCGCTCGATGCTCCGGTATGCCGGTCAATCTGAGCCCGTGTGACGGCTCGCTGCTCAGAAGTACCAGGGGAAGGGCGACCAGTCGGGGTCGCGCTTCTCGAGGAACGAATCACGGCCCTCGACCGCTTCGTCGGTCATGTACGCCAGCCGGGTCGCCTCGCCGGCGAACACCTGCTGCCCCATCAGCCCGTCGTCGGTCAGGTTGAACGCGAACTTCAGCATCCGCTGCGCCGTCGGGCTCTTGCCGTTGATCTCGGCCGCCACCTGCAGCGCCTCGTCCTCGAGCGAGGCGTGCTCGGCCACGATGTTCACGGCCCCCATGCGTTGCATCGTCTCGGCGTCATACGAACGCCCGAGGAAGAAGATCTCCCGCGCGAACTTCTGCCCCACCTGCTTGGCGAGGTATGCCGAGCCGTAGCCCGCGTCGAACGACCCGACGTCGGCGTCGGTCTGCTTGAAGCGGGCGTGCTCGCGCGAGGCGATCGTCAGGTCACACACCACGTGGAGGCTGTGGCCGCCGCCGGCCGCCCAGCCGTTCACCACTGCCACAACGACTTTCGGCATCGTACGGATCAGCCGTTGCACCTCCAGGATGTGCAACCGACCGCCCTGCGCCTTCACCCGCGCCTCGTCGACGGTATCGGCGGTCTCACCCTCGGCGTACTGATAGCCCGACCGGCCGCGGATCCGCTGGTCACCCCCGGAGCAGAACGCCCACCCGCCGTCCTTGGCGCTCGGTCCGTTGCCGGTGAGCAGGACGACCCCGACGTCCGGCGTCATCCGCGCGTGGTCGAGTGCCCGGTAGAGCTCGTCGACGGTGTGCGGCCGGAACGCATTCCGCACCTCCGGCCGGTCGAACGCGATCCGCACCGTGCCCTTCTCGGGACCCGGCCGCACGCACCGGTGGTAGGTGATGTCGGTGAAGTCGAACCCGGGCACGGCCTTCCAGGCGCTCTCGTCGAAGATCTCGCTGATCACGACCCCGACTCTATGGCTACGGTCGTATGCCGTGACCGCCACACCACCTCTCACCGAGCTCCTCGAGTCCATGCACGTCGTCAGCATCCCGATGCGGGTGCGTTTCCGCGGGGTGATGCACCGCGAAATCGCCGTCTTGGCAGGGCCATCCGGCTGGGGTGAGTTCTCACCGTTCCTGGAGTATGCCGCCCCCGAGGCGGCTCGTTGGCTCGGTGCCGCGATCGACGCCGGGTGGGGCACGTGGCCGGCACCGGTGCGCGCCTCGGTGCCGGTCAACGCCACCGTGCCCGCCGTCGCCGCGTCCGAGGTCGGCTCGGTGCTGGGTCGGTACGACGGTTGTACGACCGCGAAGGTGAAGGTGGCCGAGCGCGGTCAGTCGCTCAGGGACGACGTGGACCGGGTCGCTGCGGTGCGGGACGTCATGGGCGCAGACGCCAGGGTGCGCATCGACGCCAACGGCGGCTGGTCCGTCGACGATGCCCTGGGCGCGATCGGGGCGCTCGCGCCATACGGGCTGGAGTACGTCGAGCAACCCTGCGCGACCGTCGAGGAACTCATCGAGCTGCGGAAGGTCCTGGCCCGCAACGCGGTCGACGTGCTCATCGCTGCCGACGAATCCATCCGGAAGGCAGAGGACCCGCTGCGTGTCGCCCGCCTCGGCGCCGCGGACGTGGCCGTCGTCAAGGTCGCCCCGCTCGGCGGGGTTTCCGCGGCGCTGCGAGTAGCAACCGAATCGGGTCTGCCGACAGTCGTTTCCAGCGCCATCGACTCATCGGTCGGCATTGCGGCCGGCGTGGCACTCGCCGCAGCGCTGCCGGAGCTGCCCTTCGCCTGCGGCCTGGCCACCCTGGAGCTGATGGCCGGCGATGTCGTCGCGGATCCGCTGGTCCCGCAGGCCGGTTCGATCGCCATACGACGACCCGAACCCGCATCAGAGCTGCTCGAGGAGTACCGCGCGCCCGCCGAACGAGAGGCATGGTGGCGCGATCGCGTCACCGCATGTCACGCACAACTCGCCCAACTCTGACGGCCTGGTTCAGGATTGACGCCTAATTGGACCGTCAATCGTGAAACGGACCGTCAGAGTCGCTTCGAGAATTACATAACAGAGAAAATCAGCGGCGCGTGACCGGGGTCGTGCCTACGCTGAGCGTCGTGGACCATCCAAGACTCGCCGAAACCGCGGCTGCCTGCACGGAACTGATCAACACCCGCTTCCCGGACGACGAGCACCGCGGCGCAGCGGCGATGCTGCTCGCAGACGGCACGATCCTCACCGGCACCGCACCCGACGCGGTCAACCCGTCGGTGGAGGTATGCCACGAGATCGAGCCCTACTGCGGCGCGTTCCGGCTCGGGCAGGCGGTCGTCGCGTCGATCTGCCTGCACCGCGAGCCCGGCGGCCGCACCATCGTGCTCAGCCCCTGTGGTGTATGCCGAGAGCGTCTCGCCGTCCATGGACCGCGGGTGCTGGTGGCCGTCGCGAAACCGGGTGACGCGACCGAAATCGTCTGGAAACCCTTGAAAGACGTGCTGCCCGACTACTGGATGACCGCGTTCCCGGGCGACGTCGATCCGGGCTGGCTCGGCTCAGCGCCGCCGCCCAGCGCACTCAGCACGGTTCGCGAGACTCCCGCGCTGCCCGCGACGACCAGTGGTGACCGGGTCGTCGTGGGGTCGTACGGCGCGCCGTCGTCATACGTCGTCACACCACCCGCCTCGGCGACCAGCAGTGAACCGGCCGCGTGGTCCCAGGGCAGCGCACCGTTGTACAGCAAGTAATCGCAAGCGTTTTCGGCCAGTTTCGGGTAGTCGATGCCGCAGCTCACCCAGGTCAGTTCCAGCGGCGCAAGTCCGCCGACGGACGTGCCGATCAGCGACCGGCGGGAGGTTCGCCCTCGCGGATCCGCGTCGTCGCGCTCGGGCACCTGGAGTTGCCGCTCACCGCACCACGCCCCGGCCCCGCGCTCGGCGACATACCCCAGCTTGTGCTCCGGCTGCCAGATCCAGCCGCGCACGACCTCGCGGCCGCGCACCTCGGCGACCATCACCGCGTAGTCCGCCGACCCGTGCACGAAGTTGCGGGTGCCGTCGACCGGGTCGATGGTGAACCAGTGGTCGGCGCCGGCGACCGCGTCCAGCCTCGACCAGTCGGCCGAAATCGCCTCCTCGCCCACCATCAGCGCGTCCGGGTAGGCGACCGTCAGCGCCTTGGTGATCTCGACCTCGGCCTCCCGGTCGGCAACGGTGACCAGATCTCCCGGCTTCTTCTCCATCACCTCACCGTCGGCGAGTGCGCGGAAACGCGGCTCGATCACCGCCTCGGCCACTTCTTGCAGCAGGTTCAGGACCTCGTCAGTCTGCACACCGCCACTATGCCGGGTCCGCGGCCCGCTCCCCCACGCAGGTCGCGCGCGGGCGGTCACGGCGGACGGTCACGGCGCGGCCCCCCGGCCGCACGACGAAAGCGCGGCATGCCTGCCTACCCTGGGTGAGTGGCTGACCTGCAACCGTTCCACGTGCGCGCCGACGATGTCACCGACTACCGCGACGCCCTGGCGGCGGCGCTCGACGGCGGCCCGGCACTCGCACCGTATGCCGGCGACGTCCCGCCGGCATTCGACCCCGACGCGCGCCGACCGGACGATCTCGCACTCGTGGTCGGCACCTCCGGATCCACCGGCACCCCGAAGCGCGCGATGCTCACCGCCGGCGCACTCGCCGCCAGCGCGGATGCCACGCACGAGCGGCTGGGCGGCCCCGGCCAGTGGCTGCTGCCGATGCCCGCACAGCACATCGCCGGCACGCAGGTGCTCATTCGCAGCGTGCGGGCGGGCACGACACCGGTGGTCCTGCAGCGCTTCGGTGTGCGCGAATTCATCGCCGGTGCAAACCAACTCAGCCACGCGCGGCGCTACACGGCCCTGGTTCCCACCCAGCTGCACCGGCTGCTCGACGCGAGCGACGAAGCCCGCGCGGCCGTCGCGGGCTTCGACGGCATCCTGCTCGGCGGCGCCGCCGCCGACCCCGGCATGCTCGAGGACGCGGAGCGCATCGGCGCCACCGTGCTCACGACCTACGGCTCCAGCGAGACCGCCGGGGGCTGCGTCTACAGCGGCGTCCCGCTCAGCGGCACCACCGTCGGGCTGGCGGAGGACGGCCGGATCACGTTGGCCGGCAATACCATTGCCGCCGGTTATCTCGGACAGCCGGAGCTGACGGCGCTGACGTTCGGCCAGCGCGAGGACGGCACACGAACCTTCCGGACCGACGACATCGGTGAATGGCGCGACGGCCGATTGCACGTGCTGGGCCGGATCGACGACCTGATCACCACCGGCGGGATCAAGGTGGCGCCGCGCATCGTCGAGACAGCTGTCCTCCAGCACCCCGATGTGCTCGAGGCGGTCGCGCTGGCGCTGCCCGACGAGGAGTGGGGGCAGGCGGTCGCGCTCGCCATTCGTGCCCGGAAAGACCTGGACCTGCATGAGATCCGGGAAGAACTGCGCGGCCGGCTGCCGTCATACGCTCTCCCCCGCCGGCTGCTGATGGTCGACGAGCTGCCGTTGCGCGGGCCGGGCAAGCCCGACCGTGCGGCGCTGGCTGTGCGGTGCGGATGGCAGACTTTGGCTGCTCCGCCCGTGGCCGACTGACGGCCGTTCCACCTCCTCGAAAGTGTCACCAAGCACCCCATGGCCACCCTCACCGAATGGACCGCCGGTTCCCGCCCTCGCACGCTGCCCGTGGCCGTCGCACCGGTCGCCGCGGGCACGGGTGCGGCATACGCGCTGGGCAACGGCAACCCGGCCTACGCACTGCTCGCACTGCTCGTCTCGCTGCTGCTGCAGATCGGCGTGAACTTCGCCAACGACTACTCCGACGGCATTCGCGGCACCGACGACAGCCGCGTCGGGCCGGTGCGCCTGGTGGGCCAAGGCCTGGCGGCGCCGGCGAGCGTGAAATTCGCGGCGTTCGCCTGCTTCGCCGCGGCCGGTCTCTGCGGGCTCGCGCTGGTCGCGTTGTCCGCGACCTGGTGGCTGCTGATCGCCGGCGCGCTCGCGATCGTGGCTGCGTGGAAGTACACCGGCGGTGAACACCCTTACGGTTACCTGGGACTCGGCGAGGTCTTCGTCTTCGTCTTCTTCGGCCTGGTGGCCACCCTCGGCACGACCTACACGCAGGCCGGCTCGGTCGACCTCGGCGCGATTGCGGCGGCCGTCGGGATCGGCGCGATCGCGTGCGCCATCCTGGTCGTGAACAACCTGCGGGACATCCCGGGCGACACCATCTCCGGCAAACGCACCCTCGCGGTCCGCATCGGCGACGTGGCGACCCGGAAGCTGTTCTCCGCCATGTTCGCCATCGCGCTGCTCGCGGTCGTCGTGGCCGCCATACACAAGCCGTGGGCGATCATCGCGCTCATCGGCCTCGCGCCGTCGGCGCGCTCGGTCCGCACCGTGTCCAGCGGCGCCACCGGCCGTGACCTCATCCCGCCGCTCGCCACCACCGGCATCACGATCCTGCTGTATGGCGTGCTCTTCGGGCTCGGACTCTTCCTGAATCAGCCCTGAGCCGGTCGCCAGAGACTCAGTTCTCGGGGGACGCGCCCAGGGTGACCGTGGTGGTGTGCGACTGACCCTGCACGTCGGTCCAGGTGACGGTGACCTTGTCGCCCGGGTACTTCGTCTCGAGCACATTGGTCAGCGCGGTCGGACCGGTCACGCGGGTTCCGTCGATGCCGGTGATCGTCGAGCCGGCGGTGATGCCGGCCGCTGCTGCGGCGCCGCCCGGCATGGTGCCGACGACGGACGCGCCGGACGAGGTGCTGCCGGTGCCATACCCGTAGCCGGTCGACGACCGGGTGCTGATCTCGACACCGAGCGCGGCGCGGGCACCGATGTGCACCGTCGCCGACCTGGTGCCGCTCTCGATCTGGTTGGCGACCTTCACCGCCGAGGAGATCGGTATGGCGTATCCGGTGATCGGCGTCCCGGACGACGCCGCGGTGTCGATGCCGATGACCTGGCCGTCGGAGTCGACCAGCGGGCCGCCCGAATAGCCGGGCACGATCTGCGCATCGGTCTGGAGCAGACCGGTCAGCGTCTCGGCGTTGGAGCCGGAGCCCTCGTCGGATGCGGTGATCTGCTGTCCCGTCGCGGTGATGGAGCCGCTCGTCTTGTAGAGCGTGTCGAGCCCGCCGCCCTGGCCGACGGCGGTGACCTTCTCCCCGAGGACGGCCTTCCCGGTGTCGAGCGACGCGGTCTGCAGGCCGCTCGCGCCCTGCAACTGGATGACGGCGATGTCGTGCGTCTCGTCGGAGCCCAGGACCTTGGCGGTATAGGTCTGGCCGTTCGCCGCCTTCACCCGGATCGAGGTCGACCCGCCGACGACGTGGTAGTTGGTCAGCACGATGCCGCCGGAGGTCAGCACGATGCCGGTGCCGGCGCCCTCACCGTTGGTCAGCACGGTGTCGATCATCACGACGCCCGGCCACGAGGAGACCGGCGTCCCGGACACCTGACTGCTCGCCGTCTGCGACCACGGGCCGAAGCCACCCGACGACCCGTTGCCGCCTGATGATCCGTTGCCGCTCGACGACCCGTTGCCGTTCGACCCGGACGACCCGTTGCCCGTCGAGCCCGACCCGGCGGATCCGGTGGACGGACTGCTGCTCGGAACGCGCACCGATGGGGCGGCACCGGAGACGGTGACCTGACCGCCCACCGCGTGGTCGGCGATCACCGCGCCGGCCGGGGCGAGTGCTGCGACGGCAAGTGCCGCGGTGGCGGCGACGAGACGACGATTCATGACTGGGCTCCTCAGGCTTCTTCGACTGAGATCAGATTCCCTCGACCACCGATGTGTCACCGCGCAAGAAGTTGTGGGCTCCCTGTGAGCGGCTTCCTACTCGTCCTCGTCGGTGTCGTCGTCCTCGGCCGAGCGGTATGCCGCGGCGCGCTCCTGGCGTTCGGCGACCTTGCGCTGCACCTGCTCGGCGAACTGCTCCCGCGGCCCACGCAGCGCGAAGAACGACACGACCAGTGAGATCAGTGCGGACAGGATCAACAGCGCCCAGCTGCGGAAACCGACGGCGAACAGGATCATCAGCGCGACCACGAAAATCAGCAGTCGCAGGATGGTGTAGCGGATCATCACATTCCCGAGTAGGAGTGCATGCCGACGATGAAGACGTTGACGACGCAGAAGTTGAACAGCACGCAGCCGAAGCCCGCGAGCGAGAGGTAGGCGGCCTTCTTGCCGGTCCAACCGGCGGTGGCCCGGGCGTGCAGGTAGGCGGCATACACCACCCAGATCACCAGGGTCCACACCTCCTTGGGGTCCCAGCTCCAGTAGTGACCCCAGGCCTTCTGCGCCCAGATCGCGCCGGCGATCAGGGTGAACGTCCACAACGGGAAGGCGATGATCAGCAGTCCGTAGGTGGTGCGGTCCATCACCTCGGAGCCGGGCACGGCGTCCATGAACTTGTACTTCGTGTCGTGGATGTCCTCGCGCCACTTCTGCACGAAGTAGAGGATCGTCGTGGAGAACGCGATGGTGAAGAACGCGACCGAGAGGATCGCCACCGTCACATGGATGGTCAGCCAGTAGTTCTTCAGCGACGGCATCAGCTCGCTGGCGGCGGTGTAGAAGACGAGCGCGGCGAGCATCTCGGTCAGCAGCGTCGGACCGACCACGAAGATCCCGAGCGAGCGGATGTCGCGCTTGAGGCTCCAGAGCAGGAACGCGCTGAGCACGAAGAACGCTCCGACGATCGCGAATTCGTACATGTTGCCCAGCGGCGGCCGCCCCACCGATGCCGCGCGGAAGCCGACACACGCGCCGAGCAGCATCCAGCCCAGCCACGACAGGGAGATACCGATGCCGGCCCACTGCCGCTTCTCGGGAGGTATGACGGGAGTGGTCTCGGCAGTGCGCTCCAGCACACGGGTGCCACCACTGCCTTCGGCGGCGGCGACGGGCGCCGCGCCGCCGGCGGCCTCGGCAGCCCGCGCCTCGGCACGGGCCGTCCGCCCCGGGTGACCGGCCAGGTCGAGGGCGAAGGACAGCATGGCGAGCGCGAGCACGACGGCGGACGCGTAGAGGAAGTTGTTGGACAGGTTGGACAGTCCGACGTCGGTCGCGTGACCGCCGAAGGAGATGCTGGGCGTGAACGTGAAACTGATCATCGAGCCGGACCTGCCTGGGATGTGGGGGTTGTTCCTAGTCGTCCCTCGACACCGTCGAGGAGGGCGTCGAGTGCGACCTGCAGCCGCGGATCCTCGCCCTTGGCGAGTGCGCCGGCCGTGATCAGACTACGCCCGGCGCCGGAGTCGTCGTCCTGGCCGGTGCCGACCTTGACGAAGATCCGCCGCCGCCGCAGTGTCATGGACATGATGAGCCCGGCCAGCCCGATGAGCGCGGCGAACAGCGCGGTGCCCTTACCCGGGTCGTAGCGTGCCGACAGCCCGGCCCACCGGGGAATGGTCTTGCTCATCGAGATCGTCGTGCCGTCGGGCAGCTTCACCGTCTGCCCCGGCCGCACGACCGCCCGCCAGGGCTCCTTGCCGTCCATCACCTGGGTCATCTTGGCGGTGTTCAGCGTGTAGACCGATTGCGGAAGGCTGTCCGGGAAGAGCTGTCCCTGGTAGGCCCCGATGACCAGCTCCGGGTTGTCCAGCCCGGCGTAGGTCGAGATCGGACCCTGCGTGGTGCTGAACGTCGCGGTCGGCAGGAAGAAGCCGTAGAAGCCCAGCTCCTTCGGCGACGCCGCCGGCACCTTGATCGCGCCCACCGAGCGGTAGGCGTTGTCCTGCGGCAGGAACGGCGTGGCCTGGTGGTAGAGCACCTTGCCGGCCGGGCTCTTCACGGTGATCATCGGCGCGTAACCGTTGCCCAGCAAGTAGACCGACGTGCCGTCCAGCGTGACCGCGTCGTTGACGGCGAGCCGGCGGGTCGTCCTCGGGCCGTCCGGGGTCGGGCTGGTCGTCACGGTGGCGAGGAAGTTGCGCGGTTGACCGTACTGGGGCGAACTCTTGGGGACGTTCTTCTCGAACGTGACGTCGAGGTTGTCGACCTTCATGCTCCACGGCTTGATGTCGTCGGTGTTGACCCACGGCCCCAGATCGAGCGTGTTGTAGCTGCCGACCGCGCTGACGAACGGCTCGCTGCCCTCGGGCACGATCACGTCGCCGCGCCAGCCCATCAGGTGGTCGGCGGCGACCGCCAGCACGAGCACCAGCAGGCACAGGTGGAAGAGCAGGTTGCCGGTCTCGCGCAGCCGGCCGCCCTCGGCGGTCACCGCCTGCACGCCGTCGACCGGGTCGTCGACACGCACCCGATATCCCTTGCGGCGCAAGGTTTCACGTGCTGCGGTGACGACGTCGTCGGGGCTCGCTGGCACAGTGCGCTCGGCCGTCGCGGGAAGCCGGGAGAGACGTCTGGGCACCCGCGGCAGCGGCGACCGCAGCGCCTTGAGGTGTATGACGCAGCGCGGCAGCACACACCCCACCAGCGAGATCAGCAGCAGGATGTAGATGGCCGCGAACCAGGGCGCGCCATACACGTCGAACATCGACAGCTTGTCCAGCCACGGCCCGATCGTCTGGTGGTCCTGCAGGTAGGTGGCGACCCGCGCGGCGTCGATGCTGCGCTGCGGGAAGATCGATCCGGGGACGGCAGCGACGGCGAGCAGCAGCAGGAGGAAGAGCGCCGTGCGCATCGAGGTGAGCTGCCGCCAGAGCCAGCGCAGCATCCCCACGAAGCCGATCTTGGGCGCCAGGGCAGCTTGCCTGCGGCCGGCGCCGGACTTTGTCTTGAGGTCGGTCAATCAGATCACCGGGACGAACGTGTCGGAGCCGGTCAGCCGGACCTGGACCCAGGAGATCAGGTGCAACCACTGCCCCGACACCATGATCAGACCGACGACCAGCATGAGGGTGCCACCGACCAACTGGATCGGACGGTGGTGATCGCGCAGCCAGCGCGACCAGGACTCAGCGCGCGACCAGCCGGCCGCGATGAGCAGGAAGGGTATGCCGAGCCCCAGGCAGTAGAACGCCGCGAGCGTCACACCCCGCGATGCTCCGGAATGCCCGATCGGGTTGGCAAGGTTGAGGATTGCGCCATACACCGGGCCGACGCACGGGCTGGCGCTGAGCCCGAAGACAGCACCGAGCAGCGGAGCGCCGACCAGACCGGCCGAGGGTTTCCAGCGCACCGGGATGCCGCGCTGGCCGATGAACCCCAGATAGACCAGCGCCAGCAGGATGACGATCACGCCGCTGACCCGGATCATCACGTCCTGGTGCAGATAGCGCAGGCTGACCACCCAGCTGTATGCCGCGGCCACACTGACCAGCACCACCGAGAAGCCGAGGACGAACAGCAGGGCGCCGGTCACCAGCCGAGTCTTGCGGCGCTCGTCGGTGAGTCCGGTGACATAGCCCAGAAAGCCTGGCACCAAAGGGAGTACGCACGGCGACGCGAACGACACCACACCGGCAGCGATCGCCAGAACCACGGCGATCGGCAGGCTGCCCGTGGCAACCAGCTGTGCGGCATCGGTCGACATCTGTCGGTCAACCTTTGCTCAGGACGTCGTCGACCAGCCCGACCAGGGTGGCGGTGGTCGTCGGACCGGAGACGCGCGCCGCGATGCGGTGCTGCTGGTCGAGCACCAGCGTCGACGGCGTGGCGGACGCCTTGCCCTGCAATGCGACCAGTGCCGCGCCGCCGTCATCGCGCAACGACGGGTAGGTCACGCCCGCCGACTGCAGGTAGGCAGCCGCGGTCTGCGGGCCTTCTTGACGGTCGACGCCGACCATCAGCACGCCCTTCTTCTGCAGGGTGACCCACGCCTTCTGCAGGTCGGGCGTCTCGGATTTGCACGGCGGGCACCACGAACCCCACACGTTGACGACGATCACCTTGCCCGGGTGGTCCTTCGTCGACCAGGGCTTGCCGTTCAGCAGGGTGCCGGTCAGCACCACCGGCTTGCCGCGCTTGCCCGGCGCCAGTTGCGCCAGGGTGCCGTCCCCCGCGAGGTAGTTCTTGTCGTCGCCCTGGTTGGCCTGCTTGGTGATCGAGTTGCTGCCGCTGCTGCAGGCGGCCAGGCCGAGCGAGGTGACGCAGGTCAGGGCGAGCGCTGCCGCCATACGCCGCCTCACCGGGGTCCACCCATCGCGGTGCCGGCCGCTTCGGTGGCGGAGGGCAGCAGGTCACGTGCCGGCTCGGTGTAGTCGATGCGGCGGAACCGGTCGTCGTCGAACACCAGGCTGGTGACCGACGCGAGCGTGCACTGCCGCCGGCGCGGGTCGTGCCACAGCCGCTTGCCCTCGAAGTGGGTGCGGGCGACCCAGACCGGCAGCTGGTGGCTGACGATCACCGCCTCGTGCCCCTCGGCGGCGACGCGGGCGTCGCGGATCGCGGCGCCCATGCGCTGGGCGATCTCGACATACGGCTCCCCCCAGCTCGGCTTGAGGGGATTGGTGAGCTTGGTCCAGAAGCGCGGGTTGAGAAGCTGTTTCGGGTTCTTGCCGACGGTGAGCCCCTCGAAGTCGTTGCCCGCTTCGACAACTCGGTCGTCCAGGTGCACCGGCTGCTTCAGCGTCTCGGCGAGCGGCTCGATGGTCTCCTGGGCGCGTTCCAGCGGGGAGGACACGAGGTGGACGATGTCGCGCTCGGCAAGGTATGCCGCCGTGCGCTCGGCCATCTGCCGGCCCAGCGCGGAGAGATGGAAGCCCGGCATCCGGCCGTAGAGGAGCCCACCCGGGTTGTCGACCTCGCCGTGCCGTACGAGGTGCACAACGGTCTCAGTCATCGGCCGGCACCTCCGCGAACGGCGCAGCGGATCGACGGCGTACGAAAATCACGGTCGGAGTGTCGCATCGGAAGCTGTGTCGTCTTCTCAGGACCTGGCGGCCGCCGCGGCGGCTGCCGGCAGGGCGGCCAGCACGTGCTCGACGGCGGCGTCGTCGTGCGACGCGCTGACGAACCACGCCTCGAACGAGCTCGGCGGCAGGTGCACTCCCTGGTCGAGCATGGCGTGGAAGAACCGGCCGAACGCTGCCGTGTCCTGCGCCTTCGCGTCCTCGTAGTTGCGGACCGCGCCCTCGCGGAAGAACACCGAGAACATCGACCCGGCCCACTGGACCGTGTGCGGCACGCCGGCACGGACCAGCTCGGCGGACGCCGCGTCGGCGATGGCGTGTGCGACGACCGGCAGCCGGTCGTAGACCTCCGCGGTGCAACCGCGCAGTGTCGCCAGGCCTGCGGCGGTGGCGACAGGATTCCCGGAGAGCGTGCCCGCCTGGTAGACGGGGCCGTCCGGTGCCAGGTTGGCCATCAGGGCGGCGCTGCCGCCGAAGGCCGCGGCCGGGAAGCCACCACCCATGACCTTGCCGAAGGTGAACAGGTCGGGGGCGCCGCCCTCGGGCTCGCCCTCCAGGCCGTACCAGCCCGCGGCCGAGCAGCGGAAACCGGTCATCACCTCGTCGGAGATCAGCAGCGCCCCGTGCTCCTTGGTGATCCGGCGCAGTGCGCTGGTGAAGCCGGGTGCCGGTGGAACGACGCCCATGTTGCCCGGCGAGGCCTCCGTGATGACGCAGGCGATCTCGTCGCCGTGTTCGGCGAACGCGGCCTCGACGGCGGCGACGTCGTTGTAGGGCAGCACGATCGTCTCGTGCGCGGCGGACGCCGGCACGCCGGCGGAGTCGGGCAGCGCGAAGGTCGCGACACCGGATCCGGCGGCGGCGAGCAAGGGGTCGACGTGCCCGTGATAGCAGCCGGCGAATTTCACCACCGTGCTGCGGCCGGTGGCGCCGCGCGCGAGGCGCAGCGCCGACATCGTCGCCTCGGTGCCGCTGTTGACCAGGCGCACCTGCTCCAGCGGCTCGACGCGGGAGACGATCTCCTCGGCGAGCGCGACTTCGTTCTCGCTCGGTGTGCCGAAGCTGAAGCCGCGCGTGGCGGCGGTCTGCACGGCGTCCATCACGCTGGGGTGGGCGTGCCCGAGGATCATCGGCCCCCAGGAGCAGATCAGGTCGACGTAACGGTTGCCGTCGACGTCGGTCAGCCACGGTCCCTGCGCCGAGGCGATGAACCGCGGTGTCCCGCCGACCGCCCGGAAGGCGCGGACCGGCGAGTTGACCCCACCCGGAGTGACGGCTCGCGCGCGCTGCAGCAGCGCCGCCGATGCCTCGTCGAGAACAGTCGGGTGCTCGGTGGGCGCGCTCGTCATACCACCATTGTCTCAGGCGGCCCGGCGCGATCTCCTACGGGTTGTAGTGGTTGCCGATGAGGTGATCGCGCACCTTGCCCATGGCATCGCCGAGAGCCCTGAACAGCTGCGGATCCATCTGATGCACGAGGTGCTCCTGTACCCCGGCGACGTGCACCCGGGCCGCGGACTGGACCGCCTCCCAGCCCTGCTCGGTGAGGAACAACTCGATGCCGCGGCCGTCGTCTGCGGCCTTGCGTCGCTCCACCCAGCCGCGGCGCTCGAGCCGGGTCGCCGAGTGCGTCACCCGACTGCGCGACTGGACGGTGATGTCCGCCAGCTTGCTCATGCGCAGCACGTGGTCGGGCGCCTCGGACAGCATGGACAGCAACTCGTACTCCGCGAGCGACATACCGGCCTGCTGCAACTCGGCGTCGAGCACGAACTCCAGCGCCCGGCTGGCTTGCAGGTAAGCGCGCCAGGATGCCTGCTCGTCGTCGGTCAGCCACGGCACCTCGGTCGCGGACGGCCCGGCGCAGGGCGGCGCGAACTCACTCTCGGACACCCTCACAGCATAGGTGGCCGAATTTCCGGTCGCAGCGGGAATAATTGAAATATCAACCATTGTTGGACATCATGGTTGCCGGCACGGCGACCACGCCATACAGCTTCACATCCCTCCGAAGGAGCGCAATGAGCAGCACCACAGCCACCACCACCCTCGACGGCCTGACCACCGGCGTGTGGAACCTCGACCCCGCACACAGCGAGTTGGGCTTCCAGGTCCGCCACTTGATGGTGAGCAAGGTCAAGGGCAAGTTCGATGAGTTCACCGCGACCCTCACCGTCGGCGACACGCTGGCGGAGACCAGCGTCGAGGCCGAGGTGAAGATGGCCTCGATCAACACCGGCGTCGCCGACCGCGACAACCACCTGCGCACCAACGACTTCTTCGAGGTCGAGACCTACCCGACCATGACCTTCACGTCGACCGAGGTCACCGAGAGCTCGCTGACCGGTGATCTGACGATCAAGAACGTCACCAAGCCGGTCACGTTCGACGTCGAGTTCGGCGGCGTGGGCCCGGACGCCTGGGGCGGCACCCGCGCCGGCTTCGAGGCCACCACCGAGATCAACCGCAAGGAGTTCGGCGTCGACATCGAGATGCCGCTGCAGGGCGGCGGCGTGGTCGTCGGCGACAAGGTCAAGATCGTCCTCGACCTGCAGTTCGTGAAGGCCTGACCCGCTTTTCACCACCGAGGCGCGTGAGCGCCTACCCTCGAACCCGCGAGCGGGACGTGGCAGACCCCCGAGTGCTGCGTCCCGCTCGCGTTCTTCTGTCCCCGCCCCGCCGCTCGCCCCCGCTTGCCGACAGGCTCAGCAAACGCCGAAAGGCTCAGTAATCCGGGCCGATTGGACCTGGATTACTGAGCCTTTCGAGGTGTTTCTGAGCCTCTCGGCGAAGAGGGTCAGCGCTCCTGGAGGCGGCGGGCGACCTCGGTGGCGTAGTAGGTCAGGACGACCTGCGCGCCGGCCCGCTTGATCGAGGTCAGCGTCTCCAGCACCATCGCATCGCGGTCGATCCAGCCGTTGGCGGCGGCGGCCTCGATCATCGCCAGCTCGCCACTGATCTGGTATGCCGCGACCGGCACATCGCTGATCTCGCGGACATCGCGGATGATGTCCAGGTAGGGCAGCGCCGGCTTGACCATCACCAGGTCGGCACCTTCGGCGAGGTCCAGCTGCACCTCGCGCAGCGCCTCGGTCCGGTTGGCGCTGTCCTGCTGGTAGGTGCGCCGGTCGCCCTGCAGGGTCGACTCCACCGCTTCGCGGAACGGCCCGTATGCCGCAGAGGCGTACTTCACGGCATACGCAAGGATCCCGACGTCGGTGTGGCCGGCCTCGTCGAGGGCGCGGCGGATGACTGCCACCTGGCCGTCCATCATCCCGGACGGCCCCACCAGGTGAGCGCCTGCCTCGGCCTGTGCGACGCCCATCTCCGCGTAGCGCTGCAGGGTCGCGTCGTTGTCGACCCGGCCCTGCGCGTCGAGGACGCCACAGTGTCCGTGGGAGGTGAATTCGTCGAGGCACAGGTCCGACATCAGCACCGTGTCGTCACCCAGCTCGTCGCGCAGGCGACGCAGCGCGACGTTCAGGATGCCGTCCGGATCCGTGCCGCCCGAACCGATTTCGTCGCGGGTCTCCGGCACGCCGAAGATCATCAGCCCGCCGACACCCGCGTCGACCGCCTCCCGGCCGGCCTTGACCAGGGAGTCGAGCGTGTGCTGCTGAACGCCCGGCATCGACTGCAACGCGACCGGCGCGTCGATGCCTTCCTTGACGAACATCGGCAGGATCAGGTCGGCCGGGTGCAGCCGTGTCTCGGCGACCAGCCGGCGCATGGCCGGGGTCGTCCGCAACCGACGCGGACGGACCGCGCCTGCGGGCAGCGCCCACGGGTTGCCGTCGGCCGCCCGATGCCGGGCAGCAGCCCTGGTCTGAGCGGTCTCGCTCATCGCGACGCCTTGGCCTTGCGCCGGGACGAAGCCTTCCGCTCACTGGGGCGACGGACCGGCTCGCCGGCCTCCTGCGCGGCGAGCGCGAGGCCGCGACCGTAGTCGGCGAGGGCGTCGACGAGGGAGTCGGCGCTCGGCTCGGTCGCCAGCACGTCGACCCGCAGGCCGTGCTCCTCGGCGGTCTTGGCGGTCGCCGGTCCGATGCACGCGATCACCGTGGTGGCGTGTGGTTTACCAGCGATACCAACGAGATTGCGCACCGTGGAGCTCGAGGTGAAACAGACCGCGTCGAACTTGCCGGTCTTGATCGCCTCGCGCACCTCGGGCGCCGGCGGGGCAGCGCGAACGGTCCGGTATGCCGTGACGTCGTCGACCTCCCAGCCCATGTCCTGCAGGCCCGCGACCAGCGTGTCGGTCGCGATGTCCGCGCGGGGCAGGAAGACCCGGTTGATCGGGTCGAGCACCTCGTCATACGGCGGCCAGTCCTCGAGGAGCCCCTTGGCCGACTGCTCACCGGACGGCACGAGGTCGGGCTCCAGCCCCCACACGCGCAGCGCCTCGGCCGTCACACCGCCGACGGCGGCGATCTTCAGACCGGCGAAGGCCCTTGCGTCGAGGCCGAATTCGACGAACTTCTCGCGGACCGCACGAACCGCGTTGGCCGAGGTGAACCCGATCCACTCGTAACGGCCGGTGACCAGGCCCTTGATCGCGCGCTCCATCTGCTGCGGCGTCCGGGGCGGCTCCACGCTGATCGTCGGCACCACGTCGCTCGATGCGCCGTGTGCCGCGAGGCGGTCGGTCATCGTGCCCGACTGGTCCTTGGTGCGCGGCACCAGGACGTTCCAGCCGAAGAGCGGCTTGGTCTCCCACCAGGACAGCTGGTCGCGCAGTCCCACGACCGAACCGACCACCGCCACCACGGGATTGGTGAGCGGGTGACCGGCGAGAGCGGCGCTCACGTCACCGAGGGTGGTGACGCGGGTCTGCTGCCGGATCGTGGTGCCGTCGGTGCTCAGCGCGACGGGGGTGTCGGCGCTGTGGCCTGCGGCGGCCAGCTTGGCGAGGCCGGCCGGGATGGTCTCGGCGGTGCCGAGGACCACAGCGGTCGCGTCGTTCGCGGCCGCGCTGGCCCAGTCGGTCTTGTCATCCGCGGCGGAGAACACGTGGACCGTGCGCGCGCCACTGCCGACCAGCGGGATGCCGGCGTATGACGGCACCGCGGTCACGGCGCTCACGCCCGGCACGATCTCGAAGCCGATGCCGGCCTTGTGACAGGCGACCGACTCCTCGGCGAGGCCGTTGAAGGTCGCCGGGTCGCCGTCCATCAGCCGTACGACGAGGGCCTGGGTGCCGTCGTTACGGGCGGCTGCCTTGGCGGTGCGGACCACGAGCTTCGCGCGGGACGCGGTCGTCAGGGTCTGTCCCGTCTCGCCGTGGCCGGCGTCGACGATCTCGACGTCGTCGCGGGCGAACCGGGCGACGAAGTCCTCCCGCGCGATCTGGTCGATGATGACGACGTCCGCCTCGCGCAGCAGCCTGGCCGCCCGGACGGTGACGAGGGACGGGTCCCCCGGGCCAGATCCGATGAAGGCGACCTGAGGCAGTGTCTTGGGGGTTCTGGTTGTACTCACTTGTTCACGCTCCGCGGCGCTGGGGGGTGGTTGTCGGTGACGGGATCTGCGCCCCTGGGTAAGTGGCCGCCGGGTGCCGGCTCCGGCGGGTTGTCGCTCGGCGTGAAGGCCTCGGCAGCCCCGTCGTCGAGCAGTAGTTGAGCGACGTCGTGTCCGAGTCGCTCGGCGTCCTCGACGGGACCGGTCATGGACCGGCGCAGGTCGAAGCTGCCATCGGTGCGGCCGACGAACGCCCGCAACGAGATCTCGAGGCTGCCGTCGACGTCCTCGCTGATCTCGGCGAGCGCACCGAGCGGCGCCGAGCAGCCGGCTTCGAGCCGGGCGAGCACCGCTCGCTCCGCGGTGACGGCGGCGCGGGTGTCGGGGTCGTCGAGCGCGGCCACCACGTCATACAACGCGGCGTCGTCGCTGCGAATTTCGAGGGCGAGCGCGCCCTGGCCGGGTGCCGGCAGCATCTGCAGCGGGTCGATGGCCTCGGTGACCTCGTCGAGCCGACCGAGACGTGCGATGCCCGCACGGGCCAGCACCACTGCGTCGAGCGCTCCGGTGCGGACCAGCTCGATCCGCGAGTCGACGTTGCCGCGGATGTCCTCCAGGTGCAGCCCGAGACCGAGGGCGGCCAGCTGGGCGACGCGGCGTGGCGAACCGGTGCCGACGACCGCATCCGCCGGCAGCTCGCCGAGGGTGAGCCCGTCGCGCGCGATCAGCACGTCCCGTGGGTCTTCGCGGGGCGGTATGGCGGCAATCGTGAGGCCGTCCGCCGGCGCAGTGGGCAGGTCTTTCAACGAGTGCACGGTCAGGTCGATCCGGCTGTCGCGTAAGGCGTTCCGGATGGCGGTGGCGAAGACGCCGGTCCCGCCGAGCTGGCTCAATGAGGCGCGGTTGGTGTCGCCCTCGGTGACGATCTCGACGATCTCGACCTCGTGGCCGAAGCCGCGAAGCTGATCGGCGATCAGGCCGGTCTGGGTCAGCGCGAGCTTGCTGCGGCGGCTGCCGATCCGAATCTTCATCGCTGCGCACCCCCCGGCACCCCGCGATGGGGGATCTGCGAGACGCGCGACTCGTGCGGGTCGAGGTCGAAGAGCGCCCGCAGCAGTGCGGCGTAGTCGTGGCCGCCCTGCTCCTCCCCTGCCAGCTGCTTGATGCGGACGGTGGGCGTGTGCAGGATCTTCTCGACCACCCGGTGCACGGTCATCTGCACCTGTGCCTCGTCGTGCTCGGAGAGATCGACGCGCTGGCTGAGGCGGGTGAGCTCGGCTGCGACCACGTCTGCTGCACGGGCCCGAAGCTCGGCGACCGCCGGAGCAACTGCGGCGGCCCGCCGCGCGACGAGGAACTCGGCGACCTCGGCACTGACCAGGTCGTGGGCCGCGGCCAGCTGCGTCTTCTCGGCGTCGTCGGTGACGGCTGCGTTGAGGTCCTCGAGCGAGATGAGGGTGATGCCGGGCAGCGCGGCCAGTGCGGGGTCGATGTCCCGTGGCAAGGCCAGATCGACCAGGAGCGTGGCACTTTCGGCCGCAGTGACGTTCGTCGTGTCGAGAATGTGGCCGAGGGCGCCCGTGCACGAGACGACCAGATCGGCCTGCGCCACCGCGTCCTGCAGCTGCGTCCACTCACCGGCGACTCCGCCGGTGGCCTCCGCCAGTCGGACGGCCTTCGACGCGGTGCGGTTGATGATCGTGAGGGTGCCGACCCCGGCGCGCGCGAGAGTGTGTGCGGCGAGTCCGCTCATCGCCCCGGCGCCGACGACCAGCGCGCGCTGGGCGCTGAGCTCGCCGAGGGTCGACTCCGCGATGTCGAGCGACCGCTCCACGAGGGACCGGCTGACGGAGTCGATGTCGGTCTCGGTGTGCACGCGCTTGCCGACGCGCAGTGCGTGCTGCATGAGCGCCGACAGGGACGGGTCCAGGTGGTCGCCCTCCTGGGCGGCGCGCAACGCGTCGCGCAACTGACCGAGGATCTGTCCTTCGCCGACCGCGACCGAGTCGAGCCCGGACGCCACCTGGAAGGCGTGCGCGACGGCACGGTCCTCGAAGTGCACGTAGAGGTGTTCGCGGAGCTTCGAAACCGCCAGACCTGTTGCTGCCGCAAGTGATTCGGTAATGCCGGTGACTGCACCGTGGAAGGTCTCGACGTCGGCGTAGACCTCCACCCGGTTGCAGGTCGACACGACGACTGTCGCGTTGACGTGCTCGCTCCGGCCGAGGGAGTCCTCGAAGCGGCGGATCTGCTCCGCGGTCAACGAGACCTGCTCGAGCAGATCGACACCGGTGGTGCGGTGCGACATACCGATCACGATCAGACTCACTATGCTTCACCCCATTTGCCGAGCGCGTCGTCCCGGCCGCGTTGCTCGTGGAACGCGAGGATCTGCAGCTCGGTGGCCAGGTCGACCTTGCGCACCTCTACCCCGTCCGGGACGGTGATCACGCAGGGCGCGAAATTGAGAATGGATCGCACGCCGAGCGCGATCGCCTGATCGGCGGCCTGCTGGGCGGCGTGCGGCGGGGTTGCCAGCACCGCGATGATGCTCTCGGGAGCCTGCCGAGCCAGCTCGGCAAAGTCGATCACCCGCAGACCGGCGATCTCGGTCCCGATGATGGCGGGGTCCTCGTCGACCAGCCAGCGGACGCTGAAGCCCCGGGTGGCGAAACCGCCGTATGCCGCGAGCGCGTGCCCCAGGTTGCCCATGCCGATGATGGCGACGGACCAGTCGTGGTGCAGGCCGAGTTCGCGGGAGATCTCCTCGGTGAGGCGGGCGACGTCGTAGCCGACACCACGCACGCCATACGATCCGAGGTGGGAGAGATCCTTGCGCAGTCCGGCGGAGCGGACACCGGCCGCCTCGGCGAGTTCTTCGGAGGAGACGACCTCGACTCCGCGGGAATCGAGGGAGGCGAGAGCACGCAGGTAGAGCGGTAGCCGAGCCACGGTGGCTTCGGGAATCTCCCGACGGGCGGCCGATGCGGTGCTCACTGGCGCTTCGACTCCTCATGCGTCTCGGGCAGGCGTATACCAAACGCCGGCCACAGAGGATCAATGACCCCCTGACTGTAGGTCTTTGTGAACGCAGGCACAAAGTCGCAAATTCCCGCCAAAAGTGCTAAACGGGGGTCGGCTGTCGTCGCCGGAGGCGCGCGTGGTAGCGCTCCTGGGTATGACGGAGAGGGTGCGCGCCTGCGGATCTCCCGCCGCGCCAACGTTTTTGACCCGGCCGGCGGCGCGCGCCCCGAGTGCTCAGCTACGTGGAATGCTCGGCAGTGAGTCGGCGAAGGAACGGAAAGGAGCACCTCATGGATGAGACAACGGGGCTCGGCGTGACGGCCATCGACATACAGGTCGACGACGTGCCGGCGGCGACGCAGCTGCTGGCGGCGGCATACGGGTGGCAGGTGACGTCCGACGGCGAGGACTTCGGCGAGCTGATGGCCGGACCGCTGCGGATCATGCTCTCGGTCGACGCGATGGTGCCCTGGGGTCGCACCGACGGCGTGATCCTGCACCACTACGTCGACGACGTGCCCGCTGCGACGAAGCGCGCCCAGGAGGCCGGGGCCGAGTTGCTCGACGGTCCGCTGATCACCGACTGGGGCACCGAGGCGGCATACCTGCGTGGGCCGGGCAACCTGATCGTCGACGTATGCCGCGACGCCTGACGATCAACCCGACCGACAGGACACCAGGGAGCGCGTTCGGTTCAACCCGGGAGTCAGCGGTTGCCGAAGAACCGGCGGCGCGCGAGCGCTTTGCGCAGCCGCTGCTCGTCGACCCGCCAGTAGTCGTGCTGCTTGCCGTCGATCAGCGTGACCGGGATCTGCTCCGCGTATGCCGCCATCAGCTCCGGCTCCTCCAGGATATTCCGCTCGGTGAAGGTCTCCCCCGTGTCGGCGCAGACCCGCTCGATCACCGCACGTGCGTCGTCGCACAGGTGGCAGTCGGGCTTGCCGATGAGGGTGATGCGTGGCTGCGGCATGAGCTAGAAGAACACCGAGCGACGTTGCAGCAGAAGTGAATACAGTGACTGCTGGATAGTCTCGCGGACCTGGTCGGTGAGGTCGAAGACCAGCATCGGGTCGTCGGCCGCCGCCGTGCCGTAGGTGTGCGTCTCGACCGGCTCGCCGAACTCGATGATCCACTTGCTGGGCAGCGGGATCAGCCCGGCCAGCCCGAAGAGCGGGAAGAACGGTGTGATCGGGAAGTAGGGGAAGCCGAGCAGCCGCGCGAGCCCCTTGAGATTGCCGATCATCGGGAAAATCTCCTCGGCACCGACGATCGCGCACGGGATGATCGGCACCTCGGCGCGCAACGCCGCGGCGACGAAACCGCCACGGCCGAAACGTTGCAGCTTGTATCGCTCGGCGAACGGCTTGCCGACGCCCTTGAACCCTTCCGGGAAGACCGCGACCAGCTCGCCCTGGGCGAAGAGCCGCTCGATGTCCGGGTTGGACGCCAAAGTGGTGCCGGCCTTGCGGCTGAGCTCACCGATCAGCGGCGACTCGAAAACCAGGTCGGCGCCGAGCATTCGCACGTGCCGGTGCTTCGGGTGCTCGTCGTGGATGGCGACCTGGGTCATCAGACCGTCGACCGGCAGCGTGCCGGAGTGGTTCGCGACGACCAGCGCTGGACCGTCGTCGGGGATGTGCTCGATGCCGCGCACCTCGACACGAAACCACCGTTGGTAGAGCGGCCGCAGGATCGGCAGCCAGACCTTCTCGGTGAACTCGCGGTCGAAACCGAAGTCGTCGATCTCGTAGTCGCCGGTCAACCGGCGGCGCAGGAACGCCAGCGCGGTCGCGATCCGCCGCTCGAGGTCGTCACCCTCGAGGCCGACCATGGCGCCCGCCTTGCGAAGCGCCTCGACCAGCAGGTTGACCAGGCCCTCGAAGTCACCGTCGCCGAGCAGGCCGGTGACTGGATCCGGCGTCGTGGACTCGGGCGGATCGGGCACCACCCGCAGCGGGGGGGTCGTCTTCTGCGTGGGGTCGCCGGCGCGCCGGCCGGCGCCGGTCTGGGCCGCGGCACTGATGCTGCGGCGTGAGGGGCGGCCTGGTGCCGCGGCGGCGGCCGGCGCCTCAGCTGTATGACGGGCCGCTTCCGCGGAATTCCCGATATCCGGTTTTCCCGTGCCCGGCGCCGGCTTCTTCACCGGGCGTTTACCGGCCGCAGCCGACTTCCGGGCAGCGGGCTTCTTCGTCGTGGTCTTCCGGGCGGGGCGGGTCGGCTGATCCTCAGACACGGGCCTCTCCCAGGTCGGCGGTGTTCGAACGGTCGGCTCCGAAGATCTCCCGGAACGCCTCGCGGGTGCTGTGGAGCGGCTCGAAACCGAGCCGCTCGCGCATCCGGGTGATGTCCATGCCGCGGCCGAACTGCAGGAACTGCATCTGCTCGGCGTCGAACGACCCTGCCCCACCGAGCAGCCCGCTCAGTTGCTGCACGAGCCCGCCGGCTTGAGGCAGCACGCGCAGCACCGGCTTGCCCGCTATGCGGGCGGCCTGTCGCACGGTGAGCAGTCCGGGGCAGGCGACGTTGACGGTGCCGGAGAGGTCCTCGGCATTGGTCGCGAGCTGCAGCACCGCGACGGCGTCGTCGATGTGCAGGACCTGGAAACGACCGTCATACCCGAGCGGGACGGGGAGCACGGGCAGCGAGAAGTATTCGGAGAACGTCGTGCGCAGGCCCGGCCCGACGAGGTTTGCCATACGAAGCAGGGTGACGTCGATGTCGGGCCGGCGACGGGCGAGCCCGCGGACATAGGTCTCCACCTCCACCGAATCGCGGCCGAAGCCGCCGGTCGGGCTGCGGCGGGCGCTCATGTCCTCGGTGAACATGGCGGGGTCGCGGGGCGAGGAACCGTAGACGGTCGACGACGACTTCACGATGAGCCGCTGGACGGAGTCGGCCTTCTGGCACGCAGCGAGCAGCTGCATGGTGCCGATGACGTTGATCTCCTTCTGGAGGGTGCGGCCTCCTGCCTGTTTCGGCGTCATGATGACGCCGAGGTGGAGCACGGTGTCGACCTTCTCCTGCCCGAGGATCTTGCCCATGATCGGGTTGCGGATGTCGGCCCGGATGAAATCGGCCCGGCCCAGGTTGTGCAGCGGGGGGACCGTGTCGACGGCGATGACCCGGTCGAGCGTGGGGTGGGCGGCGAGTGCGCGGCACGTCATACCGCCCACCACACGGGAGACACCGGTGACCAGGACGACCCGACCCATCTGTCCTCCTCCGCGCCGATCGACGTGCGTCCCGATCCTATCGAGCGACGTGCGAGCAACGTATGCCGCCAGGTATGACGAAGCCCCGGTGCCGCGATCCTGCGGTCCGGGGCTCTTCGCGTAGCGGGCGCCTTACTTCTTGTTGCGGCGCTGGTGACGCGTCTTGCGAAGCAGCTTGCGGTGCTTCTTCTTCGCCATCCGCTTACGGCGCTTCTTGACGACTGAACCCATACGTACGCTCTTCCTGAAAATTGCTGACGAGTAACCGGTGGGCTGCGCCCCTTCCGGTCGCGAAGCCTTGATGTTGGGCCCATCCGGGGATGGGACACGATCGAGGCCCAAGGTTACGCCATGGGCCCGGCGGCCGACGAATCGAGTCGGCCTGCCGCATCCGGCGGGATCAGGCGGTGCCCATGTAGGACTGGCTGAGGTATTCGCTCACTGCGTCCTCTCGGACCCGGAACGATCGCCCGACACGCACCGCCGGCAGCTCACCGGAGTGCACCAACCGGTAAACCGTCATCTTCGAGACGCGCATGATGGCGGCGACCTCGGCGACGGTCATGAATGCGACCTCGCCCGGCTGACGCTCTTCGGCCATGGCTTGTGCCAACCCTTCTCCAACGACGGAATGTCACCTGTCCGGCGGTCGAAACCGCACTTGGAGAGGTGTACTGGTGGGCAACTTTAGGGGGTCAGGGCAGTCCGTGGAAAGCCCGGGAGGACTAATTGTCCACCTGACACGCCGATACAGGTGAGAAAAATGTGGCGTATGGCGGGCTGAGCCACGAGTTTCCGGCGTTGCTGATGGGACGCGGGCGTCGCTGGAGCGGCCTGCGCGCAACTCGCGACCGTCGCGACTTAGGTGCGGCGCCCGGCGAGATCCCGCACACAGCTCGCGACCGTCGCGACTTACGGAAAGCACAGTGCTTCAGTCGAACCAGACGTCGAGCCCGTGGAGCGGGAAGACCGCCGTGCGGGTGGCCAGCACCGACTGGTCGGTCGCATCGTCCGGGTTGACGCCGGACTCCCAGGACCGCCACCAGACGTGGCCGTTCTCGGCCTGCCCGTCGCCCATGCGCCGCGGCCCGGGCCGGTCGAAGGTGCGGCGGACGTGCTCGCGCCATACGGCAGGAACCTCGTCGTCCAGGTCGATCGGCCGGTGCGCGGCGATCGCGGTGAGGTGCGTCCAGGCGCGCGGCACGACGTCGATGAGCTCGTAGCCGCCCCCACCGAGGGCCAGCCACTTGCCCTCGCTGATCTCGTGCGCGAGCTCGTGCAGCATGGCGTATGCCGTGCGCTGCGCGTCGACGGACAGCGCCATGTGCGCGAGCGGGTCGGCGTAGTGCGAGTCGCAGCCCTGTTGCGTGACGAGCACCTGCGGCCGGAACTCGCGGACCAGCGGCGGCACGACGGCGTGCAGCGCCCGCAGCCAGGCGGCGTCCCGGGTGCCGGGTGGCAGCGCGATGTTGACGGCGGATCCTTCGGCGTCCGGACCGCCGACGTCGCCGGGGAAACCGGTGCCCGGGAAGAGCACCCGGCCGGTCTCGTGGATGGAGATGGTGAGGACGCGCGGGTCGTTCCAGAAGATGCGCTCGACGCCGTCGCCGTGGTGCACGTCGACGTCCACGTAGGCGACGCGCTCGGCGCCGTTGTCGAGCAGCCACTGGATGGCGAGCGCCGCGTCGTTGTAGATGCAGAAGCCGGAGGCGCGGTCCGCCATCGCGTGGTGCAGGCCGCCGCAGAAGTTGACCCCGTGGTCGATCGTGCCGCGCCACAGATCCTGCGCGAGCCCGACCGTCGCGCCGGCGATCAGCGCGGACACGTCGTGCATGCCGCTGAAGGCGGGGTCGTCCTCCGTTCCCAGCCCGTATGACGGGTCGGCCGACGCGGGGTCGGCGGACGCGGCCCGGACCGCGTCGACATAGTCCGCGGTATGCACCCAGGCGAGGAAGTCGTCCGAGCCGTCGGGCAGCGACGGCTGCACGACCTCCACGCCCGGCGCGTCGAAGACCCCGACTTCGCGGCACAACCGGGCCGTCAGGTCCAGTCGGACCGGGTTCATCGGGTGCTGGGGACCGAAGTCGTAGGCGGTCAGCGCGTCGCCCCACACGACACGGACGCGGGGCGCGACGGCGGTCACCGGCCCGGCCCGCTCAGAGGACCGAGCTCGGCACGGCGCCCGGGTCATCGCCGAGCGGGTAGATCATGGCCATCTCGTCCTCGGGATCGTCCTCCGCCGAGGACTCCATCGGCCGTCGGCCGTCGGTCGGCCGGAAGCCGAAGCTGGAGGCGAAGGCAACCGCACGCCCGTTGTCGGTGCCGACCCAGTAGAGGACGAAGTCGTAGTTGTCCTCACGCGCCTGGTGCACACCGGCGTCGACGAGCTTCCAGGCGACACCCTTGCCGCGCAGCTCGGGGCTGACCCACAGGCCGAACAGTTCGCTGACCCGGTCGTCACCCTGCGGGACCTTGCCGACGGACACGACGCCGACCACCTTGTCGCCGTCTTCGGCCACGAGCCGGCGGGACCGCTTGACCCGGGCCTGCCACAACTCGTCGTCGAAGTTCTCCTCCTGCTCGGCCGACGCCGCGAAGGCGTCGGGCGACTCACGCAGAGCGCTCAGTCGAACGTCGCGGTAAACCTGCCATTCCTCATCCCCGAGGGCGCGCACCGTGATGTCTGTCATGGGCACAACTCTCGCATGTATCGGTCCGCGATGGTCATCAGGTGCGTTGAACGGCGGGCGCCGACGCGGTGACGATCGCGGTTCAGTCGTCCTCGCCCGCGAGCTCCGCCGAGCGGTGCGCCGCGGCCTCCAGGGCGGTGAGGAACGCGGCCCGGACCTTGTATTCGTCCAGCTGCCGGAGCGCTGCGATGGTGGTGCCGCCGGGGCTGGAGACCCGCTCGCGCAGGACCGCCGGGTGCTCGCCGGTCTCGGTCAGCATGGTGGCGGCGCCATACAGGGTCTGGACGGCGAGCTGGGTGGCGGTCGCGCGGGACAGGCCGAGCAGGACGCCGGCCTCGATCATCGCGTCCGCCACATAGAAGACGTATGCCGGGCCGCTGCCGCTCACCGCGGTGACCGCGTCGAGTTGGCTCTCCGGCACCGCGACCACCGCGCCGCAGGTCCGCATCAGTTCCTCCGCCTCCCGCACGTGCCGGTCCTCGGCGCGACTGCCGGCGCTGACGGCCGTCATACCCTCGCCGACCAGGGCCGGGGTGTTGGGCATGACGCGCACGACCGGGGTACCTTCCGGAAGTCGCTGCTCGAGGTGGGCGGCGGTGATGCCCGCCGCGATCGAGATCACGAGGCTGCCCGGCCGCAAGTGGGGGCCGATCTCGGCGAGCAGCTCGTCCATGCTCTGCGGCTTCACCGCGAGCACCACCGTGTCGGCCTCGGCGACGGCGTCGGTCGTGGAAGCGGCCGGCACGTCATACTTCTCCGCGACCTGCGCCTGCCGCTCCGCGCTGCGGTCGGAGACGACGGGCCGAGCGACGCGACCGCTGCGGAGTAGCCCGGCCAGGAGCGCCTCACCCATCACCCCTACCCCGAGGAACGCCACCCGGCGGTCGGCGAACTCGGCGGTGGTTTCAGCGGTTTCGGACATCTGAGATCATCCCTTCGTCGTGCCGGAGCGGAGCAGAAATCTCGCGTCGGCGGGGTGTTCCGCGAGGCGGCGGATCACGTACGGATACCACTCGTCGCCATACGGGACCTGGATCCGCACTCGGTAGCCGGCGTCGAGGAGCGACTGCTCGAGGTCGGGGCGGACGCCGTAGTGCAGCTCGAACTCGAACGACTCGGCGGAGCGAAGCTCCTTGTCGACGAGCGAGCGGGCGATCTCGATCAGCCGGGTGTCGTGGCCGGCGATCATCGGATGCCCGTCGCCTTCGAGCAGGATCTTCAGGCAACGCACGAAGGACAGGTCCACCTCGTGTTTGTCCTGAAAGGCAAGTGATTCCGACAACGGGCGGATGTCGCCGGAGAGGCGGACACGGCTGCCTGCCATGGCCAGGTCATGGCAGTCCGCCTCGGTGCGGCGCAGCTGTGCGTGCAGGACCGCACCGACCCACGGGAAGTCGGCGCGCAGGTCGTGCACGATGCCGAGGGTCGCGTCGGTGGCGGTGTGATCGGCCGCGTCGATGGTTACCGTCGTGCCGGCGCCGGCGGCCGCTTCACAGAGCTGACGGGCGTTGTCGAGCGCGATCTTGGCGCCGTCGTCGGTCAGCCGTTCGCCGAGAGCGCGGAGGTCGACGCTCAGCTCGGTCGCGCCCGCCGCCGTGAGACCCTGCGTCTTGAGTGCGGAGATGAGGCCGAGGTAGGTGTCCCGGATGCGGCTGGCCTGTGCCGCGTCGACCGTGTCGCGACCGAGAAATTCGACGGACGCCAGCCGGCCGTCGGCGGCCAGCGCCGCGACGGCGAGGACGCAGTCCTCGATCGTCTCCCCCGCGACCAGCCGGCGTGCGGCCGACCGCGCCACCGGCGTGCGCCCCATGACCCGCCGCACCCCGTCGCGGCGGCTCAGGCCGAGCAGTCCTTGTCGCAGCGCGGCGCTGGGGTCGATCACGGGCCTGGCTCCTTCGGGTGTGTGCAGTTGGTCGGCGATCCGAGGGTATGGCGCGCCGAGTGCCCCCGGTCGGGGGCCCTGGCTATGCCGCAGCGGCGAAGTGCAGTCTGGCGAAGGCCAGCGCCTCCGCCAGGTCGAGTTCGCGCTGTGCACGAGACAGCTTGCGGGTGCCCACCTCGACGACGACGTCCCCGCTGTAGCCACGGGCGGCCAGCGACTCGAGGACCTGCGCGCACGGCTGGCCACCGCGCCCCGGCACGAGATGCTCGTCCTTGAACGATCCGGAACCGTCGGCCAGATGGATGTGCGCCAGCCGGTCACCGAGCGCGTCGGCCATCCCGATCGCGTCGGAGCCGGCGGTCGCGGTGTGGGACAGGTCGAGCGTGACGTGGTCGTAATCGAGGCTCACCGGATCCCATCCCGGCAGGTAGGCCTGCATCTCCCGTCCGCGGGCCCGCCACGGGAACATGTTCTCCACCGCAATGCGGACCTCGGTGCGACGGCCGCGCTCGGCGATGCCGTCGATGAAGTCCGCGGCATACTCCCGCTGCCACCGGAACGGTGGATGGACCACGACGGTATCGGCACCGACCTCCTCGGCGAGCGCGACGGAATTGTCGATCTTCGGCCACGGCTCCGGACCCCAGATACGTTGGGTGAGAAGCAGAGTCGGTGCGTGGATCGATGCGATCGGTATGCCGTAGTGGTCCACCAGCTTGCGGAGGGCACCGGCTTCCTGGCTTACCGGGTCGGTCCACACCATCACCTCCACACCGTCGTACCCGAGCCGTTCGGCCATCGCGAAGCCGTCGACGACGCCGAGCGGATAGACCGACGACGTCGACAGCGCGATGCGTCCCGACGGCAACCTCAGCCGCGGCGCCATCAGACGTCCAGCCAATCGAGCCGGCGGAGGATCACGCCCTCCCGCAACGCCCAGGGACACAGATCGAGCCGGTCGGCACCGAGCAGCTCCATGGCACCGTGCACCACCATCGCCCCGGCGAGCAGCTGACGCGACCTGCTGGGCGAAACACCTGGCAGCTCGGCTCGTTCGGCCGCGGTCATCGCCGCGAGACGCGGCACCAGCTCGCCGAGCGCCTCCCGCTCGAGGACCCGCTCGACGCGCGGCCCTTCCGCACGAGGTGCGGCGCCGAGGACGCGGGCCAGCGAGCGAATCGTCTTGCTGGTGCCCACGATCCGGTCCGGCTCGCCGACTTTGTGCAGGTCGCGGATCACCCGAGCGATGTCCGAGCGGATCTGCTTCCGCAGCACGGTGAGATCGGTCGCCAGTGGCGGGTCCCCCGGCAGGTCGCGGGTCAGCCGCCCGGCGCCGAGCGGCAGGCTCAGTGCGACGTCCGGCTCCTCGTCAATGCCGGCGGCGAACTCGAGCGAGCCGCCACCGATGTCGACGACGAGCAGCCGGCCGGCCGACCAGCCGAACCAGCGGCGCACCGCCAGGAAGGTCAGCCGCGACTCGTCCGGCCCTTCGAGGACTTCCAGCTTCACGTCGGTCTCGTCGTGCACCCGGGTGAGGACGGCGTCGCCGTTGGGCGCCTCCCGGATCGCGCTGGTGGCGAACGTGAGCAGATCCTGACAGCCCTGGTCGTCGGCGATCGTCACGCACTCGCGCACGAAGCTGATCAGCTGCCGCACGCCGTCGTCGGAGATCGAGCCGTCGCCCGTCGTGTGCTCGGAGAGGCGCAGCTCCCGCTTGTGCGACATCGCAGGCAGCGGATGAGCGCCGCGATGTGCGTCGACCACCAGCAGGTGAACCGTGTTCGATCCCACGTCGATCACACCGAGCCGCATGGCGTCCACGCTATCCGACCGGTATGGCGCAGCACCTACGATGTGGCGGTGGTCGAGACAGCACTGGAGATCCCGCGCACCTGGGTCGAGTTCGACAACCCGGACGACGCCGAGGAACGCTTCCGGTGCGACCTGACCTGGCTGACGTCCTCGTGGACCTGCATCTTCGGCGCCGGCTGCCAGGGGATCTACGCGGATGCACCGGACGTCGGCTGCTGCACGCTCGGCGCGCACTTCTCCGACGAGGACGATGTGCAGAACGTCAAGGCCGTGGTCCGCGACCTCGGGCCGGACGAGTGGCAGTACTACGACGAGGGCCACTCGAAGGCCGGCTGGCGGGAGAAGGAGGACGGCGACTGGAAGACCCGGGTCGTCGACGGCGCCTGCATCTTCCACAACCGGCCCGGGTTTCCGGCCGGTGCGGGCTGTGCGCTGCACCAGCACGCCGTACTCACGGGTGTCGCGCCGCACACCGTGAAGCCGGACGTGTGCTGGCAGCTGCCGATCCGCCGCAGCTACCGCACGGTCGAGCTGCCGGACGAGACGTCATACCTGGAGATCTCGATCGGCGAGTACGACCGGCGCGGCTGGGGTCCGGGTGGTCATGACCTGGACTGGTACTGCTCGGGCAATCCCGAAGCACACGTGGGGCGTTCGCCGGTCTACCTGTCCAACGAGGGCGAGCTGCGTCATCTCATGGGTGACAACGCGTATGACGTGCTGGCGCGACACTGCGAGGCGCACCTGCTGCAGGCGACGGCGCTCCGTGCAGCCGGCCCGGGCGGCCGCACACTGCTCCCGCTCCTCGTGCACCCCGCGACTCTGCTCGCCGAGGAAGCCGCTCGAAAACCGGTATGACGCGATCGGATCCCATCCCTTCGCCGAACATCTGGCGCTATCCCATGACCTACGAGATCGAGAACCGCGGCGCCGACCCGGACGGGCTCATCTGGGCGGCAATGCGCCGTGTGCGGGACTGGGCGGCAGCCGACGTGCTCGACATCGGCTGCGGCAGCGGCTTCCACCTTCCCCACTTCGCGCGCACCGCCCGCTCGGTGATCGGCGTCGAGCCCTACGAGCCATTGACCCGAATGGCGCAGCAACGCGTGCACGACAGCGCACTCGGCACCCTCGTGGACGTGCGCCTCGGAGCCGCCGAATCCCTGCCCGTAGCAGATGATTCCATCGATGTTGCCCATGCCCGCTGGGCGTACTTCTTCGGCGCCGGCTGCGAGCCCGGCCTGGCCGAGCTGGAGCGGGTGATGCGCCCGGGTGGCGTGGCGTTCGTCGTCGACAACGACGCTTCCCGGTCCACCTTCGGGGCGTGGTTCCGGCGAGCGCTGCCGTCATACGACCCGATCGGTGTGGAGCGCTTCTGGCGACGGGTGGGCTTCACCTCAGAACCGGTGTCGATGCGCTGGCAGTTCGACAGCCGGGCGGACTTCGAGGCGGTCGTGCGCATCGAGTTCACCCCGGAGCAGGCAGATCGCATCCTCGCCGACCACGCCGGCACGGGCGTCGACTACGCCGTCTTCGTGCGGCACCGCCGCTACTGATCGCCGAAGCCACTTCACCGAGAGGCTCACATCGACGTCCAGAGGCTCAGAAAAATCGACCGGAACGCCGTTTGTTTGTGAGCCGCTCGAGGTGTTTCTGAGCCTCTCGGCGAGGAGCGCAGTCGGGTGTCGGCGGGGCCGTCTATCGTCCGGCGTATGGCGAGCAGCACGCGCAAGAAGGCACCGGCGGCGATCTACCGCTGCACCGAGTGCGGGTGGCAGGCGGTCAAGTGGGTCGGCCGGTGCGGCGAATGCCAGGCGTGGGGCACTGTCACGGAGGTCGGCCAGCAGCAGGTGCGCACCGCGCCGGCAGCGACCATCGAGCGACCGGCTCGGCCGATCGGCGAGATCGACGCAACCCGGGCACAGCACCGCCCGACGGGGGTCGGCGAGTTCGATCGGGTGCTCGGCGGCGGCCTGGTGAGCGGTGGGGTGGTGCTGGTCGCCGGCGAGCCCGGCATCGGCAAGTCCACCCTGCTGCTCGATGTCGCAGCACGCGCCGCGCGGGACGGCCGGACCGTGCTCTACGTCAGTGGTGAGGAGTCGGCGGCCCAGGTGCGGCTCCGAGGCGAGCGCATCGAGGCACTCGCCCGCGACCTCTACCTGGCCAGCGAGACCGACCTGGCGACGGTGCTCGCCCAGATCGACAAACTGCACCCCGACCTGCTGGTCGTCGACTCGGTGCAGACGATCGCCTCAGCCGAGGTGGAAGGTGCGCCCGGCAACGTCAGCCAGGTCCGCGAGGTCACCGCCGCCATCATCCAGGTCGCCAAGCGCGAGGGCATCGGCACGCTGCTGGTCGGCCACGTCACCAAGGACGGCTCGATCGCAGGGCCGCGCGTGCTGGAGCACCTGGTCGACGTGGTGGTGCAGTTCGAGGGCGAACGCCACTCCCGGTTGCGACTGGTCCGGGCGGTGAAGAACCGCTACGGGCCCACCGACGAGGTCGGTTGCTTCGACCTCACCGAGATGGGCATCACCGGGCTGCCCGATCCCAGCGGACTCTTCCTCTCCCGCATGGACGAGCCGGTGCCCGGCACCTGCGTGACCGTGACGCTCGAGGGCCGGCGGCCGCTGGTCACCGAGGTGCAGGCACTCCTCGTGCCCGGCAACGGCGGCTCGGCGCGGCGCACCACCAACGGTGTCGACGGCTCGCGCACCGCGATGATCCTGGCGGTGCTCGACCGGCGGGCGGGGGTGCGGCTGCGCGACGACGACTGTTATGTCTCGACGGTCGGCGGGGCCAAACTCTCCGAGCCGGCCGCCGACCTGGCCATCGCCCTGGCGCTGGCCTCCGCCAAGGACGGCTGCCCACTCCCACCGGGCACCCTGGCGGTCGGCGAGGTGGGTCTCGCCGGCGACGTCCGCGCGGTCGGTGGCGTCCCACGACGCCTCGCGGAAGCCGCCCGGATCGGCTTCAAACGAGCGGTTATTCCTGCTGGTTCGCTCGGCACCGAGAGCGCCCCGGCCGGCATGCGGGTGCTCGAGGTTCGTGACGTGCACGCCGCCACCCGAGCCATCGCAATGCGGGTGTCCAGCTGAGCGCCGACGGCCCAGCCGCCCACCTACACTGACCACGTGAATCGCACCCCGGAAGTCGTCCTGCGCGAAACCCTCGCGGCCGTCGCACCCGGCACCGACCTGCGCGACGCGCTCGAACGGATCCTCCGCGGGCGCACGGGCGCCCTCATCGTCATCGGGCACGACTCGGTCGTGGAGGGTATGTCGTCCGGCGGCTTCCCCATCGACATCGACTTCACCGCGACCCGGCTGCGCGAGCTCGCCAAGATGGACGGCGCCATCGTCGTCAACAGTGACGTCACCCGCATCCTGCGCGCAGCAACCCAGCTGGTGCCCGACCCGAGCATCGAGACCAAGGAGTCCGGCACCCGCCACCGCACCGCGGAGCGCGTTGCGAAGCAGACCGGCTTCCCGGTCATCTCGGTCAGTCAGTCCATGCAGATCATCGCCCTGTATGTCGGGGGCGTGCGCCACGTCATCGAAGGCTCCAACGCGATCATGTCGCGCGCCAACCAGGCCCTGCAGACCCTGGAGCGCTACAAGGCCCGGCTCGACGAGGTGACCGGCACACTGTCGGCCCTGGAGATCGAGGACCTGGTGACCGTGCGCGACGTCGCGAGCGTGCTGCAGCGACTGGAGATGGTGCGCCGGATCAGCGAGGAGATCAGCGAATACGTCGTCGAACTCGGCACCGACGGCCGGCTCATCTCCCTGCAACTGGACGAACTGGTCGGCGGTCTCACCGACGACCGCGAGCTCGTGGTGCGCGACTACGTCGGCTCGGCCCGCTCCGACATGACCGTCGAGGACGCCCTCGCCCGGCTGGGCGACATGACCTCCACCGAGCTGCTCGACCTCGCCGCCGGTGCCCGAGCGGCCGGCTTCTCGGTGGTCGGCGACCTGCTCGACCTGTCGGTGAGCCCGCGGGGCTACCGGCTGCTGACCAAAGTGCCCCGGCTGCCCGGCGCGATCGTGGAGCGGCTGGTCGACCACTTCGGCACCCTGCAGAAGCTGCTGGCCGCCGACTTCGACGACCTGATGGCCGTCGAGGGCGTCGGCGAGAGCCGGGCGCGCGCCGTCCGGGAAGGTCTCTCCCGGCTGGCCGAGAGCAGCATCCTCGAACGCTACGTATGAGGGACCTCGCGTGACCGACCTCGACGGTCTGCACGAGCGCATCCTCACCTGGTATGCCGCGAACGCTCGCGAGCTGCCCTGGCGCATCCCGGCTGCCGACTGGCCGTGGCCGGCCGTCGACCGCCCCTGGGGCGTGCTGGTCTCGGAGGTGATGCTGCAGCAGACCCCGGTCGTTCGCGTCCAACCGGTCTGGCACCGCTGGATGGAGCTGTGGCCGACCGCCGCGGCACTCGCCGCCGCCGCACCCGGTGACGCGGTGCGCGAGTGGGGCCGCCTGGGCTATCCACGCCGCGCGCTGCGCCTGCACGCCGCCGCGACCTCGGTCGTGGAGCGGTACGGCGGCGCCATACCGGCCGATCTGCAGCAGTTGCAAGCGCTCCCGGGCATCGGTGGTTACACGGCGGCAGCAGTCGGCGCGTTCGCGTTCGGCATGAGGTCGGCCGTCGTCGACGTCAACGTCCGCCGGGTCGAGGCGCGTCTCGTCACCGGCGTGGAGCACGCGGCGCCCACCCTGAGCGCTGCCGAGACGCGGCTCGCGGCATCGCTGCTGCCCGACGATCCCGCCCGCGCCGCCGCGTGGAACGTCGCGGTGATGGAACTCGGCGCACTGGTCTGCAAGGCGGCGGCGCCGCGCTGTGACGAATGCCCGGTGCTGTCGCAGTGCGCGTGGGTGCTCGCCGGCCGGCCCCCGCACGACGGCCCGCGCCGAAGCACCCAGAAATGGCACGGCACCGACCGGCAGGTCCGCGGCAAGCTGTTGCAGGTGTTGCGCGATGCGCCGGCGCCGGTGCCGCGGTCCGACCTCGACCTGGTCTGGCCCGACGCCGGGCAGCGCGACCGCTGCCTCGCCTCGCTGATCGAGGACGGCCTGGTCGAGCCGCTCTCCCGCGAGCGGTTCCGGCTACCGGCGTGATCCACCACCGACGCTCGCCACCTGGATAGGGTTGCCCGCATGAGAGCACCCGACGAAGTTCTCCCCCGCTGCGCTCCTCCGATACTTCGCAGGGACCCCGCATGAGTGCCGCCGAGAGCCAGCCCCAGTTCCTCATCGTCATGGGGGTGTCCGGCTCCGGCAAGACGACCCTTGCCATCGGCATCGCCGACCGGATGGGCTGGCTGTACGCCGAGGGCGACGACTTCCATTCACAGGCCAACGTCACCAAGATGGCCTCCGGACACCCCCTGACCGACGAGGACCGCTGGCCCTGGCTGCGCGCGATCGGCACCTGGATCGACGAGCACGAGAAGGACGGCCGGAGCGCCGTGGTCACCTGCTCCGCGCTGAAACGTGCCTATCGCGACGTGTTGCGTGAGGGGCGCGCGCACGTGCGGTTCGTCTACCTCGAGGTCCCGGAAGACGTGCTGCGTGACCGGCTCGAGCACCGCACCGGTCACTACATGCCGCCCTCCCTGCTGCCGTCGCAGCTGGCGACGCTCGAGCCGCTGCAGCCGGACGAGGCGGGCATCGTGGTGCAGGCCCATCAGAACCCGGAGGATTCGATCACCGAGGCACTCGACAAGTTGGGACTGACCCCGGCGGTCACCGACTGACCCGAACCCAGCGCTGCGTCACCGGCTGCGCAACAGGACCTGCGTGCCGCAGCTCAGGATCGGCACGTAGCCCTGGTCGATCGCGACCTGTTCGCCCGCCGTCGGCACACCGAGCCGACCTGCGCGTCCGAAGTCCACGTGCTCCGCGTTGCCGCGGAGCGGTCGGCGGCCGCTGACCCAGACGTATCGGAAGGTCCGGCGCCGCAGGTAATGCGGCTGCGCCGAGGCTGCACCGGTCGTGGAAACCCATGACAGGTCGACGAATTCGAAGCGCCGTGGTTGCACCGTGTGGGTCCGGTAGAGCGCACGCGCGGCCTGCAGACTGTTGATCGACAGGATCGGGAGACCGTGGGCAGCTCGAACGAACGCTGCCGTCGTGCTGGGCCTCACGAGCAACCGACCCGATGACCACGCCGCGCAGTGCACTGGCACGGTGCTCCGCCCCAAACCGTAGAGCGCCCGGCTCTGCTGGATGGACGGCACGACACCGATGAACGCCACCACGGCGACGGCTCCGGCGGCTGCTGCCTGTGCAATACCGGGTCGCGGCAGCCTGGACAGCGTCATCGGCAGCGCGACGGCGACGAAACACAGCGGCACCACGGTGTTTGCCGGATGCCGGACGCCGAAGACCGCGGCCCACATCGACAGCAGCATCGCGATCGCGAAGATGGTTGGTGCCGCTCTCGTCTCGCGCGATGAGCCGGTTCCCACTACGGCATACACCACCAGAGCAGCGAAGGTCAGGCACAACGTGCCGACCGTGACCGGATTGCTGCCGATCATCTCCGCGACATACCTTCCCTCGAGGACCAGCTCGTCGTCGCGTCGCGGCGCCGCCAGCTTTGCCACGAAATAGGCGCGCAGCATCGTGCCGAGCACCGGTGTGTATGCCGCCAGCGTCGGCAGCGTCACGATGGCGCAGCCGGCGACGTTGGCCGACACAATCCGGAGGAGCTGTCCACGCGTCATACCGCGCCGCCCGCCACGACCGACAACGAGCAGCGCGACCAACACGGCGCCCCAGGGAGCGATGACCTGATACTTCGCCCAGAAGAGTGCACCGAAGACGGCTCCGTCGAGCACCCACCACCACGCCGCCACCGGTTCGCCGGCGAGCGTGCGCAGCATCAGCCACAGGAGCAACAGGACGCCGGGCACCGCGAGTTCCTCACAGGTGAACGACGTGGGCACGCCGAGCACGGTCAGGTAGACGAGCGCGCCCACCGAGAGCGCGGACAAGGTCGCCGGCAGCTCGCCCACGAAGCGGCGGGCGATCCGGAAGGCCAGCCAGAGCGCCGCAACCGCGCACCCGGCCAGCATCGCCAGCGGAGGTCCGATCGACCAGGCACGTAGCCGCGCGAAGCCGCCGAAGAGCAGATAGAAGAACGGCCCCTTGACATCGAAGACATCGCGATAGGGCAGCTTGCCGTGCGCCCATGAGTTGCCGATCACTTGATACACGGAGAAGTCGGAGTTGACGTCGTTGAGCTTCGGGTACAGCGGTGACATCCGCATCCGGAAGAGCGCGATGAACACGGCGAAGACCGTGTACAGCGTTCCCGCCACGACCAGCTGCCCGGGTTTCGACCGGCAACCAGCGCCATCGGGCGCCTCCAGTTCGTGCGCCAGGCTTCGATGAGTTGTCACAGCTCCCGTTCCGTGGAGCACGGCACTCCGCGCCTGGAAGCTAGGCGGCCCCAGTGAACCTGAGGTGGCGCTGTGCTGGACGCAGCCGAAAGTTCTTGCGACGAGTACGGTCGCCTGGTAAGTTCCCGCGTTTGTGCGTGCGGCGATGCTTTACCCCTATGGTCGCCTCTTCACAGCAGGTTTTCGCGAGCAGGCCGCCTACCGGCTGGCGATGTTCGGCGGCCTGGTCGCCAACCTGACCTTCGGATTCCTCAAGGTCGCGATGCTCTTCGCGACGGTCCGGGCAGCGGGTGGCAGAGTCCAGGGGTATGACGTCGGCAGCATGAGCGCCTATATCTGGGTCTCCCAGGGCCTGCTCGGTTCGATCAACCTGCACGGCCGGCTCGATCTGTCCGAACGCATCAAGACCGGCGACGTCGCAATCGACTTCCTGCGGCCGGTCAACGTTCAATTCGCCACGATCGCAACCGAAGTCGGTAAAGCGGTCTTCGCTCTCATCCCCCGCGGACTGCCGAGCATCGCCATCGGCGCCCTCGTGGTCGGTATGACGATGCCGACCGCGCCGGCCGCCTACGTGCTGGGTCTGCTCAGCCTGCTGATCGGCATCACCGTCTCGTTCAGCACGGTGTATCTCGTTGCTGTTGCGGGCTTCTGGCTGATCGAGACGCGCGGCATCCAGATCCTCTACATGGTCCTGTCCGGTTTCTTCGCCGGCCTCTTCGTGCCCATCGCGCTCTTCCCGCAGTGGCTGCTGGTCATCGCCGAGGCGACGCCGTGCCCGTCGATGATGATGTATCCGATCGACATCCTCACCGGTCGCACGGGCGGCGGCGCGGCATACGGCCTGCTCGGCGTGCAACTGGCCTGGCTGGCCGGAACGCTCCTCGTCGGGCACCTGCTGACCGTTGCGGGCCGGCGCAAGCTGGAGGTGCAAGGCGGATGAAAACACTTGTCGATCAGGCCGAAGTCCTCGACAGGCCAACGCTCTTCGCTGGATACCGGGCCGTGCTCGCCTCCCGGATGCGCTCGCAGCGCAGTTACCGCAGCAACTTCGTCATCGACCTGGTCAGTTCCGGCCTGGTCGGCTTCATCGAGCTGGCCGAGGTCTGGCTGCTCTTCCACCAGGTGACCGTGCTCGGCGGACTGACCTTCCGGCAGGTGCTGCTCGTCTTCGGGCTGGCCGACCTGTCGTTCTCGATCGCCGACATGTTCGTCGGGCACTGCGACACCCTGCCGAAGTACATCCGGTCCGGCACGCTCGACGTCTTCTATCTGCGGCCGCAGCCGCTCCTCCTGCAACTGATGAGCAGTGACATCTCGCTGCGCCGGCTCACTCGCGCCGGCATCGGCGTGGGCTCCCTGGTGATTGCGTTGTGCATCAATGACATCCATTGGTCCGTGGCGCACGTGTGCCTGCTCGTGGTCGCTGTCGTCTCCGCGGTGGCGATCTTCTCCGCGATGTACATCTGGGCGGCCGGCGTGCAGTTCTTCCTCATCCAGGGCGCGGAGTTCACCAACGCCTTCGTGTATGGCGGCCGCTACGCGGCGACGCAGCCCGCGGCCGTCTGGTCACTGCCGTTGAAGGCGCTCTTCGGCTTCGTCTTTCCGATGGCGGTGGCGGGATACCTGCCGGCGCTGCGCCTCCTGGACCTGCCCGGCCCGGCCGGTATGCCGAACTGGCTGGCCTGGTGCGCGCCGATCGCGGCGGCCTGGATCTGGCTGTTCGCACTGACCATGTGGCGTCTCGGGGTGCGGCACTACCAAGGAGGGGGCGGCTAACGATGACCGGACTGATCGTCGAAACCGACGGACTGACGCGCGAATTCGTGCGCCGTGGTAAGGGCCGGGACGCGCTGCGCCGGCATACCCTCCGAGCGGTGGACGACCTGCGGTTGCAGATCCGGCCCGGCGAGTGCGTCGGCTACATCGGCGCCAACGGCGCCGGCAAGTCCACCACCATCAAGATGCTGGTCGGCATTCTGGTGCCCACCGCCGGCACGGTGCGCACCTGTGGCCTGGACCCGCACCGGGAGCGCCGGCAGCTCGCCGCCCAGGTCGGCGTGGTCTTCGGTCAGCGCTCGCAGCTGTGGTGGGACCTGCCGGTCCGCGAGTCGTTCGAGATCCTGGCCGCGATCCACCGGCTGCCGGCACACGATGCCCGCGCGCGGACGGACGAGCTGGTCGAGCAGCTCGAGCTCGGCGACTTCCTCGCCACCCCCGTGCGTCAGCTCTCGCTGGGCCAGCGAATGCGGGCCGAGGTCGCGGCGGCGCTGCTGCACCGCCCCCGCCTGGTGATCCTCGACGAGCCGACCATCGGCCTGGACGTCCTGTCGAAGCAGCGGTTGCGCGAATTCCTGATCACCGAGCGCCGCGCGCACGGCACCACGCTGCTGCTGACCACCCACGACATGGGAGACATCGAACGCCTCTGCGAGCGGGTGCTCGTGGTCGACCACGGCTCGGCGGTGTATGACGGGAGCCTGGACGGCCTGGCGCGGGCCGCGGGGTCGGATCGCATCCTTGTGCTGGATTTCACAGATGCGACGCCGGACCTCACCGGCATACCGCACACGACTCACCTCGGCAGCGATGCTGGTGGAGCACGGCAGCGTCTGGCCTTTGACTCCGAAAAGACAACTGCTGCACTGGTTTTGGCGGCCGTCGGACAACAAGCCGAACTGCGTGACCTCAGCATCGAGGAGCCCGACATCGAGGACGTGGTCCGCCGCATCTATCAGATACGTCGATAGATCGAAATTCGATTCAGGACCCGCTCCGTTCGCCCCGTCCGCTCCGCACCGATAAAGTTGGTCGCCGCACAGAGCAAGGACGCCCAGTTCGAAGCGTCCGTGCTCGGGCCGCAGCCTGTCACGACCGGCTGTTCGTGAGCCCCGAGTTCGGGACGTTTCGGAGCAGATCCAGCCCGTGACGTCGCGGCCCGCGCCGCTTCGCGGGCAGTGAAGGAGCACCGTGACAGCAGGCACGACCGTCGGCACCCGGCCGGACCATGACGCACCACTGACGCCCAAGTCCAGGCATTTCCTCCAACGGCTCACCGTCGCCACCGGCGGTGGCATGTTCATCGACGGGTTCGTCTTCGCGACGTTCGCGTCCGCCATGGCCGGCAAGGCCAAGGACCAGCTGCACGTCACCACGTTGTGGGAGTCCTGGATCTCGGCATCTGTGCTCATCGGCACGTTCTTCGGCGGCCTGCTGCTCGGCTACGTCACCGACCGCATCGGGCGCAAGCCGATGTTCACCTTCGACCTGATGCTGTTCAGCGGCTGCGCGTTGCTGCTGTTCTTCGTCACGGCGCCGTGGCAGGTCTTCGTGCTCGGCATACTCATGGGTCTGGCGGTGGGCGCCGACTACTCGATCGGCTCGCCGCTGCTCGGCGAGTTCGCGCAGCGCAAGACCCGGGGAAACTACCTGGGGCTGCTGGAGATCGGCTGGAACGTCGGCTACGTGGTCGCCTACCTCGTCGGCTACCTGATCAACACCTACGCCGCGGATTGGTGGCGGGTGATCCTCGGCATGAGCATCGTGCCGGCCGTCATCAGCCTGATCGTCCGCCACGGCCTGCCCGAGTCACCCCGCTGGCTGGTGAGCAAGGGTCGCCGGAAGGAAGCCGTGGCGATCTACCGCGACCAGCTCGACCTGCAGCACCCGGGTGATCTGCTCGAGGAGCCGGAGCAGGAGACCAAGTGGATGGTGCTCTTCTCCCGGCAGTACATCCGTCGCACGCTCTTCGCCTCGCTGTCGTGGAGCGCGATCGTGATGCCCTACTTCGCGCTGACCTTCTTCGGGCCGGACATCCTCACGGCGCTGGGGATGGGCAGCGGGTCGCTGCTCGGCGCGCTGCTCGGCACCATCGTCGCGCTGGTCGGCGCGACGATCTCCTGGTACATCGTCGACAAGGTCGGCCGGCGCAAGGTCGTCATCCTGCCGATGTTCGGCTGTGCTGGGGCGCTCTTCCTCGCCTCGATGTACCTGCACATGCCGATCATCTTCGGCGTGGTCGCCTACTTCGGTTACCTCTTCTCCTACGGGATCATGAGCATCACGACCGGTATCTATCCCGAGGAGGTCTTCCCCAGCTCGGTGCGTGCCTCCGGGGTCGGCCTGTCCAGCTCGGTCAGCCGCGTCGCCGCGGCGATCGGCACCTGGGGCCTACCGCCGGTCAAGGAGCACTTCGGTGTCTCGACGGTGCTGATCATCCTCGGCGTGGTGTCCGCACTCGGTGGCATTCTGTCCTTCGCGTGGGCGCCGGAGACCAACGGGAAGTCGCTCACCGAGACCTCGCACGAGGCGGACCCGCACGAATACCGCGGACGGGAGCCGCAACCGGTCTGACGTCCTCCTGCGACCGCGATCCACCGGCCCGCCGGCCAGCCGGACGCGACGAAGCCGCTCGACACTGGTCCCGTGTGCGAGCGGCTTCCTCGCTCCTGGTGTACCCGCCCGGGCCGGAACCAAACGTGCCGCGCAGCTCAGAAGGTCAGCAGCATGCGGTGGTTGCCGAGGGTGTTGGGCTTGACCCGGTCGAGGTCGAGGAACTCGGCGACGCCTTCGTCATACGACTGCAGCATCTCGGTGTAGACGTCCGGCGTGACCGGCTCGCCGTCGATCTCGGCGAAGCCGTGCTTGGCGAAGAAGCCCACCTCGAAGGTCAGGCAGAAGACCCGCTTGACGTCGAGGGTGTGGGCGCGCTCCAGCAACGCGCGGAGCAGGGTGCTGCCGATGCCCTGGCCTTTCTCCATCGGGTCGACCGCGAGGGTGCGCACCTCGGCGACGTCCTCCCACATCACGTGCAGCGCACCGCAGCCGACCAGCCAGTCACCGCGCTCGACCACGAGGAACTCCTGCACGCCCTCGTAGTAGGCGACCGCCGGCTTCGGCACGATCGCGCGCGCGTCGACATACGACTGGACCAGGCTGCGGATGCGGCGCACGTCGGTCGCCAGTGCCGGACGGATCACCAGGTCGGGGTCGCGGAGTGTCATGGGCCCATCCTCCCGCAGCACGCTGCACAGTCGCGCAGGGAGGCTTCGAGTCCCCACAGACCGACCGTCGCGCACTTCCCGGAGCGAGCACGTCGAGAGGCTCACAAACGCACCGAGAGGCCCAGAAAATCGCTGTGACTTCCTGGGCCTCTCGGTCTTTGCTGAGCCTCTCGGCGAAAGGGGTCAGTCCTTGCCGAGGTCGATGCCACCGGCCGTCTCGACGGTCAGCGCGTCGGGCGCCTGCGGCTTCGGGCTGCCGGTGAAGGTGAACGTGGCGTCCCGGCCCTCACCCTCGACGTCGACCAGCACGATCTCGCCGGCGCCGAGCTCGCCGTAGAGGATCTTCTCGGACAGCACGTCCTCGACCTCACGCTGGATCGCGCGACGCAGCGGACGGGCACCGAGTGCCGGGTCGTAGCCCCGCTCGGCCAGGAGCCGCTTGGCGGGAGCCGTGAGCTCGATCGCCATGTCCTTGTCCTTGAGCCGGTTGTCCAGGTCGGCGATGCGCAGGTCGACGATCTGCACGATCTCGTCCTGGGAGAGCTGCGGGAAGACGATCGTGTCGTCCACGCGGTTGAGGAACTCCGGCCGGAAGTGCTGCTTGAGCTCGTCCTGGACCTTCGCCTTCATCTTCTCGTAGCCGGTCGCGGTGTCGTTGCCGGACGCGAAGCCCAACGAGACACCCTTGGAGATGTCCCGTGTGCCGAGGTTGGTGGTCATGATGATCACGGTGTTCTTGAAGTCGACGACCCGGCCCTGGGAGTCGGTCAGCCGGCCGTCCTCCAGGATCTGCAACAGCGAGTTGAAGATGTCCGGGTGAGCCTTCTCGACCTCGTCGAAGAGCACCACCGAGAACGGCTTGCGGCGGACCTTCTCGGTCAGCTGGCCGCCCTCTTCGTAGCCGACGTAACCGGGAGGCGAACCGAAGAGCCGTGACACCGTGTGCTTCTCGGAGAACTCCGACATGTCGAGCGTGATCAGCGAGTCCTCGTCGCCGAAGAGGAACTCGGCGAGCGACTTGGCCAGCTCGGTCTTACCGACACCGGTCGGACCGGCGAAGATGAACGAACCGCCGGGACGGCGCGGGTCCTTCAGCCCGGCGCGGGTGCGCCGGATCGCCTGGGACAGCGCCTTGATCGCGTCGTCGTTGCCGATGATGCGCTTGTGCAGCTCGTCCTCCATCCGCAGCAGGCGGCTGGACTCCTCCTCGGTCAGCTTGAAGACCGGGATGCCGGTCGAGGCGGCCAGCACCTCGGCGATGAGCTCCTCGTCGACCTCCGCGACGACGTCGATGTCGCCGGCCTTCCATTCCTTCTCGCGCTGCTCCTTGGCCTGGATCAGCTTCTTCTCGTCGTCGCGCAGTGCGGCGGCCTTCTCGAAGTCCTGGCCGTCGATCGCCGACTCCTTCTCGCGGCGGACGTGCGCGATCTTCTCGTCATACTCGCGCAGGTCCGGCGGAGCGGTCATCCGCCGGATGCGCAGTCGCGCGCCCGCCTCGTCGATCAGGTCGATCGCCTTGTCGGGCAAGTGCCGGTCGTTGATGTAGCGGTCGGCCATGTTGACCGCACCGACCAGCGCGGCGTCGGTGATCGTGACCCGGTGGTGCGCCTCGTAGCGGTCGCGCAGCCCCTTCAGGATCTCGATCGCGTGCGGGATCGTCGGCTCCTGCACCTGGATCGGTTGGAAGCGTCGCTCCAGGGCGGCGTCCTTCTCGATGTGCTTGCGGTATTCGTCGAGCGTCGTCGCGCCGATGGTCTGCAGCTCACCGCGGGCGAGCATCGGCTTCAGGATCGACGCGGCGTCGATCGCGCCCTCCGCGGCACCCGCACCGACCAAGGTGTGGATCTCGTCGATGAACAGGATGATGTCGCCACGCGTGCGAATCTCCTTGAGGACCTTGCGCAGCCGCTCCTCGAAGTCACCGCGGTAGCGGCTGCCCGCCACCAGCGACCCGAGGTCGAGGGTGTAGAGCTGCTTGTCCTTCAGCGTCTCGGGCACCTCGCCGCGGACGATGTCCTGGGCCAGCCCCTCGACGACGGCGGTCTTACCGACGCCCGGCTCCCCGATGAGCACCGGGTTGTTCTTGGTGCGCCGGGACAGCACCTGCATGACGCGCTCGATTTCCTTGTCCCGCTGGATGACCGGGTCGAGCTTGCCCTCGCGGGCGGCCTGCGTCAGGTTGCGGCCGAACTGGTCGAGCACCAGCGAGCCGGCAGGCGTGCCGCTCTCCTGGCTGCCCTGACCGACGCCGGCGCCCTGCGGCTCCTTGCCCTGGTAACCGGACACCAGCTGGATGACGACCTGGCGCACCCGCGACAGGTCGGCGCCCATCTTGACCAGCACCTGCGCGGCGACGCCCTCGCCCTCGCGAATCAGCCCGAGCAGGATGTGCTCGGTGCCGATGTAGCTGTGGCCGAGCTGCAAGCCCTCCCGCAGGGACAGCTCGAGCACCTTCTTGGCGCGCGGCGTGAACGGGATGTGGCCGGACTGCGTCTGCTGGCTCGGGCCGATGATCTCCTGCACCTGCTCACGGACGGCGTCCAGCGAGATGCCCATGCTCTCCAGCGCCTTCGCCGCGACGCCTTCACCTTCGTGAATCAGGCCGAGCAGGATGTGTTCGGTGCCGATGTAGTTGTGGTTGAGCATGCGCGCCTCTTCCTGAGCGAGCACCACAACTCGCCGGGCGCGGTCGGTGAACCGTTCGAACATCTTTAACTCCTCGGGGTAGCTCTCGCCACCATCGATGCTAACTGTCGCTCCTGGGATCGGCAGCGCTGGTTCACAGCGCGAGCCGGGTGCGCAGTACGTCCTGACGCGGTCAACGCCGGCCGGGGTCAGCATGTTCCACCGCGCGGGTCCGGAAGCGCGTGTTCGCGCAGAGCGGAACGGAGGCCGGCCCGCCCAACTCGTTCCGGTCCGCACCCGGCGGGCAACGACCTCGAGGTGCTTCGCCCGGCGGAGCGGATCAGCCGGCTTTCTTGGCGGGCTTCTTCGCGGTGGATTTCGTCTCTTTGCCCGATGACTTCTTCGCGGCCGTCTTCGTGCCGGACTTCTTGCTCGCCGATTTCTTGGCCGCCGCCTTCTTCGCAGGCTTTGTGGCGGCCGACTTCTTCGCCGTCTTCTTCTCGTCCTCGTCGACCGGCTCGCCCCGGGCGGCCTTGGCCCGGTTGACGCTCTGTTGCAGGGCCGCGAGCAGGTCGAGCACCTCGCCGCCCTCGTCCTCCTCCTCGGGCACCGCCGTGACCTCGTGGCCCTCGAGCTTGGCCTGCACGACCGCCTTGACGGCTTTCTCGTAGTCGTCGGTGTAGTCATCGGGGTCGTAGTCGCCGGACAGCGAGTCGACCAGCATGTTGGCCATCGCCGTTTCGGCCGAGCTCGGCTCGGCCGCGTCGTCCAGCACGCCGAAATCGGCCGCGCGGACCTCGTCCGGCCAGAGCAGCGTTTGCAGCACGATGACCTGCTCGTGCACGCGCAGCACGGCAACCGTCGACCGGGTCCGCAGCGAGACGGTGACCACCGCGACCCGGTCGGTCGACTCCAGTGCGTCCCGCAGCAGCGCATAGGGCTTGACCGCGCCCTTGTCCGGCTCCAGGTAGTAGCTCTTGTCCAGCAGCATCGGGTCGATCTGGTCGGTCGGGACGAACTTGTCGACCGCGATCTCCTTGCTGTTGCTGATCGGCAACTCCGAGAGGTCCTCGTCGGTCAGCACCACCATCTGACCGTCGTCGGTCTCGTAGCCCTTGGCGATGTCGTCATACGACACCTGCTCGCCGTCGATCGAGCAGACGCGCTGGTACTTGATGGGCCCGCCGTCCTCCCGGTGCACCTGCCGGAACTGCACGTCGTGGTTCTCGGTGGCGGAGTAGAGCCGCACCGGAACGTTGACGAGACCGAAGGAGACCGCGCCCTTCCACATTGCCCGCATCGGTCGATTATCCGCATCGAAAGAATCTCAGGGCAAGATTGGCCTCATGCGTCCCATGCTCGCCACCCCCTCGGACACCGTCCCGGAGGGCGACGGATGGATTCACGAGGTCAAGTGGGACGGCATGCGCGTGCTGGCACATGTGTCGGGCAGCTCGGTGTCGCTGAGCTCCCGCACGGAGCGGGACGTGTCGGTCGCGTTCCCCGAGATCGTGTCCGGCTCGGAACTGCAGGGGTATGACGACCTCCTGCTCGACGGCGAGGTGGTGATCCTGCGCGACGGTGTGCCGTCGTTCGCGGCGCTCGCCGAACGGTTCAACGTGTCGGACGCCGCGATGGCGGCCCGGCTCGCGGCGGCGGCGCCGGCGACCTATCTCGTCTTCGACGTGCTGCAGGCGATGGACCGGTCGACGCTGACCATGCCGTTGCGGCAGCGCCGGCAGCTGCTCGAAGGGCTGAACCTGCAGACCCGGATCGTGCAGACACCGCCCGTCTTCACCGACGGCGCCCAGCTGGCGGAGGCGACCGCCACCCAGCAGCTGGAGGGCGTGGTCTCCAAGCGACTCGGCTCGCCATACCGGCCCGGACGGCGGAGCCCGGACTGGCGCAAGATCGTGCACCGGCGCACCGACTCGTTCGTGATCTGCGGCTGGCTGCCCGAGCGGGAGAACCCCCGCGCCCTCGGCTCGGTCTATCTGGCGACGCCGACGCCGGAGGGGCCGCTGCTCTTCCGCGGCCGGGTCGGAGCGGGCCTGGCCGGCGCACGTGGCGCGGACCTGCAGGCAACGTTGCGCGACATCGCTGCGGACGGCTCACCATTGGCCGAGTTGCCGGTCGGCGAGGCCGATCGCGGCGCGATCCACTGGGTGCGGCCGGAGCTGATCGCGGATGTCGAGTTCCTCGGCATCTCCGCCGGCGGCCAGCTGCGGCAGCCGTCCTGGCGCGGCATACGACACGACCTGACCGTGGCCGATCTGATGGTGACGGAGACTGACGATGCCTGAGGCGCAGATCACCACCGAGGTCGACGGCCGCCGGCTCAAGCTGAGCAATCTGGACAAGATCCTCTATCCCGGCACCGAGACGACCAAGGGCGAGGTGCTGCACTACTACAGCCAGGTCGCCGAGCCGCTCCTCGCGGTCGTCGCCGAGCGGCCGGCCACCCGCATCCGGTGGCCGCACGGCGTCTCGGAGTCGTCGTTCTTCGAGAAGAACCTGCCGGCCGGCGCTCCCGGCTGGCTGCCGAGGGTCGCGCTGCCGTCGTCCGGCTCCCGCGGCAACGGGGACGAGGTGACCTATCCGGTGATCACCTCGCTGGCCGACCTGCTCTACCTCGTCAATCTGGCGTCGCTCGAGTTCCACGTGCCGCAGTGGCGGGTCCGCGACGGAGAGCGAACGCACCCCGACCGGCTGGTGATCGACCTGGATCCCGGGACGCCGGCCGGACTCGCCGAGTGCGCGCGGCTCGCGCTCATCGTGCGCGAACGGCTGGCGCAGATCGGCCTGGACCGGTGCGTTCCGGTCACCTCCGGAAGCAAAGGCATGCAGTTGTATGCCGCCCTGGACGGCACCGAATCCAGCGATGGGGTGCGTGATGCCGCACGCGAGCTCGCACAGCAATTGACCGGGGAACATCCAGAATTGGTCGTATGGAAGATGACCAAGTCGAAACGCCCGGGAAAGGTGTTGCTGGATTGGTCGCAGAACACCGCCGCGAAGACCACGATCGCTCCCTATTCGATGCGCGGGAAGGACCGCCCGACGGTGGCGGCCCCGCGCACTTGGGACGAGATAGAGCAAGGTGCCGAGAAGCCGGGGAGCATACGACAACTATTGTTTGACGAGGTCCTCGAGCGGCTGGAACTCCACGGCGATCTGTTCGCGGATGGCTTGCTGGACAGTCGGTAAGAAGCGCCCGTTTCAGAGCGGACAATCCAGCGCCGCCCGACACGTGAAGTCACGTGCCGAGCGGCGCTGGATGTGCGATCAGGAATTGGCGCGCGCGTAGGCCTCCTGGACCTCAGCCGACACGCGACCGCGGTCGCTGACCTTGAAGCCGTTCTTACGGCCCCATTCGCGGACCTTGTTGAGGTCCGTGCGACCGGCCGCGGGACGGCTGGGAGCAACGCGCTGACGACCGCGAACCGGCCGTGCATGGCCGATCCATTTGGCGAGGTCGTCGCGCAACTGCGCGGAATTGGCGGCCGAGAGATCGATCTCGTATGCCTTGCCGTCGAGCGCGAAATTGACTGTCTCGGTCGCCTCGGACCCATCGAGGTCGTCCTCGAGCAGAATTTGCACACGCTGAGCCATTGTGGATATCTCCTACTGTGGATTCACTGGTTCGAAATAACGCTAACACAGTGAAGTTGTCGGAGACACGCCTCCACACCGCAGGATTTTCGGGGAAATGTCAGGGTCGGCCCGGCACTGAACGTTGCCGAATAGCAGCACCTCGGACGGGAGTTAGTCCTGCCGGCGGTCGGCGTCCTTCTCGGCGGCGATGCGCGCTTCTTCGCGCTCCCACTGCGCATGCGCAATGCGTTCGCGTCGATCGCCTTCCATCATGTGCTTGAGAATGACGTAGAGCAGGTAGAGCAACCCGATCGACGGGATCAGTGTCTCGATGTAGGGCCACACGGAGTCCATGATAAGCCTCGTTCTTGAGCCGCTAATCCGCGACGGTGCACAGGCGGTCCGTCCTCCCGTCGCGGCTCAGAACAGTTGGTTCTCCTCCGCGCGGCGCTCGTGGGCCAGCAGCCACTGCTTGCGCTCGATGCCGCCGCCGTAGCCGGTCATGCTGCCGCTGGCTCCGATCACCCGGTGGCAGGGGATGATGATCGAGATCGGATTGCGGCCGTTGGCCAGACCCACCGCCCGGCTCGCGCTCGGCCGGTCGATGTGCTGGGCGAGTTCGCCATAACTCCAGGTCCGGCCATACGGAATGTCGCACAGCGCTCGCCATACCCGTTGCTGGAAGTCGGTGCCCTCGGGACGCAGTGGCAGGTCGAACTCCTCCCGCTCGCCGGCGAAGTACTCGGTCAGTTGCCGCGCCGCATCGCTGAGCACGCGGTCCTGCTCCACGCGTTCGCCGAAGCGGTCGCGCTCGGGCGAATGCTTGTGCGTCGCCATGTAGACGCCGGTCAGGTCGTCGCCGTCGGCCACCAGGGTCAGCGGTCCGATCGGGGTCTGCTCCATCACCAGATGGCGGGTGTTGTTCATGATGCCTTTCCTGCTGCTTCGGGAAGCCGGTTGATCTCGTGGGTGCCGGTGGCCCACAGGTGTTGTACGGCGTAGGCGCGCCAGGGCCGCCATGGTGCGCTGGCCGCGAGCTGGGCGCGGCCGCGGTCGGGCAGGTCGAGCCCTGCCATGGCCTGCCGCACTCCGAGGTCGGTGCCCGGGAACGCGTCCGGGTCGCCGAGTGCGCGCATCGCGACGCCTTCGGCGGTCCAGGGTCCGATACCGGGCAACGCGAGCAACTGGTGCCGCGCCTGCTGCCAGTCCGCGCTCGTCGACACGTCGACCTCGCCGGCCGCGAGCGCGGCCGCGAGGGTGCGGAGGGTGACGCGGCGCCGCTCCGGCATGGCGAGCGTGACGTCCTCGGCGCCCGCGACGGCGGCCGGTTCCGGGAACGTCGCGGTGAGCCCGCCGTCGGGGTCCTGCACCGGCTGCCCGTATGCCGCCACCAGCCGGGCGGCGTGCGTGCGCGCGGCGCGTGTGGAGATCTGCTGGCCGATCACCAGCCGCAGCGTGAGTTCGGCGCCGTCGACGGTCCGCGGGACCCGGCGACCCGGTGCGGCTGCGACCATCGGCGCCAGCCGGGCGTCGCGGCGCAGGTGCGCATCGATCGCCTCGGGGTCCGCGTCCAAATCGAGGAGCCAACGGCACCTGCTGATCACGACGGGCAGGTCGGCGAGGTGGCGCAACCAGACGCGGGCGGCGACATAGCCCTCGTCGGGGCGTAGCGCGACGATCGCCGGTCCGTGCGGCAACCGCAGAGCGCGGCGGTAGGCGCCACCTCGCCACTCCTCCACACCGGGGACGGCCGTCGCCACGAGATGGCCGAACAGGTGGTCCACGCGCAACGGGCGCCGGAAGGGCAGCCGCACCTGCAGGTGGTGCCAGGCTGTGTCATGCGCGTCGGCGTCAGCCGCGGAAAACGTCGAGTGCGAGCGCAATTCGCGCGGAGCCATCGCAAACACCTCGCGCACCGTGTCGTTGAACGAGCGGATGCTGCCGAACCCGGCGGCGTGTGCCACCTGGCTGAGCGGCAGCGTCGTCGTCTCGATCAGCACGCGAGCGGTCTGCGCGCGCTGGGCGCGGGCGAGTGCGAGTGGTGAGGCACCCAGCTCGGCCCGGACCTGTCGCTCGATCTGCCGAGTGCTGTAACCGAGTCGCCGGCCCAAGCCGTCGATCCCTTCCCGGTCCACGACACCGTCGGCGATGAGCCGCATCGCCCGTGCGACCAGGTCGGCGCGGACGTTCCACTCCGGCGAGCCGGGACTTGCGTCCGGCCGGCAGCGTTTGCAGGCCCGGTATCCCCCGACCTGGGCCGCTGCCGCACTCGGGAAGAAGGTGATGTTGCGTGCTTTCGGGGGCGTCGCCGGGCAGCTGGGGCGGCAGTAGATCCCGGTGGTTCGCACGGCCGTCACGAACCAGCCGTCGAAGCGGGCGTCGCGCGAGCGTACGGCCGTCATACACGTCTCGGAGTCGGTGAGCATGCGTCCAGTCTGCGCCGCCGGCCCGACAATGACTAGCAAGAAAACGACATGTCGGTTTTCTGCCAGTGCCTCGGTCAGTTCTCGTGCGTTGCACCGATTTCGAGCGGCAGGTTGTCGATCAGGCGGGTCGTGCCCACCTTGGCGGCGACCGCGAGCAACGCCGGCCCGCGATACCACTCCGGCACCTGCTCCAACGAGTCCGGATGCACCAGCACCAGGTAGTCGACCAGGGCGAGCGGTTCGCGGACCAGCACGTCACGTGCCGCACGGCGCACAGCGGCCGGGCCGGTGGCGGCCTGGCTCTCGCCGGCGCGCAGCGCCCGCGACAAGCTGAGTGCGACCTCTCGATCGGCGGGACTGAGATAGGTGTTGCGGCTGCTCAGTGCGAGGCCGTCCGGTTCGCGGACGGTCGGCACGGCGATGATCTCGACGGGGAAGTCCAGGTCGCGCGCCATCCGCCGGATGAGCAGCAGCTGCTGGGCGTCCTTCTGCCCGAAGAAGGCGAAGTCCGGCTGCACCAGGTGCAGCAGCTTGGCCACGACGGTGAGCACACCGTCGAAGTGTCCTGGCCGAGAAGCACCTTCGAGCACCTCGCCCAGCGCGCCGGCCGAAACACGGACTCCCGGCTCACCCTGCGGATAGACCACGTCCGGCGTCGGGGCGAAGATCACTGCGACGCCTTCCCGTGCGCAGATGACCAGGTCGTCGTCGAAGGTCTGCGGATAGCGGGACAGGTCCTCACCGGCCGCGAACTGCAGCGGGTTGAGGAAGATGGTCACAACCACGTGGTCGGCGGACCTCTTTGCGGTTCGGATCAATTCGGCGTGCCCCTCGTGCAGCGCGCCCATGGTCATGACGACCGCGACCGTGCCCTGCAGCGCCTTGCGGGCCGGCAGCAGGTCCTCGCGGGTGTGCGCAACCACCGGTTCGGTCGTCATCGGGGTGGTCATTCGTCCTCTTTCGTGGTGAGCAGGTCGAGCATGGGCTGCACGGTCTCGGCGGGCATGGCGTGCCGAGCGGCGGCGCGCGTCGCGGTGGCGGTCGCGAGCGCACGATAGGCGTGCCGGATGTCTGCCGGCTGACCGTCGAGCGCCTCCAGATGGGCGGCGACGGTGCCGACGTCACCGCGCACGATCGGGCCCGTGAGTGCCCGGTCGCCTCGCTGCAGGGCGTTCTCCAGGGCGGCTTCGAGCAGCGGTCGCAGCAGCAGGTCGGCGTCGTCGATTCCGACGTCGCGCAGCAGCTGGGCCGACTGCGCGACGATCGTGGTGAGGTGATTGGCCGCATGGGACAGGGCCGCGTGATACAGCGCGCGGTCCTCGTCGGCGAGCCGGAACGGCTCACCGCCCAGGTCGAGGGCGAGCGCGTCGGCGACCAGATCGGCGCCCATCGACGCGGTCACCGCGATCGGAGTGCCGACGATCCGGTCGACGTCAGCGGGCGAACCGGTGAAGGTCATCACCGGATGCAACACGACGCCCTCTCCGCCGGCCTCGACGACGGGCCGGAGCACCTCCAGACCGCGAAAACCGCTGGTGTGTACGGCGAGCCGGCCACCGTCCCACGCACCCTGTGCGCCGAGTCCGGCGACCAGCGGACCGATCGCGTCGTCCGGCACGGTGATCAGCACGACGTCGGCGGACGCGACGACCTGGGGCACGTCGCGCACCGGGACACCGGGCAGCAGCAATCGCGCGCGATCGAGGGATTCCTCGCTGACCGCACTCACCGCCACCACCTCGTGGCCGGCTGCGCGCAGTGCCGCTCCCAGCACCGACCCCACCCGCCCGGCGCCGACGATGCCCACGCGCAACGTGGGCCGCTCGATCCGTGTCATCGTGGTCCGTCCACCGGAAGCCGCACCGTCATCTGCCCGACGCTAGCGCCCCGCCGCATAGGGTGCGAGACGTGGTGTGGCGATCCTGGCAGGCGGCGTGGCAGGAAGCGCTCTACGGGCGTGCCGGCTTCTACCGCCGATCCGAGGGCCCGGCCGGGCACTTCGCGACCTCCGCGCAGGGCATCCCCGGTGGTGGGCGGCTGCTCGCGCAGGCGATCGTCGCTCTCGCAGCCGACGCCGGCTGCTCACGGGTCGTGGACGTCGGAGCGGGGCGTGGCGAGTTGCTGCGGAAGATCAGCGCGGTGGCCCCGCAGCTGGAGCTGACCGGCATCGATGTCGTCGCACGGCCCGCCGGACTGACCGGCCGCATCGGCTGGCTGGTGTCCCCCGGTGGCGACGAGCTGCCCAGCGAGCTGTGCGGTATGACGGACACCGTGGCCCTCGCCCACGAGTGGCTCGACGTCGTTCCGTGCCCGGTCGCCGAGTATGACGGCACCGCGTGGCGGCTGGTGGAGGTGGATGACGCGGGCACGGAGCGACTCGGCGCGTCGGTCGAAGGCCCGGATCTGCAGTGGTTGCAGCAGAACTGGCCCGCCGGTGATCCGGGGGGACGGGCGGAGGTCGGGACGGCGCGTGACGCGGCATACGGCTCGCTCCGGGACCGGATCGACTCCGGCCTGCTGGTCGTCGTGGACTACGGTCACCTGCGCACGGACCGGCCGGCGGGCGGCACGCTGACCGGCTACCGGGACGGAGCGCAATGCCGGCCGGTCCCCGACGGGAGCACCGACATCACCGCGCACGTCGCGATGGACACGCTCGGCGCCGACGAACTACTTTGCCAGCGCGAGCTTTTCGACCGACTCGGGCTGCGACCGCCACGTCCACCGCTGCAGCTGGCACACGAGGAGCCGGCGGCATACCTCGCGCAGTTGGCGGCGTGCGGCAGCTACGCGGAGCTGACCGCAACCGGTGGGCTGGGCGACTTCTGGTGGGCGGTCGGTGCAAGGGGTGACCGCGGGCGGCGCGCTGTTGCTAGCTACCGGGCCGGAAGGTGCTGATGATCTGGTCGAGCAGTTTCGGCGACAGCTGCTTGCCCTTGGGTGCGTCGAGCAGCCGGATGCTCACCAGCTGGTAGGACTGCCCCGACACCGAGAAGGTGACGGTTCGGACCTCGTAGCTCTTGCCCTTCTCGCAGGCGTTGGGCTCCCCCACCGCCGCGGTGATCGTGTATTCGAGGGCGGGCACCGTCCCCTGGTTGACCTTGATCGGTTTGGCCACCGACAGCTTGCCCTCCGTGGCCTTGGAGCCGTCGTTCTTCAGAGCGATGGCGTCGGCGAACTTCTGGGCCAGGTCCGGACCGGCGTCGGACGGGTCCCGCTTTCCGATGTTGACGATGCCGACCCAGGCGCTCTCCGCGGTCTTCTTCGCGGCGCAGTAGCCGACTGCGAAGCGGGCCGGGGCGTGCGCAATGACGAGCGGCTTGCCCTTGTTGTCGGCGTAGCCGAAAAGAGTGTCCTTGCTCTCGAGGGTCCAGTCGCGGTTCTTCGGCACGTCGAACACACCGGGCGGGTCGCCGCCGGCCGTCTGCGCCTGCCAGCCGGCGTTCAGTGCGCGAGATCCGGCGGCCAGCGTCGGGTTGACCCAGGTGGTGGCGGTCACCGGAGGCAGACTGCTGGTGCTCGGGGTTGTCGCGTTCGTCGGCGTCTTGTCGTTGCCACGCGTCAGGGCCAAGACCGCGACGGCGGCGATGACGACCACCAGCGCCGCCGCGATCCCGATCAGCACCTTGCCCCGGCCGCCCCTGTTGCCACCGCCCTTGGGTGGCACCACGACGCCTTCGCCGGAAGCCGCGGAGAACCGGTCGTAGTAGGAACTCTGCGGGTTGTTCATCGTGGGCCCGGCGTTCGGCCCGGTCTCCCCCGTCGACCACGATGGCGGCGCGGGCCGGCCGCCGGAGGACCAGGGCGCCTGGCCGCCGGTCCAGGGCTGCTGTCCGCCGCCCGTCCAGTCGTGCTGCTCGCCGGTGCTCCGCTGCTGCGGCTGCGATCCCGACTGTCCGGGCAGCCGGTGACCGCCGGACCGGCCCGGCAGCGGCTGGCTGCCCGAGACTCCGGGCTGCCCCTGGTGCGTCTGGTCGTTCGGCTGCTGCCCGGTGTCGTCGGCCCGCGGCTGGCCGTCGTCCTGATTGCTCACGGCCGAAAGGCTACCGAGTGCACTCCGCATGCAGAGTTCGCGCAGCCAGGACCGTCCAGCACGTGGTTCATGCGTTCGGCCGGAACGTCGAGATGATCTGCTCGAGTTGGCTGGTCGGCAGCTCGTGCTGCCCACCGAGCATCCGGACGGTCACCAACTCGAACGACTTGCCGTGCGCCGAGAACGTCGTGGTGCGGACTTCGAAGGTCTTGCCCTTCTCGCACGTGTTCGGGTCTCCCGGCGTGGCGGTGATCGTGTACTGGACGGCGGGAATGGTGCCTTCGTCCACCGTGATCTTCTTGGCCGCCGAGAGCGTTCCGGCCTTGCCGGGGACCTTTCCGGCCGCAATGCCATCAGCGAACTTCTTCGCCGAGGATGCCCCGACGTCCGTGGGATCGAGCGTTCGGACGTTGCGCATCCCCACTGTCGCCGTGTGGGAGTCCTTCTCGCTCGGGCAGTAGCCGTCGGCGTAGACGGAGGTGGCCGCCATGGCGGTGATGACCTTGCCGTTCTTGTCGGCGTAGCCGCGAATGGTGTCGCGTGCTTCGACCTTCCAATCACTGCTCTTCGGCACGTCATACTGACCGGGGATGTCCGACGGGCCGATCTGCGAGACCCAGCCGTCCTTGAGCGCACGGGCGCCGGCGGCCAGCGTCGGATTGACCCACGTGGTGGCGGTCACCGGCGGCAGGCTGCTGCTCGCGGAACTCGCTGCCGGCGTCGGTGTCTTGCCGTTGCCGCGGGTCAGGGCAACCACGACGACCACCGCAATCACGATCACCAGCGCAGCGGCGATGCCGATCACGACCTTGCCCCGGTTGCCCCTCTTGCCGCCGTTGCCGGACGGGATGGTGACGCCCTCGCCGGAGGCGGCCGAGAAGCGGTCGTAGTAGGAGCTCTGCGGGTTGTTCATCGTGGGGCCGACGTTCGGGCCGGTCTCGCCTGTGGACCACGACGGTGGCTGGGCTGGTTGCCCTGACCAGGGCTGCTGCCCACCGGTCCACGGTTGCTGGCCGCCAGCCCAGTGGCCGCCGGCGTTCCCCTGCTCCGCGCCGTCGCCCTCCGGAGGACGACCGTCCCCTTGGTTGCTCACGGCTGCACGCTACCCTCAACGGCGCCGGCTCCGGCCGAGGTGAGCCGGGCACGGTATGCCGCCACGTTCAGCCGGTTGCCGCAGCCGAGGTCGCAGTAGCGCTTGGACCGGTTGCGCGACAGGTCGACCAGCACCCCGTCGCAGTCCTCCGCAGCACACGTGCGCAAGCGGCGCAGCTCGCCGGCGCGCACCACGTCCACCATCGCCATGGCGACCTCGACGATCCAGCGCGAGGCGAGCGGCGCGTCGGGCGGCGTGGCGTGCAGGTGCCAGTCCCAGTCGTCGTGTCGCACCAGTTGTGGCAGCGCCGACTCCCGGCTCAGCAGCGCGTTGACCCGCTCCACGACGACCTTTTCGTCGTCGCTCCACAGGGCGCGGATCTCCGGCCGGATGGCGCGCACGGCAGCCCGCTCCGCGTCGTTGCCGACGACCGGCCCGCTCCACTCCCAGCCGCGCACGAACTCCAGGTAGGACGCCTCGTCCAGCAGCGGGTCCGGGTCGGTCATCGCGGTGTTGACCAGGGCCGCGGCAGCCGTCAACGCCACTTCCGTGTCATGAGCAAAAACCATTTTGACTCCTGTCCTACGGAGACTCTACGATCAGAGCAGCATCACGAGCAAACCGTCGATTTGCTCATGACACATCCCGATCAGCTGAGGAGCCCCACGCATGACCACCGACGTCCTGACCGCTCGAGGCGTTCCCGCCGACCTCACCCCGCAGGTCGACGTGCGACGCGTCGGCCCGGGTGTCGGCACCATCGGCGTGGCCTTGGCGTCGGCAGCCGCCTTCAGCACCTCCGGCAGCTTCGCCACTGCGCTGCTGCGCGCCGGGTGGTCGCCCGGCGCGGCCGTGACCGCCCGCATCGGGCTCGCAGCATTGGTCCTCGGCGGTCCGACGATCTGGTCGCTCCGCGGCAAGTGGGGCGTCGTCCGCCGCAAGGCATGGTCGATCCTCATCTACGGGCTGACCGGCGTCGCGGGCTGCCAGCTGGCGTATTTCTATGCCGTTCAACGTCTTTCGGTGGGCGTGGCGTTGATGCTCGAATACCTCTCCCCGGTGCTGCTCGTGCTCGGCTTCTGGGTCTGGACGCGCCGCCGGCCGGCGGCGGCCACCATCGCCGGCACCCTGGTCTGCATCGGCGGCCTGGCGCTGGTGCTCGACGTGTTCGGCGGCGCCCACCTGTCGCTGGTGGGCGTCCTGTGGGGTCTCGGAGCCGCCGTCTGCTCGGCGGCATACTTCGTCATCGCGGGACGCGCCGACGAGGAGCTGCCGCCGCTCGCCCTCGCCGGCGTCGGTATGGCGGTCGGCGCCGCCGCACTCGCGCTGCTCGGCCTTGTCGGCGTGCTGCCGATGCACTCCACCACCTCCGACACGACCTTCGCCGGACACCTCGTGCCGTTCTGGATCCCGCTGACCGCCCTGGCCGTCATCGCGACGGCCTTCGCCTACTTCACCGGCGTGGTCGCGGCCCGCGGACTCGGCCAGACCATCGCATCGTTCGTCGCCCTGGCCGAGGTGCTCTTCTCGGTCGTGTTCGCCTGGCTGTTGCTCGGGCAGCTCCCGCTCGCCATACAGCTCATGGGCGGGGTGCTCATCGTCGGCGGCGTCGTGCTCGTCCGGCTCGGGGAGCTGCGCGCCTCTCACTGACCGCGCCCCGGGCGGTTGCGAGGCCCACACGGCAGCGTTTGGCAGACTGGCCCGCATGCCACAACGCGAGCTCACCGTCGGAGTCGGTGCGGGTGGTCTCGCGACCGCCGACATGGTGCTCAACATCGGGCCGCAGCACCCGGCAACGCACGGCGTGCTGCGGCTGCGCATCACCCTGGACGGTGAGCGCATCAAGTCGGCCGAACCGATCGTCGGCTACATGCACCGCGGCGCCGAGAAGCTCTTCGAGGTGCGCGACTACCGGCAGATCATGGTGCTGGCCAACCGGCACGACTGGCTGTCCGCGTTCAGCAACGAGATCGGTGTCGCGCTCGTCGTCGAGCGGATGCTCGGCATGGACGTGCCCGAGCGGGCGACCTGGACCCGCACGCTGCTCGCCGAACTCAACCGGGTGCTCAACCATCTGATGTTCCTCGGCTCCTATCCACTGGAGCTCGGCGCGATCACGCCGATCTTCTACTCCTTCCGCGAACGTGAGGAGTTGCAGGCCGTCATGGAGGAGATCTCCGGCGGCCGGATGCACTACATGTTCGGGCGCGTCGGTGGGCTGCGCGACGACCTCCCGGCCGGCTGGCTGGGCCGGGTCCGTGAGGCGATCGCGGCGGTGCGCCGGCGGATGCCCGATCTGGAGAGCCTGCTCGTCGGCAACGAGATCCTGCGGGCGCGGACGCGGGGCGTCGGCGTGGTCGACGCGGAAACCGTTGCGGCATACGGCATCTCCGGCCCGATCGCTCGGGCATCGGGCGTCGACGTCGACCTGCGGCGTGACCAGCCCTACCTGTCGTATGCCGAGCTCTTCGCCCCTGCTGGCCCCGGCCGCGTCGTCACCCGGACCGAGGGCGACTGCCTGGCCCGGCTCGAGGTGCTGCTGGAGCAGGTGCACGTCTCGCTCGACATCGCCGAGGCGTGCGTCGACCGGCTCGCGTCGATGCCGGCCGGTCCGGTCAACGTCAAGCTCCCCAAGGTGCTGAAGGTGCCGGAGGGCGCGGACTACTTCGCGACCGAGAATCCGTTGGGCTTCAACGGCTACTACTTGGTCTCGCGCGGCGACAAGACGCCCTGGCGGATGAAGCTGCGGTCGGCGTCGTTCAACAACATCCAGGTGCTCGGCGAGCTGCTGCCGGGCAACCTGATCGCCGACATGGTCGCCATCCTGGGCTCGATGTTCTTCGTGGTCGGCGACATCGACAAGTAGGCAGGAGTCTGAGCCGGAGTCAAATCCCGCGGATGAGACGGTCGCCGTAGACCGCTTCCAGCTCCTGGTTGCGCTCGTGGCCGCCCGGGGTGTTGGCGGAGATGTAGACCGGCGGCTCGATGGTCTGGCCCAGCTTCTCGACCGTGCCGAGGGTCAGCAGTTGCGCGATGAACGCCGCGGTGAGCGAGGACACCGCGCCGACGCCGAGACCGGCGATCTCCAGCGTCGTGTCACCGTATGGCGCGAGGTTGTCGATGACCACGTCGGCGATGTCGGACAGGCGCTTCCCGCTCGGGTGCTTCGAGTCCACGGCCGCCGTGTGCTGCAGACTGGTGACGGCGATCACCGGGTGACCGTGCTCCTTCGCCGCCAGGGCGAACCCCACGATCGATCCGTTCACCCCCGAGTTGGACGCGATGACGATGACGTCCTGCGGCGACGCCGGCACGAGCGCCCACAGCTTGTCGGCGATCTGCGGGTCGCGCTCGAGCAGGCTGCTGCCGAGCAGCGACGGGTCCTCGCCGCCACGGAGCACCAGGTCGCGCAAGGCGATCTTGTTGGTCGGGATCAGGCCACCGGCGCGTCCGGCGACCTCCATCGCGAATGCCTCCGAGTGCCCGGTGCCGAAGACATGCACGATGCCCCCGGCCGCGACCGCGTCGGCCAGCAGCGTGATCGCCGGGTCCAGGCCGCCGCCCTCCGCGAATGTTGCGATGCGCTCGAGTCGTGAGGTGGTCTGGGCGAGGAAGGCTGCAGCGTTGCTCATCGAATGGCTCCGGAGTGGGTGGCGGGAACGGGCCGTTCGATCGTACGGTGCGCGTCGCAGGCGACGACCGGCATGGCGCTCAACTTGGTCGCGCAGTTCGGACTCGGTCTGCCGAAGTGCTACAGAGGGTCACCGCTTGCGGACGATCGCCAGCACCTCGGGATCGGCACGCAGGTCGATCCGGCGCACCACGCCGTCCTCGATCACGAAATCGAACGCCACCTTGTAATCGCCGCGGTGCATCCAGGCGAGACCGGCGCGATCGCCGATGAACACCGGGAACGCAGTCTTCGCACCGCCGTTGAGCAACTCCGCCACCCGCTCGCGGCCGGCCAGCCGGGGCGTGCCGAGCGCGACCGCCGCCGGGTCGGCGCCCTCGATGACGACGTCCGGCGCGAGCAGACCGAGCAGTGTGTCGAGATCGCCGCCCTTGGCAGCGTGCAGGAAGGCGTCGACGACGGCAGCGTGGTCGCGGTGTTCGGCCGGCTCGTCCACCGGACGGACTGCCAGCTTGCTCCGCGCCCGGGACGCGAGCTTGCGAACAGCCACCGGGGAGGTGCCCAGAATGGTTGCCACCGTGGGGAAGTCGACTGCGAAGCTGTCGTGCAGGACGAAAGCGATGCGTTCCGACGGACTCAACCGGTCGAGCACCACCTGCAGAGCGCTGCCCACCGAGTCGGCGAGCACGACCTCGTCCGCGGGGTCCGGCGCGGTCTCGTCCAGGTCGAGTTCCTCCTCGGGATCAGGCAGCTTGCTGCGCAGCCGGTCCAGGCACAGCCGGGTCGTGACAGTCGTCAGCCAGGCCGGAAGGTTCTCGATGCGGGCGTCGTTGCCGTGCAACCGGATCCATGCGTTCTGCACGACGTCCTCGGCCTCTGCGTGATCTCCGAGGAGGCGGTCCGCCATACGCACGAGCCGGGGGCGCTCCGCTTCGAACGCCTCGGTCTGTTGCTTCATCCGGCAAGTCCATCACACCGCGGGGCAGCGGCGGTCACACTCTGCGCAGCTCGCGCGTCATACGAGTAGCGCGCGAAGCGCAGCCACCGAGAACCTTCGAGGAGCAACCCCATGGGCAACTTCAACATCGTCCTGCTGCCGAGCAACGACCTGGCCGCATCCCGCGACCTCTACGCGAAACTGCTGGGCGCAGAACCGATCGCCGACTCCGACTACTACGTCGGTTTCGAGGTGGACGGCCAGCACATCGGTCTCGTCCCCGGGGCGGAAGCCGTGGTGCCGCATCTGCAGGTCGACGACCTGGAGGCGGCGACGCAGCTGATCACCGACGCGGGCGGCACGGTCGTGGACGGTCCCCGCTCGGTCGGCAACGGCCGCCGTGTGGCGGTCGTGCGCGACGCCTCCGGCGCCCAGTTCGGCCTCACCCACGACACCCCTTGACGGACCCGTTGCGAGGAGTCGAGCAATTCAACTGAGCTCGCGGTGCCAGCTCTGGGTCTTGTATGACGTGACCCAGCCCATCGAGCTGTAGAGCCCGTCGGCACCGGTCGGTGAGTCCGCATCCACCTCGAGCCCGACGCGGTTGCTGCCGGATGCGAGCGCATCGCGGATCACCGTGTGCAGCAACGCTTTTGCGACTCCCCTGCCGCGGGACCGCCGGTGCACGCCGAGGTAGTCGACGTAACTGCCCGGGAAACCCGACTCGTCCGCCGGGAGCACGGTGCCGACGACGGCGCCGCCGGGCAGGAGCACGCCGTCGGTCTCGACCTCGGCGAGCCACCAGTGGTCCCACCGGTGCCCCGGGTCCTCCCGCAGCCGCTGCACGAACTCCGGGAAGCTCTCGCGATAGGAGTTGTAGTGGTCGGCGAAGGACTCCTCCAGCACCAAGTGGACCGCTTGCAGGTCGGCGGCAACCGGCGTGCCGTCCTCGTGCAGCCCGATCCGTCGTACCGTCACGCCGGGTCGTGGAGCCGGCAGGGAGGAGTCCTCCGGACGCACCGGACGGCTCATCTGCAGCCAGGTGCGTGCGTGCCGGAACCGGGCCGCCGCGAGCCATCGCTGCCCGCGGTCGTCCTCGGCATACGCACCCGAATCCAGCTGCGTGCTCGCCAGACCTCGCGCCCGCATGATCGACCGGCCGACCCCCTCCGCCCAGTGGAACAGGCTCGCGGCCAGCTCGTCGGTGACCGACGGCAGGGCGGTGATCTCGACGACGATGCGGCCCGCGGCACGGTCGTGCACGACCACCCACGCGAGCGCCGTGCCATCGCCGTCACGCACCAGCGCCTGTCGGCGGGTCCAGGATCCGGGGCCGGCCACGTTCGAGGCGACCATCTGCGGGTCGACCGAGCTCGACCCGTGAGCGGCACGTTGGTGTGCCGCGAGCAGCTCGACGATGTCGGCCACGTCGGGGCTGTCGGGGACGGAAGCCCGCAGGCCGGCGGGGACGGCGGGCATGGGCAGCAGTGGGTCGCTCACGGCATACAGTCAAGCGCACCGGCCCGGCTCGGCGGGTGCGTCAGGCGTGCAGCGGACCGCCGCCGTGCGAGTCACCGTCCTTGTCGCGGTCCTTGTCCTCCGGGATGCGGCACCAGCTCTGCACGATCAACCCGGTCGCCACCGCTCCGACGGATGCGGCGCAGAGCACCGCGGCCTGGATCATGTTGCCGAACGCACTGTCCGCGTCCAGCCGGCCCAGCTCGATCAGGGCAAACGCGCCGAACCACCCGGCGAACATCGCACCGGCGAGCACGCACGCCTGGGCCGCCACCAGTGCGCGCCGAGCGCGTTGCGGCGACGGCGGGCGCGTCGACGTGCCGTGCAGGTAGGCGCGTACCTCGGCACCGGCCGCCAGAACCGCGATGGACAACAGCACGATCGTGACGAGCAGGAACCAGGACATGTGCGGGAGTCCGTGCCCGTGGGACGTGGTCCACCGCAGGACGCCGTAACAGACGAGGAGTATGACGATTCCGATTCCCAGCGCGTGCCGCCAGCTCACTCCCGAGTCGCTCACAGCGGTCTCCACTCCGGGCCGACCCGGATGCCGGTGCTGTCGGCCTGCCGGAGCAGCTCGGACACCGGCAGCACCTTGCGACCGACCCGCAGCTGCGCCTGTGGATCGGCGTCCAGCCACGGCGCCAGCACGAAGGCCCGCTCGGCCGCGCGCGGGTGCGGCAGCATCAGCTCGTCGGTCTCGAAACGGAGGTCGGTCGCGGCGGCCGGGTCACCGACCTGGATCAGGTCGAGGTCGAGCGTCCTTGCACCCCAGCGGATCTCGCGGGTGCGGCCACGGCCGGCCTCGATCTCGTGCAGCCGGTCGAGCAGCGTCCAGGGTGCGAGCCGGGTGGTGCCGACCGCGACGGCATTGAGGTAGTCCGGCTGCGCCGGTCCGCCGACCGGATCGGTCTCGAAGAGCCCGCTGACCTCGATCAGGTCCAGGCCCTCGATGCGACCGAGGGCGCGGACTGCGGCCTCGAGGGTGCGGACGCGGTGCCCGAGATTGGCGCCCAGCGCGATAACGACCGGCCGATGCTGCTGGCGCCGCACCGACACGAGCGGTCCGGCCAGCCCGAAGCCGGCGAAGTCGACCCCAGCGGGAGCGTCCGGTTTGTGCACGGTCACCTCGACGGCCTCCGCCGCGACCCGCTGCAGCACGGAGGCAGCGATCTGCTCCGCAAGGTGTTCGATCAGGTCGACCGGCGGCTGCGTCATGATCCGCTCGGCGTCCTGCGCGATCTCCGCGTAGCTGATCGTGTGTCCGAGGTCGTCGCTGCGAGCCGCCCGAGACACATCGCATTCGATCACGATGTCGACGAAAAACCTTTGCGGCTCCAGCTTTTCGTGCGCCAGCACACCGTGCGGCGTGGTCACGGCCAGTCGGGTCAGGCCGATCCGGTCACTCATGACGAGCCTCTCGGAGGTGCTTCACCACGTCGCACGCCGCGAACGTCGACCGCACCTCGTGCACCCGGATCGCCCACACCTCGGCCTGCGCCAGCACGACCGACACGGCCGCGGTCGCGAAGTCGCGCTGTTCGGCCGGGACCGGGCCGCCCGTGGGGCTGCCCATCCGTGCGAGGAACGACTTGCGGGACGCCCCCACGAGCACCGGCAGCTGCATCTGCTGGAATGCCGAAAGGTGTTGCAGCAGCACCCAGTTCTGCTCGGCAGTCTTGGCGAAACCCAGTCCGGGGTCGATGGCGATCTGCTCCCGTGCGACGCCCGCATCCAGCGCAGCGCCGACCTGGTCGGCCAGCTCCCGGCATACATCGGCCGTCACGTCGTCGTAGATCGCGCGCGTCTGCATGTCGTGGCTGTGACCCCGCCAGTGCATGACGACGAAGCCGGCGCCGGTCTCTGCGGCGACCGACGTCATCTCCGGGTCGGCCAGGCCACCGCTCACATCGTTGATGATTCGCGCACCCGCTGCCACAGCCGCCGAGGCGACCGGTGCGCGCATCGTGTCGATCGAGATCCACACGTCGGCGTCGGCCAGCCCCTCGATGACCGGTATGACGCGGCGCAGCTCCTCGTTCACGGACGGCCGCTCGGCGCCCGGCCGCGTGGACTCACCGCCGATGTCGAGGATGTCCGCGCCCTGCGCGATCAGCTCGCGGCCGTGTGCAACGGCGGCAGCGGCATCGAAGAACAGCCCACCGTCGGAGAACGAGTCGGGCGTGACGTTGACGACGCCCATCACCAGCGGGCGGTCGGCGGGACGCCTCGGCAACACGGTCGACGCGGCCGCGCTCATCAACGCCGGCTCTGTGCGTTGATCAGGCTCATCGCCTCCGCCCGAGTGGCGGCGCTGGTCAGCTGCCCGCGGACCGCAGAGGTGATGGTGACGGCGCCGGGTTTGCGGACGCCGCGCATCGACATGCAGAGGTGTTCGCACTCGACGACGACGAGCACGCCCTGGGCGTGCAGGTGGTCGACGAGGGCGTCGGCGATCTGGCTGGTCAACCGCTCCTGCACCTGCGGTCGCCGGGCGAAGACCTCGACCAGCCGGGCGATCTTGGACAAGCCGGTGACGCGGCCATCGGCCGCGGGGATGTAGCCGACGTGCGCGACCCCGTGGAACGGCACCAGGTGGTGCTCACACGTGGAGTAGACCTCGATGTCGCGGACGATCACCAGTTCGGAGTGGTCGACGTCGAAGGTGCGGCTGAGCGCATCCTCGGGCGTCTGCCACATGCCGGCGAAGGTCTCGGCATAGGCGCGCGCGACGCGGTTGGGGGTGTCGCGCAGCCCCTCCCGCTCCGGGTCCTCGCCGAGCGCGATCAGCAGCTCGCGGACTGCGGCCGCTGCGCGCTCCAGATCAACGTTCGGTGGGATCGACATACCCGCCGTCCGGGACCTCGACGACCGCCTCAGGCGGGTGCACCTGGGCCGCCTGCTGCCGCTGCTCCTTCTCCAGGTCGACGCCGTTGGCGAGCGCCTTGCGCTCGGCCGGGGTGAGCACCGGCGGGCGGTCGCTGACGTTGCGGCGGTCGCTGGAGAGCCAGACCTTGCGCTTCGGGCGCTTCTTGACCTCTTTGAACACCTCGGCCAGCTGGTGCACGTCGAGCGTTTCCTTCTCGAGCAGCTCGAGCACCAGGTTGTCGAGGATGTCGCGGTTGTCGTTGAGGGCGTACCAGGCCTCGTCGTGCGCCGCCTCGATCAGCCGGCGCACCTCCTCGTCGACGACGCCGGCGAGTTCCTCGGAGTAGTCGCGCTCGTGGCCCATGTCGCGGCCGAGGAAGACCTCGGATCCGGCGGAGCCGAGCTTGATGGCGCCGACCCGCTCGCTCATGCCGAACTGGGTGACCATCTTGCGGGCCAGACCGGTCGCCTTCTCGATGTCGTTGGCGGCACCGGTGCTCGGGTCGTGGAAGACGATCTCCTCGGCGACCCGGCCGCCGAGCGCGTAGGCCAGCTGGTCGAGCAGCTCGTTGCGGGTGGTGGAGTACTTGTCGTCGACCGGCAGCACCATCGTGTAACCGAGGGCGCGGCCGCGCGGCAGGATGGTGATCTTGCTGACCGGGTCGGTGTGGTTGAGCGCCGCGGCGACCAGGGCGTGCCCGCCCTCGTGGTATGCCGTGATCTTGCGCTCCTTGGCGCTCATCACCCGGGTCCGCTTCTGCGGCCCCGCCATGACCCGGTCGATCGCCTCGTCGAGTGCCCGGTTGTCGATGACCTGGGCGTTGGACCGGGCGGTCAGCAGGGCGGACTCGTTGAGCACGTTGGCCAGGTCGGCACCGGAGAAGCCGGGCGTGCGACGGGCCACCTGCAGCAGGTCGATGTCCTTGGACATCGGCTTGCCCTTGGCGTGCACCTGCAGGATGTGGTGGCGGCCCGCCATGTCGGGCGCCTCGACGGCGATCTGCCGGTCGAAGCGACCGGGCCGCAGCAGCGCCGGGTCGAGAATGTCGGGGCGGTTGGTGGCGGCGATGAGGATGACGTTGGTCTTGACGTCGAAGCCGTCCATCTCGACCAGCAGCTGGTTGAGGGTCTGCTCGCGCTCGTCGTGGCCGCCACCCAGGCCGGCGCCGCGGTGCCGGCCGACGGCGTCGATCTCGTCGACGAAGATGATCGCCGGAGCGTTCGCCTTGGCCTGCTCGAAGAGGTCGCGCACGCGGCTCGCACCGACACCGACGAACATCTCGACGAAGTCCGAGCCGGAGATCGAGTAGAACGGCACACCCGCCTCACCGGCGACGGCGCGGGCGAGCAGGGTCTTGCCGGTGCCGGGTGGGCCGTAGAGCAGCACGCCCTTGGGGATCTTGGCGCCGACGTCGAGGAACTTCTTCGGCGACTGGAGGAACTCCTTGATCTCGTGGAGCTCCTCGACGGCCTCGTCGGCACCCGCGACATCGGCGAAGGTCACCTTGGGCATGTCCTTGCTGGCCAGCTTGGCGCGGGACTTCCCGAACTGCATGACCCGCGAGCCGCCGCCCTGCATCTGGCTCATCAGGAACCAGAAGATCAGGATGAACAGGATGAACGGCGCCATGCTGATCAGGATCGACAGCCAGACGCTCTGCTTCTGCGGGTCGTCGGTGTAGCCGCCGGACGGCGGGTTCTTCTGGAGCAGGTTGACCAGCTGGTCACCGCGGGGGTCGACGTAGTCGGCCTCGACCTTGGTGAGGTCCTTCTTGCCACCGACCGTCGTCGGGTCCTTGAGCGTCAGCTTGATCGAGTCGGGCGTCATCGTCGCGGACTCGACCTGTTTGCTGGAGATGAGGTTTTCGGCCTGGGACGTGTCGATCTTCTGGTATCCACCGACATTGCCCACGGCGAGCCACAGGACGCCGAGCAATACGACGAGGATGACCCAGAGCCCAGGGCTGCGTAGAACGCGCTTGTAGTTCATGTAGCTGCGGGGCGTGCCCCGATCCTCCTGCTCACAGTTGGGCCGAGCCCGACGACAGACCAATAGACGGTACACCGCGGGATATGAGGCAACTCCCGGGGCGTCCCGGCTGGATCAACGACCGGGACGGCGGCGATGTTCCGCGCAGCCTGTCACGGAGGTCACCTGCGACACACTCGCGGCAGCGCGCCGGGCCGCCGAAATCACGAATAGACGTGCTCCGCAAGCGTGCCGATGTCCCGCAGGTTGCGGTATCGCTCGTCGTAGTCGAGGCCGTAGCCGACCACGAACTCGTTGGGTATGTCGAAACCGACGTACTTGCAGTCGATCTCCACCTTGGCCGCCTCCGGCTTGCGCAAGAGCGTGCAGATCTCCAGCGACGCGGGCTGGCGCGAGCTGAGGTTGCTGCGGATCCAGTTGAGGGTCAGGCCGGAGTCGATGATGTCCTCGACGATGAGCACGTGGCGGCCGGTGATGTCGGTGTCCAGGTCCTTGAGGATACGGACCACGCCGCTGGACTTGGTGCCCGAGCCGTATGACGACACGGCCATCCAGTCCATCGGCACCGTCCCGGGCAGCGCCCGCATCAGGTCTGCCATCACCAGGATGGCGCCCTTCAGCACGCCGACCAGCAGCACGTCCTTGTCGTGGTAGTCGCGCCAGATCTCGGTCGCCAGCTCGTCGAGGCGCGCGTGGATCTGCTTCTCGGTGAAGAGGACGTGGTCCAGGTCATTGCCCATATGGCTGGAATCCATAGACCTATTGAACCCGACGCGGCTCCACCACGATCAGCCCGGCACCTCTGCGCACGTGCAGGCCGCCGGGCACGGGGATCGGCCGTTGCCCGCGCCAGTGGATCACCAGGGCGTCCACGGCGTCGATGTGCACCTTGCCCAGTGCCGCGGCCGGTGCGCCCGCCCCGCGGAGCAGCTCCCGCCATACTCGAGTGCGGACGGGGGCGGCGAGCGCGGCCAGTTGGTCGACCGGCCACGGCGATTCGCCGAGCCGGGCGGCGACCTCGGCGGCCCATTCGTCCAGGAACGCGAGGTCGTCGCGCACCAGGTCGGCGGTCCGCGCGAGGCCGGCGACGACGCCCGGGCCGATGTCCGTCTCCAGGTCGGTGAGCGCTCGGCGGACGCGCACCCGCAGGTAGCGCGGGTCGTCGTTGTGCGGGTCGTGCCAGGGCCGCAGGCCGAGGGCGGCGCACGCCGCATGGGTCTCCGCGCGCGTCACGTCCAGGAACGGCCGCAGCGCCTTGGCCGGTCGAGTAGGCCGAGCCCCCAGGGGCGAGGCTGTATCGAGATCCGCCAAGCGCACCATACCGGTGATCGCGCGCGGACCGGACCCGCGGGCGAGCGCGAGCAACACCGTCTCGGCCTGGTCGTCGCGGGTGTGCCCGAGCAGCACCGCATTCGCGTCGTATGACGCAGCCGCTTCGCGCAGGGCGGCATACCTGGCGTCCCGGGCGGCCGCCTCCGGACCACCGCCGCCGACGACATCGATGGTGCGGACCTCGGCGCGCTCCATGCCGAGATCCCGGCACTGCTCGGCGGCCCACTCCGCGACCTCGCGGGAGCCGTCCTGCAACTGGTGGTCGACCACTACGGCAACCGTTTGCAGGCGGAGTTTCGGGGCCTCGAACGCCACGGCGGCGACGAGCGCCAGTGAGTCGGCACCGCCCGAACACGCCACGAGCGCAGTGCTTTCGGTAGGTAGTGCTGCAGTGCCGATCGCTCGTCGCACCTGCCGGCGACACGCGGCGACTGCCGGGTGTGGACCCGTCATATGACCCTCGTTCAGCCGTGGACGCGAGCGACCCAGGTCGCGGGGGCGTAGATCTCGGCGGCCGTCGGCAGATTTTCCGGGCTCGACCAGACGGCGTTGAAGCCGTCGACGCCGACCTGGTCCTGCACGGCGCGGCAGAAGGCGGCGCCGTCCCGGTATTGCCGCATCTTGGCCTCCAACCCGATGAGCCGGCGGACGATCCGGTCCAGGCCGCCGGCTCCCTTGCGGCGTTGGTCGAACTTGCGGCGGATCTCATCCACCGACGGCACGATCTGCGGGCCCACGTCGTCCATCACGACATCGGCGTGCCCTTCGAGCAGGGACATGATCGCCGTGAGGTTGGCCAGCTCCGCACGCTGTTCGGGGCTGACGACCAGATCGGTGAGACCCCCGCCGCCCTCGCGCAACGCAGCAGGGATGGCCTTGGCCGCGGCCTGCAGCCGCTGCTGCAGCAGCTCCGGGTCGGGTATCAACTCGATCACGAGCGCACGGATCCGGTCGATCATGTGTTGCCGCAGCCACGGCACCGCGGTGAACTGCACGCGGTGCGTCTCCTCGTGCAGGCACACCCAGAGCCGGAAGTCGGAGGGGTCGACGTGCAGTTCGCGCTCGGCGGCCACGATGTTGGGCGCCACCAGCAGGAGGCTCGGTGTGCCGGTCGGCGCCATGTCGAACTGCCCGAGCACCTTGCTCGCGACGAAACCCATCAGCGCCCCGGTCTCGGCGCCCGTCACCATGGCGCCGATGGCGCGGGCGCGCGGGCCGGCCTTGCGCTTGGCGGTCAGCGCGTCGACGACGGGCGCGAGCAGACCCGCCATCGAGTCGACGTTGACGTCGATCCATGCCGCACGGTCCACCACGTAGACCGGCGAATCGGCGCCGGCGCTCGCGTCGAGGCGGGCGGTGTCGGCGACCGGTTGCAGCGCGCGGTGTGCGGCGTCGCGTAGCTCGGCAACCACGTCGGCGGCTTCGGCCGGCGTGGTGTCCGGCCCGTGGGACACCCAGCGGCGGCCGGTGCGCTTGGCCAGGTCCCAATCGACATACCCCTCAGACATGAGGTCGAGCGTACTTTTCTCGCCCGGGTCTCGGGAACGGCACGTCAGACGGCCGGGCGCCGGAAGACCGAGGTGGGCGATGGTGGCCTGAGGTGTGTCTCCAACTGGCGACGGAGCAGCTCCTGCCGCGACCGCACCCGCAGCGACGACTCCGAGTCGAGCCAGTGCTGGCGTGACTCGGGAACGGTGTTGTCGCTCGGAACTTTTCGCCTCCTACTCGGAGCAGCCGCACTTCTGCAGGTCCGCGACGAAGTCGTCGATCGCGGCACGAGTGCCATATGGCCCCCACGACTTTGCCGCGTTGCTGATCACGGCGAAGACGAGGACCCGGTTGTCCTCGGTGAGGACCGTGCCGGCGAGCGATGCAACATCGGTCAGCGACCCGGTCTTGGCCCGGACGTCGCCGGCCGCAGAGAAGTTGGAGGTCTGCAGAAAGCGGTTGTCGAGCGTGCCGTTGTAGCCGCCGACGCTCAGCCGCGTGAGGACCTCGGCGAACGGCCGGTTCTTGCCACTGGTTCCGGACAACAACACGTCGGCGAGCACCCGCGCCGGAATCGTGGTGCCGTCGGACAGTCCCGACATGTCGGCAAGCTTCACTCCGGCGAGGTCGAAACCGCTTTGACGCAAAGTCTTTCCGACGAATGCGGCAACGTCTGCAGTGGAGCCGCCGACTCCGTGCTCGAACGCCGCTTGCCGAGCCAGCGACTCGATCATCGCGTTGTCGCTGCGCTGCAGCGCGTCACCGAGCACGTCGAGCAACGGGGAGGATTGGACCGCCCCCAGCTGCGTCGCCTTGGGCGGAGCGGTGACGTGCCGGCCCGCCTTCGCGGTAATGCCCTGTGTCGCAAGGTCTTTCACGAACGCCTCCAGGGTCGACCCGACTGGATCGGCGGGTGTCGGCCGCGCCGGGTCGGTGGCGCGCTCGGTGGAGAGCCCGAGTTGGGCGATACGGGCGGCGTATCCGGCGGCGACGACACCCGGATCCCAGTGCTTCGCGGTGAGCGGACCCGGCGCGTATGACGTGTCGACACCGACCGTCACCGCCGTCTGACCCGACTTCTTCAACGCTGTCGCGACCTGGGCGGCGAGATCGGCGAGGCCCGCGTGCCCGTTGACCGAATCGGGGTCGCCTTTGCCGGGATTGAGCGCGGTGTCGCCACCGGCGACCAGGACGATCGAGTCCGCGGACGAGCCGGTCACGACCTTCGTGGTGAGCGGCTTGTCCAGATCCATCGTGTTGGCGATCACCCACGCCGACAGCAACTTGGTGGTCGACGCCGGAGTCATCGGTTTGTCGGCGTTCTGCTGGACGAGCACCTGGCCGGTCGTGCCGTCGAGCACCTCCACGGCGAGCTTCTTGGCCAGGTCCGGTGCCTTCATCGCGGCGGCGACGCGAGCGCGCACCTTGGCCGGTAGCTGCTCAGGTCCGTCGGCGGCGTGCAGCGGGACGGCGGCAGCAGGTGTCGGTGGTGCGACGGACGGTCCGACCCGCGTCTTCCCCGGTTGCGGCACCGGCTGCGAGTCCGCCGCGGCGCGGGTGAGCGGGCCCGGCACCACGTCATACACATCGAGGGTCTCGTAGCCGGCGGCGAGCACGACGACGGCGGCCGCCACGGCCGCGACCCGCTTCTTCATAGCACCCCTCGGACGACGGCGCGCTCGTCGGTGCGCCAAACTAGGCGCCAGTCAAGCACACCGAATCCGGCGAAGGGACAGACCCAATGGAGTTCGACGTCACCATCGAGGTGCCGCAGGGCAGCCGCAACAAGTACGAGATCGACCACGCGACGGGGCGGCTGCGCCTCGACCGGCGATTGTTCACGTCGATGCAGTACCCCACGGACTACGGCTACATCGAGCACACCCTCGGCGAGGACGGCGACCCTCTCGACGCGATGCTGCTGATCACCGAGTCGGTGGTGCCCGGGGCGGTCGTGGAGGCGCGCCCGGTCGGTGTCTTCAAGATGGTCGACGAGGCCGGCGGCGACGACAAGATCCTGTCGGTCATCGCCGGTGACCCGCGCTGGGACCACATCCAGGACGTGAGTGACGTCAACAGCTTCCTGCTCGACGAGATCAAGCACTTCTTCGAGACCTACAAGGTCCTCGAGCCGGGCAAGAGCGTCGAGGAGGGCTCGCACTGGGCCGGCCGCGAGGACGCCGAGCAGATCGTCGCCGACGCGCTGCAGCGCGCGAAGGACCAGGGCGTCGACACCGCGCGCTGGGTGGCGCCGAACCAGCACTGACCCCCGCGCCCGCGGCGGAGGACCCCTCACGCCCTTCGCCGAGAGGCCTACTTACGGTTCGAGAGGCCCAGGAAATCAGGTGGATTCGCTTGGATTTCCTGGGCCTCTCGAGGTGTTTCTGGGCCTCTCGGCACGGGGGCGCGGCGGGTCAGCTGTCCGTCATACCGACGCCGACGCGCAGGTGACGGTAGTCGTCGTCGGCCGCGACGAGGCGGCGGGTGCGGCGGCGGTAGCGCAGGATCTGCACGATGCCGAAGAGCCACATGACGTACTGGAACGACATCCCCAGCCGGAACGCGTGCAGGTCGTAGCTCGCCGCGCCGCCGGGTGCCGCGCGGTCGAGGATGACACCGATCACGAACACGGACAGCAGCGTCGCGGTGAAACCGCCCACGTTGACGATGCCGGACGCGGAGCCGATCCGGTGCGCGGGGTTGAAGGTCCGGGCCAGGTCGAAGCCGATCATCGATCCAGGGCCGCCGATCGCGGTGACGACCACCAGGAGCACGAGCAGCCACAACGGCGCCCGGCCGGGCCAGAGCAGTACGACACCCCACATCGACATGATCGCGGCGACCGAGCCGAGCACCAGGGTGGACCGGTTGTAGGGGTAGCGCGCGGTGAACGCGCCGAAGAGCGGACTCGCGGTGACCGTGGCGACCACCATGATCTCCAGCAGGAGGCTGGCCGTCGCGGATGACAACCCCTCCCCCTTGGTCAGGAACGGGAAGCCCCACATCAGACTGAAGACGGTCGTGCTGAACTGCGACGTGAAATGGCACCACAGCCCGAGCTTGGTGCCTGGCTCGCGCCACGCGCTGGACACCGCGCGGGCGACCGCGCGCAGCTTGATCTCGGTGCGTTCCTTGCTCGTGTATGGCGAGTCCCGACCCACCAGCAGCAGGACGATCGCGAGCACGATGCCGATCGAGGACGCCATCAGGTAGGACTTGGTCCAGCCGAAGGTGTGCAGTGCCGCGGACAGCGGCCCGGCCGCTGCGATTGCGCCGAATTGGCCGAAGACGCCACACAACTGGCTCATCATCGGCGCGCGTGCCGGTGGGAACCACAGCGCGACGATGCGCAGCAGCGAGATGAAGACCATCGCGTCGCCCATGCCGACGAAGACCCGAGCCAGCACACCGAGCGCGAAGGTGTTTGCGAAGGCGAAACCGAACTGCGCGATCGTCATCGTGCTGACGCCGGCGAAGAGCAGCACCTTGGAGCCGAAGCGGTCCAGGAGCGCCCCGACGGGAACCTGCATGCCCACATAGACGATCAGCTGCACCATGACGAACGTCGCCAACTGCGCCGAACTGATGTGGAAGCGCTCGGCAGCGATGATGCCGGCAACACCCAGCGAGGTCCGGTGGAAGATGGCCAGGATGTAGATGGCCAGCGCGGACAGGAAGACCACCCACGCCCGCCGGCCGCCGAGCGGCCACTGGGCAGAGGGGGTCTCGACGACGCCGGGCAACTGACCGCTCTCGGTTGCCGGCGCGTTCATCGGGTCACCGCCAGGCTCACGGCGTAGCTCACGTGCTCGCGGCAGCCGTGCACGAACTGCGCCTTCGTGCCCGATTCGAGCAGGCGCAACAGCTCGCGGTGCTGCCGCAGCGAACTGGTCATCCGGGGCTTGTCGCCCCGGAGGTTGCCGGCGACGATGACGATCTGCCGGTCGCGCAGGTGGCAGTACTGCCGGGCGATGACCGAGTTGCCGGCCGCCTCGACGATGACTTCGTGGAACGCCCGGTCGGCTGCGCTGAACGAGCTGACGTCGTCGGTCTTGAGCGCGGCCGTCATCTCGTCCAGTCGCGCCCGCAACGCAGGTATGGCGTCGGCGCGACGCGACCACATCTGCGCGGCGGCCCACTCCTCGATGAGCGCGCGGGCCTCGAAGACCTCACGCGTTTCGCGTGCGGTCGGCGCGGTGACCAGCGCGCCCTTCTTGGGAAACAGCTCGACCATGCCTTCGGCCTGCAGTCGCAACAACGCCTCCCGGACGGGCGTGCGGGAGATGCCGATCTCCTCGGCGAGCTGACCCTCGGTCAGGAAGGTGCTCGGCGGGATGTCACCCCCGAGGATGCCGGCCTTGACGTGTTCGTATGCCTTGTCGCTTGCACTCATGTTGTATCTATCTTAGATGCAACAATGCCTTTTCGTGAAGTCGGCCCAGGGAGAGGCAGGTGGACTACCGTCGTGAGATGCAGACTTTCACGCGCGACGAGCTGACCTTCGACGTGACCGACAGCGGACCAGAGGATGCACCGGTTGTCGTGCTGCTGCACGGTTTTCCGCAGGACCGCCAGGCGTGGGACAAGGTCACGCCGCAACTGGTCGATGCCGGTTATCGCGTCCTGGCACCGGATCAGCGCGGCTACTCCCCCGGTGCCTCGCCGCGAAGCGTTTCGGCATACCGGCTGCGTGAGCTGTGCGGTGACGTCGTGGCCTTGCTGGATGCTGCCGGTGCCGACCGGGCGCACATCGTCGGCCACGACTGGGGTGGTGCGGTCGCCTGGTCGTTCGCCGGCGCGCACCCCCACCGAGTCGCCTCCTGCACGGTGCTCTCCACCCCGCACCCCGCCGCCCTGACCTGGGCGATGACGCACAGCGACCAGTGGCGCAAGAGCAGCTACATGGCGTTCTTCCAGTTGCCGTGGATCGCCGAGCGCGCCGTGCTGCGCCAATTGCCGCAGATGTATCTCAAGACCGGGATGGCCGCCGAGGATGCGCAGAAGTATGCCGACCGCTTCGACACACCGGAGGCCCTCACCGGGCCGCTGAACTGGTATCGCGCCATGTTCGCCGGCCAGCTGCAAGGTCTCGCCCGCTCGCCCCGCTCGATCGGTGGCGGCGCGGCGCGCATCATCGAGGTCCCGACCACCTATCTCTGGGGCAGCCGGGACTTCGCCCTGGGCCGCGCGGCGGCGGAGAAGAGCGCTGAATTCGTTTCGGGCGACTACGAGTTCGTCGAGCTGGACGGCGCGGGGCACTGGTTACCGGAGGTCAATGCGGACGCGGTCGCGGATGCCATCATCCGCCGTGCGCGGTCAACGCAGTGAGGCGGCCAGCGCGCTCGCCCATTGCGCCCGCAGCGCGTTGATCGACGTCTCCGGCCGGTGCGGATGCACCGCGTTGGTGAGCAGGATGGCGACCGCATCCCGTTCGACATCGGCCACCACCGAGGTGCCGGTGAATCCGGTGTGCCCGATCGTCCGCGGCCCGCTGAGCGCGCCCATGTAGCGCGGTTGATCGATCTCGAAGCCCAGGCCGTGTGCGTCGTCCGGGAGGTCAGGATTGAGATCGGTGGTCATCTGGATCACGCTGGGGCGGCGCAGGATCGGCGGATCGGGCGAGGTGAAGACGCGCACGAAGCGCAACAGGTCGCCGGCGGTGGAGAAGATCCCCGCGTGGCCCGCGACGCCGCCGAGGGACCAGGCGTTCTCGTCGTGAACCTCACCGCGCACCATGCCGCGACCCGCGTCGCCCTGGATCTCGGTCGCCGCGAAGCGCTGTGCCGGAACGTGACCCAACTGGGTGACGAAGCCGGTGTCGGACATCCCGAGCGGCTGCGTGATCCCGTCGCGCACGAGCACATCGAGCGATGTACCGCCGAGCTGTTCGAGCAGCACGCCGAGCGCGATCAGGTTGAGGTCGCTGTAGACGAAGCCACCGGGCGCACTGGCGGGCGGGTTGCTGAGCGCGGCACTGATGCGGCTCTCCGGGTCGGGCCAGTCCCGCCAGAGCGGTAACCACCACTCCAGGCCACTGGTGTGCGTGAGCAACTGGCGGACGCTGATGCCCCCCTTGCCGCCTGCTGCGAAGGACGGCAGGTAGTGGGCGACCGGCGCCTCGAGGTCGAGCAGCCCCGCCTCCACCTGCTGCATCGCCACCGTCGCGGTGAAGAGCTTGGTCAGCGACGCCAGGTCGAAGACGGTGTCGGCGCGCATCGGCACCCGGGCGTCGGACGGGAGGAGCGCGCCGGCCGCGTCATACAGGACGGCGTGGCCGGTGACGTGCATGGCGAGGATGTCGTCCTCGACCGCCAGGATGCCGACGGCGCCGGCAAGCCGGGGTCCGGCGGGCGTTACCGGTGTGGAGCGCGCCGCCTCGAGGGCCGCGATCGCATCATCGACCGGACTGCTTGCGACGCTCACGCTCCTCGTCCTTCTTGACCAGCAGCGGCAGCTCCGGTGCCGGACGAGGCCCACGCCGCTTGTCGCGCTGCTTGCCGACCCAGACGATGAGCAGGAAGAGCAGGATCATCAAGAGGCAGATGCCGAAGAACCCGACGCCGATGCCGATGGGGTGCCCGTCGTTCTGGTCGAGCTTGGCTGACAGGGCGGCAATCACGCCTTCCATTGTGCACCGCGAGGAACCGGACTACCGACCCGGCGTCAACCCAGCGCCGTGCACAGGTCGGTCGCGGGGCCGGAAGACCGCGTCAGTGTGCGGCTCCCGTCGGCATTGAACTGCACGACATGGTTGCCGCTGAACACGTACACGCCGGGAGCGATTCCTGTAGAACTGCCGATCGGCATACCGAACCCCACCGGGCCCATCATTTGATAGGTCTGGATGGCGCCCGTGGCGTCGTCGGTCTCGATGCCGTCCCCTCCCATGAAATAGTCGCCGGACTTGCCTGTCGTCGCGTTGCTGACGTCCATGACCAACGGCCCGTTGTAGAAGGTCTGGCGTGCGACTCCGTTGTCCCAGCGCGAGATCACCCGGTAGCGGATGTTCTGGCTGATCACGGTGGACTTCAGGTCGAACGACCCGCAGTACCGCGTCGCAGGAAAGGTGATGTCCGGCTGGACGTAGGGCTGCCATGCCTCGGTCACCCGATGCCAGCCCATCGACGTCGTCGACCGCGCAGCTGCCTGCGCCGGAACCGCCTGCGCACCACCCACGGCGAACACGAGGACGCCGACTCCTGTCGCCATACGTCGTGAAATTCGCATCATGCCGTCCTAACCGCTAGATCAGTTTAACTGGTTATCGATAACAGTGGTTGAATGCGGGTATGTCAACCCCCTGGGTGATTGAGGTCGACGGGATCCGACTCCCCAAGCCGCTCAGCGGACATCCCGCGCTCGAGCTGTGCAACACGCGCGCCGGATGGCGCGAGGCGCCCGGCCCAGGCGGCGAATACCTGCGGTTGTATGACGCGCTCGCGCTGCTCGCGGTCACCTCCGGGGTCATCTCCGCCGAGGCCGGCGAGCTGCTCCGCAGCCGGGCAGCGAAGCAGCCCGACGATGCCGCGGGAACGCTGCAGCGAACCCGGGGCCTCCGCGCAGATCTCTACGCCGCGCTCACCGGCGAGCCTCGCGCCGCTTCCCGCCGCCGGCTGGCGGAGGCGATCAGCAGGGCGCACACTCGGCAACGCCTCATCCTCGAGAACCGCTCAGCTCGTTGGGAATTCGACGCGTCGCCCCAGCTCGACGATCCAGTCGACGCATTCCTGCTGGAGGCCGGCAACCTGCTCACCAGCGACGTGCGGAAGACCGTCACGGCGTGCCCGGGCGTGGACTGCGGGTGGCTCTTCCTCAACACTTCGGGCCGGCGGCGCTGGTGTCAGATGGCGGTGTGCGGCAACCGGGCGAAGCAAGCTGCCTTCGCAGCGCGCCGGCACAACTGACGCCCCCTTCGCCGAGAGAACACGAAACGGCCGAGAGGACACGATATTTCGGCCGTCCGCGGCCGCATTTCGTGTCCTCTCACTGTGTTTCGTGTCCCCTCGATGTGGGGGCGTCTCGTGCGGCAAGAGCTACGGCGACATACGGCATGGCACTGCGCGGCAGCACCACGGTGGCGACACTGCTTGGCGTGAGTTGGACGCCGATGGCATAAATGGCCGGATGCGTGTCGATCTCGGCGGCGCGAACCGGCACGCCATCGACGTCGATCATCACGTCCCGCCTTGCGCCCGCGGCCGCCCGGCGTGATTCCGCCGACCACCGGTCGGCCCAGTCCTCGCCATCGCCCCTGTTACCCGCCACGTCGTCGGCGTGGGCTGCCAGCTCGTCGACCAGCTCGAGGCCTCTGCCATCTCGGCGCCAGGAAGTTCGGACGGCGTCCCACAGCTGGGGATAGCGCATCTGTTGAAGGTGCTCGAGCAGCCACCTCGGCCGTGGCCAGGGCGTGTCCCGCTCGATGGCGTCCCGGGTCTGGTCGTCGAGTGCGGCCAGGTTGACCGGGTCCGACCGGTCGGCCGGAGTGCGCCACAACGTGTAGGTGACGCTGACCGACATGTCGACGAGACGGGAGGCATCGTGGCCGTCGGTGACGCCGAGCGTGCCGGTGTCCTCCAGGGCCGGCTGGGGCACCAGGCCCATGACCGGCACGGGCAGCTGCCGGGCCCGCGCGGCCAGCTCCACGCGAGGGTCCGGCGCGTCCTCGGGCAGAACCCCACGCCGTTGCATGCCGCATTGTCCCGCGCTCCGCAGCGCCGGACAACGCTCGCGCGCTGGTGCCGAGGTCAGAGCCGCGAATAGGCCGTCGCGAGCTGGGCGCCGAGCAGCGCGTTGTTCTTGACCAGCGCGATGTTGGCGGTGAGCGATGCACCGCCGGTCAGCTCGACGACCCGCCCGAGCAGGTATGGCGTGGCGTCCTTCCCGGTGATGCCCAGCCGATCCAGGTCGGCGAGCGCCTGCTCGATGATTCCGGCGATCTGCTCGGCGGGGATCTCGTCCGCCGCGGGGATCGGGTTGGCGATGTCCAGTCCGGCGGTGATGCCCAGGCCCCACTGCGTGCTCATGATCACCGCGAGCTCCTCAGGACTGTCGGCGCGCATCGGCACGGCATACCCGCTGGATCGTGAATAGAAGGAAGGGAATTCGCCGGTCTGATAACCGACGACGGGGATCGAGAGGGTCTCCATCGCCTCCAGGGTCAGCCCGATGTCGAGGATCGACTTCACCCCGGCGGAGATGACGGCGACCGGCGTGCGAGACAGCTCGGTGAGGTCGGCCGAGACGTCCATCGAGGTCACCGCCCCGCGGTGCACGCCGCCCAGCCCGCCGGTGGCGAAGACCCGGATGCCGGCGAGCGACGCGAGCCGCATGGTCGCCGCGACTGTCGTCGCTCCGTGGCTGCCCTTGGCCAGCACGTAGGCCAGGTCGCGCACGCTGGCCTTGGTGACGGATTCTCCGGCGCGGCCGAGCATTTCGAGATCATCGTCGCCGAGCCCGATGCGCGGCACACCGCCGAGCACGGCGATCGTCGCGGGCGTCACACCGGCGTTGCGGATCAACGCCTCGACCTCGCGTGCCATGCGCACGTTGTCCGGATAGGGCATCCCGTGACTGATGATCGTGCTCTCCAGCGCCAGCACGGGACGACCGTCGGCGAGCGCGGTGCGCACTTCATCGGTCAGCTGCAAGCGGGGATGCGGCGTCATCATACAGGCTCCTTCAGGACACGTTCGAGGAGTTCGGCGGAAAGGTCGGGCCGGACCGTGTGGTCGCTGGTGACGGTCAGGTATGCCGCCGCAGCACCACGCGCGACTGCCGCGGCGTCGTCCAGTCCGGCGGTGAGGGCGTGGACGTATGCCGCGCACATCGCGTCGCCGGCACCGGTCACGTCACGCACCTCGGCCGGTATCGCCGGCACACGCACCACCGAGTCGGCAGCGAAAAGCGTTGAACCACTTGCGCCTTCGCGCACCCAGACACGATCGACACCGAGGCCGAGTAGTGCAGTGACGCCACTCTCGAGCCCCTGCTCGCCGGACAGCGCCGCGAGTTCGGCCCGGGTGGGCGTGATCGTGTGGATCGGTGCGTGACCGAGGACCGGTGCCAGACGCTCCGCCTTCGGGACCGACACCGGGTCCAGGATCACCGGCACATCGTGGGCGGCCGCTCTGCGGCATACGTGCTCCAGCAGTTGCGCCGAGAGATTGGTGTCGACCACGAGGTACGACGCGGCCGCCACGACGGCGTCGGGCACGTGCTGGGGTGCCAGCGACTCGCCGGCCGTCATGTCGGAGACCGCACCGACCAGCTCACCGTCGGCGCCGAGCATCGCCAGATAGCTCCCGCTCGGCATCGGCAGTTGCACCGAATGGCTCAGATCGACTCCAGCGGCACGCGTTTCGTCCTCCATCCGCCGCCCAAAGGTGTCATCGCCGAATGCCGCGATCAGGACGGTCGGCACACCGAGCAGTCCGAGATTCGCCGCGATGTTGCGGCCCACTCCACCCGGACTGCTGTGTGTGCTGCCCGGGTTGCTGGTGCCGGTGACGAACGGCCCGCTCGACCGGCCGATGACGTCGACATTCGCGCCGCCCACCACCAGCACCGTTGCCACGAAAGTCAGTCTGTCAGGGGACACCTCGTGCGTTACGGTCACCCCATGGCAGCCGAGCGAACCATCCTCGCCACCTCGGGCGGTCTTCGCCAGGGCGAGCGCACCTATTTCGAGTTCAGCGAATTGACACAGTTCGCAATCGAACTCGCCGGTGTCACCGGCCGCGCACCACGTGTCTGCACGATCGCCACCGCGTGTGGCGACAGCCCACACGTGCTGCACGCCCTGGCGGAGGCGGCAAAGGTCGCCGGCTACGACCACTCCCACCTGCAGCTCTTCCCGATGCCGAACGTCGCCGATCCGGCCGAGCACCTGCTCGGCCAGGACGTCATCTGGGTGATGGGCGGCTCGGTCGCCAACCTGCTGGCCGTATGGCGGGTGCACGGCCTCGACCATGCGATGCGAGCGGCCTGGGACGCCGGTGTCGTGCTCACCGGAGTGAGCGCCGGTTCGATCTGCTGGCACACCGGCGGCACCACGGACTCCTTCGGTGTCGACCTGCGCCCGGTGACCGACGGGCTCGGCCTGCTGCCCTACGGCAACGGCGTGCACTACGACGCCGAGGAGCGGCGTCGGCCGCTGATGCACCGGCTGGTCGGCGACGGCACGCTGCCGGAGTCCTTCTGCACCGACGACGGCGTCGGTCTGCTCTACCGCGGCACCGAGTTGGTCGAGGCCGTGTCCGAGGTCGACGGCGCCGCCGCCTACCGGTTGGTCCGCAACGGCGACACCGCTGTGGAGACCCGCATCGAGCCACGCCGGTTGTGAGGATGCGCCAGGCCGACTCACACCATTCGCGGAGCCGGCAGTCGACATCGCCTGCGCGGTCGTCGAGGCACACATCACCGGGTTGACCGCCGGTGACGCGACGGGCCCGCTCGCGGACGCTCGGTGTCGCCTGATCATTGCGGCACTCCACTATCTGGTCGAGCCCGACGACGTCATACCCGACCATCTGCCGGAGGGGCACGTCGACGACGTGGCAGTGCTGCGCTCGGTCACCCGAGTCGCGACCGGCGAGGCTCCCGCCGAGTAGGTCGGATTGTCGCCGCCGAGTGCCAGACTCGGCGACATGGCGCAGACGACACCCCGGCAGCGGGTCCGGGACGTGGTGGCGCGCGACGGCGAGCGTGCGGTCGTCACGCGGTGCGTGCAGCTGCTCGGGGGTGCACCGGATCCACCGCTGATCGAGGTGCTCGGCGGGGCGAGTGCGCCATACGTCCTCAGTGGGCACGAAGGCGGCCCGGGCGGATACTGGCCGCGCACCTGGGCGCTGCGTGCGTTGCTCTACGCGTGGGATCCGGTCGCCGAGTCGGCGGTCGTCGCGGCCTGCTCCGACGATCACTGGCGGGTGCGCGAGATGGCCGGGAAAGTCCTCGCCGCCCGAAAGCCGGCGTCCGGCGCCGCCCGCGCCGCGCTCGATCGACTGGCCGCGGACGACAATCACCGCGTGCGCGCCATCGCCGAACGTGCGACCAAGTCAATGAACCACTGATATTCAGTCGGATTCGTCCATATCGTCCGATTCACAGCTCTCTTTCAACTAATGTTCCGGAATCTGACAGGTGGCGGCATTAAGGACATCCGCCGCGCAGGTAAGGGACGACCACAGGAGAGTGCACGGGCGTGAGACGTCATGGAATGAGACTGGGGACGGCCGTCATCGGCGCCCTGGCAATGGCGACCGGTATGACGCTGGCCGCGACAACCCCGGCCAGCGCGGCCGACGGCGACACCCAGGTGCAGATCCTGGGGATCAACGACTTCCACGGCCGCATCCAGGCCAACGGCCAGGAGGCGGGCGCTGCGGTGCTCGCCGGTGCGGTCAACCAGTTGCGAGCCGAGCAGCCGAACACCGTGTTCGCGGCGGCCGGCGACCTGATCGGCGCGTCGACCTTCGAGTCGTTCATCGCGCACGACAAACCGACGATCGACGCGCTCAACGCCGCCGGCCTCGAGGTGTCCGCGGTCGGCAACCACGAGTTCGACCAGGGCTACGACGACCTGGTCAACCGCGTGATGGCGCCATACGACGCCTCGACCAACCCCTATGGCGGCGCGCAGTGGAAGTACCTCGGCGCCAACGTGAAGTTCAAGGACTCCGGCAACCCCGCACTGGACCCGACCTGGGTCAAGGAGTTCAACGGCGTCAAGGTCGGCTTCGTCGGCGCGGTCACCGAGCACCTGCCCGAGCTGGTGTCGCCCGGCGGCATCTCGAACATCCAGGTGACGAACATCGCCCAGGCGGTCAACCAGGAGGCCGACGCGCTCAAGGCGAGCGGAGACGCCGACATCGTCGTGATGCTGGTGCACGAGGGCGCCCCGAACACCGACTGTTCATCGGTCACCGACCCGGCCAACGACTTCGGCAAGATCGTGACCAACCTGGACGACAACGTCGACGCCGTGATCTCCGGCCACACGCACCTGACCTACAACTGCATGGTCGACGTCCCCGGCTGGGCGGGCCGCGCGGTGCATCAGCGTCCGGTGGTCTCGGCGGGCCAGTACGGCTACAACCTGGACCAGCTGAACTTCACCGTCTCGAACGCCGGTGAAGTCACGGGCGTGCAGTCCAACACGCTCGCCCTGACCGAGCAGGTCCCGGACCCCAAGGACCCGACGAAGACGATCTGGGTGCCGCACTACGCGGCCGACGGGACGGTCGGGCAGATCGTCTCCAAGGCGGTGGCCAACGCCGACGTCCTGGGCGCGGTGCCGCTGGGCAACATCGGTGGACCGTTCAACCGGGCGAAGGACTCCGCTGCCGTCGAGAACCGCGGCGGTGAGTCCACCCTCGGCAACCTGGTCGCCGAGGCCCAGCGCTGGGCGACCGAGTCCGCGACAACCGGATCGGCCCAGATCGCCTTCATGAACCCGGGTGGCCTGCGCGCCGACATGACCGGCAACAACGAGTCCGGCTACCCGGCGGTGCTGACCTACAAGCAGGCCGCGACCGTGCAGCCGTTCGCCAACACGCTGGTCAACATGACGCTCACCGGCGCGCAGATCAAGACGGTGCTGGAGCAACAGTGGCAGCCGGCGGGCGCGTCACGGCCGTTCCTGCGCCTCGGCATCTCGAAGGGATTCACCTACACCTACGACCCGGCCGGCGCGAGCGGCGACCACATCCGGCAGATGTGGCTGAATGGCGGGCCGATCGACCCGGCCGGCAGCTACTCGGTGACGGTCAACTCCTTCCTGGCGACCGGTGGCGACAACTTCCTGGAGTTGGCGGCCGGTAGCAACAAGAAGGACACCGGCCAGACGGACCTGCAGGGCATGGTCGACTACATGGCGGCGAAGGCCTCGAATGCTGCTCTCCCCGTTGACAACTCCCAGCGCTCGGTCGGCGTTCACTTCCCGGCGGGTGCGCCCGCGGCATACCACCCGGGTGACACGGTGGCGTTCGATCTGTCCTCGCTCTCGATGTCGACGGGCACCGTCAAGGACAGCTCGGTGACGGTCAGCCTGGGAGACACGACACTTGGCACCTTCCCGGTCGACAGCACGCTCGGCAGCGCGAAGGACGACGAGACCGGCACCGCCAGCGTGAGTATCGTGCTGCCGGCCGGCACTCCGGTCGGCACCGCGGCGCTCACCATCACCGGCAACAGCACCGGCACCACTTCACAGGTGCAGGTGCCGGTCGAGGCCGCACCGACGACCGGCACGACGGTGCGCCTCGACGCGCAGGGCACCGTGCAGCGCTACGGCAAGGGCAACGGCACCAAGGTCACCGCATGGGTCACGCCCGAGACCGGCAAGGCCACCGGTGTCCCGGTGCAGTTCGTCGACAACGCGGCCCTCGTCGCGACGGTCACCACCAACGGTGCCGGCAAGGCGGACCACTGGTTGCCCCGCGACGCGGCTCTCGGCACGCACAGCATCACTGCCGTCTACACCGCGCCGAACGGCGCAGTGGTCACCTCCGACCCGGTCGTGATCACCGTCGTCAAGTAGTCCCGCCTGACCGAATTGCCCCTCCCGCCGGCTGACCAGTCGGCGGGGCGGGCCTTTCTTCCTCGGTGTCTCGGCGCACAGATTTCACCGGCGAAGCAATGCTCACCGGGCACGTGCCACGGGGTGGTACCAAGAATTGGTGTTCTTCGTCCATGGCACAGAACACCTCCGTCAGCCTGGACGAGCACTTCTCGAGCTTCCTCGCCCGCCAGGTTGCGTCGGGGCGTTACCGGTCGGCCAGCGAGGTTGTCCGGGCAGGGCTGCGCCTGCTCGAGGACCGAGAGACGCAACTTGCGGCGCTGCGTGCCGCGCTCGTCGAGGGTGAAGCCTCCGGCACAGCTGAACCCTTCGACTTCGATGCCTTTATCGCTGGCAAGAAGCAGTGAAGGGATACCGCCTCACACCTGCGGCGCAGCAGGATCTTTCGGAGATATGGGACTTCACCCAGGAGCGGTGGGACGCCGACCAAGCGGAGCGATACCTCGCCGAGCTCAGGGCAGTGGTCGAGCGCATCGCCGCCGATCCGCGGCGCGGGCGCGCCTGCGATGAGATCCGGCCGGGTTACCGGAGGTACGGCGTCGGCAGTCACCTGGTGTTCTATGTCGAGACGGCCGAGAATGTGGATGTCGTTCGGATCCTGCACCAGCGCATGGAGCCGTCCGAGCGCCTTTAGGTGCCGTGCGAAGCAGCCCCTCCCATTGAGCGGCATACCCGTGCATTGAGCGGCATACGGAAGCCCGGCAAATCGATACGCCGGTCAATGCGTCGGTATGCCGCTCGATCGTGCCGCGGCCAGACATGAGAAAGCGCGGCCCGGGATCTCCCGGACCGCGCCATCACGGTGGAGCCGCCTGTCGGAATCGAACCGACGACCTATTCATTACGAGTGAATCGCTCTGGCCGACTGAGCTAAGGCGGCATGGCCAGCGGCGGTGCCGAGGCCGCGACGAGTATACGCAGGAGACTGCGCGGACAGCGAATCGGCGGCCTGCCGGCCGTTCCCGTTAGACACATCGCGCGGTACAGCGCGATGTGTCTAACCGAAGCGCCCGGGGCAACCATCTTCCTGGTCGGCGCGGAGGGTCGATCAGCCGCCCGGCTCTCCGGCGAGCATTTTCGTGATCGCGTCGTTCACCACGCGCGCGCCGGGCTCGCCGAGGGTGATCGTGTAGTGGTTGACGTCGGGCACGTCGCGCCATACGAACCGCGGGTGCCCGGCTGCCCAGGCGTCGAGTACGGCCGGCGGGTAGAGACCGCCGTCCTCGTTCAGCAACCCACGTGGCGCCCGGAGCAGGAGCGCGTCGGCGACAACCGACCGCCACGCGACGTCGGCCGGCCCGCCGACGAACATCTCCAAGTAGTCCTGGCCGATCAGGTCGGCCGCCACCGTGCTCCGGTATGGCGGACCGGAGCCCAGGTCATAGTTGGCATAGGCCGCGACGGCGTCGTTCCACCCGTCGATGAACGCGGGATGCCGCTGCCAGAACGCCTGGAAGTCCTCCCGACTCGGGAAGTCCATGCTCAGGCGTTCCACCGCCGGCCCGAGCCCCGCCTTCATCAGCGCCGCCAGGTCCACGCCGGCCGGCACCGGGAACGGCACGCCGCCGTCGACCAGCAACAGCCGGCCCACGGTCTCGGGATGCTGACCGGCCAGGGTCGCGACGACGAAACCACCCATCGAGTGCCCGACCGCCAGGTCGCACCGGCCGTCGGCCAGCTGTTCCAGCACCGCGACACAGTCGGTCGCGTGCTGCGGCATACCGCACGGACCGGGCAGTGAGCCGGACCGGCCGCGACCCCGCAGGTCCGGTGCGAGGATCACCGTGCCCGGCGTCACGGCCGCACCGATCAGCTGCCACGAGGTGTGATTGGCGGTGATGCCGTGCACCGCGAGCACCACGCGTTCGACCGGACCGTCGCCCTGCCAGCGGCCGACCCGCAGGGAGCCACCACGCACCGGAACGTCGTGCGTCGTGTGTTTCATCAGTCACCGTCCGAAGGACGGGCATGAGCACAGGCACGGATGCGACGCTGAGGAACGAAGGGTCGCATCAGTGCGCCGACCAGCCGCCGTCGAGGGTGAAGCTGGTGCCGTTCGCCATACCGGCCGTCGGACCGCACAGCCAGGTCACCAGATCGGCCACCTCGGACGGCTCGGCGAGTCGCTTGACCGCGCTCTCGGCCAGGAACACCTTCTCGACGACCTCGTCCTCACTGATCCCGTGCGTCCGAGCTTGGTCGGCGATCTGCTTGTCCACCAACGCAGTTCGCACATATCCAGGACTGACGCAGACGCTGGTGACGCCCTTACCGCCGCCTTCGAGCGCGATGACCTTCGAGAGCCCTTCGAGCCCGTGCTTGGCCGCGACATACGCCGACTTGTATGCCGACGCGCGCAATCCGTGCACCGACGTGATGTTGACGATGCGGCCGAACCGCCGTTCGTACATCGCCGGCAGCACGGCGCGCGTCAGCAGGAACGGCGTCTCCAGCATCAGGGTGAGGATGAGGTGGAACTTCTCGGGCGGGAAGTCCTCGATCGGCGAAACGTGTTGAATGCCAGCGTTGTTCACCAGGATATCGTGGTCGAGTCGCAGGTCCGCGAGCGCGGCGGGGTCGGCCAGGTCGACGACCCACGGTGTGCCGCCTACCTTGTCGGCGACACGACCCGCGGCCTCTTCGTTGATGTCCGCCACGGTCACGGACGCACCCGCCTCTGCGAGGGCCACCGCGCACGCCTCACCGATACCGCTGCCCGCGCCGGTCACCAGCGCTCGCTTGCCGGTCAGGTTCACGCTCATCCGGTTCTCCTTCGCTCGGCGATGCTCCCGCCGTCGATTTCAGCAGGTCTTGCCCGCCGGAGGGATCGTTCCCTTCAACAGGTATGCGTCCACGGCGTTGTCGACGCACGACGAGCCCATCATGTATGCCGTGTGGCCGTCCCCGTCATACGACAGCAGATGACCGCCCGTCAGCTCGTGTGCCAGCCGCACCGACCAGTCGTACGGTGTCGCCGGGTCCCGGGTCGTCCCGAGGACCAGGATCGGGCCGGACCCGGCCGCGGTGATCTTCTCGGGTTTGCCGGTCGCCTTGATCGGCCACTCCCCGCACGCGAGGCCACCCCACGCCAGCATCGGTCCCCAGGTGGGCGCCGCCTTCTGGAACGTGGCGACCTCCTTGCGGTAGGTCGCCAGGTCGGACGAGGCGCCCCGGTCGAGACAGTTGACCGCGTTGATCACCTGCATGATGTTGCCGTTGTAGGTGCCGTCGCTGTTGCGGTCGGCGTATTGGTCCGCGAGCGCCATCAGCTTGTCGCCGCTGCCGTTGAACGCCGCTTGGAAGGCGTCAGTCAGCGACGGCCAGGACGACTTGTCGTACATCGCGTCCGCGATGCCGAGCGTCGCCCAACCCTCGGTCAGCTCGGTGACGTCACCCTCCCCCGTGACGGGCAGCGGTTTGGCGTCGACTGCCTTGAGAAACGAGCGGATTCGCGTCATGCCGGCGTCGACACTGCTGCCGAGCGGGCAATTGCTCTGCGCGACGCAGTCGCGCACGTAGGACCGGGTCGCCTGCTCGAAACCCTTCGCCTGACCGAGGCTCTCCTCGGTGGCCGTGATGTCCGGCGGCACCACCCCGTCGAGCACGAAGCGACCGACCCGCTTCGGGAACAGCCCCGCGTAGGTCGACCCGATGAACGTGCCGTAGGACTTGCCGAGGTAGTCCAGCTTGTTCTCGCCGAGCGCCGCGCGCAGCACGTCCATGTCCTTGGCGACCTCGACGGTCGACACGTGGCCGAGCAGGGTGCCGGCCTTCGCGAGGCAGGCCGTGCCGAAGGCCTTGTTCTCCTGGGCCGCCTGCTGCTGCTGGGCGGTGGTGTCCGGTGTCGGGTCCTCCCCGAGGTAGCTGTCCATCTGCGCGTCGCCGTAGCAGGTGATGGGCGCGGACCGCTGCACCCCGCGCGGGTCGAAGCCCACGATGTCGTATGACGAGCGCACGTCCTTGGTCACGACGTAGCCCAGGGCGGCGGCCGCGGCATAGTCCACCCCGGAGCCACCCGGGCCGCCCGGGTTGACGACGAGGGCGCCTTTGCGGTCACCCGTCGCCGCAACCTTGTCGACGGCCAGCTGGATCGTCGCGCCGTCCGGCTTCGCGTAGTCGACCGGCACGGTCAGCTTCGCGCACTCGGCGCGGCCGCAGGAGCTCCAGTCGAGCTTCTGCTCGTAGAAGCGCGCGAGCGCGGACGGTGTGCCGGCGGTAACACCGGCTGCCGCGGTGCCGCTCGTGGATCCGGCCGCGGTCGAGGCGCCGGCCGACGACGTCGCGGCACTGCTCGCGGCGGCGTGCCCGGGGTCGCTGCTGCAGCCGGTCGCCATCACCATACCGATGACTGTGACGCCTGCCAGCCCGGCCACCTGCCGTCGTCGCACCATGAAGCTGCACGTTACGTCATCGACCTTGACGGAGTCCGGCTCCGGCCGGTGCCGGTGAAAACCGGTTGCCGCAAGGGTGTTCGCTGCCCGACGCTCGACACCATGCCGGTGATCGCCGACGGCCTACGGCTCGAGTTGCTCAACACGTCGCACGAAGCGGAGCTCGAGCGATTCGAGCGCACCAACCGGGCCTTCTTCGCACGCCGGATCGGTGACCGCGGCGACGACTACTTCGAGCACTTCGCCGAGCGGCTGGCCGCGCTGGCGGCCGAGAACCGCACCGGCACGTCGCTCATCACGGTGATCGTCGACGATGCCGGTGCGATCGTCGGGCGCGTCAACCTGACCGACATCGACGACCCGGAGCTGACCGAGCTCGGCTACCGCGTCGCGGAGGAGGAACAGGGCCGCGGCGTCGCGACCCGGGGCGTCGACGCGATGCTGGAACTCGCCGCCGAGCACGGCGTCCGGACGATCGCTGCACGCGTCGCCACGACGAACCACGCCTCGCAGCGCGTGCTCGAGCGCTGCGGCTTCGTGAGGACCGGGCCGGCCGACGCGCCGGAGGGCTCCCGCGCCCGCTTCATCGGCTACCGTCGCAATCTCTGACCGCCCCGGTCAGCCGCGCGCCGGAGCCTGCAGTCCGATCGCCATGGCCTCCAGCGCCAGCAGCGGCGGCACGTTGGCCTCGATCCGCTCCCGTGCGGTGCCGATGGTGTCCATGGCGAGCAGCAACTGCTCACCGGTGCGGGTCTCGGCGAGCCGCTGAACTTCGTCTCCGAGATCGGCGTTGATCAACGGCACCGTGGTGCCGGCGCGCACCACGAGGGCGTCGCGGTAGATCGACAACAGGTCGACGAGGGAGCGGTCGATCACGTCGCGGCTGAACCTGGTCGCGCGTGTCTTCTGCTCCTTCTCCAGCGCCGACAACTGCGAGCGCACGTGCGGTGGCTGGGTGCGAGCGCTCGGGTCGGCGCCCAGTTGCGCCATCAACCGGGCCTTTTCGGCGGCGTCGCGCTCGGCGGAGGATGCCGAGGACTCCTCCCCGGCGATCGCAGCCAGGTCGGCGGCAGCGGCCATCGCGTCGCCCAGGTGCCGGATCTGCCCGGCGAGCAACAGGGTCTTGCGGCGTCGTTCACGCGCCGACTCGTCGGTCGCGAGGCGCTTGGCGAGACCGACGTGCGACTGGGCCGCGCGCGCAGCGTCCTCTGCCAGCTGCGGGGCGATGCCGTCCCGCTGCACGAGCAACCGGGCGACCGCCTCGACCGGCGGCGTGCGCAGTCGCACGTGCCGGGTCCGTGAGCGGATGGTGATGATCACGTCCTCCAGCGACGGTGCGCACAACACCCAGACGGTGCGCTCCACCGGCTCCTCGAGTGCCTTCAGCAGGGCGTCCGCGGCGCGCTCGGTCAACCGGTCGGCGTCCTCGATGATGATGACCCGCCAGCTGCCGATGCTCGGCCGGCGCTGGGCGAGGCCGGCCAGCTCCCGGGCGTCCTTCACCTGGATCGACAAGCCCTCGGTGGCCATCACCGTCACGTCGGCGTGACTCTGATCGAGCACCGTCCGGCACTCGTGGCACTCGCCGCAGCCGCCGGTCGGGCACTCCAGCGCCGCGGCGAACGCGCGCGCCGCGATCGAGCGACCCGAGCCGGGCGGCCCGGTGAGCAGCCACGCGTGGGTCATCTTGCCGCGGTCCGCCACCGCCGCCTGCAACGTGGCCACCGCCTGGTCCTGCCCGATCACCTCGTCCCAAACGGTCATGGCCGGCCCACCCGCTCACTGACGATCGCCGCGATCTCCTCGGCAGGCAGGCTGGCATCGACGACGAGGTAGCGGCTCGGGTCGGCAGCCGCGAGTTGCAGGTAGTGCTCGCGCACCCGGGCGTGGAAGTGGTCCTCCTCCGACTCCAGCCGGTCGTGCACGTCGCCCCGTCGGGCGCGGCCGATCTCCGGCGTCACGTCGAGCAGCACCGTCAGGTCGGGTAGCAGGTCCTCGGTCGCCCACAGCGAAAGCGCTCTGACCTCAGCCGGTTCGAGCGCGCGCCCGGCACCTTGGTAGGCCACCGACGAGTCGAGATAGCGGTCCTGCAACACGACGGCGCCACGAGCGAGCGCAGGCCGAACGACCGTCGCGACGTGCTGCGCGCGGTCCGCGGCGAAGAGCAGCGCTTCGGCGCGCGGCGCGACGTGGTCGCCGTGCAACAGCACCTGGCGGATGCTGGTCCCCAGTGCGGTGCCCCCGGGCTCGCGGGTCACGACGACGTCATACCCGGCATCGACCAGCCGCGCACGCAGCAACTCGATCTGGGTCGTCTTGCCCGCACCGTCGCCGCCCTCGAACGCTATGAACACGATCCGGAGCGTAGTCGGGCCGGCCGACAGGTGCGCGAGCGCCGACCGCTGAGCCCTGCCCTAGGTTGGTCGTATGACGCAAAGCTCCTCTCCCCTCAGCGATTCGACAAACCGCGCGCTGACCGCAACTGCGATCGAGGCGCAGCGCGCCAGCCGCACACCGGCGCTCGTGGCGGGAGTGGCGCGACACGGCACGCTGCTCTGGGACGCCGCCGTGGGCCAGGCAGACCTGTCCGACCCGAGCGTCCCACTCGGCGCGGACACGCAGTTCCTCGTCGCGTCCAACACCAAGACGTTCACCGCGGTGCTGATCATGCAGCTGCGCGACGAGGGCAAGCTGTCGCTCGACGACACCGTCGACCAGCTGGTGCCGGGCACCACACATGCCCAGGTCACCATTCGCGAGATGCTGGCGCACGTCAGCGGCATGCAGCGCGAGCCGGTCGGCGATGTCTGGGACACCTTGGAGTTCCCCGACCGCGACGGCTTGCTCGCCGGCTGGAACGACGCGGAACGGGTGCTGCGCCCGCACCACCGCTGGCACTACTCCAACCTCTGCTACGCACTGCTCGGCGAGGTGGTCGCCCGCCTCGACGGCGGCAGCTGGGAGGCCTCGCTGCAGCGACGGCTGCTCGATCCGCTGGAACTGCGCCGCACGACGCTCTCCCTCACCCCGCCCCGCGCCGGCCTCTACTACGTGCCGCCGTTCACCGATGTGCCGGTCGAGGAGCCGGTGCTGACCAAGAACACCACCGCGTCCGCCGGCGCCTTGGCGAGCACCTTGGCGGACATGGTCCGGTGGCACGGCTTCCTGCTCGACCCGGACGAGGAGATCCTCTCTCCCGACACCGTCGAGGAGATGCGCCAGCCCCAGATCGCCGCCGACGGCGGGTGGAACACCGCTTGGGGCCTCGGTCTCGAGCTCGAGCGCCGCGACGGCCGGATCTGGTTCGGCCACACCGGTGGTATGCCGGGCGGCATCACCGGCTTCTTCTCCGAGCCGGAGTCGGGCACCACGGGCGCGGTGCTGATGAACAACTCGATCTCCAAGGACCCGGCGGGCACCGCCATCAAGCTGGGCGCGTATATCGTGGTCCACGACCCGGAGCTGCCCGAGCCGTGGACCCCGGGCACGGTCGAGCCGGAAGAGCTCAAACCCCTTGTGGGGCAGTGGTTCTCCGAGGGCAACGAGTTCACTTTTGCCATCCGCGACGGGAAGCTGACCGCGCGTCTGACGAGCGCACCGTCGAGCGTGCCCGACTCGGTCTTCGAGGCCGAGGGCGATGACGTCTATCGCACGGTCAGCGGCCGGGAACGCGGCGAGCGGCTCGTCATACACCGGAGGGACGACGGGTCGGTGCGCCAATTCAACTGGGCGACCTACCGGTTCACCCGAGAGCCGTTGGGATTCGGCCAGCCGACGCCCTGACGTGGCGGCGACGACCGCGCGCCGAAGGCGGCCGACTCGAACGAAATGAGTTGGCCGCCTTCGGTGTTCGCGAGGAGTCGGAGCATTCCGACGCTGATTACTTGGTCCAGCGGATGTTGTGCTCGTAGTCGTTGTAGACGACGGTCGACACCGTGGCGCCGGGGATCTGGTAGATGTAGCAGCTGCTTCCGGACTCACCCGGAGCGAGCTTCTTGGAGTCGCTCGTGCACGCGTCGGTGTCGCCGTAGATGCGCTTGGCGTTCTTGACCGAGGAGCCGATCTCCGGGTGGAAGAACAGTCCGTTGATGGAGTTGGTGCCGAAGAAGGTCGAGTTGACCTTGATCGGGGCGACGTCGAACTTCAGGTAGTAGATCGTCCCGTCGGTCTTCTTCAGGCGTGCCTCGTTGTAAGCGGACGCCGGCGCAACCTCCAGCGAGGTCGGGGTCAGTCGGTAGGTGTCGTCGTCGTCCTTGATGACCGCGGGCTGACCGATCGTGAACTTGCCGTCCGGGTTGCTGACCTGGGTCGGCCCGGTGACCGGCTTGCTGGCGTCGGATGACGTCTCGCTGGCCTCCGAGGTCGTGGTGGACGTCTCCGGCGCACTCGACTCGGTGGTGGTGGTGCTCGGAGCAGGCGCGGCCGAGGTCGTCGTGGTCTGCGACCCGGTCGGTGTCGTCACACTCGTGGTGTCGTTGCTGTTGCACGCTGCCAGGCCCAGGGCCCCGGCGACGGCGACGGCACCGACCAGAGTGCGACGAAACGTGTTGCTGGGCATGACTTTTCCTCCGTGAAGTATCCGTTCAGCACCGCAGATGACGGCTGCGTGCGCTCCCCATGCGTCCTGCGTGGCGATCGAGCTTGTGACGGTGCTCGTCCGGGCAGGGTTCCCCTCGAAGCGTATAGATTCTCGACGGATCCGGCGAATCGTCCGCAGTGCGGACGATTCGCCGGATGGAAACGCCTACTTCTTCGCGGTCTTCTTGGCGGTCTTCTTGGTCGTGGTCTTCTTCGCGGTGGTTTTCTTGGCGGCTCGCTTGCGCGTGGTCGGCCCCTTGGCTCGCTTCTCGGCGAGCAGCTCGAAACCGCGCTCGGGCGTGATCGACGACGGGTCGTCGCCACGGCGCAGCGTCGCGTTGGTTTCGCCGTCGGTGACGTAAGGACCGAAGCGGCCCTCCTTGACCACCACGGGCTTGTCCGACACGGGGTCCTTGCCGAGCTCCTTCAGCGGCGGCTGCGCGGCACGGCCACGTCGCTTCGGCTCGGCGTAGATCGCCAAGGCCTCCTCGAGGGTGATGTCGAAGAGCTGCTGCTCGCTCGCCAGGGAGCGGGAGTCGGTGCCCTTCTTCAGGTAGGGACCGTAGCGGCCGTTCTGCGCGGTGATCTCCACCTGCTTGGCCTCGTCACCCTCACCCTCGGTGACCGTGCCGAGCACCCGCGGCAGGCTGAGCAGCTTGAGCGCGGTCTGCAGGTCGACGGTGGCGAGGTCCATGTCCTTGAAAAGACTGGCGGTTCGCGGCTTGGGTCCGGCGACCTTCTTGGCCTTCTTGGGCTTCGCGTCATCGGCCGGTGCCGGCGGCTCGGGCAGCACCTCGGTGACGTAGGGGCCATATCGTCCCGCCCGGGCGACGATGTCGTGCCCGGTCTCGGGGTCCTGGCCCAACACCCGTCCGTCGTCGTCCGCGGCCACGAGCAACTCGCGTGCCTTCTCTGGAGTCATCTCGTCCGGCGCGATGTCGTCGTTGATGGTGGCGCGGCGCGACTTCGGCGCCTCGGCCGTGTCCGTCGTCACCTCGCCGGTCGACGGGTCGACGCCGTCCGGCACGACCTCTTCGACATACGGGCCGTAGCGGCCGACGCGCACGACGATGCCGTCGCCGATCTCGATGGTGGAGATGGCGCGTGCATCGATGTCCGGCAGGCGCTCGACCATCTCCTGCAGGCCCTCGCTGCTGTCCGGGCCGGCCGCGGGAAGCCCTGGCGCGCGGTCGTTCCCGTCGCCGAAGTAGAACCGCGTGAGCCAGTCGACACGGCCGATGTCACCGCCGGCGATGCGGTCCAGACCCTCCTCCATCGAGGCGGTGAAGTCGTAGTCGACCAGCGACGGGAAGTGCTCCTCGAGCAGCCGGACCACCGCGAACGCGGTCCACGTCGGGATCAGCGCGGTGCCGCGCTTGTTCACGTAGCCGCGGTCCTGGATGGTGGCGACCATGGTCGCGTAGGTCGACGGGCGCCCGATGCCCATCTCCTCCATGGCCTTGACCAGGGTGGCCTCGGTGTAGCGCGGCGGCGGACTGGTCTGGTGGCCTTCTGCTTCCGCGCGCAGCACGTCGACGGCCACGCCCTCGGAGAGCTTGGGCAGCCGGCGTTCGGTGTCGTCGCTGGCGTTGCGCTCGACGTCACGGCCTTCTTCGTATGCCGCGAGAAAGCCGCGGAACGTGATGACCGTGCCGGACGCGGTGAACTCCGACCGCTGCGCGACACCCGAGTCCTCGATCGGCACAGCAAGTTTCACTGTTGCGGTGCTGCCGCGCGCATCGGCCATCTGGGAGGCGACGGTGCGCTTCCAGATCAGCTCGTAGAGCGCGAACTCCTCGCCGCGCAGCTCGCCGGCGACCTGCGCCGGGGTGCGGAAGGTGTCGCCGGCGGGACGGATCGCCTCGTGCGCCTCCTGGGCGTTCTTGACCTTGGCCTGATAGCGACGCGGCTGGTCCGGGACGTAGTCGGCGCCATACAGATCACGGGCCTGGGTGCGTGCGGCGCGAATCGCCGACTCCGACAACGTGATCGAGTCGGTGCGCATGTAGGTGATGTAGCCGTTCTCGTAGAGCCGCTGCGCGACGCTCATCGCCGCCTTGCTGCTCATCCGCAGCTTGCGACCGGCTTCCTGCTGCAACGTGCTCGTCGTGAACGGCGCACTCGGCCGCCGCGTGTAGGGCTTCTCCTGCACGGCGCTGACCGACGCGACCGCCGCAGCGACCGACTCAGCGACGGCGTTCGCCTGAGCGGCGTTGAGGTGGAAGACGTTGTCGTTCTTGAGGTTTCCGCGGTCGTCGAAGTCGCGGCCGGTGGCGACCCGGGTGCCGTCGAGCGACGTCAGCTTCGCGGTGAACGCCTGGCTGGTGCCGCCGCCGGGCGCGAACTCGCCTTCGACGTCCCAGTAGGAGGCGGCGCGGAACGCCATACGTTCCCGCTCCCGCTCCACGACCATGCGGGTGGTGACCGACTGGACGCGGCCGGCGGACAGGCCTCGCCGGATCTTGCGCCAGAGGACCGGGCTGACCTCGTAACCGTAGAGCCGGTCGAGGACGCGACGGGTCTCCTGGGCGTCGACGAGCCGGTCGTCGAGGTCGCGCGTGTTGTTGGCGGCGCGCTGGATCGCGTCCTTGGTGATCTCGTGGAAGACCATCCGCTTGACGGGCACCTTCGGCTTGAGCACCTCGAGCAGGTGCCACGCGATGGCCTCGCCCTCGCGGTCCTCGTCGGTGGCCAGGTAGAGCTCGTCGCTGTCCTTCAACAGGCGCTTGAGCTCGGCGACCTTCTTCTTCTTCGCGGTCGCGACCACGTAGTAGGGATCGAAGCCCTCCTCGATGTTGACGGCGAACTTGCCGTAAGGGCCCTTCTTCATTTCCGGCGGCAGCTCCGACGGATTGGGCAGGTCACGGATGTGTCCCACACTCGCGTCGACGATGTAGTCGTCCCCCAGATAACCGCCGATCTTCTTCGCCTTGGCCGGCGACTCGACGATGACAAGCTTGCGCGCCACTCGTGTTCTTCTCACTCTCTGTCCGACGTGCAGTGGATTCGTCACTGCTTCGACGTGCGAACGCGTCGCAGTCTATGCACGACTGTCTGATCGGGCGCAGTCCGGGCAGGGAGCACCAGCCGACCGGACCAGTGCTCGGGAATTAGTTGAATGTTTAACTTGTTGCTGTCAGCATGGACATCATGACGACCGACCGGCAGCCCGTTCTCTTCCTCAGCCACGGCGCGCCGCCGCTCGCCGACGACGCCCGATGGACCGCCGAGCTCGGCGCGTGGGGCCAGGACCTGCCCCGCCCGAAGCGCATCCTGATGGTGTCGGCGCACTGGGAGTCGGCGCCGATCGCGGTCAGCTCCACCACGGGAGCCCCGCTGCTCTACGACTTCTGGGGCTTTCCCCAGAAGTACTACGACGTGCGGTATGACGCCCCGTCGGCGCCGGACCTCGCCGCGGACGTCGCCAAGCTGATCTCCACCCCTGGACAGTCGCTCGTGCACGACGAGAGCCGCGGCCTCGACCACGGCGCGTACGTGCCACTCGCCGAGATGTTCCCCGACGCCGACGTGCCGGTGCTGCAGCTGTCGATGCCGACGCTCGACCCACAGGAGCTCTACGATCTGGGCCGCAAGCTGGCGCCCCTGCGCGATGACGGCACGCTGATCGTCGGGTCCGGCTTCACCACACACAACCTGCACCTGATGGCGCCGGGCTCCGACTCCGCGCCGCAGGCCGTGATGACGGAGTTCGACCACTGGGCTGCCGAGACGATGGCGCGCGGCGACCTGGACGCGCTGATGGACTTCAGCCACACCGCTCCGGCCGCCCAGCTCGCGCACCCGCGCACCGAGCACTGGGCACCGCTGTATGTCGCACTCGGTGCGGCCGCGTCCGACGGAGCCGCGTCACGCACCGTCATCGACGGCTTCTGGCACGGCCTGTCCAAGCGCAGTTGGCAGTTGGACATGCACTCCGCCGCCTGACGCGTTCTCGATCGAGCGGCATACCTCCACAATGACCGGCACACGGAATCCCCGCGATTCCCTACGCCGGTCAACACATTCGTCTGCCGCTCAATCAGGAGACGTGCGGCATGACCTCCGCGGCCACCAGATCCAGGTGCTCCAGGTCGTGCAGGTCGAGCACCTGTAGGTAGACCCGTTCGGCACCGGCGTCGGCGAGGGCCCGCAGCCGGGCGACCGCCTCGGCCGGTGTGCCCGCAACGCCGTTGGCCCGCAACTCCGCCGTGTCCCGCCCGATCGCCCTGGCCCGCCGCTCCAGCTCGGCTTCATCCTTGGCCACACAGAGCACTTGCGCCGCCGAGTAGGTCATCGAGTCCGCGGCGCGCCCGGCGGATTGGACCGCTGCACGTACCCGGCCGAACTGTGCGCGGGTGTCCTCGATCGAGGAGAAGGCGATGTTGAACTCGTCGGCATAGGTCGCGGCGAACCTCGGCGTGCGCTTCTTGCCGTGCCCGCCCACGACGACGGGAACACCACCGCGAATCCCGTCACGTTGCATCGGTTTCGGCAACGCCGGGCTGTCGACGAGCTGGTAGTGGGTGCCGTCGAACGAGTAGCTGCCGCGTGCGGACCACAGGCCGGTGACGATCTCCAGTTGTTCCTCGAGCCGGTCGAAGCGCTCCCGGGTCGACGGGAACGGGATGCCGTATGCCGCGTGCTCGCGCTCGAACCACCCTGCACCCAGCCCGAGTTCGACCCGGCCGCCGGACATGGCATCGACGTTCGCGACCTCGATGGCGAGCACGCCGGGCAGCCGGAAGGTCGCGCTCGTCACGAGCGTGCCGAGCCGGATCGTCGACGTCTCCCGGGCAATCCCGGCCAGCGTGATCCACGCGTCACTCGGGCCCGGCAGGCCCGTGGCGTCGCCCATCGCAAGGTAGTGGTCGGAGCGGAAGAATGCTCCGAAGCCGAGCTCTTCGGCACGTTTCGCGACGGCGATGAGGTCGTCATACGACGCTCCCTGCTGCGGCTCGGTGAAGATTCGTAGCTCCATGAAGCCGATGCTACGGGCCGGCGATCAGCAGACCGTCCGCCACGAGGTCGTGTATGACGGGCAGCGTCTCGCGCACCAACCCATCGGTCGGCACGTCGAGCAGGGACGCGATCGCGCCGAGTGCCTGCCGGGTGGACAACTCACCGTCGCACACGGACACGAAAGCAGCCATTGCGGTGTCGACCGTGAACGCTCGCCGCAGACCGCCGCCCTGCCGGACCACGATGACCGACGGGTCCTCGGCACCGGGCCGCCCGTGCCGCTCCTCGGTCACGTCCGGGGCAACGGTCAGCTGCGCGTCGAGGACGCCCGACTCCCCCACGTCGGCCAGCCGCGTCCGGGCCCGGAGACCCGCGTCGATGGCGGGACCCATCGGCGACTGCACCGGACCGGTCACCTCGACGAGGTCGCGCCATGGTCGGCGCCGGGTCTCCGGAAGCTGCACGGTGATCACGCCGAACCCGATCTCGCCGACGCCCCGCGCGGCGAAGTCGCGCAGCCAGGCGGCATACAGTTGCTCGAAACCGCTTGCCCCCGCACGCAATCCGCCGTCACCGGCCCACAGCTCGGCATACTCGGCCGGGTCCTGCGTGTCGCGCTGGACCACCCAGGCGTCGAGGCCGGTGCGATCGAACCAGGCGCCGACCACGTCCTTCCAGTCCGACCCCTCGGGCACCTCCCAGTTGGCGAGCAGCTGGGCGACGCCGCCGGCATTGAGGTGGCGCGGCAGCTCACGAATGAGCGAGCGCACGACGCCGTCACCGACGCGCCCGCCGTCCCGGTATTCGTAGGCCGGCACACCGTCCGCCCGTGGGGTGATCACGAACGGCGGGTTGCTGACGATCAGGTCGAATCGTTGTCCCGCAACGGGTTTGAAGAGGTCGCCGCGCCGCAGATCCCACTGGGCACCGTTGAGCCGAGCGTTCCACGCGGCGATGTCCAGCGCACGCTGGGAGGTGTCGGTCGCGACGATCTCGCCGGCGTGCCCGGTGAGGTGCAGCGACTGCACACCGCACCCGGTGCCGAGATCGAGCGCCCGCGCGACGCGACGGCGGGGCGTCCACGACGCCAGCGTCATCGACGCACCGCCGATCCCGAGCACGTGGTCCACCGGTAGCGGCTCGCCGGTCATCACCTCGGACACGTCGGACGCGATCCACCACTGGTGTTGATCGTCGCCGTACGGTCGCAGGTCGTATGCCGCCCGAGCACGCGATCCGTCCACGCGGACCAGGCCGGCGGCGGCCAACCGGGCGGTGTCCCAGCCGGCGAGCGCCCGGTCCAGCTGCCGGACGCCGGCTGGCAGTCCCAGCGCGAACAGCCGGACGAGCGTCGCCACCGGGGAGTCGTCGTCGCGCGTGGCGAGATCCGCGGGCAGCCGTTGCTCGCGGTGCAGCGCCGCCGACGCCAGTGGCCCGAGGCAGTCGGCGACGCCGTCCAGGGTGAAGTGCGCCGCGATCAGTGCGCGTCGAAGTGCGGCAGGGTCGTCGCCGAGCGGCGGCGGGGCGGAGTGCGGCATACCTCCATCCTGCCCAACCTGGCCGTCGGTCCGGATCGAGCGGCGTCGCGGCCGTACTGAGCCGGCCAGGCGCTACGCCGCGAGACAGGCCTTCAGGCCGTCGGTGAGCGCCACCCGGTCCAGGTCACGGCCGATGAAGACCAGCTTGTTGGACCGCTCCTCCACGCCCCAGGGCTGTGCGGGGCGGAATTCGTAGAGCCGGTGAATGCCCTGCAGGACCGACCGCCGGGCGTCCCCCTTGAGCGCCAGGATGCCTTTCAGGCGGTAGATCGTGTCGCCCTGCTCATCGACCAGTTGCGCGATCCACTTCTCCAGCCGGCTCGAGTCCAGCTCGCCGTCCAGCTCGATCCCCACCGAGGCGAGGGCCGGGTCGTGCAGGTGCTCTGCCTCCAGCCAGTCGGGGTCGATCGCCGCCGTGTGCGTCGTCGCGAAGGCATTGGTGCCGAGGATGCGGTCCAGGTCCACCGAGGCATAGGTGGCGGGCAGGATGTCCGCGGTCGCATTGATGCCACGCAACCGCGTCTCGACGGCGTCCAGCTCTGCCGCGTCGACCAGGTCGGTCTTGTTGAGCACCAGCTTGTCGGCGAAGGCGATCTGGTCCAGTGCCTTGTCGCCGACGCCCTCCACGTCGACCTCCGCCAGGTGCGGCAGGATGTGCTTCGCGTCGACCATGGTCACGATGGCGTCGAGTTCGACGGCCTGGCTGATCTGTTCATCGTAGAAGAACGTCTGGGCGACCGGGTTCGGGTCGGCCATACCGGTCGTCTCGATGACGATCCGGTCGAAGCGGCCGGGACGCTCCAGCAACGAGTGCAGCATGCGCACCAGATCGGAGCGAGCCGTGCAGCACAGGCAGCAGCCGTTGCTCATCTCGATGATCTCCTCGTCGCCCTGCAGGACCAGGGCGTCGTCGATGGAGATCTCGCCGAACTCGTTCTCGATCACGGCGATCCGCTGTCCGTGGTTCTCGGTCAGGATCCGGTTGAGCAAGGTGGTCTTGCCCGAGCCGAGAAAACCGGACAGAACGGTGGCGGGAATCTTCGAGGTGGTGGTCATCAGGTGCTCTCCGTACGAAGTGTCGAAAGTGATGTCGGGTGGCTTGCATGTAATGTGGCGCAGGCGCCGCGGCTGGCGTGTTCACCAGGCTCGAGGGGAGTTGACGGCCATGACGGGGACCGAACGCGCGGAGCACGGTGAGGGCCGGCTGCTCTCCGAGCAGACCTACGAACGGCTGAAGTCCGGTGTCCTCTCGGGTGAACTGCCGCCGGGAACGGCGTTGTCGGTGCCCGAGCTGGCCCGGCAGCTGAACCTGAGCCGCAGCCCGGTCCGCGAAGCCGTGCAGCGACTGATTTACGACGGGCTCGCGGTGCACGTGCCCCACCGCGGCGCCGAGGTGAGCCACGTCAACACCGACGACCTCCGTGAGCTCTACATCGTCCGGGAGCTCCTCGAAGGGTTGGCCGCTCGGCTGGCGACCGAGCGCAGCGACGCGGCAGGCGTCGGCGCCCTGCAGGAGATCCTGGACGAGCACGAGCAGGCGCTGACCGAGGACCCGAGCGATGCACGGCACATCGAGCTGGACATGCGCTTCCATCGGATGATCCGCCAGCTCGCCGCGAACAGTCATCTCACCGCTGCTCTGGACCCGATCAGTGGTCGTTCCCACTTCGCCTTGCACTCGCTGTGGCGCAGCCCCGATGCGCCCCGGCAGGCGCTCGACGAGCACCGCCGGATCGCCGAGGCCATCGTCATCGGCGACCCGGCGCTCGCCGAGCAGGCCGCCCGGCAGCACATCGCACGACTGCGCATCCGGCTCGTCCGGGCCCGCGCCTTCCAGCCCGATGAGGGCCATGCCGGCAGCCGGACCAAGGCCCGGCTGCAGCAGTGACCACCCATCGGACCGATGCCCCGCCGGCGTCTCAGCTCACGCCCGCTGCGGCCTTGGCCACCGAGGTCTTCGGGACCTCCTGGCCCGGCTCCGACCACGCCGACGGGGTGTAGCCGGCGTAGTGGTCCGCGTGGGAGTTGGTCGCCGACGCCTGGACGACCTCACCGCGCAGGTAGGCCTCGGCCTCCGCCTTGTCCCTCGGCGGCGGCGTCGGCTGCAGGCCGAGCATCTTGGCCATGTTGTTGCCCAGGTATCCCTCGAGGTCGTCCTCGGAGAGGTTGAGCCCCTGCGGCGCGTCGTGGCATAGCACTTCCAGCTCGCGCGCCCACATGCCCGGCTCGTTGGGCGGCGAATCCGTGCCGTAGACCATCTTCGACTTCTTCATCTCCTTGGCGAACTCCACGATCCGCGACTGGAGCAACCAGCCGGACTCACCGACGACGTTCTCGGAGTCCTGGATCATCCAGAACGCCTCGAAGCAGTAGACGCCGCCGGTCTGGATGCCGAAGTGACCGAGGATGAACTGCACGTTCGGGAACTCGCGGATGATCGGGTAGAACTGCGTCGGGATCGAGTAGGGACCGTCACCGGTGTGGATCAACACGATCACGCCGAGCTCGTCACAGACGCGCAGAGCCGGCCGCAGCCAGTCGAGGGCCCGGTCCGGCCGGTAGGAGTGCATGTTGGCGTGCAGCTTCATCATCTTGTAGCCGTGCTCCTTCACGTGGAAGGCGAGCTCGGCCGCACCGTTCTCCGGGCCGAAGCGCGGGTTGTAGATGAAGTTGCCGATGAACCGGTCGGGGTACTTGTGCACCATGTCGGTGACGTGCGCCTGGTAGTCGCGGATCCCCTCGCGCCCAGTCCGGTTGCCTTCGCGCCACTGGGTGTTGCCGGGGGGCGGCATGATGCAGCTGATGTCGACGCGGCGCGGCTTGCCGTTGATGTAGAACGGCCCGTCCATCATCTTGATGACCCGGTCGCCGGTGAACGGCGTCCCGGTGTGCCGCCAGGCCTCGTCCACCAGGTTGGTGGGGTGGACATGGGTGTCGATGAGCATTGTCGAGTCTCCTTCGGTCGGAGCTGATTGCTTCCCCGGCCGCGGCCTCGCACCGCACCTTCGGGCCACTCGCCGCGATGTGCGGCGTCCCGACGAGTGCAACACAATGCGCCGAGCAGTGTCAAGGGATTGCATGTAACTACCGCGAAGATTCCCAGGTCAGGCACCGGAAGGCTGCGGCACCGTTGAATCGAAGCGGCCAAATTGTTCGAAATCGTTGACAGCGATCGTCGTCACTGATTGCATGTAACAGCAGAACAACGGGACGTCCCTTCGACGTCCAGCGCCGGTGACCTCCCTTCCCGGGTTAAACCGTTCGGCCGACCGCCAGATCCCTCACGTGCAGTTCCGACGAGGTCGACGGCGAGCCGTGCTCGCCGGGGAAGAGGTCCGAATGAGTCACCCTGAACCCCAACACTGCGATCTGTTGCTGACGGGAGGCACGGTCGTCACGGTCGACGACGACCGGACGGTGCACCGCTCCGGCTTCGTGGCGGTCCGCGGCAACCGGATCGTCGCCGTCGGCCCCACCGAGCAGTGCGCCGCATGGAGCGCGGCCGAGACCGTCGATTGTCGCGGCAAGGCCGTGCTGCCCGGCTTTGTCGACGGTCACAACCACCTCTATCAGGCGCTGGCCCGCGGTCTCGGTGAAGGTATGTCGATCGTGCCGTGGCTGTGCGACTTCATGTGGCCCTACTCCATCGCCGTCGAGCATGCCGACGCCGTCGCCGGCGCACGACTCGGCGTCGTGGAAGCACTGCGCGGCGGCATCACCACGATCGTCGACAACCATTACGCGCCCAGTGCCCTCGAGACGACCCTGGCCGTGGCTGACGTCATCGAGCAGGTGGGCGGCCGAGGCATCGTCGCCCGCGGCATCGTCGGCGAACGCACCGAGATCTCGGCGACACGCGGTCAACCGCCGGAGTTGTTCCGCTACAGCGCCGCCGACGAGATCGCGATGACGCGGGAGGCGATGCAGGCGCGCCCGAGCGGCTCGAAGGTGACGGTCTGGCCGGCACCCCTGAACCTGACGTATGTCGATCAGGATCTCGTCGCCGCGAGCATCGAGTTGGCAAGGCAGTTCGGCACCAAGTGGCACACCCACTGCTGCGAGGGCAGCGATGATCCGGAGGGCTATCTCGAGACTTACGGGATCCGTCAGGTGCAATGGCTGGCCAAGGAGGGACTGCTCGACGATCGAGCGACCCTCGCTCACGCGATCTGGCTGGACGACACCGACCTCGATCACGTGATCGCGGCCGGTGCCGGCGTCGCACACAACCCGACATCGAACGCCTATCTCGCGTCCGGCACCGCGCGGATACCGGAGCTGCGGGCCGGCGGCATACCGATCTCGCTCGGCACCGACGGTCCCAGCTGCGGCCACCGGCAGGACATGTTCGAGGTGATGAAGCAGAGCGTCTTCGTCCAGCGACTGCACACCCTCGAGCCGGCCGCGGCCAGGGCGGCGGACGCCCTCGACCTGGCGACCCGCGAGGGTGCGCGCTACGCCGGGGTCGACGCCGGCCAGCTCGTCGGCGGTCGTCTCGCCGATCTGGTCGTCGTCGACCTGGACCAGCCGCACCTCCAGCCGGTCCATGACGTCGTCAGCACGCTCGTCTACTCCGCGCGCAGCTCCGACGTGGTGCTGACCGTGGTCGACGGGCACATCGTCTATCGCGACGGCCACTGCCTCCTGGTCGACGAGCAGGCCGTCATGGCGACCGCCCGCGAGCGTGCCAGCGCGCTGCTGGCCCGTGCCGGCATCAACTCGCCTTCCTAACAGCTGGCCCAATTCATCCGTAGCACAGCTCTTTTCGCCGTATGGCGTCACCGCACATCCCCCACTGCACTCACGAAACCCTGGAGGAGCAATGCCTCTTCGCGCAACCCGCCCGCCCGACCGCACCGCGACCCACCCCGTCGACACCCTGCCGCCACTGCGCCGGTCGATCCCGCTCGGCCTGCAGCACGTGCTCGTGGGCTATTCCGGCATGGTCACCGTGCCACTGCTCATCGGCCTCGGCATCGGCCTGTCGACCGATCAGATCGCCACGCTCGTGACGGCGAACGTTCTCGTCAGCGGTGTCGCCACCTTGATCCAGACGATGGGCATCTGGGGCACCGGTGTCCGGATGCCCATCCTGATGGGGTCGACCTTCACGGGCATCACGCCGGCGATCATCGTCGGCAAGGACGGCGGGCTGCCCGCCATCTTCGGCGCGACCATAGTCGCGGGCGTCCTGACCTGGCTCGTGGCTCCGTGGTTCAGCAAACTGCTGCGCTTCTTCCCACCCATCGTGACCGGCACCATCATCGCGATCATCGGCTTCTCGCTGCTGCCCTCGACGTCCAACCTGATCGCCGGATCCAACCCCACCGCAGCCGATTACGGCTCCGCCGAACGGCTGGGGCTTGCCGTCGCCACCATCGTCCTGGTCGTCGTGCTGGAACGCTACGCACCGGCGAGCATCGGCCGATTCGCCATCCTCATCGCACTCGCGCTCGGCACCCTGGCGGCCTGGCCACTCGGCCTGGTCGACTTCTCGTCGGTCGGACACGCGCAGTGGGTCGGCATCGTGCATCCCTTCGAATTCGGTGCTCCGACCTTCACGGTGGCCGCCATCCTGCCGATGCTGGTCGTGCAGCTGGTCAACATGGTGGAGTCGACCGGTGACACGCTCGCCATCGGACAGATCGTCGACAAACCGGTCGGACCCAAGGAGATCTCCAAGGCGCTGCGCGCCGACGGTGCCGGCACGGCGTTCGCCGGCGTCTTCAACTCGTTCACGATGGTGACCTTCGGTGAGAACGTGGGCCTGGTCAGCATCACCAAGGTGATGAGCCGCTTCGTGGTGGCGATCGCCGGCGTCATCCTGGTCGTGATGGGCCTGATGCCGAAGCTCGGCTCCGTCGTCGCATCGCTGCCGGGCCCGGTGCTCGGTGGCGTCGCGGTGGTGATGTTCGGCACCGTCGGCGCCATCGGCCTGCGGATCATCGCGCAGGCCGACCTCAACGAGGGCCGCAATCTGTTGATCGTGGCGGTGTCGTTCGGCTTCGGGCTGCTGCCGGTGGGTGCCCCGCAGTTCTACAGCCACCTGCCCAACGCGCTGCAGACGGTGCTGACCAGCGGCATCGCGGCCGGCGGGATCGTGGCCTTCTGTCTCAACCTGGTGCTGCACCACGGACCGGGTGCGCGCCGTACGGACGACGGCAGGCCGGACGAGTCGGACCCCACCTTGGAGCAGGAGGCGCTCGACGCCGTCTGAGCCGCAGCGAGAAGCGGCCCGCCATACCTCGAACCATGAGGTATGGCGGGCCGCTTCCGTCTGCCACGACGTATGACACCCGCCGCCCGCCCGCCCACCTCGCCGAGAGGCTCACCAATCGTCGAGAGGCTTAGCTAATGCGGCCGATTCGAGCGAATTAGCTGAGCCTTTCGAGGTGTTTCTGAGCCTCTCGGCGAAAGGCGTGGTCAGCCGGCGGGGGTCCCGGCTTGCTCGGCGGCTGCGCGGTGGACCGCATCCAGAATCTTCTCGTACCCGGTGCAGCGGCAGAGGTTTCCGGCGAGTGCCTCACGGATCTCGAGGTCGTCCGGGTCAGGGTTGCGGGCGATGAGGTCGTGCGCGGCGACCAGCAGGCCGGGCGTGCAGAAGCCGCACTGGACGGCACCGGCATCGATGAAGGCACGCTGCACCGTGTGCAGCTCCTCGTCGTCGCCGGCCAGCCCCTCCACCGTGACGATCTCACGTCCCTCCGCCTGCCCCGCGGCAACCATGCAGGAGCAGACCGGGACGCCGTCGAGATAGACGGTGCAGGAACCGCATTCGCCCTGTTCGCAGGCGTTCTTGGAGCCCGGGAGGCCGACGCGCTCACGCAGCGCGTAGAGCAGGCTCTCCCCCTCCCAGACGTCGTCGACCTCGGCCGCGCGGCCGTTGATCGTGGTGTTGACCCGCATGGTCAGGAAGCCTTCCGTTCGTCGGTGGTGGTGCAGTAGTCCCGCCAGGCCCAGCGCAGCGCCCTGCCGGCCATGACCGAGAGCGCATGCAGTCGGTAGGACCGGGTGCCACGCACGTCGTCGATCGGTGCGGCATCGGCCCGAACGAGACCGGTGAACTCGTCGATCACCGCCTGGGGCAGTGCTTTTCGGGATGACCAGAGGTCGAAGCTCGCCAGCGCGACTCCGAGGAACGCCTCGGCCTGCGCGGCCCGTCGAGGGGTCGGCGCCGCGGAACCGATGCCGGCGCCCACGGCATACCGGTCCGGCCACAGGGCGAGACCGAACCCGGTCACCGAGATCACCATGGCATTGCGGGTGCCGATCTTGCAGAACTGTTGCGGTCCGGTCGCTTTCGGTACCAATACCGCGGCGATGAGCTCGTCCGGCGCGCAGCAGTTGCGCTTGACGCCGGTGTAGAACTCGTCGATCGGCACGATGCGGGTTCCGCGCACCGACTGCAACTCGACGGCCGCACCTGCCGCGATCAGCGCGGGGTGCGAGTCCCCTGCTGGAGAGGCGGCGCCGAGGTTGCCACCGACGGTCCCCCGGTTGCGGATCTGCGGTGAGCCGACCGTGCGTGCAGCCATTGCCAGCCCGGGCACGAGCTGCGCGACCTCGTCGATGACGCGGGTGTAGCTGACGCCGGCGCCGAGCCGCAGCCGGTCATCGACGACCTCCCACCCCGTCAGCTCCGGTATGCCGGACAGATCGAGCAAACCGGGCGGTCGGCGCCGGTCGAAGTTGAGCTCCACCATGACGTCGGTGCCGCCCGCGATCGGGACGATGTCCGGATGGGTGGCCTTGGCTTCCAGGGCCTCGGCCCAGGTCTGCGGCCGGATGAAGTCCATGTCAGCCTCCGTGGTCGATGTGTTTGCCGAAGTGGTGGCACGTGTGCGTCATCCCCCGGGTGCGGTAGAACGCGTGGGCATCGCTGCGCTCCAGACCGGAGTCCAGCTCGAGCAGACCGCAGCCGGCAGCCGCCGCGCGCTCCTCGAGGAGCCGGAGCAGGCGGGCGCCATACCCCTTGCCCCGGTGGGCCGCGGTGGTGACCAGGTCGTCGACGTGCAGCCGGCGACCGCTCCCGTTCGCGGTCGTCGCCATCACCCGCCAGCCCGCGATCGCGTGGCACGTGCCCTCGGCGTCGAGCAGCGCACTGAACGTCGGCGCCGTCTCGTGGCTCAGCACGGCGGCCAGCAGTTCCGGGGTGAGGTGCGGCCGCAGCTCGCGCAGCACGGGTAAGGCCTGCGCCCACCGCGCGTCCTCTGCCCCCAGGTCGACGAGCCGCAGGGCCGTGGCTGCGGTCACGCGACGTCCCCGGAGCGGGCCGGCACCGCACGCCCCAGCGCGATGTCGTCCGGTGTGATCGGTGCGCGGGGCAGCTCCAGGCCGGTGGCGTCGCGCAGCGCGTTGAGGATTGCGGGGGTCGACGAAAGGGTGGGCGGCTCGCCGACGCCGTTGAGGCCGTATGGCGAGTCGGGATGCGGGTATTCGAAGAGTTCGATCCGCATCGGCGGCATGTCGAGGATCGTCGGGATGAGGTAGTCCGTGAAGGACGGGTTGCGTACCTTCCCGTGATCCAGCTGGATCTCCTCCATCAGCGCCAGGCCCAGGCCCTGCGCCGAGCCACCCTCGATCTGGCCTTCCACGGCAAGCGGATTCATCGCCTTGCCGACGTCCTGCGTGGTGGCCAGCTCGACCACCTTCACGAGGCCGAGCTCGGTGTCGACGTCGACCACCGCCCGGTGCGCCGCGAACGCGTAGGCGATGTGCGCGTCGCCCTGACCGGTTTCGTCGTCGATGGGTTCCGTGGGACGGTGGTGGTATTCGTGCGTGCGCTCGAGAGTCTCGTCGCCGAGCAGCTCGACGACCGATACCAGCGGTTCACCGGTCGTGGCGTCCACGACATACCCCTCGCCCAGTTCCAGGCTCGCATCGCTGCGGCCGCTGGACGCGGCGGCCCGGCGGATCAGTTCACGGGCGATCTGCCGGCAGGCGCCCTGCACCGCGCCGCTGGACATCCAGGTCATCCGGGAGGCGGAGGCCGAGCCGGCGTCACCGACCTGGGTGTCGGCGGGCAACACGACCACCCGCGAGATCCCGAGCTCGGTACGGGCAATCTGCGCCTGCACCGTCGTGACACCCTGCCCGCACTCGGCGGCGGCCGTGTGCACCGAGACGATCGGCTCGCCGCCGGCGACCGCGATGGTGACCCGCGCCGTCGAGATGTCGTCCACGCCACCGGAGTAGCCGATCGCCTTGACTCCCACGGCATAGCCGACACCGCGCCGGATGCCCTCGCCGTGGCTGGTGTTGCCGACGCCGCCGGGCAGTTCGCGGATGTCCGGTGTGCTGCTGGCGGGTGGCGGCAACGGCATACTGCCCAGCCGCTCGAGCAGTTCGGCGACCGGCGCCGGACCGTCGATCGCCTGACCGGTCGGAAGCACCGTCCCTGTCTGCATCGCATTGCGGATCCGCAGCTCGAGTGGATCCATCTGCAGTGCGCGAGCGAGCTTGTCCATGTTGGATTCCACGCCGTAGCAGGCCTGTACGGCGCCAAAACCGCGCATGGCGCCGGCCGGCGGGTTGTTGGTGTATGCCGCGAAGCCGTCGATCTGCGCATGCGGCACGTCGTAGGCACCGGCGACGAAGTAGGAACCGTTGGCGATCACCACCGGCGACGTCGAGGTGTAGGCACCGCCGTCCATCACCAGGCGTGCCTTGACGTAGACGAGCTTGCCGTCGCGGGTGGCGCCGTGCTCGTAGTACATCTTCGCCGGGTGCCGGTGCACATGTCCCATGAAGGACTCGTACCGGTTGTAGGACATCTTGACCGGCTTGCCGAGGCGCAGCGCGAGCATGCAGGCGTGCAGGTGGATCGACAGGTCCTCCCGGCCGCCGAACGCACCACCGACACCGGCCAGGGTCAGCCGCACCTTGTCCTCGGGGAGCGCAAGGCACGGCGCCATCTGCTCGCGGTCCTTGTGCAGCCATTGCGCCGACACGTAGAGGTCGACCCCGCCGTCCTCACCGGGGACGGCCAGGCCCGACTCGGGGCCCAGGTAGGCGTGGTCCTGCATGCCGGTCTCGTAGACGCCCGACACCACGACCTCGGCCTCCCGCTCGGCCCGCTCCATGTCACCGTGCCGGATCTTCACGTGTCGCACGAGATTTCCGTTCGCCATACCTTCCTGCACGGCGCGGCTGCTCGGGTCGAGCGCGAGCTCCGCGTCGACCACCGGGTCCATCACCTCGTACTCGACGTGGACCAGCTTGACGGCCTGCCGGGCGATCTCGGGCGAATCCGCGGCGAGGACCGCAACCGGTTCTCCTTGGTAACGCACGCAATCCATGGCCAGCACCGGCTGGTCCGCGACCTTCATCCCGTAGGTCTTGGCGCCGGGGACGTCCTCGTGGGTGAGCACTGTGTGCACCCCGGGCAGCGCGAGTGCCTGCGAGACGTCGATCGACAGGATGCGAGCAGCGGGATGCGGACTGCGGACCGTCGCGCCCCAGACCATGCCCTCCATCCACAGGTCGGACGAATAGGCGAACCGCCCGGTGACCTTCAGATTCCCGTCGGGGCGCTTCGCGCACGACCCGACCTTCCCCGCGGAGCGTGTTTCGGAAGCTGCGACGAGACCTACCTGGCGTGCTGTCATGCGCCGGAATCTACTCGTGTAGATCCGTTCTGTCCAGAGTCGCTCGGACCATCGCTCCGCGCTGTAGCCTTCCCGCATGTCGCGTGTGACCCGCAATGACGTGGCCCGGCGCGCCGGCACCTCGACCGCCGTCGTCAGTTACGTCGTCAACAACGGGCCCCGACCGGTCGCGGCCGCCACACGTGCCCGGGTCGAGGCGGCGATCGCCGAACTCGGTTACCAGCCGGACCTGGTCGCCCGCGCCCTCCGTGCTCGCCGGAGCAACACGATCGGCATGGTGGTGCCGGACAGCAGTCAGGCGTTCTTCAACGAGCTGGTGCACGGGGTCGAACGCGCGGCATACGCGCGAGGGTCGTTGGTGCTGCTCGGCAACGCCGAGTTCTCCGTCGAGCACGAGGACCGGTACCTCGAATCGCTCACCAGCATGCACGTCGACGGCGTGCTCCTCGCGCGGGCGGAAGTGCGCCGCTCCCACCAGAGCGGCCCACGCGCCGGGCTCGACTCGGCGGTGCCAGTCGTGCACCTCAACAACGCCGCGCCAGAGGGGTCGGGCGCCACCTCGGTGGTCCTGGCGAACACGGCGGGCGGCCGGATGCTGACCGAACATCTTCTGGCCCACGGCTATTCGCGCATCGGCTGCCTGACCGGCGCCGCACCGTCGGGCGCGGTGGCACAGCGCGCCGAGGGTTGGCGCGACGCCATGCGCGAGGCCGGCCGCAACCGGCCGATGCGGCGGACCTCGCTCGACCGTAGGCGCGCTCGCGAGGTCGTCACCCGCTGGCTGCGCGACCCCGACCGGCCGGACGCGATCGTGGCCACCGCCGACGGTCTTGGGTTGGACGCCATCGCCGCGGCCCACGCCCTCGGCCTGCGCGTGCCGGAAGACCTGGCAGTCGTCGGCTTCGGCGGGACCCAAGCCGCCGCGGACAGCTGGCCGTCGCTCACCACGGCCGGGCACTCGTTCGCCGATTTCGGCGAAGTAGCGGTGCGAACACTGGCGGCGGTCGCCGAACACGGCAGCCACCCGGACGTGGTGCTCGACGTCGGTCTCACGATGCGCGCCAGTTGTGGTTGCCATGCCTGACAGGAACCGCCCGGACAGCGACACATTGCATGTTTTGCCAGGCGATCAGCGGTGGCGGATCAAACTGCCGCAGCTCCAATACAGCACGGCGACACGGCGCCGCCAACGGAGGTGGGACATTCTGCAACAATCCGTTGACAGTCCCTCCATTACATGCAATCTTGTTGCCCAGGCGTAACCGCCTCGCACACCCCGTAGGTACGCGTGATCGCGTGGCCGGGGGCCCGGCACGGACGACAGGGTCCTGCCGGAGCTTCGGACCCGATGCCTCCCCGCGGCAGCGTCACCGGACCCGAGGCAGACCCACCGGCCGGCGACTCCTTCGAGGTGAGTGACCATGGTCTGGAATTTCCTCTCCGCATCCCCGCAGCCCACCGCGGGTGATCCGCCCAGCGCTGTCGACGAGCGACTCCCCTTCGGCCGCACGGTGCTGCTCGGCGCACAGCACGTGCTCATCATGTATGCCGGCGTCGTCGTGGTGCCGATCCTGGTCAGCGCCGGACTCGGCCTGTCCGGTGAGCAAACCGCGCAACTGGTCAGCATCGACCTGGTGCTCGCCGGCGTCGGCACTCTCCTGCAGGCACTCGGCCTGTGGAAGTTCGGGATCCGGATGCCGCTCGTCGTCGGCGCCGCGTCCAACGGCATCGTGCCGATGATCCTGGTCGGCAAGGACAAGGGCATGGGTACCGTCTACGGCTCGCTGCTGGTGGTGGGCATCCTGTGGATCCTGCTCGCGCCGGTCTTCTGCAAGGCGTTGCGCTACTTCCCCAACGTGGTGACGGGCACCGTCATCGCGCTCATCGGTCTCACCCTGGTGCCGGTCGGCCTGAAGATGATCGCCGGCCCCGATCCGTCCGCGCCGAGCTACGGCAGCATGCGGAACATCGCGCTCGCCGCGTTCACCTGTCTGCTCATCGCGGTGTTCTACCGGGTGTTCCGGGGACTGCTGAACCAGCTGTCGATCCTCATCGCGCTGGCCATCGGCTCTGCCATCGGGTGGTTCACCGGCATGTCGAGTCTGAAGGATGTCGGGCACGGGCCCATCGTCGCGTTCGTCGAGCCTTTCCATTTCGGGGCGCTGAAGTTCGACATACCGTCCATCGTGCTGTTCCTGATCATCGCGTTCGTGCTGATGGTCGAGGGCAGCGGCCAGGGGTTGGCGGTCGGCCAGGTGGTCGGCAAGAAGACCACGCCCGACGGCATCGCCCGCCTGCTGCGCGTCGACGGCCTGCTGACCGCGATCAGCGGCATCTTCAACGGTTTCGCCTACACCACCTTCGGTCAGAACATCGGGCTCATCGCCCTCACCCGGGTGCGCAGCCGGTTCCCCGTGGCAGCGGGTGGGGTCATCCTGGTGGCGCTCGGCGTCTTCCGCCCGTTCGGCGAGATCATGGCCGCCATACCGCAGCCGGTCATCGGCGCCGCTGCCGTCGTGACGTTCTCGGCACTCGCCGTCTCCGGCATCCAACTGCTCTCCAGCGTGGATTTCGGCCGCCCGAGCAACCTGACGATCGTGATGCTGTCGCTCGGCTTCGGGCTCGTGCCCGCCGGAGCGCCGAACTTCTACCAGCAGTTCCCCGACTGGGCGCAGATCTTCCTCAAGAGCGGCGTCGCCACCGGCACCGCGGTCGCCGTCCTGCTCAACATCCTCTTCCACCACCTCGGCAACTTCGACCACGAGGACCGCGTCGACTTCCACGGCACGGCGAACGAGGACGTGAAGACCGCGCTGGACGACCCCCGCGCGGCCGAGGCACTGGACGCGCCATGAGCGAGCGACCAACGACTCAGGTGAAGGGCGCGACCCGACGAAGGAGGAGCAGGCCATGAGCGAGCGGCCGCGGCTGGTCGTGGCGATGACGGGGGCGAGTGCGCCGGTGCTCGGCATACACCTGCTGCAGTCCCTGGCCAGGCTCGGCACGGTCGAGACCCACCTGGTGATGTCCCGCGCCGCACATCGCACGATCGAGCTCGAAACCGACTACCGGTCAAGAGAAGTCGCCGCACTCGCGGACGTTCACCACCGGTGCGGCGACATCGCCGCACCGATCGCCTCCGGCTCGTTCCTCACGCTCGGCATGGTCGTGGTGCCCTGCTCGATGAAGACTCTCGCGAGCATCGCGCACGGTTTCAGCGAGGACCTGGTGTCCCGGGCAGCGGACGTCTGTCTCAAGGAGCGGCGCCGACTGGTGCTCGTGGCGCGGGAGACTCCGCTCAGCCTGATCCACCTGCGCAACATGGTGGCGGTGACCGAAGCCGGCGCCGTGGTGCTCCCCCCGGTGCCGGCGTTCTACCACCGGCCGGAATCGGTCCCCGACCTGCTGGCGCACCTCACCGGCAAGGTGCTCGACCAATTCGGCATCGAGCACGACCTCTACCCGCGCTGGCAGGGACCACCCGACACGGCGAGTCTTCGATGGGACGACGTCGCAGCAGACCTGAAGGAAGCACGCAGATGAACACTTCGGCGTCCGCTCAGGACCCGCACGCTTTCGTCGAGGCATACCGGCGCGAGTATCCGGACGACGTGCTCGTCGTCGAGGAGCCGGTGCCCGCGGACCAAGGCATCACCGGACTGATCTACGAGCTCACCGCCACCGGCCGGCGGCCGATGGTGCTCTGCCGCAAGGTCGACGGCCTCGACGTGCAGGTGCTCAGCAATGTCTTCGCGTCCCGCGAGCGGATCGCGCGGATCCTGGGCACCGACCTCCCGGGTCTGCACGAGACCTACCAACGACGCGCGGCCAATCTGCTCCCGCCGCGGCTGGTCGACGTGGGCCCGATCACCGAGGTGGTGCGCTCCGGTGAGGACGTCGATCTCCGCGCGCTGCCGATGATCCGGCACTTCGGGTCGGACCGGGCGCCATACATCACCAGCGGAATCCTGGTCTGTCAAGATCCGCTCAGCGGAGTCGGCAACCTGAGTTACCACCGGTCGATGGTGCATTCGCCGCGGGAGCTGGCCACCAGCCTGCACTCGCGCGGAGACGCGTGGCGGATGCTGCAGCAGGCGCAGGAGCGCGGCGAGCGGCTTCCGGTCGCGATGGTGATCGGCGGCCATCCGCTCTTCATGCTCGCCGCGTCGGCACGGGTGGGCTACGAGATCGACGAACGCGCAGTGGCGGGAGGCCTTTTCGGTGCTCCGCTGGAAGTCGTGGAAACGCCGAAGCACGGCATACAGGTGCCTGCGTGGGCAGATTTCGTGCTCGAGGGCACGATCGATCCCGAGGCGCATGCCGACGAAGGGCCGTTCGGCGAGTTCTCCGGCTACTCCTCCGACCGCTCGACGCGCAATGTGCTCCATGTCGACACAGTCCTGCAGCGACGCGAGCCTTTGCTGATCGACGTCGAGGGCGGCAATACCGACGAGCACCTCAACCTGGCGCGGATCCCCCGCGAGTCGGAGATGGCACAGAAGCTCAAGGAGCGCTTCCCGGACGTGACGGCGGTGCACTATCCGACATCGGGCACGCACTTCCACTGCTACGTCGCGCTCCGGCAGCGCCGCCCCGGTCAGGCACGACAGGTCATGCTCGGGCTGCTCGGCTGGGACCCCTACCTCAAGACGGTCATCGCGGTGGACGACGACGTCGACGTCACGCAGGACAGCGAAGTGCTGTGGGCACTCGCGACCCACTTCCAGCCGGACCGCGACCTGTTCACGGTCGACGGCCTGCCGGGGTCGCCGCTGGACCCGTCATCGTCCGCCGACGGCACCACGTCCCGGCTCTGTCTGGACGCCACGCGCGGACCGGACTTCCACGGGCGACGCATCGTGATTTCCCAGGACGCGCGTGACTGGGCGCGCGACCTGCTCGCGTCCATGAGCTGAGGTCGTCAGCCCTCGTCGGTGGGCGCGGTGGCGTCGTCGGCGACCGCCTCCGCAACGGTCGGGTAGATCCGGAAGACACGGTCCAGGCCGGTGATCCGGAAGTTTCGCAGCAGCCGCTCAGAAGGTATGACGAGCGCCAGGTCGCCACCCTCGAGTCGCTGCTGCTTGAGGCGGGCGACCAGCACCCCGAGTCCCGTGGAGTCCAGGAAGGGCACCTCGGTCAGGTCCATGAGGACCTTTTCGGAGGACTCGGTGATCATCCTCGAGAGCGCATCGCGCAACCGAGCCGCCGCCGACACATCCACGTCACCGACCAGGCGGATGACCGTGAAATCGCCCTCGTCGCTGCCGGTGATGTCCAGAACGGTCACGGGGAGTGCCTTTCGATGTCGGGAGCGGCTGCTGCGGGCAAGTCTCCCATCGACGCGGCCGGGTGGTGTCAGCACCTGTCCCCGATCGGACCTACCGTGGGAGGTGCCATGACCGACACCGCGCCGCTGACCGCTCCTGTGTTGTCCCCGCTCGGGGATCAACCGGCCGACTTCGACGCGCGCGCTGCCCTGGCGGCCCTCGATGGCGTGGGCACCGGACAACTGCTGCACGTGCGGGAGATTCCGGGACGCCCTGCCCAGGAGACGGCGTGGCCGGAGTGGGTCAACCCGCAGGTCGCGGCAGCCATCAAGGGCACCGGCATCCTCCGGCTGTGGTCGCACCAGCGGCAGGCTGCCGACCTCGCCCGCTCCGGCCGGCACGTGGTCCTGTCGACCGGCACCGCGTCGGGCAAGAGCCTGGGTTATCTGCTGCCGATGCTGTCCGGCGTGGCAGACGGCTCCGCGGCGCCGACCGGCCGTGGCGCGACGGCCATCTACCTCGCGCCCACCAAGGCGCTCGCGGCCGACCAGGAAGCGCGGATCCGGGGTTTCGCCATACCGAGCGTGCGCGCAGCGACCCTCGACGGTGACACGCCACTCGACGAGCGGCGGTGGATCCGCGATCATGCGTCGCTTCTCCTCACCAACCCCGATCTGTTGCACCACACGCTCCTCCCGGGACATGAGCGGTGGGCATCGTTCTTCCGCGCGCTGCAATATGTCGTGATCGACGAATGTCACGTCTACCGAGGGGTTTTCGGCTCTCACGTCGCCGGTGTTCTGCGCCGGCTGCGACGCATCGCGGCGCGCTATCACGCCGACCCGACCTTCGTGTTGGCCTCCGCCACGGTCGCGACTCCTGGGCTGCACGCGAGCGAGCTCACCGGGCTGCCGGTCCAGGAGGTCACCGAGGACGGCTCACCACGGGCCCCGATGCTCGTCGGGCTCTGGCAACCGGGCGCCAAGGCCGGTGCCGGCAGCGAGGATGCGCGACGCAGCGCCGTGGCCGAATCGGCTGACCTGATGGCAGCATTGATCGACCGGGGCGTGCAGACCCTGACCTTCGCGCGTTCGCGCGTGGGCGTCGAGGTCGTGGCGGAGATGGTGCGCCGGTCCGCAGGCGAGGGCGTTGCCGCATATCGGGGTGGCTATCTCCCGGAGGAGCGTCGCGCGCTCGAACACGACCTCCGGACGGGCAAACTCAGAGGACTCGCGGCAACGTCGGCACTCGAGCTGGGCATCGACGTCAGCGGCCTGGACGCGGTCATCCTCGCCGGCTGGCCGGGCACCCTTGCATCGCTGTGGCAACGCGCCGGCCGCGCCGGGCGCAGCCGGCGTGCTTCGCTGGTCGTGCTGGTCGCCGATGACGACCCGCTCGACAACTTCCTGGTGCATCACCCGGAGGCGGTGTTCGAACGGCCGGTGGAGGCAGCCACGCTCGACCCAGGCAACCCGTTCGTCCTCGCTCCACACGTGGCGGCGGCCGCGCACGAGCTGCCGGTCACCGACGGCGACACCACACTGTTCGGGCCGTCGCTGCCGGGCATCCTTCACTCGCTGGTGAGCGGCGGCATCCTCCGGCGGCGTCCCCGGGGCTGGTTCTGGGCGCGCGACGACCGGCCGGCCGACCACTTCTCATTGCGCGGCGGCGGCGAGGACGACGTCCGCATCGTCGAAACCGGCACCGCGCGCGTCCTCGGCACTGTGGACGCGACGCGCGCCCACGCTGCCGTCCACACCGGTGCTGTCTACCTCCACCAAGGGCAGTCGCACGTGGTGACCGAGCTCGACCTGGAGGCGACCACCGCACAGGTGGTCGTCGGTGACCCGGGCTGGTCCACGGTGGCGCAGTCCGTGTCGGCGTTCGACATCCAACAGGTGGACCGGGAAACCCGTTGGGGCAGTGTGGCTTTGCACTTCGGCACGATCCGGGTGCGCACGCAGGTGACATCCTTCCAGCGGCTGCTGCCGTCGGGCGAGGTGCTCGGCATACACCGGCTCGACCTGCCGGAGCAGGAGCTTGTCACGCGCGGCGTGTGGTGGACGCTCGACGAGAACGAGTTGCTGGCCACAGGGTTGGCGCCGGCTGCCCTGCCCGGCGCGCTGCATGCCGCGGAGCATGCCTCGATCGCGATGCTCCCGCTGGTCGCCCAATCCGACCGGTGGGATGTCGGCGGCGTGTCCACCGCCCTGCATCCGGACACCGGGCTTCCCACCGTGGTCGTCTACGACGGTTACCGCGGAGGTGCCGGCTTCGCCGAGCGGGCGTATGCCGAGGCGGCGACCTGGTTGATGGCAACCCGCGCGGCGATCGCGGCGTGCGCGTGCACCGACGGCTGCCCCACATGCGTGCAATCCCCTAAATGCGGCAATGGCAACAATCCGCTGGACAAGGCCGGCGCGGTCGTCGTGCTCGATCGCGTGTTGCGGGACCGCAGCTGACCCTGTTCTACTTCCGTAAATCGCTTGCCGGCAACGCTTTTCACCGGGCAGGGTCTGGTCCGTGATGGACGACGCGAGCCTGCTGGCGGCATACGACGAACAACTGCGCACCACGACCGAGATGCGCTCGACGCTCGAATTCGAGCAACACGGGCCGTTGTTCTGGGGGAAATACCGCGGCGGCCGCGGTTTCGTCAGCTATCGATCGCTCGGTTCCCCGAGCGACGACGAGCTCGAGCAACTGATCCTCGACACGGTCGAGCACTACGCCGCGGATCCGGAGATCAACCAGTTCGAGTGGAAGACGAGGGGGCACGACGGAGTTCCGCAGCTCGACGCGTTGCTGACCGAACACGGCATCGTCGCGGAGGAGCAGGAGTCGGTGATGATCGGTGAAGCGCAGCTGCTGGCGTCCGACGTCGCTCTCCCTGAAGGGGTTTCGCTCCGCCGCATCACCGAGCGCGCCGATGTCGAAGCGATGACCCGGATGCAGGCATCGGTCTTCGGCGATCCGGAGACGACGACCGAACGACTCGAGTCGACGATGGAGCGGCTCACCGAGGCTGACGGGGACGGCTTCGAGTTGTGGGTCGCCGAGGCCGGCGGACAGGTCCTGAGCGCCGGCCGGATCGAGCCCGTGCCGGGCACCGACTTCGCCGGCATCTGGGGCGGGGCGACGCTGCCCGAGTGGCGGGGCCGCGGGATCTATCGGGCGCTCACCGCGAAGCGCGCGCAGGCGGCCCTTCGCGCCGGTAAGACATTGATCAACTCCGACTCGACCGAGTTCTCCCGACCGATCCTGGAGCGGTCCGGCTTCCGCCGGGTGACGACGACCACGCCATACACCTGGCGTCGCTGAACGCAGCGTCACACCCGAAGCACCTCGGCCCTTCTCGTCGTCCACCTCGGGCGAGCCCACTCCGGCTGGCATGGGATGCCCGGGGCGCTCACCATGAGCCCCGGATAGGGCCACGGGGTCTCGAACTTGCGTCGCCTCGCCAGCACCGCAAGATTCTGCGAATCGGCGCGCTGCCCCCGCGTTTCGGCGGCAAGATTCGCCCATGGTGTGGGAGGTCGCAAAGCGACGGGGGCACGTCGGCCAGGGACCGGCTGTTGCCGGACCGTGGCAGACGTTGGAGGACATGAACGCGGTCGCCGGCTGGTTGCTGTGGTCGCATCGGATGGCGTCGCGTTACGGGGGTATGACGGGGCGGGCCTTCGCCGCCGCGGCACGCGATTGCGGCGTATCACTGTCCGAGACGGAGGTGTCACGCGCCGAGAACGGCGAGGGCGACATCGCGGTGACCGCGATTGCGAAGTACGAGCGGGTGCTCGGTATGCCGGTGGGACGTCTCAGCGCGCCGCTTCGGTCGGCCGCCCGACTGGCGCCTGCTGCGCCCGGGTCCGACAAGCTGGCCGCACTTCGAACGGTCCCGAGGTCCCTGACCGCCAGGCAGGAGGTCGTCAACGACTTCTACGTGCGCTATCGCGACGGTGAGCGTTTCAGCGCCGGCGACTGGTTACGACTGGCGGACGCGATCACCTACGGGGAGCAGTCCCTTCTTCCCGACGCACTGGCGGCTGAGTGGATCCGGACGCTGCTCGACGAATGCATGCGGTCGGTCAACGCGGCATACTTCCCGCGGATCGAAGCGTTGTCGACGGTGGCCGGGCACGATCATCATGCGGCCCACCTGCTGGATGCAGCCCGCGAGCTGACTGCGGCACCTGGAGCCTCAGGGACCCTCGAGGCGTGGAGCGTGGTGGGCGACATCCGGGCACCGGACGTGATCGAGGAACTGGTCGCGGAGTTGTCGTCGGTGCCGGACGACGGGTTCTTCAAGCTCGCCGTCGCGCTCGCCATGCCCATGCACCGCGGCGCCCTCTCCGACGAGCAGGAGCGGGTGATCGCCGCCGAGCTGATCCGCCGACTCCCCCACTGGTCACTGGGGTCGTGCGAGCCGCTGGCCAGCCTCGCCGCGGCGCTCCCGGAGGCACTCGGCGTGCCGATCCTGCAGAGGATCGACGCCGAAGTGCACCCGATGTCCCGGCTGACCGGGCATCGGGATGACCGGCACGTCGGCGACGAGATCGCGACCTACACCCGTGCCGCGATGGCCAACTCGTGGCCGGACCACCCGACGGGCAGCGTGCTGCCCGAACTGCTGCGGCTCGTTCTCACCAGCGAGCAGTTCGGCCTGCGCCACCACGCCGCGACGCTGATCTACTTCAGTCCGTTCGCCGCCGCCATTTGCGACGCCGCAGCGGACGTGTGCACCAGCGCACAGGATCCGTTGACCCGGCAGCTGGCGACTTATCTCGTCTCACGGCTCGCGACACGGGAGAACGACGAGCGGCTCCGGTTGCTTCTCAAACGCGGCCGCCGTGCGGGGCTGGTCATCAACACGCTGACGGGCATGGCCCATGCCGGCGTGCTGACCGCACAGGATGATCTCAAGCCGTTCATGCGGGCCAAGGGCTGTCGCTATACCGGCGTCTACGCTGCCGGCATCACCCATCATCCAGACCTCTACAGCGCGGACGCGGACAGTGACTGGGCGACGTGGTGGCGCGCCAAGGGTGGCGGCGTCTGCGAGTAGCCGCGGCTCACGGCCCGCCACCCGACACCGGAGGCGGGTCCGGCCCGGCACGGGCGCGTGCCCGCGCCGGCCCCAACCCGGGCCACCTGGCGCTGCTCGCGACCGTGACGGACGCGTCGTCACCGACGGCTGTGCACGCGACGAGCAGAGATCCATTGCGGGCTGCGACGCTCGAGGCGAGCGCACAGGCGTCACTGGCGGCCGCACCGTCGACCAGCAGTCGAGCGGCGGCGAGTGCCGCGAGGTCGGCGGCCGCTCGCGCGCGATGACTGGCGATGACCGCCGACAGCAGGGCCAGGGCTGCGATCAGGACGACCGCCAGCACTCCGATGGCGCCCACCACCAGCACGGTCCCCGACCCCCGGTCACGGATGTGACGTTCCCGTGACAGCCGGCCGCGATGGGGCGATGGGAACCGGCGGCCACCGTCGGCAGGTGTCGGCTCACTGCTCACGACGCCGACTCCGCGTCCTCGACCGGTGTGGTCGCGGCGGCCCGCAATGGGTGTCCGCCGACGAGCCAGCCGAACGGGCCGGGCACCGGCGCGATGACAGTGACGGTGACCTCAGCGCCGCCGGCGGTGACGGACACCGCGCTGCCCGCGGGTCCCGCGCGGGCGCCGACTTCCTGCACGGCAGCCGCGCTGTCGCCTCGTGCGGCGGCGCGCGCCGCGATGCGCGCGGCGTCGACGCACCGCACCTGGTTCATGCCGATCAGCACGGCGTTGACCGCGAGCAGGAGCACGAACACCAGCGCCGGGATGGTGGCCGCGAGCTCAGCAGTGACCATCCCGCCCTCGGGGCGACGACGCCGCGAGCGCCGCGACCACCGGGCCCGCATCAGGAACCGACGCTCAGCGCCGTCTGGATGATGCCGGTGAGTGCGGACTTCACCGCGCCGGATTTCACGACGACCATCAGCACGGCCGCGAAGGCCACCGCTGCCAGCGTGCCCACGGCGTATTCGGCCGTGGTCATGCCGCTGTCGCGACGGTCCTTGGGCGCGGTGACCAGCCGCATCAGTCGACTTTGCAACCGCACGCCGAGCCGGAGTGTTCTCTGTGACATGTGTTATCTCCCTTTGATGTGAGTCGCCCTCTGCGAGAGCGGTTTTCATGCGCCACGTTCGGCGCAGCTCTGTGATGTCACGCCGCTCCCGCGAGCAGGTCGCCGGCGAGCGCCGCGATCACCGGCACGACGGTGAGCAGCGCGAATGCCGGTAGAAAGCACAGTCCGAGCGGTATGACGACCAGCACCGACAGCCGGCCGGCGGCTTCCTCGATCCGTCGCTGCTCGGCACGGCGCACATCGGCGGCAGCGCGGGCGAGCAAACCGGCAGGTGGCACTCCGGCCATCCCGGCGAGCGCGACGGCGTGGCCGGCGGGGCGCCATACGTCCGGCAGTCCGTCCCAGGCGGCAGCGTCCTCGACGCCCCACCGCAGCGCAGCGATCACTTGCTGCAGATGGGCCGCGACGACCGGCCCGGAGCGCGTCGCCACTTCCTCGACGGCGAGCACGAGCGGCACGCCGCTGCTCAGCGCGAGCGCCATCAGATCGAGAGCACTCGCGACACTGAGCACGTCCTCCGTGCGCGCGTGCACCGGCGCGGACTTCCCGGTCGCAGGTGACGGCCACGCCACCGGGGGGTAGCGCCGCCTCATGTCGGCCGGCCACACGAGTGGCACGAGGGCCAGCGCGAGCGCGGCGACCACAGTCATGACAACGCCGCCGGTGCGGTCGCCCGCCGAATCATGCGACGGGTCAGCAACCGCCCGGACGTCACGAACAGCGCCCCCAGGACCAGCACGGTCAGGCCGAGCGTCCCGGCATAGAGCTGCCAGGGCGGGACCCCGATGAGCGAGGCGATGACGACGCCGAGGACGGGCAGCACCGTCAGCAGTTGCATCGTCGCGCGGGGACCGGCCGTCGCGGCGGCGATCCGCCGCTCCAGATCGGCCTGCTCGCGCATCATCGCCGTCGCCGCGCCCAGCGCGGCTCCGATCGGGCAGCCGAGTTGTTCGGAGAGCGCCCAGGCGCGGGCGATGTCATCGAGCGCCGGGAGCCGGTGCCGGGCGTACATCTGGGCCCACAGCGGAGCAAGCTCCGCGCCGGTGGCCGACTCCCGCGCGAGGCGGCCGAGGTCCTCCCGTAGTCCCGCGCGCGACACTCGCGCAGCGGCCAGCGAGGCAGATGTCGACACCGCAGTCGCCGGCGCAACGCCGGCGGCGAGCGCCGGCGCGATGCCCTCGAGCATGGCCGTGACCGCCTCCAGGTCGCTGACCGGCTTTCGTCGCCGCCGCAGCCGACGGATCGCCCGACCCCCCTCCCGAGGCGGTATGACGGGGGCTTCCCGCAGCGGCCACGCGACAATGGCGAGGCACAGGCAGGCGGCGGCCAACAGCATCACGAGAGCCGCCCCGCCAGCCCGAGCAACGCCGACAGCAGCGGCCAGCCGGGCGCCTCGCACAGCACGCCGTCGATCCGGCGCAGGGCCGGCGTCACACGCAACCGCCCGTCGTGCCAGCCGATCACGCCGATCTCCGCGACGGCACGGCCGGTGCTTTCCCGGCGCAGATGGACGACGACCTGGACCGCGGATGCCAGTTGGGAACGCACCGCGTCGCCCGACATACCGGCGAGCGCACCGAGCGCCTCGAACCGTGCCAGCACGTCGGCGCTCGTGTTGGCGTGCACCGTCCCGCAGCCACCTTCGTGGCCGGTGTTGAGCGCGCTGAGCAGTTCTCGCACTTCGCCGCCGCGGACCTCACCGACGACCAGCCGGTCAGGCCGCATGCGCAACGACTGCCGGACCAGGGTCGACAACGAGATCTCGCCCCGGCCTTCGACATTGGGCGCGCGGCTCTCGAGACGCACCACGTGCGGGTGGTCCACCTGCAGCTCCCGGACGTCCTCGACGATCACGATGCGCTCGGCGTGGGCCACCTCGGCCAGCATCGACGCGAGCAGTGTCGTCTTCCCGGAGCCGGTGCCGCCGCTGACCACGAAGGCCAGTCGTCCGGCGACGATCCGGCGCAGCACGTCGAGGCCACGCCGATCGCACGTGCCGGTGACCGCCAGCTCTTCCAGACCGGGCGGATGCCGGCGGGGCACCCGGAGACTGATGTGTGCGGCGCCCTCGACGAGCGGTGGCAGCACGGCGTGCAAGCGCACGCCGCCGGGGAGCAGTCCGTCGACGTAGGGCACGGTCTCGTCGAGCCGGCGCCCGGCGCGGGTGGCCAGCCGGACTGCGAGCCGGCGCACCGCAGCCGGCTCCCGGATCTCGACGTCGGTTCGCTCCAGCCCGTGCCCGCGGTCCAGCCACACTCCCTCCACGCCGTTGACCAGCACATCGGTGACGCCGGGCACCCCCAGCAAGGGGTCGAGCGGTCCGGCGCCGAAGACGTCGGAACGAAGCCGCCCGGCGAGGGTGTGGACGCTGTGCTCCCCGAGCACGGCGGCGTCGACCGCGGCGAGCCCGTCGACGGTCTCCGGGGTCGGCGAACGCCCGTCCCGGATCTCGGCCCAGAGCGCGTCACCCACCGCGACGTCTCTGTCCGTCATGACGCCTCCACCTCCGGCAGGAGCAGGTCGCGCAGCAGGCGGTCGCACGCGCCGGCATATGCCGACCGGGCACGTGAGCCCGGCGGCACGCCACGGTCGGAATCACCGGCGAGATGGCGGTCCTCGGGCAGGCAGCCCGCGAAGTCCAGGGCGAGTGCCTCCGCCGCATCGCGGGCGCGCGGCTCGGGCAGCCCGCGCACGATCAACCGCGGAGAGCACTCCAAGCGCTGGGCGGTGGCGCCGGCGGCCGCCAGCCCGCACGGCGTGCCCCGGCCGACCAAGAGCAGCTCGTCGCAACGGAGCGACTGCATCGCCGTCGTGTCCCGGCCGAGATCGACGAAAGTCAGCTCGTTGACCCCACTGAGGGCGGCGAGCGCCCGCTCGAGCAGCTCATCGGGCAGCGCACACCATTGCCGCCCGAAGGACAGCACGGGTGGCCCGTCGGGGTACGCCGGCAATCGCTCGGCGAGGCGCCGGCCGTCGAGCGGGCCGTCGGAGCCGAGCAGGTCCTCCCAGCGCACCCCGGACTCGGTCTCGATCCCGAACGCGACGTCGATGCCTCCGCCGCAGGCATCGGCATCGATGACCGCTACATCGCGACCGGCAGCAGTCGCCCGCATCGCGAGCGCGACCAACATCGTCGTCGCTCCGGCACCGGTGCCGCCGCCCAGCACCGCGATGGTTCTCACGTCGTCCATGGCTCGAGCGTGGAGCCGGTGGAACCGAAACGGCAGTCCGCACGTCGCTACCTGTGGATGTCGGCCGGCACGCCACCGGGGTGTGGATGAGGGGACCGGAGGTGTGTCGGTCGGCATTCGCTGCAAGGGCGCACCGGCTCTGGCCGGTGGACACTAGAAGACCCCCGCCGGGGGGGGTGGGCGGGGGCCTTCTGTGTGCACCGGGTCCCCGGGGGGGGGTTAGGAACCCGCTGCGGCGCTTCGACCTGGAAGGGAGCGCTTCGTCATCCAGTGTGAAACGCGTTGCGGCACAAGACAATGGCCTCACGCGATCCCATAAGAAATCCTTACCCTACGCAGAAGTAGGTGCGTTTGGTAAGGAACACAACGGTTTTCGCCGCATCCCGCCGGCGAGCGGATAATTTCCGGGCCGCCCGTCCGAGCCCGCGAACTATGCCGGAGAAGAACCGCTACGGCGGACGAGAACGATCCGAAGACGGGACGAGGGCCCCGCCACGTGGAGTGGCGAGGCCCTCAACCGCTTTCTACCTCCGGTTACCAGGCGTGCATCCTCAAGGTTTGTCGCCGCGGCGCAAGGCCCCGGACGAGCGGTCCATAACGTGGACTGTCTCCGCGTGGGTGCCGGTTTCGATAGCGGTGGTCGTCGGATTCCCATCCGTCGTTCGTGGGATCAGGTTTACTCCCATCGGAGTCGTCATACAAGACTTGTATCCGGCGCGCCGGAGGCGGACAATCCACCCTCGGCTCAGCCAGTGGTGAGCCGCCCGGCGAGCACCGCGTCGGCGATGTCGGAGGCCTCCGCGGCGCCCGCGATCACCGCCTCCGCGTAGTGCTGCAGCCACAGCCCGACCCCGTCCGGCCGGCCCGTGGCGTATGCCGCGAGCGCGCCCTGGTAGGCGACGGCACCCTGGCGGGAGTAGCCCGCTTCGCTGACGACGACACCGGTCGGGTCGACGCCCAGGACCTGCAGCAGCACGCGCTCCAGCGCCCGTGCCACCACCCCGTTGCCCCGCGCGAACGGCCGCGCGGAGGCGATCTCCGCGTGCACGATGCCCGCGACCAGCACTCCCGGCTGGTCCTCGGCGGAGCCGATCAGTTCGACGACGCCACGCAGTCGCGCCGCCGCGGTGGCCGCCTCCGGAGGCGGACCGACGTCCTTCAGTTCGGCCGAGGTCTCCCCGGCCAGTCGGGGGCGTCCGAGCTGGTCGGCCGCCGCCAGCCCGGCGGCGGCTGCCGTGTGCAACCGGGCCAGTGCCTGAGCCGGCGCGGTGAGCGCGATCGGACGCACCTGCTCAGTGGCGGCGGTCGCGTGAATGGCGCCGCGCAGCACCCGCTCCCCCGGACCGTCGTGCTCGAGCGCCAGGGCGCCCCGTATGACGTCTCGCACCAGCGGCACCGGGAATTCCGCGCCCTCGAGGAACGCGCTGGCTCGCGCGCCGCGCACCCGCGACTCGGCCGCGACCTCAGGGATCCGCCGGCGCAGCGCCTGGTGCCAGCGCAACCGGGTGCACGCCTCCCGGGCGGCGTCGACCGCTTCGGCGACGCCGGGCAACACCAGCAGGCGCGTCAGCTCAGCGGTCATCTGCAGGTCGCACTCCTCGTGCTGGTCGGGACCACCCGAGGATAGGGCGGTCCCGAGCGCTCGCCACACGCGGTATGACGCCGCAGCGCTGCGTCAGACCTCTGCGGCAGCACCGGCCAGTTCGGCGAACCGGGCGAGGTAGAGCGGCCAGCCGCCGTCGCCGCCGAGCGCCTCGGGCATGCTCTGCCACCCGGGACCGTGCTGGTCGAGCCGGAAGTGCCGCAGCGACACCAACGTGCCGTCGCCGTCCGGTGTGAATCGGACCTCGACCTCGCTGGCGTTCTCGCGCGCCTGCACGTGCCAGTCCGGCCCGATCAGCCATGCGAAGCGCAGCAGGTCCGGGGGCTCGACGGCGATCACCTCGCCCCAGACGCACTGCGTGCCGTCCTCGGCCTCGTCCAGGATCCGGCCACCGGGCCGGACCTCCATGACGGTGCGGGCGACGGGCACCTGCATCAGGTTGTGCTCGCGCGGTTTGATCAGGTCGAACTGTTCGGTGAAGATCCGGAATGCGTCGTCGACCGGCAGCGGCACCGTCACGGTGCGCACCACTTCGGGCGTTGTCGTCGTCATGTCGTCTGTCCCTTCGATTCCCTCGCCTGCTCGCCGAAACGGGCGAGCGTGCGTGCCCAGAACGCGTCCAACTGGTCACGCAGTGCCTCGACCGCAACCGGGTTGAGGCGGTAGACCCGCCGGGTGCCCGCCGGTTGCTCTGCAACGAGGCCGGCATCCTTGAGCACCTTGAGGTGTTGGGAGACCGCGGGCCTGCTGATCGGCAGCTCGGCCGCGAGCTCGCCCACGGCACGAGGTTCGTCGGCGAGCGCCTCCACGATGGCTCGCCGGCTGGGGTCGGACAACACGGCCCACGCGTCTTGGTAAGTTGTCACGAACGGTAAGTTTCCACTTACCGGCGGGGATGTCAATCCTGCTGTGCGGTCTCGCGCACGAGGTCCTCCGGCGAGTCGGAGATGACGTCGGAGTGGATCGGCATCCGCCAGCGCCCTGCGGCTCCGTGTCCGGTCGCCGCATTGAGCAGTCGGGTCAGTCGCCACGCGATGCTGATCGCCATACCGATCAGGAAGATCGCGAGCGGGATCTCGACGACCGCCGCCTCCGCCACCGAGTAGGGCATCGTCGTGCGGTCGGCCGTCGTGATGTCGAACCACGCATCGGCGAACAGCAGCACGCCGGCCGCGAACGACGTGAGCATCACGAGCATCCGCTTCTTCCACGCGAAGAACGCCGTCAGCCCGAACATGACCATGAGCAGCACGTCGAAGCCCACCCAGGTCAGCGCCCAGGCGTGCGACTCGTAGTGCTCGGGGAGGTGGACCCCGAGGTACGCCGTCCACGGCACCAGCAGCGCGGTCGCCACAGCGGTGACGGTGAGCGCGACGGCGCGACGCAGACGCCAGTGGCGCGCCGCGGATGCACGCACCGGCTCAACGGTCCCCCGTCGCAGCCGGCGAATCAGGGCGAGCCGTTCGGACGCGGACAGCTGCTCGATCTCCTGATCGGTCAACGGCATACGCCCAGTCTTTCGCACCGAACCGACAACGTCATGCGTTCGGGTTGTATGCCGGGCCACCCGGCGGGCTCACACTCGCTCGAGGCGGAAGACGGGGTGATCCGGAATCACGGTCTCGATCTCGGCGTCGGTCGACTTCGCTGTCACGCCCTCGGGGAAGAACTTGCCGACCTCCCACGCCCACCGCCCCAGGTAGTGCCGCATCACGGGCACGGCGGCCACACCGTGCACCTCGTGCGCGCTGTATGACGCCTCGGTCCGTCCGCTGCGCAACGTGACCCGAGGATCGTGGGACATTGCGCACCCACTGCGTCTGCCCGCGGGGCGCGAGGAGGTAGAGCGTGCCGTTCAGCTCCACGGGGTTCACCGGCGTGCTGTGCGGGCGGCCGGTCCGGCGCCCCACGACGACGAGTTCCTTTGCACCGAACGCACTGATGCCGAGGCGAGACAGCGCCTTGACGACCACGTTCATCACGCGGGTCGACCGGTCGAGTTGAGAAGTCATGGCAACACCTTTCCGAAGTTTCGAGAGCACCGCTCTCGCAATCAGTCAAGCACACTGGACATCCCAAAACAAGAGCGGTGCTCTCTGTTGTGTGAGGTGCTCGCTCTTGCGAGCATGGGCCTCATGAATCGGACTCCTCGTGAACGCGCACGCATCGACACCATGGAGCGGATCCTCGACTCCGGACGCCGGCAACTTGCCGAGCAGGGAGCAGCCGCCCTCTCGCTGCGTGCTGTCGCCCGCGACCTCGGCGTGGTCTCCTCCGCGGTCTATCGCTACGTGCCGAGCCGCGACGACCTGCTCACCGCGCTCATCGTGGAGGGCTACCGCGATCTGGCCGAGGTGGCCGAGGGCGCGGCTGCCGGTCGGGCCGCACCGGGTCGCCGGTTCATCGCACTGTGCGACGCCATCCACCGATGGGCACGCGAGCACCCCCACCAGTACGCCTTGCTCTACGGATCACCGGTGCCGGGCTACCGCGCGCCGCAGGAGACCGTCACCGACGCCGCCCGCACGCCGGCTGCCGCCATACGACTCATCGAGGCTGCGTGGACAGCAGGGCAACTCACCGACCGGCCGCTGCCACCCACGGGCAGCACGCTGCGACGCCAGGCGCGCGAGCTGCGGGCCGCGCTCGCGACCGAGCTGCCGGAGTCGGTCCTGCTGCGCTTCGCCGCCGCCTGGACGCAGGTCTTCGGTGCGATCAGCTTCGAGCTGTTCGGCCAGTTCGTCGGCAGCTTCGAGCCGGCTGACGCGGTCTGCACCTTCACCTTCCGCACCGCCGCGCAGACCATCGGTTTCACCGACTGACCGCTCGGGCCCTCCAGCGGCTCACTGATGGTCCACACCGCCGCACGGTAAAATGAGTGTCGGTGTGCCGGGAAGGCTGGTCGGCGACGTCATCCGCCTACCCTGAAAGGTCCCATGACCATTCACCCCATCCGCCGTGTGTTCTCCCGCGGTGAGTGGCCCGAGGCCCGCCGTGTCGCCGCGCTGCTGCGCCAGGAGACCGTCGGCGGCGCCCTGTTACTCGTCGCCGCCCTCGCCGCACTGGTCTGGGCCAATTCCCCGTGGCGGGACGGATACCACCGGCTGGTAGCGACCGAAGTCGGACCGCACTTCCTGCATCTGGGCATGAGTCTCGCGCACTGGACGTCTGACGGGTTCCTCGCGATCTTCTTCTTGCTGGCCGGCCTGGAGCTCAAACACGAGTTCACGCACGGCGAGCTGCGCGACCCCGGCAAGGCGGCCGTTCCGATCGTCGCCGCGTGCACCGGCGTCGCACTCCCGGCGATCCTCTACGCCGGCTGGCAGCTGTATGGCGCAGGCGAACTCCGCGGCTGGGCGATCCCCACCGCGACGGACATCGCCTTCGCGCTGGCGGTGCTCGCCGTGATCGGCACCCACCTGCCCAGCGCGCTGCGGTCCTTCCTGCTCACCCTCGCGGTGGTGGACGACCTGATCGCCATCACGATCATCGCGTTCTTCTACACCAGCACGATCAGTATCGGCTGGCTCCTCCTCGCCGTGGCAGCCCTGGGCTGCTTCGCGCTGGCGCTGCGGCATACCCGAAATCCGTTGCTGCTCATTGTGATCGCGCTGGTCGCCTGGCTGGCGACGCTCAACTCCGGCGTGCACGCGACGGTGGCCGGCGTCGCGCTCGGCCTGCTGGTGCCGGTGACCCCGACACCCGGCGAACCCGTCTCCCTCGGCGAGCGCCTCGACCGGTGGATGCGGCCGTTCTCGGCCGGCTGGTGCGTGCCGGCATTCGCCTTCTGCGCTGCGGGCGTCACCGTGGTCGGTGGCGGCCTGGGCGCGGCGATCCACGACCCGGTACTGGTCGGCGTCGCCATTGGGTTGGTCATCGGCAAGACGATCGGCGTCTTCGGCGGCACGTTCCTCACCGTGCGGCTGACCCGGGCCGAACTCGACGACGAGCTGGCCTGGCCGGACATCTTCGGCCTGGCGATGCTGGCCGGTGTCGGGTTCACCGTGTCTTTGCTCATCGGTGAGCTGGCGTTCGGGGGTGGGACGGCCACCGACGACCACGTGAAGCTGGGCGTCCTCGGCGGCTCGGTCCTCGCCGCGCTGCTGGCGTCGGTGTGTTTGCGGCTGCGCAATGCGACATACCGCAGGATCCACGAGATCGAGTCGCGTGACGAGGACGGTGACGGGGTACCGGACTGCTACGCCGCCGAAGCAGGCTCGCCACCCGCCCGCTGACGCTGCGCGCTGCCCGGGCTGCCATCCCGCCGGACCCCGACTAAGGTACCGAGGGGTTCGATCACTTTATGCTGGCACGCGTAGGCAGCCTGAAGAGCGAGCAGACAACCACCACGAGGAGCAATCGATGGCCCAGACCACCAAGGGCACGGAGCGGACTCTCGGCCAGTTGGTCGCCGACGCCTCCGCCGACCTGAAGACGATCGTCAAGGACGAGATCGCGCTGGCCAAGGTGGAAATCAAGGCCGATGTCGCCAAGGGCGGCAAGGGCGCGGGCCTGCTCGCGGGCGCCGGGCTGTTCGGGCTCTACCTGCTCGGCTTCCTGCTGCTCACGCTCGCCTGGGGCCTGCACGCGGCCGGCTTGCAGCTGTGGATCGGGCTGCTGATCACCTCGGGTCTGCTGCTCGTCATCACCCTGATCCTCGCCCTGCTGGGCATCACCGCGTTGAAGAAGGTCAAGGGCAAGCCGGCGCGCACCATCGACAACGCGCAGCGCACCGTCGCCGCGATCAAGCCGCCGAAGGTCTGACTCCACACGTCCGCAGCGCGCAACCGGGACAGCTCAGGACCGGAAGTAGCGCTCCGGCACCGGACGCCTGTCCCCGTGGTCCCACGGCACTTCCAGCCCGGCGAGGCGCAACGTCGCGTCGAGCAGGATCGCGGTGAAGCCCCAGATGTAGAGCCCGTCGACCTCGAAGGCCGGTGCGTCGAAGGACCGGGCCGGATGGACCGCGGTGAAGCGGTGCGCCGGGTCGACCAGCTCCCCGAGCGGCACCCGCTCGACCCGGGCGACCTCCGCTGTGTCGACCACGCCGATCGCCGACGGGGTGTGCCACCAGGCGGCGACCGGAGTGACCTGGAACCCGGTCACGCTGAGCGGCAGCACCGGCAACTCGCCGATCACCTGCACACCGTCGGGCGACAGGCCGATCTCCTCGCGAGCCTCGCGCAGCGCCGTGTCGACCAGGGAGGTGTCGCCGGGGTCCGCGCCACCACCCGGGAACGACACCTGCCCGGCATGCTTGCGCAGCGTCGCCGCACGCTCGGTCAGCACGACGTCCTCGCCGCCGTCGCCGGCCGGCCCGAAGAGCATCAGCACCGCGGACGCGCGGCCCCGAGCGGGCGGCAGCTTCGCGGCGAACGACGACGCGTGTGCCCGGCGGTCCAGGTCCTGTAACCAGCCCGGCTCCGGCACGCCGGTGACCTGTGCCGTCATACAGGCGACACCGCGGCGGGCTCGGGAACTCCGGCCGGGCGCTCGGCGCCCGGTGCGAGCTCGAATTTCAGCAGCTTGCGCGCCTTGTCGGGGTCGGTCTCCCCCACGCCGTATGACGGGCACCACCGCGCCACCGGGCACACACCGCACGCCGGGCGCTTCGCGTGACAGATGCGCCGGCCGTGGAAGATCAGCACGTGGCTCAGATGAGTCCAGTCGTTGCGCGGGAACATCGCGCCGATCGCGTGCTCGACCTTGACCGGATCCTCCTGGCCCGTCCAGCCCATCCGCCGCACCACACGTCCGAAGTGCGTGTCGACGGTGACCCCAGGCTGCCCGAACGCGTTGGCCAGCACGACGAACGCGGTCTTGCGACCGACTCCCGGCAGCGTGACCAGGTCGTCGAGCCGAGCCGGCACCTGGCCCTCGAAGCGCTCGACCAGTGCCTGGCCGAGCGTGATCACCGAGTTGGTCTTGGCGCGGAAGAAGCCGGTGGGTTTGAGCAGCTTCTCCAACTCGTCGCGGTCGGCGGCGGCATAGGCCGCGGCGTCCGGGTAGCGCGCGAACAGGGTGGGCGTCACTTTGTTGACGCCCACGTCGGTGGTCTGCGCGGACAGGATCGTCGCGACCAGCAACTCGAGCGGCGTGCGGAAGTCGAGCTCGCAGTGAGCGTGCGGGAACTGCTGCGCCAGTGCACGGAACATCTTGCGAGCCCGGCGGGTGCGGGCGAGGTCGGACTCGGCCGAGACGTCGATGCGCTTCACGTCGCCGAGCCTAGCCGCGGGGACCGACGGGCGATGTCCCGACGGCCGGGCCCCCGGAGTGCGTCCGCGGCACGCGGTTCGACGGCATGGCGTGTGAGCTGCGCAACTTCGGCAGCCACGTCGTGGCAGACTGCAGGCGTGGATACTGAGGCCGTGCGCAAAGCGCCACTGTTCGCCGCTCTGGACGACGACGCCGCGGAGGCGTTGCTCTCGACGATGACCCGCAGCAAGTTCGCGCGGGGCCAGGAGCTGTTTCACGAGGGCGAGCAGGGCGACTCCCTGTATGTCATCACGTCCGGCAAGATCAAGCTGGGACGCCGCTCGCCGGACGGCCGGGAAAACCTCCTGGCGATTCTCGGCGAGGGCGAAATGCTCGGCGAGCTGAGCCTTTTCGACCCCGGTCCGCGCACCGCCACTGCGACCGCCATCGCGGACACCGAGCTGGTCGGTCTGTCGCATCCGGACATGACCGCCTTCCTCGGCACGCGCCCGGAGGTGGCGATGACCATGCTCTCCGCGCTGGCCGCGCGGCTGCGACGCACCAACGAGGCACTCGGTGACCTGGTCTTCACCGACGTCCCGGGCCGTGTCGCCAAGGCGCTGCTGGACCTGTCACGCCGGTTCGGCAAGCCGTCGGACGAAGGCACGCTCGTCGCCCACGACCTCACGCAGGAGGAACTCGCCCAGCTGGTCGGCGCCTCCCGCGAGACCGTCAACAAGGCCCTCGCGGACTTCTCCTCGCGCGGGTGGATCAAGCTCGAGGCTCGGGCCGTCACGCTGATCGACACCGAGCGGCTGCAGCGCCGCGCGCGCTGACACCACCCGCTGACACCACCCGCCGAGACCGCACGCGATGGCCGCGCGGGCGGCAACCGATCCGGCATACTGACCTCGCCGACCGGGGGAACCACCGGTGCCCTGGTGCCGTCTGCTCTGGGCACCAAGGTGAGCGGCGGAAGAAAGGGCACACGAGTGGACAACAGCCACGCTGCGGAGGATCCGCGCAACCACGTTGTGCTGTCCACCCATTCGTGGGTCGCCGGCCAGTCCGACATCGGGCGCCGGCACCACCGCAACGAGGACTCGATCGCGCTCGCGGCCTCTGCGGAGGTCGGTGCCCGCGCGGTCCTCGTGGTGTGTGACGGAGTATCCACCTCCACCGAGTCACAACTGGCGTCCCAGGCGGCCTCGATCGCCGCGATGGAGCGGTTGTCCGAGCCCATGCCGCGCAGCGACGTGCCCGTCGAGAGCTGGCTCGAGACGGCGGCGCAGGCGTTCGCAGAGGCTGCAGAGGCGGGCCGCAGCGCTGCGGCGGCGACCGCGGTGGAGGACGATCCGACGCCCCCCTCCTGCACAATGGCCGCTGCCGTCGTCGAGGACAACCTGATCGTCGGCGGCAACGTCGGCGACAGCCGGGTCTACTGGATCCCGGCCGCCGGGCCGGAGCGCGCGGTGCAACTGGGGCAGGACGACTCGATGGCCAACGAACTCATCCGTCGCGGTGTGCCGCGGGAGAACGCCGAGAACGCACCCAACGCCCACGCGATCACGCGGTGGCTGGGCCGCACCGCGCCCGCGGACGTCACGCCACACCTGGCGCACCTGTTCGCCGAGGAGCCCGGCTGGCTGATCGTGTGCAGCGACGGCCTCTGGAACTACTGCTCAGCGCCCGCCGATCTCTGGGACCTGGTGCAGCGGATCCGCTCCACTCGGGGTGACGCGCCGGCCGAAATCACCGACGGACTGGTCGAATTCGCCAACGCCTCCGGCGGCGCTGACAACATCAGTGTGGTCCTTGCCGCCCTGACCGGCTGACCCCGACCGGCTCGGTCACCCAGCCAGATAGTCCAGCTGCGCCTGCACACTCGCCTTCGCCGCCGGCCAGACCTCGCGCGGCACGTCGGCATAGACACGCTCCACGACGGCCTGTGCGACGTCCGGCGCCTCGGCGTCACCCGCGGCGAGTGCCGCACGGACCTGCTCCAGGCGCTCGGCGCGATGCTGCCGGTATGCCGCAATGACGCCTGCCGCATCCGCGTGCGCGGGGCCATGGGCGGGTGCCAGTGCCGTGGGCCGAGCCGCCGCGACGGCATACAACGTGTCCAGCGACGCCAGGTAGGGACCGAGTGCGCCGTCCGGGTGCGCCACGACCGTCGTGCCGCGGCCCAGCACGGTGTCACCGGTGATCAGCACGTCCGCGTCGGGCAGGTGGAAGGACACCGAGTCGGCTGTGTGGCCCGGTGTCCGGAGCACCCGAATCTCCAATGACCCGAGAACGATCCGCTCCTCGTCGGCGAACGGCTTCCCGTGCCCACCGCCGCGGATCGGTGCATCGGTCAGCTGCGCCCAGCGGCCGAGGGATTCGGTGTGGTCGTGGTGCCAATGTGTCACCAGGGTCAGCGCGATTCGGGCACCGAGCCGGTCGACCTCGCGGAGCACGGCCTGCAGGTGCCCCTCGTCGAGCGGACCCGGATCGACCACGGCGGCGCGGTCATCGCCCGGTGCGTGCAGGATCCAGGTGTTGGTGCCGTCGAGGGTCATCGGCCCGGGGTTGGGCGCGAGCACGGCGCGGGCGTGATCACCGAGAGCGCCGCCGCGCCATACAGATTCAGTCACGAGCAACCACGCTAGCGTCCACCTCCGGCGGGCCGGGTCGAGGCACGCTCCACCAAGCGGCCGGTGGCCGCCTCGCTGGGCTCGGGATGGTCGGCGCCATCGAGCTGGTTGACCAGCCGGGTCACCGCGAGCTGGGCGAGCAACTCCGGCTGCAGATCGACCGCCGTGATCTGCGGGTCGGTCGCCCGGACACGCGTGGCGTCAGAGCCGCACAACACCTGCACCTCGTCGGGAACCGCAATCCCCTTCTCCTGTAAACGATCCAGCACGCCGGCGGCGTGCTCGGCGGTCAGACAGTAGATCCCGTCCGGCGGGTCGGCCCGGTCGAACAGTTCGTCGACGGCCTCGCGCCCGCCCACGAGCTCGCTGCGCTCGGGACGCCGTATGGCGAGCGCAGTCCTGCGATGCGGTCTCACCCACGCCTCGTACGCGGTCTCGGTGTCGAGGTTCCAGGCGTTCGGCGTGGTCCCGGAGAGCAGCGCGATCCGCTGGGCACCGCTCGCCCGCAGCCGCTCCAGCACCCGATCGGTGATCGGTGCGGTGAAGATGTCGAGCGCGGCGACATCGTCGCGACCCGGTACGCGACCCACTGCGACGCAAGGGAGTCCGTCGTTCTGCAGCACCGCGACGAGGGGGTCGTCCTGCACCGGCTCGGTGACGATGAAGCCGTCGCACGCCATCGCCGTCGCGGGTGCGCCGGGTGCGGTCGGATCGGCGACCAGCATCAGCCCGTAGCCCAACTGCATGGCGGTCACCGCAGCGGCACCGACGAACTGCAGCACGTAGTCGATGCCCTCGGGAGGATTGTCCTCGAGGGTGCGCAGCACGAGCGCGATCACTCCGAGCCGGTTGTTGCGCAGGCTGCTGGCGAGCACGTCCGGGCGGTAGCCGAGCGCCGACGCGGCGCGCCGGACCCGCTCCCGTGTGGCGGGCGCGACGGTGCCGTTGCCGCTGAAGGTGTGCGACACGGTCGTCGGTGAGACACCGGCCTTGCGGGCGACGTCATGGATCGTGGGCCGTGCTCGGCGTGGGACGGCGCGCTCGGACATGCGCCGAAGAATATCTGCCCGTACCCCCTTCCCCAAAACGATTTGGATCCCTAACGTGCTGAAGCGTCCCCTCAGCCGCTGCCGCGGCCGCACCCCTGGAGAGCCCGGATGACCACCACCACCAAGTCGTATGACGACGCCACCGCCATACCCGACCAACCCACCCGCGTCGAGACGCACGGGATCGACTACATCCCCGAGTCCGAGCGACACGGGCGGCCGCGTGAACTGTTCGCGGTCTGGGCGGCACCCAACGTCAACTACCTCAACCTGCTGGTCGGCGGCCTGCTCATTGCGGTGTTCGGGCTGACCCTCTGGCAGGCGATCGCCGCGATCGTGGTCGGCAGCCTCTTCACCGTCTTCACCGGCGTGGTCGCCGCCAGCGGCCCAGCTGCCGGCACACCGAGCGAAGTCATCATGCGCGCGCTCTTCGGCACCCGGGCCAACCGCGTCGCGATCTTCGTCAACGGCTGGTTCATCAGCGTGTGCTACCTGGCGATCAACTGGGCGACGGTCGCCGTGGTCAGCTTCGAACTGGCTCACCGGGTGGGCGTCGACACCGCTGATCCGGTCAAGATCCTGCTGATCCTGGTGGTGTCCGCGGTGACGCTGACCATCAGCGTCTACGGTCACGGGCTGATCATGCGGCTCTACCAGCCGCTGGCCTGGAGCCTGGTGGTCGTCTTCGTGATCGCCTCCGCCTATGTGCTGGCGCACGCGCAGTTCGGCTACCACCCCAAGCAGCCGTTGCACGGCGCACTGCTGTGGGGCAGCCTGGCCGCGGCGGTCGCCACCATCGCGTCGGCGCCGTTGTCCTACAACAACAGCGCGGACTTCGCCCGGTATCTGCCCTCGAAGACGTCCGGGGCGTCGGTGGCGTGGTGGACCGCGGTCGGCTCCGCCATACCGAACATGATCTTCACCATCGTCGGTGTGCTGGCCGCGACCGCGCTCGACATGTCCGACCCCGTGCGTGCACTCGACCACATTCTGCCGCCATGGTTCGGCCCGGTCTTCATGATCGCGGTCATCCTCGGCACCGTGGCGAACAACGCGATGACGGCATACAGCTCAGGCCTGGCCCTGCAGGTGGTCGGCATCAAGTGGCCGCGCACCCGCACGGTGCTGCTCGACGGCACGGTCGGCACGCTCATGACGCTCTACGCGGTGCTCGTCTCCAACTTCCTGGACACCGTGCAGAACGCGCTGCAGCTCGCCGTCGTCGTACTGGGCCCGGTGATGTCGGTGTATGTCGCCGACATGATCCTGCGTCGCAATCGATACGACGGCCCCGGACTGTGCGACGAGAGCCGGACCAGCCCCTACTGGTATTCGGGCGGCGCCAACCTCGTCGGCATCGGCTGCGCGGTCGGCGGCATCGTCCTGAGCGCGATGTCAGCATCCGTCGTCTTCTCGGGCGGCGCGAGCTACACCGGCTGGGTCGCCGGCGGACTCAGCGGTGTCGACGTGTCGGTCTGGGTCGGCACCTTCCTGCCGGGCATCGCCTACCTACTGCTGATGCCGCGCTACCGCGCGGCGAGGAGGTCCTTCGCCTCATGAGTTCGGTTCATTACCGCGGCGGGATGGTGTATGCCGCGAACGGCTCCTGGGCGGAGTCGCTGGTCGTGCGTGACGGTCTGATCGCGTATGTCGGAGACGTCGCCGGCGCGGACGCGATCGCCGGCAACGGCCGGGTGGTCGAGCTCGACGGCGCGCTGGTCCTGCCCGGATTCGTCGACGCGCACACGCACCTGCTCGGCCTGGGCACGTCGCTGCAGCAGGTCGATCTGCTGCCGGCGGTCGACCTGGCCGACATACAGCAGCGGCTCGCCGCGGCTGCCGCGGCGAACCCCGATGCCGCACGCGTCGTCGGACGCAGCTGGCTCTATGCACCGCTGCAGGGCCGTATGCCGGACCGGCGAATGCTCGACGCAGCGGTGCCCGACCGGCCGGTCTACCTGATCTCCAACGACGTGCACACCGGCTGGGTCAACACGGCGGCGCTGCACGAGCTGGGCATCGACGACGAAACTCCTGACCCGATCGGCGGCACCATCACCCGGGACGCCGACGGCGTCGCGACCGGCCTGCTGCACGAGACGGCATCACTAGGGCTGATGCGGGACTTCCTGGAGAGCGTGGAAACCACCGAGAGTGCCGACGCCGCACTTGCAGCCGCGTTCGAGCACTACTGTGCCGCCGGTGTCATGGCTGCGATCGACATGGGTCTCGGCGAGCCGGAGGTCTGCGCGCTGGAGCGTGCCCTGGCCGCCGGCGCGGGCCGGTTGCCGATCCGCGTCGCCGGTCACTGGGTGATCGACCGGACCGCTTCCACGCGGGCCGATCTCGCCCAGCTGGAGCACGTGATCGAGCTGCGCGAGCGGCTCACCGGACCGTGGCTGAGAATCAACGGCATCAAGCTCATGGTCGACGGGGTGATCGACAGTTGCACCGCGGCCATGAAGAAGCCCTTCGCCGACGGCAGCCATCCCGGGCCCATCTGGTCGCTCGAGGCGCTCACCCCCGTGGTGGTCGCCGCCGATGCCGCCGGTCTGCAGATCGCGATGCACGCGATCGGCGACGAGGCCTCCGACATCGCCCTCTCCGCACTCGAGCACGCGATGGAGGTCAATGGCCCGCGCCCGCGCCGGCACCGCATCGAGCACCTCGAGACGGTGACCGAGGAGAACGTCGCCCGGCTGGCGCGGCTGGGCGTGATCGCGTCGATGCAACCGGTGCACTCCGACCCGGCGATCCAGGACACGTGGCGCGCGAACCTCGGTGACGAGCGCGTCGAGCGTGGTTATCCCTGGCCGGAGTTCACCGGCGCTGGGGCCCGGCTCGCCTTCGGCACGGACGCGCCGACGGCGCCATACCCGCCGCTGCCGAACCTGTTCGTGGCCAGTACTCGCCGGTCGGCGCTGGACCCCGCGCTGCCGCCCAACCTGCCCGATTTCGCGCTGCCGCTGACCGAGTCGGTCGCCCACGCGACGGCCGACGCCGCCTACTCGGGGCAATGGGAAGCTGTCACCGGCACGCTGGCCACGGGGCGATCCGCCGATTTCGTCGTGCTCGACGAGAACCCGTTCACCCTGGGTCCGGACGCGCTGCTCACCGCCCGGGTGACGACGAGGGTGCTGGCCGGGGAGGAGCTGCACTGCGCTGATCTCGCCCGGCGCGCTTCCTCCCGACACCCATGACGTTTTCCGTCGACGCGCCGCGCCCGCTTGTCAAAATTTTACCTAACGCTGGTGACGCGTTGGACCAAAAGTGAATATTGTGCAAGTTGGTAAAGCTGAGGTTCCCTGGCCTCTCTTCCGCTTACCATCGCTTTGCGCAAAGGATCCTCGATGAATAGAGCTCTGCCCGCCGTCGGTGCCGCCGTCACCGCACTGGCGCTCCTCGCGACCATGAGTCCCGCCGGTGCGGCCACGCCGCATCACCCGAAGCCGACCAAGGCCGCCCGGGCCGCCGGCATCACCGAAGCCGGCGGCGCGTATGCCGGCTGGGAGCAGCACGCCGGCAGTAATCGCAGCGCTGCCCTGGTGCGGCCCTACGCGGCGGCGACGCAGACGCCGGGCATCGACGTCTCGGGATACCAGGGCAACGTGAACTGGTCGTCCCAGTGGGGCGCCGGAGTGCGCTGGGCCTACACGAAGGCCACTGAGGGCACCTACTACACCAACGCCTACTTCGCGCAGCAGTACAACGGCAGCTACAAGGTCGGCATGATCCGCGGTGCCTACCACTTCGCCAACCCCGCGAACTCCTCCGGGACGACCCAGGCCGACTACTTCGTGTCGCACGGAGGCGGCTGGTCGGCGGACGGCAAGACGCTGCCGGGGATGCTCGACATCGAGTACAACCCTTACGGCGCAACGTGTTACGGCCTTTCCCAGTCGTCCATGGTCGGCTGGATCCGGTCGTTCCTCACCGAATACAAGCGCCGGACCGGGCGGGACGCCGTCATCTACACGACCACCGGCTGGTGGAAGACGTGCACCGGCAACTCGACCGCCTTCAGTCAGAGCAACGCGCTGTGGATCGCGCGCTACGCCTCGACGGCCGGAACGCTGCCCGGCAGCTGGCTCTACTACACGATGTGGCAATACACCGACTCACCGATCGACCAGGACTGGTTCAACGGCGACCTGTCCCGGGTTCGCGCTCTCGCCTACGGCTGACCGGGGCCCCGGCCGTTGCGCCGGGTTCAGTCGTTGAGCTGGGCGCGCAGCACCACCCGCTCGCCCAGCCGCACCGGCTGAGGCATCACGGCGGTGAGCCCTGCGCGGCTCACCGTTGCCGGCGCCAGGTCCGGCCACGCCGCCAACCGCTCTAGCTGAACCCGCGTCGGCGGGAACATCCGGGCCTGCCCGGCCCTCGCCTGCGCGAGGACGTCGGCCGGGCGGCGCCATACGGCCTCCTCCGCCTCCGTCGTGTGGGCGTCGGCGACCTGCCGCTCGGGCAGCAGCGCGGAGAAGAACCAGGTGTCGTAGCGGCGCGGCTCCATCTCGGGCGTGATCCAGTGGTCCTGGAGCGCCAACAGGTCCGACCGGAGGCGCAGTTCGCGGTGCTCCAGCAGTTCGCCGAAGGCGACACTGCGGTCGAGCAACGCGGCGCGGGCCGCCTGCCAGTCCGGTTCGGCGACGTCGAGCACGACCGTCTCGGTGCTCGGGCCGGCGAGCAGCACGCCGCACTCCTCGAACACCTCACGCACGGCGGCGATGACGAGCGCCTGGGCGATCGGCTCGGGCAGGCCCATCAACCGTGCCCAGTCCTGCGGGGACGGTCCGGCCCACGGCACATCCCGTGCCTCGTCGCGGGGATCCATCCCGCCACCGGGAAAGACCCACATCGACGGCGCGAACTTCATGGACGACACCCGCCGCTGCATGAAGACCTCCGCACCGGAAGAGGACTCGCGCAACAACATGACTGTCGACGCCAAGCGCGCCGGAGCGATGGTGCGCTCCGGCGGCGGCGTCGACAGCCAGGCAAGTGCGTTGTCCCGCAGGACTCCAGGCAACTCGAGGTCGTGCGTCGAGGTCACGACGTCGGGAACTACTGCACCGAGACGGTGATCTCGACCTCGACCGGTGCGTCCATCGGCAGGGATGCGACACCGACGGCGGAACGGGCGTGCGCGCCCCGCTCCCCGAACGCCTTGCCTAGCAGTTCGCTGGCGCCGTTGATCACGGCCGGCTGCCCGGTGAAGGTCGGGTCGCTGGCCACGAACCCGACCACCTTCACGACGCGGGTGACCTGGTCCAGGTCGCCGATCTCCGACTTCACGGCGGCGATCGCGTTGAGGGCACAGATCTCCGCGAGCTTGGCGGCATCCTCCTGGCTCACCTCGGCGCCCACCTTGCCCGTCGCCTGCAGTTTGCCGTCGACCATCGGCAACTGGCCGGAGGTGAAGACGAGGCAGCCGTCCTTGACGACGGGCACGTATGCCGCGACGGGTGCCGCGACATCGGGCACTTGCAGGCCCAGCTCGGCGAGACGGTCTTCAACTGCGGACATCTGTCACTGCTCCTTGGGACGCTTGAGGTAGGCAACGAGGCTGTTGCCGTCGGGGCCGGGCACCACCTGGACGAGCTCCCAGCCGTCCTCGCCCCACTGGTCGAGGATCTGCTTGGTGGCGTGGACTATCAATGGAACGGTTGCATACTCCCAGGTCGTCATGCCGTCACCCTATTCCTCACCGAGTCGGGTCGAAGGGGAGGAGTTCGGGCGGCGTGACGCCGGTGACGATCTGCTCGGCCAGCAGCTGGCCGGACAGCGGCCCGAGGGTGATGCCCCACATGCCGTGGCCGCCGTTGGCGAACACCCGCGGGACCCGGGTGGCACCCACGAGCGGCAGACCGTCGACGCTGACCGGGCGGCCACCCACCCAGGTGTCCTGCTGGTCGTCCCAGTCCACGCCGGACAGCAGCGGTTTGGCGTTCTTGACGATCGCGTCGACGCGTTCGATGTGCAGGGGTTCCTCGGTGCCGGCGAACTCCATCGTGCCGCCCACCCGCAACCGGTCTCCGAGCGGCGTGCACGCCACCCGTTCGAACGGGAAGTAGACCGGGCAGGGCACCGGACGGTTCGCCGGGTCGGTGATCGACACCGAGAAGCTGTAGCCGCGTCCCGCCCGCACCGGGATCTTCACCCCGCACACCCTGGCCAGCTCGGGCAGCCAGGCACCGGTCGCGATCACCACGGCGTCACCGGAGATCGGCTCACCACTGACCATCTCCACCGTCACGCCGCCCGGACCATGCCGCAGCGCCCGCGCATTGGAACCGATCACCATGTGACCGCCCCGCTCGGCGACCGCGTGCGCGAGCGCATCGACATACTCGCCGGGGTTGATGTAGCGCTGACCGCCGAGCCGGATCGCCTTCTCGACATCGGCGCTGACGATCGGCAACTCGGCGCGCAACGTCGCGTTGTCGACCTCGGTCGCCTCGAGCTCCAGCCCGGCCTCCCGGATCAGCCGCACCTCGTGCTCGAGCCCGGCCGCGTCCTGAGCGCGCCGGAAGGCCGCCATGATCGGCGCCTCGTGCGACGTCGCCTGCACACCGTGGTCCTCCAGGAACTGGTAGGCCTCGATCGCGCGGCGGTTGACCGGCACGAACTTGTCCATCGTCCGCTTCCACTGCGCCGGCGTGCACCGCCGGGCGAACCCGAGCAGGAACGCGGCCAGCTTGGGGTCCGGCTTCATCGGGATGTAGAGCGGGGAGTCGGGGTCGAGCAGGGCCTTCAGGCCGTACTTGATCACCGACGGATCCGACAGCGGCACACACAGACCGGGCGACACCCAGCCGGCGTTGCCCCACGAGCTGCCGGCAGCGACCCCCGACCGCTCCACGACCGTGACCTCCACACCGCGCTCCTGCAGGTGCCAGGCGGTCGACAGCCCGACCATGCCCGCTCCGATGACGACAACGTGTGGGGTGCCCTGGCCTTTGGTGGGCCGAAGGGGTTCGAGCACCATGTGGCAACCTCTTTCCGGATGATTCGTTACCTGCCGTCGGACGGTAGCAATCTTTCGGTTTCGAACGTTAACTGGCTCACAACCAGCCAGTAGGGTCGGAGGCCGTGTCCATCCTCTCGATGACGGCGCCGCCGCCGGATCGCACCGTCGCCTACGGCCGGCTTCCCGACCAGCTGTATGACGTGCGCGCGCCCTCCGGCACTCCTCGCGACGTCACCGTCGTGGTGCTGCATGGTGGGTTCTGGCGGCCGGCATACGACCGCGCGCATGCCGGCATGCAGTCGGTGGCTTTGGCAGCGCATGGTTTTCACGTCGTGACGATCGAATACCGCCGCATCCCCGGGGACTGGCCGGCCATGGCGTCCGACGTGGTGGCGGGGGCCGATGCCGTCGGCCACGACCCGGAGCTGCCGGACCGCATCGTGCTGCTCGGCCACTCGGCGGGCGGGCACCTGGCGGCGTGGGCGGTGCACCAGGATCTCGGCGTTGCGGGTGCCGTTTCGCTGGCGGGCTGCGTCGACCTGCACCTGACGCGCGATCTGGGACTGGGGGAAAGAGCAGCCGCAGCGCTGTTCGGCTCCGCCCCGGAAGCCGTATGGCGAGCCGCCGACCCGGCCCTCCTCGGACGACCGCCGGTGCCGGTGCGGCTGGTGCACGGTGCGGCCGACGACCGGGTGCCGGTCGAGGTGTCGGAGAGCTACCAGGCGGCCGTGGGCAACGGAGTGTCCTTGCAGGTCCTTGCCGGCTGCGGGCACTTCGAGTTGATCGATCCGCGTTCGGCATACTTCGCGCACACCGTGGCGGCCGTCGACGCGATCCTGCCCTGAGCACCCCGATACCGTGAGGTCATGACCATCGGCGACTGGGAGGGCGTGCGCCTGCACATCGTGACGGGCAAGGGGGGCACCGGCAAGACCACCGTCGCCGCCGCCCTCGCGATGGCGCTGGCAACCGAGGGCAAGCGGGTGCTGGTCGCCGAGGTCGAGGGCCGTCAAGGCATCAGCGGTGTCTTCGACGTGCCGCGGCTGCGCGGCGACGACGAGGTACAGGTCGCCACCGGCCCGGGCGGCGGCCAGGTGATGGGGTTGTCCGTCGAGCCGAAGGCCGCACTCCTCGAATACCTGCAGATGTTCTACAAACTCGGCATGGCCGGCGGCATGCTGGAGCGCTTCGGCGTCATCGACTTCGCGACCACGGTCGCCCCGGGCCTGCGCGACGTGCTGCTGATCGGCAAGGTCTACGAGGCGGTCCGCCGCCGCCCCAGCCGACGGGGCACCCGCAGCGACCACTTGTATGGCGCGGTCGTCCTCGACGCCCCGCCCACCGGCCGGGTCGCCCAGTTCCTCGGGGTCAACCACGCGATGGCCGGCCTGGCCAAGGTGGGCCCGATCAAGAACCAGGCGGACGCCATCACCGCGCTGCTGCAGTCCTCGCAGACCGTGGTGCACTTGGTCACCCTGCTGGAGGAGATGCCGGTGCAGGAGACGGTCGAGGCGGCGGCGGAGCTGCGCGCGCTGTCCCTGCCGCTCGGTGCACTCGTGATCAATCAAGAGGTCACTCCCCCGGTGACCGACAAGACGCTGGAACTGCTGAACGCCGACGGCTTCGACGAGGCGCCGCTCGCCGAGGATCTCGCCGCGGTCGGGCTGCGCGTCGGGCCGCGGTTGCTGAATGGCCTGACGCAGACCGGTCTCGACCTCACTCAGCGGCTGGCCCTGCAGGACCGCGAGCGCGCTGCACTGGAGGAGCTCGGCCTGCCGACCTATCACCTGCCGATGATTCCCGGCGGCATGGATGCCGGCGGCCTGCTGGAGCTGACCGCAGCGTTGACCGAAGACGGGACAGGCGCATGACACAGGCACCCGCACTCGACATCGACACCCTCCTGCGCGACGACTCCGTGCGCACCATCGTGTGCTGCGGCTCCGGCGGCGTCGGCAAGACCACGACGGCGGCCGCGATCGCCATCCGAGCGGCCGAGCAGGGCCGCACGGTGGCGGTGCTGACCATTGACCCGGCCAAGCGGCTTGCGCAGGCACTGGGCCTCGAGCACCTCGACAACGAGCCGGCACCGGTGGAGTCGATCGACGCTTCGGCGGGCGGTTCGCTCGACGCGATGATGCTCGACATGAAGCGCACCTTCGACGAGCTGGTGCTGCGGCACGCCGCTCGGGAGAAGGCGCAGCAGATCCTAGAAAACCCCTTCTACCAAGCGGTTTCCAGCTCGTTCGCCGGCACGCAGGAATACATGGCGATGGAGCGGCTCGGCCAGCTGCACGCCGAGCAGGCCGATGGCGCGGCCCGCTGGGATCTCATCGTGGTCGACACGCCCCCGTCGCGTTCGGCGCTGGACTTCCTGGACGCGCCGAAGCGGCTGGGGTCGTTCCTGGACGGCAAGTTCATCCGGCTGCTGATGTCACCGGCGAAGGCGGGCGGCCGTGCCTATCTGAAGGTCATGTCGGTCGGTGTCACCACGATGACCGCGGTGATGTCGAAGGTGCTCGGCGGCCAACTGCTGCGCGACGCGCAGACTTTCGTCGCGGCGCTGGACTCGATGTTCGGCGGTTTCCGCGAGCGCGCCGACCAGACCTACGCGCTGCTCAGCGACGCGGCGACGGCGTTCGTCGTGGTCGCCACGCCGGAGCGCGACGCGCTGCGCGAGGCGTCGTTCTTCGCCGGCCGGCTGGCCGAGGAGCGTATGCCGCTGGCCGGTCTGGTCGTCAACCGCGTGGAGCGCACCCGGGTGCCGTCACTGCGCGAGGGCCGGGCGGAGGCGGCAGCCGAGGAGGCGGACGGACTCGCCGACCGCCCCGGCGCCGGCTGGCAACCGGCCGACACGGCGGCGCTGCTGCGGTTGCACGCCGAGCACGCGGCACAGGCGGTGCGGCAGGAGGCGGCGATCGGCCGGTTCACCGCCGCGCATCCGACCATCCCCCAGGTGCTGGTCGCCGCGGCGGCCCAGGACGTCAACGACGTGGAGCAGTTGCGCGACATCGGCGCACAACTGGCCGATTAGCTGCGTTCGAGGAGGGTGCTGATCAGCGGTGGCCGAGGAAGGCGTCCGCCTGGCTCGGGTTCGCCTGTCCCCTCGGCTCAGTCGGTGGTTCGCGCTTCGTCGGCGCGCGCGAGCTTGAACAGCTGCGCCCAGGAACGCACGTCGGGGCGGCGGCGCAACAGCGCGCGTCGCTCGCGCTCCGTCATACCGCCCCAGACGCCGTATTCGGTGCGGTTGTCCAGCGCGTCGGCAAGGCACTCGGCAACAACGGGGCACCGCTGGCAAATCGCCTTGGCGGACTGTTGGGCGGCACCTTTGGCAAAGAGTTCGTCGGGTGAGGATCCGCTCCGACACATCGCGCGCGCCGGCCAGTTGTCGTCCCAGGTCGCCTTGTCCGGCAGTACAGCAGTCATGTTCTCTTCTCGGCCTTCCCCACCCAGCTTGGATTTTTACGTCCTCGCGCCCCGTGTTCTGTCGTCACTGTATTGACCGTTCGGGTCGGCCGCCAGATCCTCGAGGACTAATCCCAAATAGTCCTTTCGCACTATACGTGCGCGTTCCGCGATTCGTCTATCATGCGGACCCACCGAATGCGGCTCCTGACAGATTCGGCAGTTACGCTGCCCACCATGCGTGTTGCGACCCGTCTCGGCACCGTGCTCAGCCTCCTCGGAGCTTTGATCGCCACCGCGGTGGCCATGGGGCTGATCGCGGCCTGTCTGGCGCTGCCCGCCCTGGGCGCTGCGGGACAGGCAACCAACGGCAGCATCAAGCTCTTCAACGAGATGCCCGGCTCGTTCGCGATGAACCCGCTGGCACAGCAGTCGCGCATCCTCGCCGCGGACGGCACAGTGCTCGCGACGCCGTTCAGCCAGAACCGCATCGTGGTGCCGTTCGACAAGATCTCCAAGCCCATGAAGCAGGCGCAGGTCGCCATCGAGGACGAGCGGTTCTACAGCCACGGTGCGATCGACTCCCGTGGCCTGGCGCGCGCGATCACCTCCAACATCTTCAGCAACGGCACGCAGGGCGCGTCGACGCTGACCCAGCAATACGTCAAGATCGCGCTGCAGAACCAAGCGCTCAATGCCGGTAACACGCAGGCTGCCAAGGACGCCGTCAGCCGCACCGGCATGGAGGGTTACGTCCGTAAGCTGCAGCAACTGAAATACGCGGTGTCGCTGGAGCAGAAATACACCAAGGACCAGATCCTCGACGGCTACCTCAACCTGGTGCCGTATGGCGGCAACATCTACGGCGTGGAGGCGGCGGCCCGCACCTACTTCGGCGTCCACGCCTCACAGCTCGACCTGGCGCAAGCCGCGATGATGGCCGGCATCGTCAACGAGCCAGGGCTGCTCAACCCGTTCACCAACCCGAGCGGTGTGCTGCAGCGCCGCAACGTGGTGCTGCAGAAGATGTACCAGCAGAAGATGATCACCCGGAAGCAACTGATCGCGGCGCAGAACTCCAAGCTCGGGCTGCACCCCACACAGACGGCGTCCAACAGCTGCGCCAACTCCAAGTACCCCTACTTCTGCTACTACGTGGTGAGCTGGCTGGAGACCCAGCCGGCACTGGGCAAGACGCCCAAGGAGCGGCTGGCGACGCTGCAGAGCGGCGGTCTGACGGTCAAGACCAGCTTCCAGCCGAGGATCGCCGACGTCATCGACAAGCAGATCCGGGCCAAGGTGCCGCAGGGCAACAGCGAGGGCATCGACTCGGCCGCGGTGACCATTCAGCCGGGCACCGGGCTGATCCTCGGCAGCGGCCAGAACACCAAGTACTCCAACTCCTCCGGCCGAGGACTCAACGCGTCCGACTTCACGGTGTCCGGGCGCGGTTACCCCTACGGCTCCACCGCAAAGCTCTTTGCGGTGATCACCGCGCTGCAGGCCGGCTGGAAGCCGGACAAGACGATCACGGTGCCGACATACAACGGCAAGTCGACGGCAGGTGCGCCGGCCCACGTCTTCACCCACCAGGACTTCCCCGGCCGCTGTGGTCTGGGCCGCGGCGAGAAGTGGACGCTGCCCAACGACAAGCCCTACCCGCGGGCCGGATCAGCGATGTCGTTGACCACGGCGACAGCCCGCTCGGTCAACACCGTCTTCGCGACGGTCGTGAGTCAGCTCGGTGCCTGCAACGTCATGAAGACCACGACCGACTTCGGCATCAAGGACGGCAACGGCAAGACGATCGATCCGACGCCGGCCTCGATCACCTTGGGCACCTCCAACGTCACCCCGCTCGACCTCGCGAACGCCTACGCAACCGTGGCATCCGGTGGCCTCTACTGCCCGCCGCGCCCCGTGGTGTCCATCACCGACGGCAACGGCAAGAAGCTCAAGCTGACCGGGACGAAGTGCAAGCGGATCATCAGCAAGAAGGTCGCCGCGGAGACCACCCAGATTTTCGAGACGGTGCTGACCGATCCGACCGGCACCACCGGTGGCCGGGTCCTGTTGGCCGACCACCGGCCCGCCGCGGGCAAGACCGGCACCAACGACGGGTCGACGAACATCTGGTTCGGCGGTTACACCCCGCAGATGGCGACCGCCGTCTGGGTCGGTCACGCGGACAGCTTCAAGCCGATGAAGGACATCACGCTGGCCGGCCACTTCTACAAGGGTTACGTCTTCGCCGGCGACCTCGCCGCACCGATCTGGAAGGGCATCATGGACGGCGCCCTGAAGGGCGAGCCGATCGCCTACTTCCGCAACCCGGACGGCACGATCCGCAAGGAGACGCCGTCGTCGCCCCCGAGCACCACTTCGACGCAGACCTACACCTCCACCTACGTGCCGCCCGCCACCACCACGCAGCCGCCGCCCCCGTCCACGACTCAGCCTCCGGCGACGACCAATCCACCGCCCACGAGCACGACCAACCCGCCGCCCCCGGGAAAGACCAAGACCGGTCCCCCGAAGCACAGCCCGCCGACGAAGCACCCCGGCTGACGGAGGGCTCAGCCCTGCAGTGCCCGCTTCACCGCTGCGGCGACCCGTGCGCCCTCGGCCCGTCCGGCAACCTTCGGTTGGACGACCTTCATCACCTGACCCATGCCGGCCATGCCCTCCGCACCGGTCTCCGTGATCGCGTCGGCCACCAGGGCCGCCAAGTCGTCGTCGGTGAGTTGCGTGGGCAGGTATTCCTCGAGCACGGCCAGCTCGGCCCGTTCGGAGTCGGCCAGCTCGGTGCGGCCGGCCTCGTCATACGCCTGCGCCGCTTCCCGACGCTTCTTCGCCTCCTTGGCGATGACCTGCTGGACCTCGTCGTCGCTGAGCTCCTTGGCCTCCTTGCCGGCAACCTCGGCGTTGGTGACCGCGGCGAGCGCCATCCGGAGGGTGGCGGTGCGCACCTTGTCGCGGGCGCGCATGGCGGCGGTCATGTCCTCACGCAGGCTCTGCTTGCTCGTCATGGACCCCAGTGTCGCACCGCGGGTCGATCCGGCCCGCACAGTTGCCGGACCGCATAATTGACAGCCTCATGCGTGTACTCACCAAGACTTCAGCCGCCGTCGCGGGCGCGGGCCTCGGGACGTTGGCGTGGGCGTCCCTCGTCGAGCGGCACCTCTACACCTTGCGCCGCTTCGAGCTGCCCGTGCTGGCGCGCGGGTCGCGGCCACTGCGGGTGCTGCACCTCAGCGACCTGCATCTGGTTCCCCGGCAGGCGCGCCGCATCGATTGGGTGCGCGGACTCGCAGCGCTGGAGCCGGATTTCGTGATCAACACCGGCGACAACTGCTCCGACCTGGAGGCTGTCCCGTCGGTGCTGCGTGCAATGGAGCCGCTGCTGGAGTTTCCCGGCGCGTTCGTGCTGGGTTCGAACGACTACTACGCACCGGCTCCGAAGAGCCCGCTGGGGTATGTCGGCCTCGGCGCGCCGCACAAGCGCGCCGCAGACCTCCAGACACCGACGCTGCCGGTGCACGAGCTCGTCGATGGCTTCACCGGCGGAGGTTGGGTCGACCTGAACAACGTGCGCACGAAGCTCGAGGTCAGCGGCGTTCCAGTCGAGTTCGTCGGCGTCGATGATCCGCACATCGAACTGGACGACTACCGGTCGGTCGCCGGTCACGCCGCCTCCGACGTCGCTGCAACGGTCGGAGTGGTGCATGCGCCATACGTTCGGGTGCTCGACGCGATGACTGCCGACGGCGCCGGACTGATCGTCGCCGGCCACACGCACGGCGGCCAGGTCTGCGTGCCGCTGTATGGCGCACTCACGACCAACTGCGACCTGGACAACGCTCGCGCCAAAGGCGTTTCGCGGTGGTGGCCGGGTGCCTTGGGCCATTCCGACGCGGACGCACCGGCCGACGCGGCGTGGCTCGAGGTGTCCGCGGGGCTGGGCCACAACAAGTACAACCCGGTGCGGCTCGCGTGCCGGCCCGAGGCGACGCTGCTGACGCTCGTACCTGGCGCCTGATGAGTTTCGTCAAGCACGCCGCCTCGGCACGTGCGGCCGCCTGGGAGGCGGCGGGGCTCGACTGGCTCCGGGTGGACGGTGGTGCATCGGTCGTCGACCTGCTCTCCGTCGACGCGGGTTCCCTGGAGCTGGAACGGCTTTCGCCCACGGCGCCGTCGGCCGCAGCTGCAGAGGCGTTCGCCCGCGCGCTGGCGGCGACGCATGCGTCCGGCGCATCGGCTTACGGCGTGGGACCCGACGACTGGGACGGTGACGGCTACCAGGGGCCGGCGGACGACCTGCTCGCGTTGCCGCTGCGGCCCTACGCGACATGGGGTGCCATGTATGCCGACCTACGCATCGCACCGCTGCTCGACCGCCTCTCCCCCGGTCGAGTGCCGGAGGAGCGTAGCGGAGGAGGTGTATCCAAACCCGTGAACCCACCCCGCGCTGGTCGAGTGCCGGAGGAGCGCAGCGGGGGAGGTGTATCGAGACCCGCGGAGCCGCTGTTGCGACGCCTGCGCGACGGCGAGTTCGACGAGTCGTGTGCCACGCCGGCCCGCCTCCACGGTGATCTGTGGTCGGGCAACGTCGTGTGGACGGCGTCCGGTGGCGTGCTGATCGACCCCGCCGCGCACGCCGGCCATCCGGAGTCGGACCTGGCGGCGCTGGCGCTCTTCGGCGCGCCCCATCTCGAGCGAATCCTGGCTGCATACGACGAAGTAGCCGGTTTGGTCGACGGCTGGCCGGACCGGGTGCCGCTCATGCAACTCCACCTCGTGCTGCTGCACGCCGTCCTCTTCGGCGGCGGGTATGTCGAGCAAGCCCGCCGGATCCTGCAGCGCTACCGCTGACCGCGGCGGGCACTGGCATGTCTGACGGCCGGCTTGACCGTTGACGCTCGAATTGGACCGTCACCCGTCAATCGGACCGTCAGACATGGGGCCCATCCCGGTCACTTCACGCACCCCTCGTGCCCGTCCTGACCCGATTGGGCGAATCACCGACACTGCTTGTATCGTTGCTTCTCGCCGCGCGTATCCATCGGGTGTTCGCGGCATGCCACGGGGTGTGGCGCAGCTTGGTAGCGCGCTTCGTTCGGGACGAAGAGGTCGCAGGTTCAAATCCTGTCACCCCGACAAATGGAACCGCGAGCTTGCTCGCGGTTTTTTTGTCGCGGTGACGCGATGCTGGGAGTGCGTGCGCGGTCCCACGAAGGAGGAGCGTCATACGCGGCTCCTGTCACCGCCAGATCCACCAGAAGACGGTCCACATCCCGATGACCACCATCGCGACGAGCCAGGCAACACCGACGATGGCGCACCCGCCGAACACGATCGGCTCCCACCACGCTTCAGATTGGCCAGCCGGAACCAGGTCGCGGGTTCCGCCCTTACCTGCCTGCCCGGCCGCGCGCCTCAAGCCCTCCAGTTGCTCGGTGCCAACAGCGCGCCGCACCGGCGCAGGGATGCTGCGCCAGCGAGCGATCTCGTTCCCGTACTGCAGTGTCCAGGCCTCGATCGAGCGTTGCGCTGCATCATCGTCACGACCGAGGACGTACCAGAGAGCGCCTGCGGCGGGCAGATCGTGCATCTCGTAGTGAACGGTCGCCAGAAGGTCGAGTACCTCCCTGTCCTGCCGATGCGCGAGCACACCATTGAGCCGATTGCGCGCACTCCCGGGGCGACCGGCGGCCAGGTCGGCGCTTGCGCGCGCCAATCCGTCACTCATCCCGGAGATAGTGCCACCCGCGCGGTGATTCATCGACCGCTTTGTCGTGGAGTCGCGAGACAGTGAGGGGGCCAGCGAGAACCAAGCGAAGGCCCGGATCCGGCGGACCTGCGAGCACGCGAGCGATAACCTGCGAACTCATGAATGCACCGCCAGGGGACGAGGCTCGGCTTGCTGCCGAGGCGCGGGCGCGTGTGCTGATCGACCGCCAGCTGACCGAGGCCGGCTGGGTGGCGCAGGACAAGAAGGCGCTCAACCTCTACGCCGCGCACGGCGTCGCGTGCCGTGAGGTCACCATGGCGTCCGGTCACGATCGGGCGGACCATCTGCGGTATGTCGATCAGCGCGTCGCCGGCCGATTCACGCCCGACGCGCACGGTTTGACGGCCGGAAACCGCGCGGCTGAGGCGGCCAGCCTCTTCGGCGCGGCTGCGTCGCTCGATCCAGCGGACGAACGGTCGGCCGGCTGAACCCGAACGCTCGCTGGACGCCCATGGAGATGGAGCCGGGGCGGTTAGCGGGAGTCGGGCCGGGTAGCGCGGGGGTATGACGAACTTCGGCTACACCCTGATGACGGAACAATCCGGGCCGCGCTCGCTGGTCGACCAGGCCGCACGGGCGGAGGCTGCCGGTTTCGACTTCCTCGTCTCGAGCGACCACTACTCACCATGGCTGAGCGCGCAGGGCCACGCGCCATACGCCTGGGCAGTGCTCGGCGCGGTCGCCCAGGCGACCGAACGCATCGGCCTGATGACCTATGTGACGTGCCCGACCATGCGCTACCACCCGGCGGTGATCGCGCAGAAGGCGGCGACGTTGCAGCTGCTCGCCGAGGGCCGTTTCACGCTCGGCCTCGGCAGCGGCGAGAACCTCAACGAGCACGTCGTCGGCGGCGGCTGGCCGACGGTACATGACCGGCAGCTGATGCTTGCCGAAGCGATCCAACTGATCCGCGAACTGCACAGCGGCGCACTGGTCGACCACCGCGGTGAGTTCTTCGAGGTGGATTCCGCGCGGATCTGGGACCTGCCCGACGGCGGCGTTCCCATCGCGGTGGCCGCCGGCGGACCCCGTGCGGTCGAGACGTTCGGCTCCCTCGCCGACCACCTCATCGCCACCGCTCCGGACAGCGCCATCGTCGCCGCCTGGAACTCACTCCCGGACCGCCCTGAGATCGGAGCCGGAGCCCGCGCCATCGGCCAGCTCCCGGTGTGCTGGGACCCTGATGCGCAGGCCGCGCAGCGTCGGGCGCACGAGCAGTTCCGCTGGTTCGCGGGTGGCTGGTCGGTCAACGCCGACCTCCCGACGACGGCGGGCTTCGCCGGGGCGAGTCAGTTCGTGCGGCCAGAGGACGTCGCAGCCACCATCCCCTGCGGCCCGGACCTCGACCGGATCGTCGAGGCCGTCCGACCGTTCTGGCAGGCGGGCTTCACCGACATCGCGCTGGTTCAGGTCGGCGACGAGTCCACCCGCCCCTTCCTGGACGAGATCGCGACGCCGTTACTGCGCCGACTCCGCGACGCAGCCGACGCAGACCACTGAGGTCGCAGCTCATCGGACGTCTGCGACGCTGGACCTGTGCGAGCGGTGGTGCAGCGGGTCGGTGAGGCGGCGGTCGAGGTCGACGGCGAGGTGGTCGGTGCGATCGACGGCCCGGGACTGCTCGTCTATCTCGGCATGACGCACGACGACGGCCCCGCCCAGATCGACTGGATGGCGCGCAAGATCTGGGGCCTACGAATCCTCCCCGAGGAACGGTCCGCCGCCGATCTCGGCGCCCCGATCCTGCTCGTCTCCCAGTTCACCCTGTATGGCGATGTCCGCAAGGGGCGCCCGTCCGAGCTGGACCGCCGCCGCTCCGCGGCCGGTTGCCGAGCCGGCATACGACGGTGTGTGTCTCGCCCTCCAGGCACTCGGCGCGTCCGTGGAGCGCGGCGTCTTCGGAGCCCAGATGCTCGTCTCCTCCGTGAACGACGGGCCGTTCACGGTGTGGCTGGAGACGCCGGAGCCGATCGAGGTCGATTGACCTGACCAATGCCCGGGTAGAGCGAGAAAAACGAACGAACGCCCTACTGCGGGAAGGACTTGAGCCGATGACCCAGACATCACCGTCGACCCATGACAGCTCGTCGTGCTCGCCCGAGGACGGGCCGGACCGGGAGACCGGCACGACGGCGCACATGCCGTCGGACGTCAGCGACAGCATCGGCATCTTCGACACGTTCGCGACGCATGCGTCGAGGTTCTTCTCCAACGCGTGGTTCTTCGCCTTTTGCGTCCTGCTGGTGCTGCTCTGGGCGCCGTCATACTTCGTGCTCGGCAACATCGACACCTGGCAGCTCATCATCAACACCGTCACGACGATCGTGACGTTCCTCATGGTGGCACTGTTGCAGAACAGTCAGACCCGCGCGGACGATGCGTTGCAGGACAAGCTGAACGCCATCTCGGCCGCGCTCGCAGAACTGATGACCCAGAACGACGTGGATCAGCAGTCCGTGAGCGAGTTGCGCCAGGCGGTCGGCCTTGAGGACAAGGAGTCGTCGTCGTGACGATGCGACGCCGGCAACCGACCGAGCAGCGAGAACCACGCAATGCCAGATGATTTCGGCGACATCGCCGCAGCGCTCGACCCCGCGCTCATCATCGTCACCACGGCAATCGACGGCGAACGCGCCGGGTGCGTGGTGGGTTTCCACGGGCAGTCGAGCATGGAACCCGAGCGCTACTGTGTCTGGCTGTCCAAGGCCAACCACACTGCCCGGGTCGCCCAGCGCGCGGACTACCTCTGCGTCCATCCGGTGCCGCAGGACGCCTTTGCGTTGGCGGAGCGCTTCGGCACGCTGACCGGCGACGACACCGACAAGTTCGCGGGCCTGGACATCCGGGAGGGACCGGACGGCGTGCCCCTCCTGGCGGCCTGCCCGGCCGGGTTCGTGCTGCGCAAGCACACGCTGCTCGACGACGGCGGGGACCACCTCTGCATCACCGGCGAAGTGATCGACTCCTGGTCCGCCGGCTCGTTTCGGCCGCTGCGGCTGTCGCGGGCGCGCGACCTGGAGCCGGGCCACGGCAACGAGGAACGCCCGCTGCCGCCCACCGAACGCGCCCGCTGATGCACCTCCGAACGGCTATGGGCAGGTTCCTGCCGTTGCGGCTCACTGGATCAGCGTGTCTCAGACCATTCCGCCGTTGACCCGGATGTTCTGCCCGTTCACCCAATGACCTGCCGGCCCCGCGAGGAAGGCCACCAGTTCAGCGATGTCCTCCGGCTGTCCCAAGCGCTCGAGTGGGGGCTGCTTGGCCAGACGGGCGACGGTCTCCTCGTCCTTTCCGCTCCTGAAGAGCGGCGTCTCCGTCGGCCCTGGGGCCACGCAGTTGACGGTGATGTCCCGGCCGCGCAGCTCCCGAGCGAGGATCATCGTGATCGCTTCAGCAGCTCCCTTGCTGGCGACGTATGCGCCATAAGAAGGGAATTGCAGGCCAACGACCGACGTGGAGAAGTTGACGACGGCCCCGCCGGCGCGCAGGCGTCGTGCCGCCTGCTGGTCCACGACGAACGTACCGCGGATGTTCGTGCGGTACACCTGGTCGAGGTCGGACAGGTCCAGCTCGCGGATCATGCCGAGGCGCTTGATGGCGGCGGTGTGGACGACGGCGTCGATACCGCCGAATGCATCCTCGACAGCATCGAAGGCGCGGGCAACGGCGCTCTCTTCCGCAACGTCCGCTCGGACCGCGATCGCCCTGCCTCCGGCCCCGACGATCTCACCGACGAGTTGTTCGGCCTTGGCCTGACGTCCTGCGTAATGCACGCCGATCGCGTAGCCGTCATTGACCAGTCGTCGTACGACGGCGCCGCCGATGCCACCCGATCCTCCGGTGACCAGTGCCACGCGTCGACCGGAAACGGTCATGCCGTGGTGTCAGCGCGCACGCGGTCCGCGGCTCTGCTGAAGGCTCTGCGGATGGCACGCTGCACGTAGACGGCTGCCATCCGCTGCTTGTAAGCGGCTGAGCCGCGAACGTCGCCACGCATCTGCGCGACATCCCGCACCCAGGTCGCAGCATTCGCGCACACCTCCTCCGTCGATGCTCCCGCCAACCGGTCGAAAGCATGCGCGATCGGCCCTTCTCCTGTTCCCACGCCGACGCGGACGACGGAGAGGGAGGCATCCTCGTGCAACTCGACCTGGGCGGCCGCGTTGACGCAGGCGTATTCCCACACACCGCGCACGAGGTACTTCTCGAACGCCGAGCCGGAGTGCCGCGGTGGTGTGGCGAGCGAGACGGAGGTGAGGATCTCGTTCGGGGCAATTTCGCCGAAGGCGTCCAGCGGCACGAGGCGGCTCCCACGACTGTCGGTCACCATCGCATGTGCGCCCACCGCGGCAAGGGCGACCGGCGGGTCGTGGCTCCAGTCTCGCGCGGCGATGTTCCCGCCAAGCGTCACCAGGCGCCGGATCCGCGATGTCGCGACCAGGCCCACCGCCTCGCACACTGCCTGGTGATCTCGCGCGACGGCCGGATCGGCCGCGACGTCCTCCAAGGACAGCGCGCCACCGATCGTCAAGCAGTCAGCAGTCTCAACGACGTCCTTGAGACCCGCGATGCTCTGCACCGAGACCAACTCGGCACTTGCACGGTGTCCGCCGTCCCGTCGCTCGAGCAGATAGCGGACACCGCCGCCGATCACCATCCGTGTGCCATCCGCGACAAGAGCGAGCGCTTCCGCCAATTCCCGGGGCCGATGGATCCGCGTCGGCGTTTCTGTTCCCCGTTCCGGCAAGGTCTGCGTCATTCCTGCACCTCGTCTTTCTCGTGCATGCTCCAGTAGATCTTTTCCGCCGTGATCGGCATCTCGAAGGTGCGATGACCTGTCGCGTCTGCCACTGCACTGGAGATCAGTGCGGGAACCGGATCCAGGGCGATCTCGCCGATGCCCTTCGCACCGAACGGTCCGGTCGGCTCGTAGGAGTCGGCGAACCCGACCTTGATCACCGGCATCATTCCTGCGGTCGGGAGCTTGTAGTCCTTGAAGTTCGGTTCCGTGGGCGCGCCGTTGTCCCAGTCGAAGCGCTCGGTGAGTGCGAATCCGAGCCCCTGCGCCAAGGCACCTTCGACCTGTCCCTCCGCCAGCTTCGGGATGAGGACCGTGCCGCAGTCCGCGACCGCCGCCAACTCGAGAACCGTGACCGCCCCCGTTTCGGGATCGACCTCGACCTCGGCTGCTTCCGCCACGAAGTTGTACGAACCCGATTCGTTGCCGAAGAGCGAGTGATCGGGAAACTCCGAGGGGTTGTCCCATGCTCCGACACCGACGATGGGCTGTCCGTCGTGGCGATACAACTCCGCGTGCACCGCGTCGGCAACGGGAAGCTTCCTCAGCCCGGCGTCGCTCCGTTCGTCGCTTCCGTAGATGATCCCGTGGTCGATCCACAACTGCTCGGCCGGAATCTCCAGCTGCCGAGCGGCCGACGTGAGCAGCTGCTCGCATGCATCCTGGGCTGCACGCTTCACAGCGTTGCCGGCGACGTACGTCGTGCGGCTGCCGTACGAACCGAGCACGTCCAGGCCGACATCGGTGTCGGGCCGAGTGACCGTCACGTCCGAGATCGGCAATCCCAGCTCAGCCGCGGCAATTTGGGCCAGGACCGTCCGCGCGCCGGTTCCGATCTCGGCTTCCCCCGTGATGACGGTCGCCCGACCGTCGTCGGAAAGGCGCACCATCGCCGAACTGCCGTCATAGTCGCCGAAACTTCTGCGACCCGAGACGTGCACGCTGCAGCCCATCGCGATGCCACGATTCGGTTTCCGGGCCGAGCGTTTGGCGTCCCAGTCGAACAGTTCGCGGACCTTGGTGATGCATTGTTTGAGTTCGCAGCTGCCGATTCGGTGGTTGTGCGGAGAGACGGCTCCGGCTTCGACGGCATTGAGCAGCATCAGATCCGGAACCTCCATCCCCAAGCGATCTGCCGCCAGGTCCCAGGCCTGGCCCACGGCCCAGTCCGCGGCGGGGTTGCCGAAGCCACGAAAGGCTCCGGTGGGTACCAGATTGGTGTAGATCAGCCGGGAATGCGCACGCACGGCGCGGTACTTGAACACAGCGTCGTGTCGCACGGAGGCGGCAGCCATCACCGCCACGGTCTTGCCGGTGTACGCGCCGTTGTCCGCCAGCACCCGGATGTCCTTGGCGGTGACGATTCCTTCCCCGGTGAAACCGATCTGGACGTCGAAGCGCATACCCGGCCGCGGGTGCGTAGCCAGGAACTCCTCCTCCCTGGTGTTGAGCAGCTGGACCGGGCGACCGGACTTCTTCGCGAGGAGCGCGCAGATCACGGACGTGTTGTCGTCACCGGACTTGCCCCCGAAACCACCGCCGACCTCCGTCTGCACGATGCGTACGTTCCGCAAGTGCATGCCCAACGCACCGGCGTAACGTTGCCGCGCCAGGAACGGCGTCTGCGTGTTGACCCACAGCGTGACGCGTTCGCCCGTCCAGTCCGCGGTGCAGCCGATCGTCTCGATGGCGGAGTGCCACTGTCGCTGCGTCTGCCACGAGCCCTCAATCACGATGTCGCTCTTGGCAAACCAGTCGTCGACGTCGCCGCGCTCGAATTTCACCTCGTGCGCCAGGTTTCCGGCAGCGTCCGCGTGCACGAGCGGCGCGCCGTCGGCGAGCGCCTCGTCCATGGAGAGCACCGCCGGCAACTGCTCGTACTCCACGCGGATCAGCTCGACGGCCAGCCGGGCTGTGTCGCGATCAACGGCCGCAACGGCAGCAACCTCGTCGCCGACATACCTCACCTCGCTGACCGCAAGGGGATAGAGATCGGGTCGGAAGGCACCCCACTTGATCTTCGGGGTGTCATCGGCGGTGATCACGGCGTAGACCCCGGGCAGCCGTTCCGCCGCCGAGGTGTCGACCGAAAGCACCCGTGCCCTCGGGTATGGCGAGCGCAGCACCGCAGCCTGCAGCATCCGGGGCAGCCGGATGTCGCCGGAATAGTCGGTGCGTCCGCTCACTTTCTCGAAGCCGTCGATGCGGTCTACCGAGGTTCCAATGAGCGGTGGGAACTCGACGGGTCGCGAGATCCGGGCGAGATCGTGCTCGATGCTCATTTGACAGCCCCCTCCAGGTTGTCCCGAGACCATCTGGCGGCTTGCTTCGCAGCGTCGACGATTTTCACGTAACCCGTGCAGCGACAGAAGTTGCCGTCGACCGTCGACACGATCTCCTCATCCGACGGATCCGGGTTGTCCTCCAGCAGCGCCTTCACTGCCATGACGTGCCCGGGCGTGCAGAAACCGCATTGCAGGCCCGCGCACTCGACGAACGCCTTCTGCACCGGGTCCAGCTCGCTGCTGGAGCCGATGCCCTCGATCGTTGTCACCTCGGCGCCCTCGACGAGGCCGACCATCTGCAGACAGGAGGGGACGGCTCGGCCGTTCACCATCACCGTGCAGGCTCCGCAGTAGCCGATCTCGCACCCGGACTTGGTTCCCCGCAGGTCCACCTCATACCGGAGTGCCTCCAAGAGGGTCCGGGTTGCGTCTCCCGGGATCTCCACCGGATCCCCGTTCAAAACAAACGACACCACGTTCGTCCTCCATTCACTGTGTGTGTCCGTCGACGATCACCACTCCGGGTGATCGCTACGTGCCGAAAGTGCCCGGTCGGGCGTGTCATGGATGCGTCACTGTCGGACGCAATGCTCTGCGAACGTGCCGATCTCATCGGCGACAGGCGGATGTTCCAGCACACCCAGGTGCCGCAATCCGGTGAGCTCACGGAACTCCCCACGCTTCACGGTCTCCGCGATCAGGCGGCCCATCGCGGGCGGCGTGGCATAGTCATCCGCGCCGGTCATGACCAATGTCGGCGCAAGGATCCGACGGAGCCCGGCACGCGCGTCGAGCGCTCCCATGGCAATGGAGGCGGCGGCGTGTGCGCTGGAATCGGTGGCGAGGAATGCCTGCACGACCGGCGTGACGATCTCGGGCAGGTTCTGCGCGGCGTGCGGTGTGAACCACCGCTCCAGCTGGAACGGGAGTTGCTCCGTGCGGGGCACCGACGCAGCCTTCGCCGCTCGGTCCGCCCACGCTTCCTCAGCGTCCGGCCCGTACCACGCCGTGGTGTCCAGCAGCACCAGGGCCGACAATCGCTCGCCCAACTGCGGCGCTGCAACCATCGCGGTGCTGCCGCCCATCGAAGCGCCACCCAGTGAGATCGGTCCCGTCGTGACGTTGTCCACCAGCGTGATGACGTCCCGGGCGAGATCCTCCATCGTGAAGGGGGCGCCGTTCCAGGAGGTGCCGCCGTGGCCGCGCGCATCGGGCGCGATGACGTCGAACGAATCGGTCAGACGGTCTATGACCGGCTCCCATACGGCGCTGCTCAAGGCGAGCGGGTGGAGCAGGACGAGAACCGGGCCTGTGCCCGCACGGCGGTACGCGATCACGCCGCCGGCTGCGTGCAGGGTCCGAAGTGTCCGGAAGTCGCTCTCACGCGTCATACCGCTCTCCTCAGTGCGGCGAGGTTGTCGCCCAAAACCGCTGAGCCGACGGCGGATCGGCAAATCGTGCCGACCGGGTCCGGGTCACCCAGCAGGAACGGATAGTCGGTCCCCAACAGCACCCGGTCCACGCCAGCGACCTGGGCGAGGTAGCGGACCGCATCCTCCGACATCGCCACGGTGTCGTAGTAGAGCGCCGACAAGTACGCGGAGGGTGGACGTTCGATGACATGGGCCTTGAGGCCGTCCGCCCGGTGGCCGCCGTCCAGCCGTCGGGCCTGATAGGGCAGGAATCCACCACCATGGACGACGATCAACCGCAACTCCGGGTGACGGTCGACGACTCCGGCGAGTAGTAGCCGGCTGATCGCGAAGGTGGTGTCCACCAGCCGGCACCATGTGTTGCCGTATTCGGCGCTGTCGGGGATCGCGGTGGAAGGACCGTCGGTCGGCGGGTGAATCATGATCGGCATCCCCGAGGACGATGCAGCTTCCCACAGCACCTCCAGCCGTGGGTCGGCCAGATCGTCCGCTCCGACAGGGCTGCTCGGCAGCAGAACGCCGAAGACGTCGTCGGCGCTGGACAGCTCGATCAGGTCAGCAGCTGCACGCTTCGGGTCATGGGTCGCCAGGGCAGCGATCACGCCGGGCGCGGCTGCATCGAAGCTCTCTGCGAAGGCACGCAACTCGTGATTGACGAGCCCGACCCACTCGGCGGCTTCTGCAGCCGGAAGATCGGCTGGTGGCAGCAACTCCAACCACGGACTGAGCACTTGGTGATCGATCCCCTGACGGCCCATTTTCGCCCGCCGTGCATCCGGATCGACCATCGCCGGCAGAAGTCGTCGACGCATCCCGGACGGCGTTGTCACCCACCAGCCGGAGTCACCGGTCACCGGCTCGGCCCGGAAGCCGTGTGAGCCGTCCTTGAGGCGGTCGACGATCCGCGGCGGCACCGCGTGAGCGTGGCAGTCGACGACACTCATCCGGCGACCTCACCGCCAGTGTTGTCGTCCAGCGAGGACGCGACTTTCTTCCAGCCATCCCGCTCGATGGCGGCGAGGCCGCCCAGCACCAACGATGACGTGAGCGCCGCGGCCAGATCGGCGTTGCGTTCACGGTAGGCCAGCACCAGTCGTGCGTGGTCGGTCACCGACTGCTCACGCCTGCCCGGCATCGACAGGCTCAGGTGCCGAAATTGCAGCATCCGCAAGCTGAGCGAATCGACGACCCTGGCAAGGGTGCGGTTGCGCCCGATCTCGGCCTCGAGCTGGCGGAACCTGACGTTCGTCCAGAAATAGCCCTCGTGATCGTCGGTCCGCGCGGCGTCGGCGAGCTGGTCCTGCAGGATCTGGAGCCGGTCCAGGTCGGCGTCGCTCGCCTGGTCCACGACACAGCGCGAAACCATTGCATAGAGGTTCGCTCGCACGTAATACAGCTCGCGGACCTCGTCGATGTCCAGCATCGCGACCCGCGGGCGCTTGTGCGCGATGGTCTCGACGAAGCCTTCGCGCTCGAGCGTCAGCAGTGCTTCACGGATCGGTGTCCGACTCGTCCCGAAGGCACGAGCCAGCTCTACCGTGTTGAGGTCGGCCCCCGGAAGGAGGCGACCCTCGATGATGTCGACGCCCAGACTGACAACCACCTCTTCCGCGATGCTCCCGCTGTCGCCTTTGGCGCCACCGTGATTCAGCACTCGCAGGATTTCGCTGCGGGCGATGTCCGGCACTTTCAACACCGAGCCGGCGGGCGCGGCGCCTCCGTCACCGCTCGTGGCGGCTTCCTGGTTCCCCTGATCGGTCATACGCTCAGCTCCTCACGCCACTTTGTGGCCACCGATTCGATCAACTCCCGGCTCGACTCCGCGACCCGCGGAAAATCGGTGATGCGCTCGAACGGTCGGGTTGCGTCGATCACCGCCCGTGTGTTGTAGACCGGCGCACCTGGCGCGCGCAACGGGTCCACCCGGCTCCCCCACGTCTTGCGCAGAATCTCGATGTCCTCACCCGGTTCGGTGCGTGTACACATCGCCCACATGACCTCGGTCAGGCTGCGAGCGTCGACATCTGCGTCCACGACCACCACGAACTTGTTCATGTATGCCGATGTCGGCAGCTGCGATGCGAGGAGTCCTGCCTGCCGCGCGTGTCCGGGGTAGCCCTGCTCGACCGCGACCACGACGAACTGCCGGCCGCCGCCGACCTCGTGGGACCACACGCTGCGCACCCCTGGCAGGCCGGTTGCGTGCAAGCTGTCCTGGATCATCGCCGACTTCATGACACTGCGCATGTACGAGTAGTCGTGCGGCGGTTTGCCGGGTGGCGCGCCGAGCATGATCGGGTCGTCCCGGTGGTAGAGAGTGTCGATCTTGAGCGACAGCACCGGGTCGGTGCCACCGCTGTAGTAGCCGGTCCACTCACCGAATGGCCCCTCGGGCAGCTTGTGCTCGGGATAAAGCCAGCCCTCCACCGCGATCTCCGCGTTCGCTGGTATCGGAAGTCCGGTCGACTCGCCTCGGATGAACTCGACGGGCCTGCCGAGGATCGCCCCGGCGTAGTCCAATTCGCTGATGTCCCGGGGAATCTCGGTGCCAGCAACCATCAGCAACAGTGGATCCTGGCCGAGGCTAGCGGTGATCGGAGCTCGGCCCTCCCGCGCGAACCATTCACGCAAGTGCGCGGCGCCGTGCTTACCGTGCTCGATGTTCACCGTTGCTTCCCGGCCGTCGGCCTGGATCTGCATCCGATAGGCGCCGGCGTTCGGCACGCCGGTTGCCGGATCGGTGGTGAAGACCGCGCAACCGGTGCCGATGAACCGGCCGCCGTCGTGCTCGTGCCATCGCGGCACGGGAAATGCGTTGAGGTCCACGTCTTCACCCGTGACGACATTCGTCACGACCGGACCTTCGCTCACTTCGGCTGCGGCGAAGTGCGGTGCGTCCTCTATCCAGCCGGCAGGTCGGGATCTCAGCGCGTCGACGAGCCGCGCGTCATCAAGGTCGCAGCCTAGGCGGAGTGTGAGGCCGAGCCGGCGCGCGTTGGACATCGATCCGGCGAGCACACGCTGACCATGTCGGTAGCCGACGATGTCGTCGAACAGAAGGGCTTTCGGATCGGCCCTGCGATAGTTCACCTCGCATGCCGCCCCGATCTCGAGATCCCAGTGCGCGTCCGTCAAGCAACGAACCTCACCGAGTTCCTCCGCGGCGGCGAGCCATGCCCTGAGGTCATCGAGCCGGTCGGTGAACAGCTCCTCAACTGCCCCCACGATCAGCCCTTCGCGCTGGGGATGAACGAGTTGTCGACGAATGCGTCCGGATTGCTAGGGGCGGACTTTCCCGCCTTCTTGGCTCCGGTCCTGAGTGCGTCCGAGATCAATGCCGGATCCACCGTCGGCTTCGAGCGCCACAGCGGCCGGAAGAAGTTGTACGCGTATTCGTTGAGCGATTCGTCGTCGGTACCGCTCCACTTCCGGATGCTCTTCAGCGCGACCTTCTTGTTGGCCTTGATCAGCTTCAGGCACTCGGTGTCGGCCGCAACGAACTTCGCCACCGTGGACTTGTTCTTTGCGACATACGAACCCATCGCCGTGTAGGCGTTCGCGGCAGCCTTATACTTCGTGAAGTCCATCACCTTGATGAAGCCCTTGGTCCTGGCCTTGGTGCCGTTCGGCGGCTGAGTCACGATGGCGTCGACGGAGCCATGGTCGAGCGCAGTGACTTCGGCGGGGCTGCTCTTGAGATAGACCTTCTTGACGTCCGACTCGCTCCAACCCTTGTCCTTCAGGAACGCGTCCACAGCGGCGTCGCCCAGCGAGCCGGGCGACGAGAGCCCGATCCGCTTACCTTTGATCTGGTCGGGCGCGGTGATGTTCTTCTTGCCCCACATCTCCATGTAGTAGCTGTCGATCGGCAGCGAGATGTACTTGACGTTGGTGCCGGCGCCGAGCGCTCCGGCGGCGCTGGACGACGCGACGCCCGCTCCGATCTGAACGCTGCCGCTAGCCAGCGCGGAGAAGAGCTGGGAACTGCTGTTGAGCAACTCGATCTTCGCGTCGAGGCCGTGCTTCTTGAAGATGCCTTGGTCGTTGCACACATACAGATCGGTGTATGCCGCACCCACCGCGGTATAGCCGATGGTGACCTTGGGATCGCTCCCGGCTGACCCACTGCCTCCAGAGGTGCTGCAACCGGCCAGCAATCCTGCCGTGGCCGCGACGGCGACGACGTTGCGATATCTCATGACTTGCTACTCCTGCACGGGTGAGTGGTTCAGACGGATGCGGACCAGAAGGTGAACCGGCGTTCGACGACGGCCACCGTCCGGGTGAGCACAACAGCGATGACAGCGATCACGACGATGGCTGCCATCGCCTTGTCGAGCTGGAAGTTGGAGGTTTGCAGCTGGACGACATAGCCCAGACCGGAGCTGCCCATGAACAGTTCGGCGACGATCGCACCCACCAGCGCGCGGCCGACGGCTTGACGGACGCCGGCGAGGATGTACGGCATCGTGGCCGGCAGCGCGACCGCAGCCAGTGTGCGGGTGCGCGAAGCGCAGAAGACCCGGGCGACATTGAGGTAGTCCACGTCGACGTTCCTCGAGCCCGTGATGACGTTGATCATCAGCGGGAAGATCGCGCTCCAGACCACGATTACAAGGCGAGCACTGCCGCCAATCCCGAACCAGGAGATGATGATTGGCAGGAAGACGACGAACGGCACTGAGTACATGATGCTGACGATCAGTTCGCTGAGGCCGTCCAGCACCCGGCTCCGGCCGATGATCAGGCCCATCGGTATCCCGACCACGACGGTGATCGCCATACCGAGGAAAACCGTCTCCAGGGTCTGCATCGTGGGTCCGAGCATCGAGCCGTCTCGGATCATGTCGATCAGCGCGGTGACCGCACCGATGGGGCTGCTGGTGAAGCTCGGGTTCACCAGTCCGATCCAGGTGCCGACCTGCCACAACGCGAGCACGGTGACCAGGCCGATGATGCCGAGCCAGGTGGTGCCGACTGTGAAACGGCTTCGCGTGGTTGCGTACACCTGCTCTGCAGGCGCGCGGCGCCGGGACGTACGTGTCGCCATCGACTGCTCAGCCCTGACGACTGTTGCGCTCTTCATTTCGGGCCTCCTTCGGGTGTGCCTGTTGGACGACCAGCTCGGTGATCTGCTCGCACAATCTGAGAAAGCGCGGGGTGCGCTTGACCCCGCGCGTCCGGGGGCGCTCGAGGTCGATCGGGACATCGGCGACGAGGTGCGCCGGTCCCGCTGAGAGGACCAGCACGCGATCCGCAAGGAAGACCGCTTCATCGACGTCGTGCGTGATGAACATCGCTGTCTTGCCGCTGGACACCTCACTGGACTGCCAGACTCGAGTCAGCTCTTCCTGCATCACTTCACGGGTCTGCGCGTCGAGCGCCGCGAAGGGTTCGTCCAACAGGATCAGTTCCGGATCGGTGGCGAGTGCGCGCGCCAGATTGACGCGTTGCTTCATACCGCCGGAGAGCTCGCGGGGATACTTCTTCCCCCGGCCTTCGAGCCCGACGAGATTGACCAGCTCCACACATTTGGCCTTTCCGGCTGCGTCCAGCTTGCCCTGAGCCTCGAGCCCGAACTCGACGTTGCGTTGAACGTTGCGCCAAGGAAAGAGCGACGCGTGCTGAAAGACCAGCGATCGGTCGGTGCCCGGGCCGGTGAGCTGCTGGCCGTCAAGCGCGAGAGTGCCACTGTGCACCGGCACGAGACCGGCGACAGCACTCAAAAAGGTTGTCTTGCCGCAGCCGCTGGGCCCGACGATGGCGATGAATTCGCCGGCCGCGACCTGGAAGCTCAGTCCGTCGACCGCCAGCGCGAAGGTCGAGTGCCGACCCGAGGTATGACCGAGTGCGAGGTCTTCGACGGCGAGTTTGGTTTCTACTGTCATGGTCGTCCTTGTGAGTGGCAAAGTGTCGACACTTCACTGTGACATGGTTCATAATGGAGCGTCAAGGAGTTGGACGAACTTTCCCCGAAAGGAAGCCTTCCCGATGCACGGTTCGCGCTACATCACTACTCATACAAGCATTTTCGACGCTGTTCATCGGCGCGTCGCATTCCAAAGCAAGGACAACATCGCCGGGAATCCCGCCACGACAGACCTGTGTCTGTCGACACTTTGGCGGCCTGAGCGGCTCTACCCGATGGCGGACAACCCGTGGGCTTCCCAGCTGACCGAGCAGGATCGGGCGCTGCTCGCCTCGACGCCGTGGGCCAAACAGGACTGGTTCGGACTCGGTGGGCGGCCTGCTCTGCTCGTGGTCGACATGTATGAAGCCGCTGTCGGCCCGCGTGACGTCTCACTCCTGGATGCAGTCCGCACGCACCCCTCCGCCGCCGGGCCCGCCGCATGGCGGGCGGTGGCGGTCATCGCCGAGCTCCTCGCCACGGCACGGGCATGGCAAATTCCGGTCCTGCACGCCACCGGGCTGGACGGTGGGTACAGCCCGTGGAATCCGAAGAAGAGACCCGGCAGCACACCGCGCGCGGGCCAGCCCGACGGTGCATGGGATTTTGTTGCGGAGTGCACTCCCGCAGACGACGAGGTCGTCCTGCGGAAGGGCACGCCGAGCGCTTTCACCACCACGCCCCTCGGAAGCATCCTGCGCAGCACGGGTTGCGACACCGTGGTGGTGGTCGGTGAAGCGACCAGCGGATGCATTCGTGCCAGTGTCGTGGACGGGCGATGCGAAGGTTTCGCGATCGCCGTGGTGGAAGACGCCACCTTCGACCGCTTCGAATCCAGCCACCTCCAGTCGCTGTTCGACCTCGATCAGAAGTATGCCGACGTCATCGACGCGGCTGAAGCCACCGACTACTTCGGGAGCCGCACATGCGTGTCATAGTGGCCATGACGGGCGCGAGCGGGGCGGTGTACGGCATCCGCACGCTCGAGCTGCTCCGAAGCATGCCGGCCGTCGAGACCCACCTCGTGGTGTCCTCCGCCGCGAAGCTCACTCTCAAGGAGGAGTGCGGGATGTCGGTGCGCGATCTGAACCCGCTCGCCGAGGTGGTCCATCGACCCGGCGAAATCGGCGCCAGCATCGCGTCCGGGTCGTTCCGAGTCGACGCCATGATGGTCATGCCGTGCTCGATCAAAACGCTGTCCTCAATCGCGTACTCGCACACGGACGATTTGATCTCGCGTTCCGCCGACGTCCAGTTGAAGGAAGGGCGCCCCTTGCTACTGCTCCTTCGGGAGACACCGCTGCACACCGGGCATCTCCGTGCAGCGTTGGCAGCGTCCGAGATCGGCGCAGTGATCATGCCTCCGGCACCGGCGATGTACAACCGGCCATCGTCCGTGGCGGAGATCGTCGATCACACGGTCGTGCGTGCTCTGCAGCGCGTGGGTATCGAGACCGGTCGCGGTGCCGAATGGCCGGGGATCGCCACAGCCTTGCACTCACATGCACAGCACGATCGGCTGGCTGCCACTCCCGACGGCGGCACGGTGTTCTGATGCTGTCTCGACGCGACATTGGCTGTTGTGCGGACGCGGCTGAGGCCGCCATGCACGCGTGGGTGCAGATTCAACTGTTTGTGGCGAGCACGGACCCACGCCCCGAACTGCGTGCTCGGCTGGGGTTCGGTGTGACAAAAGCACGCGTGTTGATCGGTCTCGCAGAGCGGCCCATGACCCTCCGCGAACTCGCCGAGGTAAGCCACATCGATGCTCCGGCGGCCACAAAAGCCGCGACCACCCTCCAACGTCTGGGGCTTGTCGCCCGTCGCCCACATCCGGACGACAACCGTTGCAAGCTGGTTGAACTCACCTCCTCCGGCATCCGAACTGCGGCAATCGCAGACCAGATCCTCAACGATCCTCCGGAGCGACTCACCGCGATGCCACCGGACCAATTAATCGCTTTGCTCGGCCTGTTTGACCAACTGAATCAGCACCTGACGACCCAAGCGCCGGCTCATTGAAAGCCGATCGCGTCATGTGTCCCGTTCGCGCTGGGCCGCCTCCACGCGCTCCTTCTGCTCGTCGTCCATCTTGCGGGTGTCCCGCGGCTCGGCGAAGGGCTCCACGTCGGGCGGGAGGCCGGCGTGAATCGCCCGCTGGTGCTGGGTTTCCGCGTCGAACTCCAGCCCGAGCAGGACCGCGATGTTACTGATCCACAACCAGACCAGAAAGATGATCACGGTGGCCAGCGACCCGTAGGTCTTGTTGTAGGAGCTGGAGAAGGACACATAGAGCGCGAACGCGCCGGAGGCGATCAGCCAGACCACCACGGCGACCACACCACCTGGCGTGATCCACCGCAACCCTGGTTGTTTGACGTTGGGGGTGAAGCGGTAGAGCACCGCGAACAGCAGGCTGACCACGATCAGCAGCACCGGCCACTTCGCGATTTGCCAGACGAGCACGAGCGAGTTGCCGATGCCGAAGGCCTTGCCGACCTGGGTGGCGATCGGGCCGGTCACCAGGATGATGACGACGCAGATGACCAGCATCACGACCACCGCGAGAGTGGTGAGGATCCGGACGGGGATCGTCCGCCAGATGGGCCGGCCCTCACCGATCTCGTAGATCGCGTTGGCCGCGCGCATGAACGCCGCGACATACCCTGACGCGGACCACAGCGCGATGATCAGACCGACGACGGCGCCGACGCCCGCCATACCGGCCCGGCCCTGCACCTGTGTGATGACGATGTGCAGGAAGCTCGCGACACCGCCGGGAGCCAGCTTGTCGACGTTGTCGAGGACCCTCGTCGTGGTCGACTTCCCGAACAGTCCCATGATCGAGACCAGCACGAGCAGCGCCGGGAAGATCGCCAGAATTCCGAAGTAGGTCAGCGCCGCCGCGTGATCGGTGACGTTGTCGTGCCGGAACTCCCGGAAGGCGCGGACCAGGATGTCCCGCCAGCCGGCCTTCCGGATATCGCTGAGTTCGCCGGGCTCGCCCGAACTCTGCTCGCGGTCCTGGGGTGTCGAACTCATCTCGGATCCTCCCGTCGGGGGCGCGTGGCCCTCGGGCCACGCGCCGTCTCGTCCCGACCTACTGCGTCCGCTGCTCCGTCGCTGTCTGCTTGACATCCTGGGTGGCCTGCTGGGCCTGGCCGGACACGTGCGCCGCAGCGTCCTGGGCGGTGGAGCGGACCTCGTCGACCGCGTTCTGGGCCGGCTCGCGCAGGTTGTCGACCATCTCCTGGCCGGCCTGCTTGGCCTGGTCCATGACCGGCTGTGACATCTCGCCGGCCTTCTCCCGCAGCTGCCCGGCGGCCTGCTGCTCGGCCTGGCTGGCCGGGAGGAGGGACGACAGCAGCCATCCGGCGCCGAACGCAATCAGCCCTGCAGCCACCGGGTTTCCCCGCGCCTGCCGCCGCACCGTACTGGGCGCGGACCGGACTGCGTCTGCGCCGCTGCTCATGGTGTCGACTGCCGACGAGGTCATCGAGTCGTCGTCGTGCGCGCTGCCCATGACGCGGTCCTTGAGGCTGGTCGCTGCGTCGCGGGCGCGGCCGGCCTGGCGCCCGGCGATGTGCCGGGGGCTGACCTTTTCGCCCAGCGCGTTGACGTCGTCGCTGAGTTCTGCCCGCGTGCGTTCGATGTCCTGGCGGATCTGTTCCGGGTCGTTGGTGCTCATGGGGTCCTCCCGTCCTGGCCCTTGAGGGCGTCGGGTACTTCTTGGATGGTGTCGATGGTGCGTTCCGGTTTCGGGTGTACGGTGCGCAGCTTGCTGCGGCCGGTCAGTGCCAGGATGGCGCCGATGACGGCCCAGACGCCTGCCACGATCAGGGCGGCCCAACCCTGGTCCATGACGTTGGCCAGCGCCCACCACAGAGCGATCGAGGCGAACAACAGCACCATGTAGCCGGCGAATCCGGCGCCGGCGAGCATGCCCGCTCCCTTGCCGGCCTTGGTCGCCTCGTCCTTGATCTCCGCCTTGGCCAACTCCACCTCCTGCCGCATCAGGGTGGACAGGTCGCGACTGATCTCCTGGATCAGCTCGCCGACGGACGCCTCCGAGCTGCTCTCGCGTCGGGGTGGGGCCTGTGCCATGGGAACCTGCTCAGGCACCGGCACATCCTCGCCATACAGCGTCATGGCCCCACCACCGGGTTGTCCACGGTGCCGGGCAGCGGGTACGCGCCCTCACCGATGGTCGGATTGGCTCGTGGAGCAAGCGGATCCGGCTCTCCGAGCGGCGACGGCGCTTGGGCGGCCACTGTCGCCTGCGAGCGTTCGACCACGGCACGGCTGTGATCGTCCTCATGGCCGGCGGACGCGATGCCACGGGTCAGGCGGCCCGCCAGCACGCCCGCGAGGGCAGCACCGGCCAGGAACGCGCCGGGACGTCGACGACCCAGGCTGCGCAGCTCCTCCAGTAGATCGCCGGGCTCGCGCTGCGCGAGCCAGTCCGCGGCCTGATGCGCCTTGTCGGCGCCCTGCCGGGCGGCTTCGGTGGCCAGCCCGGACTGACCACCTCGGTCGGCCATCGCGCGCAGTTCGTCGACGAGATCGCGCAGCCCGCTGACGAGCTTGTCCTGTTGCGCGCCCGCTTGCTCACGCAGTTGACCGAGCGCCTCCTGACCGAGGTCCCGAGCCTGAGCGGTCGCCTCCGCGGCAACGTTCTGTGCCTCGTCGGCGGCCGTGCGGGCCGTCTGCGTGCCGGACTCCTGTGCGGTCTGCGCGACCTGAGTCGCCTTCTCCTGCATCGAATCCGTGCTGGATCCCGACGACTGGTCGCCACCGGATATGGGTGTTTGGCTCATGATCTCTTCTTCCTTTCCGGGTATGCCGAGAGGATTCTCGGCTCGGCCGGCGAAGCGCTTCAGCGGCGTCGCCACGCCATACCCGCGACGGTCCAGCACTAACCCGGAGCGGACGGATTTTTTGGTAGCGGAGAACGCTGCTGGGTGTCTAGCCGGCGAGCCCGCAACTGCGCGGTCGAGTGCGCCGCCAGCCGGACCCGGCGACCGCGGTACCGCACTCCACCCCGGAGCCGCTGCCAGGTCGCGAGCCATACGCACACGGCGCGCTCCGCCACCCAGACCGGCGCCCACAGTGAGCACGTCCAGCCGAACTCCGTCCGCCCGCGGTGCCGCCGGCGGCCGATCTCGGCCAGCAGCACGGGTGCCGCCACCCAGAGGGCGATCAGCCGCGGCCGTGCGCGGACGCTGAGCACGAATGCCGGAAGCAGCGCGCACTCGCCCAGCAGACGCCCCGGTTGAGCGAAGCTGTCATAGGCCTGGCGGATGCGCTGGCTCCAGAACTGTGCGGGCGTTGGTGCGGCGCGGCGCACGAAGAGATCCGGACGGTCGCTGACGACGGCGCCCGCGACCAGCAAAGTGCGCACCATCTCGAGGTTTTCGAAGAGCGCGTCACCGTCGTAACCACCCGCTTGCCGGAAGGTCGCGGTGCGAACGCCGTACGTTCCGGGATAGTCGTGACCGACGGAGCGGTTGACCAGGATCCGCGCGGAATCCCATTGGGCACACCAGCTTCCGCTGTTGTACACGCATTGCGGGCGCACGATGTCGGCGGTCTCCAGGGCGCGCGCCATGAGGGCGAGCGCGGCGGCGTCATACCGCACGTCGTCGTCGGCGACGATCACCCGATCATGGCGGGCCAGCTGCACTCCGGTGACGACGCCCGCCACCTTCCCGTTCGCCCCGTGGCGCGGCGCGGGACGCACGTGACGGACGGCGCCGGCCCACCGCTCGTGATGACGGTCGAAGAGGTCAGCAGGTGATCCATCGACGACCGTCACGTCCACCACCTCGGCGAGCAGGCGCAGATAGCAACCGAGCCGGTCCGCATCCCGCAAACTGGTCTCGCGGCTCCAGGCCAGCGGGAGGACGTACTCCAGCTCGTACCTCGTGGACATCAGCCAACCTGTTCGATCACCTCGAAGTCGATGGGTTTGCAGACGCCGCCGTTCGACTTCTCCGCCGAACACGCCGTCACTCCGACCAGCAGGTCCATCTCCGCCCGGACGACGAACCGGTCGCCGGCTTGCGAGGTCGGCGGGTCGATGTGCATGGCGCCATCGGCTTCGAACCACACGTTCATGAAGATGTTGAACGTGGTCGAGATCATCCCCGCAGGCACGCCGAAGGGACCCAGCGCACCGACCAGATTGTCGTAACAACTCGGGTGACTCGCGCCCTGGAGATCGGGATAGAGCAGGTCGAACGTCGCCTGACTGCACGGCGTCAGCAGGAAGTCGTGCCGGCCGCAGGTGTCCTCCTCGATCGTCAGCATGGGCCGGCTGAGGTTGCTGTAGAGGGTGTCACCCGTGGAGAAGTAGATCTTGTTGCCGTAGTCGATGCTGCGGCCGTTGCTCAGCCAGTCGTCTCCCCCGTCGCCGGCGACACAGAAGAGGTCGCTGACCTGCCCCCCGGTGGGGTCCACGAACACCAGCCGGTCCCCTGCGCGCAGTCGCACCCCGGCTCCCGTCTGGGGTTCGAGTCGGTGCATCACTCCACCTCCGTTTCGTGCCGCGCCGACGCGAAGTTCGCGTCCGCCGTCCACCCCCGGTCGACGGCGCGGCCGGAGTACTGCCGCGCCTCCGACGCATCACCGAAGTCCTCCACCATCGGATTCGGGCAGCCTTGCAAACGGCTGTCCCGCTCCCGGATGCGCTTGCGCATCGTGGGGAAAGTTCCCTCTGCACGGAGCTTCTCGAACTGCTCGTGCAGGTTGAACACCAACGTCGGCCAAGGCGCGCGGCGCGCGACGCGCGAGGCATCGGGGTGCAGTCCGACGACGAAGTATGGCGTGCCGCCCGCGCTGAACGAGAAGTGCGGATCGTCCGGGTCGTCCGACACCAGGCCGCTCCACGGTGCGCTGTCGGCGTCGGCAATGCACTGCAGCTGCCGCCACAGCAGACGCTCGAAGCCTTCTTCGTCGGTGCGCTCGGGCTGTCGGAAGATCGCGACGAAGGAGGCGAACCCGTCGTCGACGTCCGTTGTCGCGGCGAACTCGGTCAGCGCGCCGAGCAGTTGTCGTCCGGCGTCGCGCGATCCGAGGCGTGGCAGCACGAGCACCGAGGCGCGATGCCGGTTCATGACGGACCGCGCGCCGAGGCACGGATAGTCGGGATGCAGGATCATCCGGCGGAACGCCTCCGCGAGCTCGGCGGCGTCGGCATCGTCCGGCGGCCGAGGCGTCCACGTCGTGTGTGGCGCATCGGCAACGGTTGGCTCAGCTGTCATGGGCATGCTCTCCTCACGCTCAAGTGGTCACCGGAGTACCCCGTGGGGCGAAATGCCACTCGTTGCCGAGCATTTGAGCCGCGTCCCGCCGATGCTTGGCGGGGAAGCGAAGCGGGTAGCCCTTCGGCATGGACATCACAGAGATCATTCAGCAGCAGCACGAAGAGCAGCGCCGTGGCTTCGCGGCCCTGGAGGAATGGCCACGTGACGACACCGAGGGTCTGGCGGCGATGTGGCGCCGGCTCGCGATCCTGCTGGAGAACCACGCGGAGGCGGAGGAGCGCTACTTCTACCCGGAGCTGCTCAAGCTCGGCACGGGCGCGGCGGATGCCAAGGATGCCCAGGAGGAGACCCAGGACGCGGTGCACGACCACAACGAGATCCGCGCGGCGATCCGCAAGGCCGACCGGTGCAAGACCGGGACCGACGAGTGGTGGACAGCCGTCATCGACTGCAACGTGCACAACAGCACGCACATGGGTGAGGAGGAACGGCAGGATCTCGCGGATTTCCGGCAGCAGACCAGTCTCCAGTTGCGGCACGACATCGCGATCCAGTTCCTGCGGCTGGAGGCGATGAACGCTACGTCGGGCGTCAAGCCGGCCGACAAGGACCCGGACAAGTACGTGGAGGAGCACGAGGAGTCGGGCGACAAGCCGTCGGCCGCAGAGAAGTCCCCCGGCCCCCAGGAGCACTCGAAGACTGCTGGCGAGTCAGCCTCGAGCTGACGACGACGCGCTACTGGTGCCGGCGGCGCAGCAGTTGCAGCGCCCGTCGCGGCAGCTGCAGAACCAGCCGAGGTAGCTGCAGGAGCAGCTGCCCCAGGCCACGCGCCGGCCGCACCACCGCTCGCGCCCACCTCATCAGGACGCGCGTCCCGCGCAGAGTGCCGCTGCGGGCGTACCGTGGCCAGCTCCTGGGGTCGAGCGTCCCCACCCGACCGAAACACCAGCCGGCGAGGAACGCCACGAGCGCGGTGCACGCCACACTCACGACCGGGTTCTCCGGCCGGGACACTCCCAACGCCACACCGCCGACCAGCAGGCACACCGCACCGACCATGAGCTTTCGCCGCGGACGCAGCAGCCGGTTCATCCGCTGGGCGAACCCGGGGTCGCTGTCCAGCAGCGACGCCTCGATCTCATGAATTTGCCGTTCTTCATGCGGCGTCAGGCCCATCGCGCGCCCTCCTCATCCACCAATCGGCTGCGGCATACCCGAAAGCGGGGGCACCGAATCGGGTAGCGACCCACCGTCCGACCCGGCCGGCTGGGTTACTTTCCATTCTGGGCCGAATCGCATTGCCGGCAAAGAGGTTTGCGCGATCTGCCGATGGGGTATTTTCCCTCTCTGACCCCGTTGCGGCGCACCCCGGCGCCGACGGGCATCACTGAAGGAGAGAGACATGATCATTCTCGGGATCATCCTCATCATCATCGGCTTCATCGTCGGCATCCCGGTCCTGTGGTGGATCGGCATCGTGCTGCTGGTAATCGGCCTGATCCTCGCCCTCCTGGGTGCCACCGGACGCGCGATCGGCGGACGCGCCCACTGGTACTGACGGTCCGCAGGGCCGCCGAGAGGGTGCGGTTGTCGTCGTACGTGCCGGGGAACGACGACAACCGCCTCTCGGCGGCCGTGGAACGTCAGTCCGCGTGCTGGATCAACGCCGGGACGAGTGCGCCCGCATCGGGGGTGCCGAGGCCGCTCGCGGCGTCCCAGCCCCGCGTCGCCGAGAACCCGGAAACGACAGGGGTGCCCGGGTAGTGGTTGTCGCCCGCGGTCACGTCATGGAAGTCGTTCGCATAGTTCTTCTTGGAGTGCGACAGCGCATAGAGCGTCTGGTTCATCGCTCCGATCCGACCCGCAGCGCCCTGGTCGGCGAGCGCCACCAGGCCCGCCCACTGCGGAGAACCCGCACTCGTCCCGCCGAACAGGTAAACGGCCTGGCCGGAACCGCCCGGTGAGTAGACCGTGAGAACCCCGCCGATGATGGCCGCGTTGTAGGCGACGTCCGGCACACCACGAGACGGCAGGTGCAGGTTGCCCTTCTGGTATGGCGGTGTGCCATACAGCACCGAGAACCCGCCGCCGCCGGCCGCTTCGAAATTCGGCTCGTTCCAGACGGTTTCGCCGTGATAGGCGCCGGTGATGCCGTCCGCGTCGAGGCGGGTGCCGCCGACGGCCGTGACGTTGGGGTCGGTCGCCGGCGTGCTCGCCGCCTTGAAGAACGATGCGCCGTCACAGGTCGGCTGCGCCGAGCCCTGGTCACCGGACGAGGCGAGCAGGGTGATGCCCTTGGCCGTCGCCGCATCGAAGATCCGGTGCTGCCCCGCGATCAGCGCCGGGTCCATGCATTGCTCGGCTTCACCGAAGCTCTGCGAGATGACGTCGCCGATGTTGTTGTCGACGGCGTACTTCGTGGCCGAGAGAATGTCGGCGTCGTTGTTGGACCTGGCCAACACCAGCTTGATTTTCGCGGCCGGTGCGATGGCGTGCGCCCATTCGACGTCCAGGGTGATCTCGCCCTGCCAGCTGACCTGGTTGGGGTCCTGGGGATCGAAGGGCGTGAGCCCGTCCGGGGCGATCTGCTGCAGGTCGGCAGCAGGCAACCCGAAGAGCGTGTTGAAGACGGTGAGGTCCTTGACCAGTGAGGGGCTGGAATAAGAGTCGACGATGACGATCGTGCGACCGCGTCCGTCCAGGCCCTGGGCGGCGAGCTTGTCGAAGCCGTATGCCGCCCGCATCTGTGCGGGACCGTAGCAGCTGGCCGGGACGGTCGTTTGGCAGCTGAACACCGTGCCCGTGGGACCGGCGGCGCCGACCCGTTTGTGGTGCGGCTGGGCGCCGACCGCCGGGGTCATCGCTCCCGAGGCAGTGCGCGCGGCGGGCGCGGCGGTGCCAGGTGCGGCAGCCGCCACGGCGAGAGCAGCGGACCCGGCCATCGCCAGGAGGGCGGCAGCCTTGCGTCCGGTGCGGGATGAGGTGTGGGTCATGAATGGGTCCTCCGTCCTGAGCGACACCCGACGGGCGGCTCAGTCGTTACCTGTGCGCGGCTCGGGGTTGGCCGGCGCATCGGCAACCTATACCCGCAGGCCAGCACGCCGGGGCGATTCGCCGAGATCGCCTACGGTGAACCGGAACCGTTGCCGGTGCACGGCCTTCCGGCCGGGGCGGGATGATGGCTCCAGCCGCCGCTTCCGCGAGCGGCCCGCCATACCGGAAGGACCCGCCATGACGACGCAGCCGACCGCAGCCGAGGTCCTGGTCATCCAGCCATGCGACGACGACCCGCTCGGCCGGTTCGAGGGCTGGCTGACCGAGCACGGCATCGCGCTGCGCACCGTGCGGCCCTACCTCGGGGACGCCGTCCCGGCGCGGCTGGCGGCCGACGGACTGATCGTGCTCGGCGGCGACATGAGCTCCAACGATGACGCCGAGTACCCGTGGCTCGAGGACATTCGGGCGCTCTATCGCGACGCGGTGCAGCACGATCGGCCGACGCTCGGCATCTGTCTCGGCGCCCAGCTGCTGGCGCAGTCCCTTGGCGGCAACGTCGTCACAGGGGCGTCCGGGACCGAGGCCGGGCTCGTCGCCGTCACACTGACGGCCGAGGCAGCGGGCGACCCGCTCTTCGACGGTCTCGGGCCCGACATTCCGGTCCCCTCCATGCACGGCGACGCCATCGCAGTGCTGCCCGAGGACTCGGTGCTGCTCGGCACCGGGCAGACCTACCCGCACCAGGCGTTCCTGGCGGCTCCCCAGGCGTGGGGCGTGCAGTTCCACCCCGAGATCGCGCCCACCACCTATGCGGCATGGGCGGCCACCCACACCAGCACTGATGCCGACGAGGCGCGGCGGGTCACGCGCGGGATCGACGACCTGACGACTGCCGACCCTGCCGTGCAACAGGTCGCCGCCACGCTGGCGACCCGGTTCGCCGCGACCGTCCTCGCGGCTGTTGACCGGGCCGACAACCCGGCGAGTGAGCCGGTCGCCCGGTGACAGCCTTGCCCGCCACTCCGACTCCGGTGGTCCTCGACGGCGGTCTGTCCACCGCGCTGGAGCTGCGCGGCGCGGACCTGAGCACCGAGCTGTGGACCGCGCGGCTGCTCGCGGAGCGCCCGGACGCCATCGCACAGGCGCACCGCGACTTCTTCCGTGCGGGCGCCGAGGTCGCCACCACCGCGACCTACCAGGCGAGTGTCGCCGGCTTCGTCGCGGGCGGATACGACCGCGGAGAAGCGGAGCGGCTGATCACTCGTGGCGTGCGCCTCGCGGCCGAGGTGCGCGACCAACTCACCGGCGCTGCAACACCATTGCAGGTCGCCGCCTCGGTCGGGCCGTATGGCGCAACGCTCGCGGACGGATCCGAATACCGTGGCCGATACGGCTTGACTCCCGCACAGCTCCGGGAATTCCACGCTCCACGGCTGGAGCTCCTCGCCGCCGCGGCACCCGACCTGCTCGCCGTCGAAACCATTCCGGACCTCGACGAGGCGCTCGTCCTGGTGGAGCTGCTCGACGAGCTCGGGCTCCCCGCCTGGTTCAGCTACTCGGTCCGCGGCCGGACCACGTGCGCGGGGCAACCGCTGGGCGAGGCGTATGCCGCTCTCGCCGGGCATCGGTCGCTGATCGCTGCCGGAGTGAATTGCTCTGCTCCGCAAGACGTTCTGGGCGCCGTGCAGACCGCGGTCGCGACGACCGGACTGCCGGCGGTCGCCTACCCCAACCGCGGCGGCGGCTGGGACAGTGCCACAAAGACCTGGTCGGAGGGCGCCCCGCTGGACCTGGGACTCGTGGACGAGTGGATCGCGGCCGGGGCGTCATACATCGGCGGCTGTTGCGGCCTCGGCCCCTCCGACATCGCCGTGCTCGCGGCGCACGTGAGCTGACCCTTCACCCGAACGGAGCATCGCCATCGAAGTCATCATCCTGCCCACCGCAGCCGAGGTCGGCCGCGTCGCCGCAGCCAAGATCGCGGCGCTGGTCACCTCGAAGCCCACGGCGGTGATCGGCCTCGCGACCGGCTCCAGCCCGCAGGGCATCTACGCCGACCTGAAGCGGCGCGTCGACAGCGAGGGGTTGTCGTTCGCCGCGGCGCGCGGGTTCGCGCTCGACGAATACCTCGGGATCCCGGCCGATCACCCGCAGTCCTACCTCAGCGTGATCCGCCGTGACGTGGTGGAGCCGCTCGGCTTCAGCCCGGATCGCGTCCACGTTCCCGACGGGCGAGCGGCCGATCCCGAGTTCGCCGCCCGCTCCTACGACAGCGCGATCGCCGCTGCCGGCGGCGTCGACCTGCAGATCCTGGGCATCGGCGCCAACGGGCACATCGGCTTCAACGAACCGACGTCGTCCTTCGCGTCCCGCACCCGGATCAAAACGCTCGCTCCCCAGACACGAGAAGACAATTCGCGCTTCTTCGACTCACTCGACGACGTGCCGACACACTGTATGACGCAGGGGCTCGGCACCATCCTGGACGCTCGTGAGCTGGTGCTGGTCGCCCAGGGTGAGGGCAAGGCGGACGCGATCGCCGCCGCTGTCGAAGGACCCCTCAGCTCGTTCGTCCCGGCGTCGGCGCTGCAACTGCACGAGCACGCCGCTGTCGTCGTCGACGACCTCGCCGCGTCGAAGCTGCAGCTGCGCGACTACTACCGCTACACGTATCTCAACAAGCCGGACTGGCAACGCTTCGATCGGGATTGAGTCTCTGCCGCAGCTCCTCGCGTCACTCGCGCGCCGCCCGGTAGCGGTGCTCGGGGCGGCCGGCCGACCCGTAGCGCAGCTGCAGCTTCAGCATGCCGCGCTGCTCCAGATAGCTGAGGTAGCGCTGGGCGGTCGCCCGGCTGATCCCGATCTCGTCGGCGACCTCGGTCGCCGACAGGTCCGAGGTCGATCCGCGGACGGCCTTGAGCACCAGTTCCAGGGTGGCCGCCGAGTGACCCTTGGCCGGTGGCGGCGCCACTGCCGTCGGCGGCCGTAGCAGTCCGAACAACTCGTCGACGTCGGTCTGCCGGGCGTTGTCCGGCAGATCGGACAGCTGCTGCCGCATCCGCTGGTATGCCGTGAGCCGCTCGGTGAGGGCCTTGAAACCGAACGGCTTGACCAGATAGTGCACCGCGCCCAGCCGCATCGCGTCCCGGATCGCGTCGGTGTCCCGCGCTGCCGAGATCACGATCACGTCCGGCGGATCCGGCTCTCCGCGCAACGATCTCACGACCTCGAGTCCGTTGCCGTCCGGCAGGTAGATGTCCATGAGCACCAGGTCCGGCTCGCTCGCCCGGGCCATCGTGAACGCCTCGACCGCTCCGTGAGCGGTTCCGACCACCGCGAAACCCGGCACGCGCGAGACCATCGCCGCGTGGATGTCGGCCACTCGGTAGTCGTCGTCGACCACCAGCACGCTGAGCGCGTCGTTCGTCATACCGGACCGTCCGCGGTGAATGCTTCCCGAGGCGCACGGCGCGGCAACCGGACGGAGAAGCACGCGCCCGGACCGTCGGACACTTCGATACTGCCGCCCATTCGCGTCACCTGCCGATGGACCAGCGCGAGCCCGAGCCCGCGGGCACGGTCCCGAGTGGACGTCTTCGTGCTGTAGCCGTCCTGCAGCACGAGCTCCCGCGAGCCCGACGGCACGCCGGGGCCGTTGTCGCCCACGACCACCGACACCGCGTCGTCGTCCTCCACGACGGCGACGGTGACGCGGCGGGGCGCAGGGACCACAGCGAGCGCGTCGAAAGCGTTGTCGATCAGGTTGCCGAGAATGGTCGTGAGCGCCTGGACCTTCTCGGGCACTTCACCCAGCCGGGTGCGCGGATCGATGATCAGCTCGATGCCGCGCTCGCTGGCCTCGGCACCCTTGCCGAGCAGCAGCCCGACGATCTGGTGCGAGCCGATGTGAGTCCGCAGCACGTTGTCGAAATCCACCGACGTTCCCTGCACCTCGAGCACGAATTGCAGTGCCTCGTCCGACAATCCGAGCTCCAGCATGCCGGCGACGGTGTGCATCCGGTTGGTGAACTCGTGTTGCTGGGCGCGCAGCGAGTCGGTCAGCCCGCGCACGCCGTCCAGCTCCTGCAGCAAGCCGGTGACCTCCGTGCGGTCGCGGAGGGTGACGACTGCGCCGTGCGAGATGCCCGCAATGCAGACCGGCATCCGGTTGACGATCAGGCAGTGGTCGTCGGTGAAGACGATGTCGTCCGGCCGGGTTGACCCTCCGGTGAGCACGTCGCGCAGGCGGCCCTCCGGCATACGTTCTTCGAGCCGGTGGCCGACGGCGCCCACCGGAAGCCCGAGCAACCGCTGCGCCTCGTCGTTGACGACGGTGACCCGCCCGTCGGCGTCGAATGCGATCACACCTTCGCGGATACCGTGCAGCGTGGCTTCTCGCTCCTGCAGCAGATGCGCGATCTCGTCGAGTTCCAGCCCGAAGGTACGGCGCTTCAGCCGCCGCGCCAGTAGCCAGGACGCCACCGCGCCCATCCCGAGCGCGATCGCGAACCATACTGCGTATGAAGGGAGTTCATGCCACAGGGCACTCGAGACCGAGCTCTCCTTGATGCCGGCGGACACCTCCCCCACCATTCCGCCGTCCGGCCCGTAGAGCGGCACCCGGCCGTTCGCCGATGGCCCGGTGCTGCCGTTGTCCACACCGGTGTGCACCTTGCCGTCGATCGTGTAGATCGGCTCGGTGACCTGCTGCCCGATCAGCGCGGGGTCGGGGTGGGAGTGGCGGACCCGGTGCATGTCGATGATGACGACGTATGACGCGCCGGATCGATCGGCGATGCCGGAGGCAATGGACTGGATCGCGGACGCACAGCCGGGCGTCTCGTGCGCCATACAACTGCGGATGCGCGGCACACCCGCGGCGGCTTCGGCGATCGCGGCCGCCCGGGCCTCGAACTGGTTGTCCAGATGCTGTCGTTCGGCGCGGGCGAACAGCAGGAATCCAACGAGCGTCGTCGCCGTCAGAATGAGCAGCTGCGCCACGAAGATCTGGCTGGAGAGCCGCCGCATCCGGTATCGCATTTGCGTTCATTGTCGCCTCGGACTCTGAAAGCCGACAAGGCCCGCAGCGGTGAGCACAACGCGCTAAATGTGCATCTAAGAGCCCAATCGCGAGCTTCTTTCGCAACAGCGACGTGACGCCGGTCACTTCCTACGGTCGGTGTTCAGCACGACGAAAGGAGCAACACATGACCGGCAGGAAAACGCCGGGCGCGCCGCTACCGGACAGCGATGACGCCGCCCGGATCGAGATCACCGGACTCACGAAGCGCTACATCACCCCCACCGGCGAACCGTTCACCGCCATCCGCGATGTCACCTTCACCGTCGAGCCTGGGCAGTTCTGCGCGATCGTCGGACCGACCGGCTGTGGCAAGTCGACCACGCTCGGACAGGTGTCCGGGCTGGAGCGACCCAGCGCCGGGTCGGTGAAGGTCGGTGGCCGGCCGGTCACCGGCATCACCAAGGGCGTCAGCTTCATGTTCCAGGCCGACGCGCTGTTCCCCTGGAAGAGCGTGCTCGGCAACGTCATGATCGGGCCGACGCTGGCCGGCATGCACAAGAAGCAGGCGATCACCCTCGCCCGCGACTGGCTGCGCCGGGTCGGCCTCGCCGGCTTCGAGGACCGTTACCCCCACCAGCTGTCCGGTGGCATGCGCAAGCGCGTCGCCATGGCAGCTGCGCTGATCAACGAGCCGCGGATCCTGTTGATGGACGAGCCGTTCGGTGCACTGGACGTGCAGACGAAGGCGATCATGCAGACCGAGCTGCTCGGTCTGTGGGAGCAGGTCCGTCCGTCCGTTCTGTTCATCACCCACGACCTGGACGAGGCCGTCGCCCTCGCCGACAAGGTGCTGGTCATGACCAGCAGCCCCGGCTCCATCAAGCAGGCGTTCGACATCGACCTGCCCCGGCCACGAGGAGAGGTGCAAGCCATCCGTCACGAAAAGCGGTTCCTGGAGTTGCAGGACCAGATCTGGGCATCGCTCAAGGACGAAGTCGACCGCGCCTACGCGCAGACGGCAGGTGCGGCATGAGCTCGATCGCTGCGAAGTCCCCCGTGCCTGGCACCGCCGAGCAGTCGGAAGCCGCGATCCGGTCTGCGGCCCTGCGGGCGCGGAAACGCCGGGTAGCCCTGGTCTGGCTGGGCCGGCTCGTGCTGCTCGTCGTGGTGATCGGCGGCTGGCAATGGTTCACCGACATCGGACTGGTCAAGAAGTTCTTCTACGGTCAGCCGACCGGCATCTGGCAGAGCCTCGTCCACATGGTCACCGGAGGAGCCGATGGCACGCCGTTCGGCTCGCTCTGGGACAACCTGTGGGTCACCGTGCAGGAGGCGCTCTACGGCTTCCTGATCGGCACCGCCGCGGGCATCGTCCTGGGCGTTCTGTTGGGCCTGAACCGCTATCTCGCCGAGGTGTTCGGCCCGTACATCAAGATCGTCAACTCCATCCCCCGGATCATCCTCGGCGCGATCTTCCTGGTCGCCTTCGGCCTGGGGATGTTCCCGAAGGCATTGCTCGCCGCGGTCCTGGTGTTCTTCATCGTGTTCTTCAACGCCTTCCAGGGTGTCCGTGAGGTCGACCAGAACCTCGTCGCGAACATCCGCGTGCTCGGCGCCTCGCCGTTGCAGATGGCGCGGCATGTCACCATCCCGTCGGCACTGACCTGGATCATCGCGAGCCTGCACACGTCCTTCGGATTCGCGATCATCGGTGCGCTCGTCGGCGAGATCCTCGGCGCCCAGCACGGGATGGGACTGCTCATCAGTCACGCCATGAACACCTTCGACATGGACACCGTCTTCGCCTGCATGCTCGTCATCTCCATCGTCACGCTGATCGCCGAACTGTTGCTCACGCTGCTGGAGAAGCGCGTCCTCGGCTGGCGACCGCCGAGCCGCTCCGAGACGCAGGTCATCTGACCCGGCGCCGACGCATCGACATACCACGACTCGTCATACCAACGAAAGGAAAACACATGTACAAGTCCGCTATCGGCCTCGCGGCCGCGGTGGCCCTCACCCTCGGAGTGAGCGCCTGTTCCGGGGGCAGCAGCGGAGGAGGGTCCGCCGCCTCGGGAGGGAGCAGCAACAGCTCCGGCGCTTCTTCCCACGGCAAGATCCCCACCGTCAGCTTGATGGTCGGTGGCATCGACAAGCAGATCTATCTGCCGTACCAGTTGGCGCAGAACCTCGGCTTCTACAAGAAGTACGGCGTCAACGTGAAGCTCTCCACCGAGACCAACGGTGGTGTCGGCGCCGAGCAGGCGATGGCTTCCGGCCAGGTGGACCTCGCCGGCGCGTGGTACATCCACACCATCGATTTCCAGGCCAAGGGACAGGACGTCATCAACCTGGTCCAGTTGTCCGGCGCTCCCGGTGAGCGCGAGATGTGCGGCGTGAACAGCGGCGTCCACTCCGCGGCGGACTTCAAGGGCAAGACGCTCGGCGTCACCGACATCGGCTCCGGCACCGACGAACTGACCCAGTTCATCGCCGCCAAGGCCGGCATCAAGCACAACCAGTACCACACGCTCGGGGTCGGTGCCGGTTCCACGGCCATCGCCGCCATTCAGCGCCATACGGCTGCTTGTGTGATGACGACGCAGCCGACCGTGGGGGCTCTGGAACAGCAGAAGCTGGCCACCTCGGTGATCGACCTGGCGACGACGAAGGGCGCCACCGCCGCTCTCGGCGGTGCCTGGCCGGCTGCCGGCTTGCTGACCCAGGCCAAGTGGGCCAAGGACCACCCGGCAGCCGCGCAGGCTGTCGTCGACGCGCTGGTTGCCACCATGCACTGGATCGCGACCCACTCGGCAGCCGACATCGCGAACGCACTGCCCAAGGACTTCGTGCAGAACAGCACGATCACCAAGGCGCAGTACATCGCCGGACTGAAGACCGACAAGGGCCAGTTCCTTCCGGACGGCATCATGCCGGCGGGCGGTCCGAAGACCGTTCTGGCGATGGAGAAGCTGATCGGGGTCGACACCAGCAAGGTGACGCTGTCCAACACCTTCACCAACAGCTACGCGGAGAAGGCGAACAAGCTCGAGGGCTTCAAGACGACCACGACTCCGGCGGGTGCCGCCGGCTGATCGGCCTGGTCACACTCGTGTCCTGCAGATGGTGCGGTATGGCGCACCATCTGCAGGACACCGTGCTGTCCGGCTCTTGACGTGGTTGCGTCAGCGCGGCTGGCGGCCGAACCAGCTGGGCCGGGCGACGCGCAGCCGCAGGACCCGCTCCGACTCCTGGGCCTCGCGCACGTCGCGCACGCGCCCCTCGAGCAGCATGGTCAACGACACCAAGCCGACGAGGCGGGTGGAGTCCTCGCGGTCGACCACCGGCATCTTGTCGACAGCGTTGGCAGCCATGGCATTTGCCGTCTCCCGCAGGGTCTGGTCGGAATGCGTGACGATCGGGGCGGTGATGCACAACTCCTGCACCGGACGGTCGCCGGCGCCCTGGTGGACGGCCGTCTCCAGCTGGGTGCGGGTCACGACCCCCACGAGCGTGTCCGTGTCCTCGACGACGGGGTAAAGCATCTGCCTGCGGGTCTCGACCTTGTCCGGCTCGGTGCCGGAGATGACCGCCAGCGCTTCGGCCGCCGACAGGTCGCTCTCGTAGCTGAGGATGTCGCGTGACATCACCTCGCCGACGAAGTAGATCTCGAGCGGGTCGACGTCATACTCACGCGTCAGGTGGTAGCCGCGGCGCGCGATCTTCTCGGTGAGCACCGACCGCTTCAGCAGCAAGGTGGACAGCGCGAAAGCCGTTGAGGCACCGATGATCAACGGGAGTATGGCGTCGAAGCGACCGGTCAGCTCCAGCGCGAAGATGACTCCTGTGAACGGTGACCGCATGACGCCGCCGAGCACGCCGGCGAGCGCCACGAGCGCCCAGAAGCCGGCTCCGACATGCGGGAAGATGTGCGCCTCGAGGGCGCCGAGCGCGCCGCCGATCATGAACATCGGGGCGAGCACGCCGCCGGAGGTGCCGGAGCCGAGCGAGAGCGACCAGATGAGCGTCTTCACGACCAGGATGCCGATCACCAAGCTGGTGGTGATGCTGCCGTCGAGCTCGGCGCCGATGATGTTGTAGCCGACGCCGAGTGCCTGGGGCACGATCAGACCGCCGATGCCGATGATCACGCCGCCGATGGCCGGCCACCACATCCAGTGCACCGGCAGGCGGCGGAAGCCGTCCTCCGCTGCGTAGACGAGGATGGTCGCGGCGATCGCGAGCAGACCGGCGATGATGCCGCTCACGACACACAGCAGCTCGGCGAACGGCGTGATATGCAGGGCGCCGTGCACCGGGAAGAGCACCCCGCTGCCCAGCAACGGGTGCCGGATGACGGTGGCGATGCACACGGCCGTCGCGACCGGGACATAACTGCGCGGTCGCCATTCGAACAGCAGCAGCTCGACGGCCAGCATGATCGCCGCGAACGGCGTGTTGAAGGTTGCCGCCATACCGCCCGCGGCGCCGGCGACGAGCAGCGTCTTGCGCTCGTCGGCGGTGAGGCGGAGGAACTGGGCGAAGAGGGAGCCGATCGCCCCACCGGTCATGATGATCGGCCCCTCGGCGCCGAAGGGGCCGCCGGTGCCGATGGCGATCGCGGACGATATCGGCTTGAGCACCGCGACGCGCGGCTGCACCTTGCTGCCGCCGAGCAGGATCGCCTCGATCGCCTCGGGCATGCCGTGACCGCGGATCTTCTCCGACCCGTAGCGGGCCATGAAGCCGATGACGAGGCCACCGACCACCGGCGCGAGCAGCACGACATACCAGCGGTCGTGACCCCCACCGGGCGCGACGAGCTGCGTGCTGACCCGCTGGTAGAACACGGCATTGGTGATCAGCCCGATGAGCCGCAGCAGCGCCCAGGCGACGACTGCGGCGATGGCCCCGACGGGTATGGCGAGGGCGGCGATGACCACGAGACGTGGAGTCGCGCGGAAGTCGCCCAGGTGGTGCACGTCGCGTGGGACGTCATTCGGCGCAATGGGCTGCGTGGAGCTCAAGGGTCACTCTCTGTCGGTGCGTGCGGGCGTTTATGTCGTGACACGACTATGTCGTGCGGCGACATAATATAGGGTGGGCCGGAATCCCGACAGGAGGGTCTCACCCCGTGACCTCGCGCCCGCGCGTCACCAACGCCGACTACTCACGCCTGCTGCGGCTGCGCACCCGGCTGCGCAAGTTCGAGCACTGGAGCGCTGCCCAGGCCGCGGAGATGGGCCTGACCGCGAGCCAGCACCAACTGCTGCTCGCCATCCGGGGGCACGGTGGTTCGGACGGCCCGACGATCGGTGACGTTGCCGACTACTTGCTGGTGCGGCACAACACCGCCGTCGAGCTCGTCAACCGCACCCAGGAGCTCGGCCTGATCGACCGCCACCGGGACAGCAGCGACCACCGGGTGGTGCGGTTGTCGCTCACCGAGGAGGGTCGCAAGCGCCTCAACGCGTTGTCCGCCGACCACCTCGAGGAGCTTGCCCGGCTGGCCGAGGTCGTGGACGAGCTGTTCGACACGCTGCACCGGACCTGAGGCACCCGCCCCGATCCGGTCCGTTGCGCGGTGCCGGACGACTCACACACCCCGCGTCGACCCGCACACCTAATGCCGAGTCGCACACCTGCACGTGTGCCACTCGGCATTAGGTGTGCCACTCGGCGTTAGCTGCCGACGAAGGCCTGCACGAGGGGTCCCACGTCCTTCCAGGCACGACCGATGAGATCCAGGTCGCGCATCAGCATGTTCTTGGGGTCCTTGTACTGGAAGAGGCCGAGGCCGTGGGAGCCGGCCAGGACGTCCGCCGGCACCTGGTTGGTCCAGTAGCAGGTGCGGTCACTCGGCAATCCCGGGATCCACGTTCCGTCCACGCCGTACTGGTGTTTGGCGGCATCGATGTCCGCCGGCCAGATCATCTTGTTCTGGTCGTCGAACAGCGCCGGGAAGACACTGCCGTGGAAGCCGGTGAATTCGTTCGTCGTCCAGATCCGCGTGTGTCCCGAGATGAGGCCCGTGCCTGCCGCACTCGCCGTGCTGTTCATCCACTGGCCGGTGTCCAGGTGCTGGTCGTCGGTGTTCGCGGACGTCGGCGACCAGTTGTGCCACGTGTTGGATGCCCAGACCGGGCTTCCCGCCGCGGTGTAGACGACGAAGTTGCCGTCGTCCTGCAGGACCGCGGTCACCCCGCCCCTGCCGTTCGTGCCGGATGCCCAGAGGGCGCGGTTGAGGACGTCGTAGCAGACGAGGTTGCCGTCGGTCTGCATGACGGCGCGCACGACCATGGTGTTCCAGGTGTGGCTGGACCACAACGCCACGTTGTCGTCGTTGCGGTAGAGCACCAGGTTGCCGTCGGCCTGCATCACGAGGCGCACCCGGCCGTTCGGCGAGTCGATCCGGTCACCCCGCCACAGTTGCTGTCCCGCGAGGAGCCGGTCGCTCGGGTGCGGGCTCGCAACCGTCGCCGTCGAATGGGTTCCCGGGTCGTCCGGCCCGACAACCGCCGGCGCGGTGTGCCGGTGAAAAGTGTTGGTGCGCAATGAGCTGGCGTCCATCAGTAGTCCTTCACATCTCGGATCGGCGCGACCTGCTGGCCACATCGGGTGAGGAGCACGAAGTAACCGCCGTGATACATCGCAGCGGCGCTGGACCGGTCGCCGAAGGACGCTCTGACAGGATCGGCACCGTGAGCACCGTGAACACCAGCCCCGAGCAACTGGCCGACGACGCGGTCATTCTCGATGTCCGCCGTCAGGACGAGTGGGATGCCGGACACGCGCCGACCGCCGTCCACATCCCGATAGAGGAACTGCCGGCCCGCCTCGCGGAGCTGCCGTCCACCGGCGGTGCGGTCCCTGTCGTATGCCGCGGCGGCGGCCGCTCCGCCCGAGCCACCAAGTGGCTCAACGAGAACGGCTATTCAGCCGTCAATGTCACCGGCGGCATGAAGGCATGGCAGGCGGCGGGCAAGCCGATGGAAGCGCGGGAGATGCGGATCCGACCGTGATCTGATCCGCAAGCTGCCCACCGGGGTCGGGAAAGTCTGGTGGAATGGTCCGGGAGATCGCGAGGGGAGGGCGAGCATGACGACCGCACCGACCGACTCCGCAGCCTCGGGCACGGCTGCTGCCGCGACCACACGCTACGTCGCGCCGGACATCGACGGGCTCAACGTCCGGATGGGACCGAGCACGTCATACCCGGTCGCCGGCCGGCTCGTGCCTGGCGCACGGCTCACCGGTGTCGACTCCGGTGGCTGGCTGGAAGTCAGGTCCGGGTCGCTGACCGGCACTTGGGTGTGCGGCGCCTACCTGACCACGCAGGCGCCGCGGGCGGCGCCGGTCACACCGTGCCCGCTCATCACCGGGCGGGTCACCAGCCGTGACCAGTACGCCAACATCCGGTCCGGCCCGAGCTTCACCCATCCGGTGGCGGGTCGCTACCAGCACGATCAGCGAGTCACCGGCAGTCTCGTCGACGACGGGCCGTGGATCCGCACCGAGCGCGGCTACGTCAACAGCGGCACGCTCACCATCCACGCACCCGATCCGACCTCGCTCAACGGCCGGATCCCCAAGCACCTCTTGGCGCGAATCCCGTTGTGCTACAACGCCAAGGGATCGTTCGAACCCGGTTACGAGCCGACCACGCCGCGATATCTCAACCGTGCCGCGCTCGACGCGCTGCACCGTCTGCAAACCGCGTTCAAGCAGCGCTTCGGGCACTACGCCACCATCGACCTCACCTACCGGTCGTATGACGAACAGCAGTTCTGGTTCGACAAGTTCGGCAGTCCACGGGCGGCGGCGCCCGGACACTCCAACCACGGTTACGGTCTCGCGGTCGATTTCGAGGAGCGCGACAGCCGGTGGCTCTACTCCTGGGGCGCAGTCTGCAACGACTGGTTACTCAGGCACCAGGGCGTTTTCGGCTTCGACAACCCTTATGCCGACACACTCCAGGAGGGCGAGGACTACCACTTCAATTTCGTCGGTTGATCATCGCGTGCCGCCCGAGAATGACTGCGTTACAACCACTTTCGTTTGCGGAAGATGACGTAGAGGATGCTGCAGACGACCAACATCAGGACCAACGCATAGGGATAGCCGGCGATCCAGTGCAGTTCGGGCATGTTGTCGAAGTTCATCCCGTAGATGCCGCTGATCAGTGACGGCGCGAAGAGGATGGCCGCCCATGCCGAGATCTTCTTGACCTCGTCGTTCTGATCCATGCCGGCCTCCGCGAGCCGGCGCATCTCTTCGTTCTGGGTCTGCGCGACCAGGGTCGCGTTGAGGGTGAGGATGTCGGCGAGGTTGCTGCGGAAGCCGTCGACCCGTTCCACGACGCTCGTCGCGTGGTCCTTGACGTCGCGCAGGTTGCGCTGCAGCTCCTCGTCGGTGCCGTACTTGTCGAAACCCGCCTCGAGACCATCCACGATCTGCAGCAGCGGCTTGGTCGCGCGCTGCAGCTCGGCGACCTCCCGAGACAGTTCGTAGACGCGGCGGGACACGGCCGGGTCGGACTCGAAGACCTGGTTCTCGATCTCGTCGATGTCGTTCTCCAGTCCGGCGATCACCGGAGCGTAGGCGTCGACGACGAAGTCGATCAGCGCGTAGAGCACGGCCTCGGGGCCGCGCGCGAGCAGGGTGGGATCGGCCTCCAGGCGCTCGCGCACGGTGCCGAGGCTGATCCGGTCGGTATGCCGGACGGTGAGCACGAAGTCCGGCCCGATGAAGATGTGCACCTCCCCGATCTGCACCGTCTCCGACTCGTCGAGGTAGATCGCCGGACGCAGCACCACGAACAGCGTCTCGTCATACCGCTCCAGCTTGGGGCGCTGGTGCGCGACGATCGCGTCCTCCACCGCCAGTGGGTGAAGGTTGAAAACCGCTGCCGTGTCGTTGATCTGGGCCTCGGTGGGGCGCACCAGGCCGATCCAGGCCATCGGGTTGTCCGGCGAGCGGAGCCGGTGCATCGCCTCGCGCAGCGACTGCGGGGCCTCGACCCGGTGGCCGTCGCAGTAGAGCGCCTTCTCCACCACGGAGGCCTCGACCGGCACCTGCTCCTCGCGGCGCGGCTGCAGGACGCGTTCGGGCGCGTCCTCGCGCGGCTGCTTGGCGGCTCGGCCGGGCAGCACCGCTGTCGGCCGGAACGGCCGGTTCTTCCAGTTCGGCACGGTCGCAGCCTAGCCGCGAGGGCGTCAGTGCGGCCGGGCCATCGCGAGGACGTCCAGCACGCGATCCAGGTCCTCCTCGCTGATCGAGCCGTTCGCCACGTGGCCGCGTTCGACCACCACCTCGCGGATGGTCTTGCCCTCCTTGAGGGATTGCTTGGCGATCGCGGCCGCCTCGTCATACCCGACGTAGTGGTTGAGCGGCGTGACGATCGACGGCGACGACTCGGCGAACTCCCGGCACCGCTCGACGTTGGCCGTGATGCCGTCGACGCAACGGTCCGCGAAGAGGACGCTGACCTTCGCCAGCAGTCCGACCGACTGCAGCAGGTTGTCCGCGATGACCGGCAGCATGACGTTGAGCTCGAAGTTGCCGGCCGCTCCGCCCCATGCGACCGCTGCGTCGTTGCCGACGACCTGCGCGGCGACCTGGCAAACCGCCTCTGCCAGCACAGGATTGACCTTGCCCGGCATGATCGAGCTACCGGGCTGCAGGTCGGGCAGGAAGATCTCGGTCAGCCCCGTGCGCGGGCCCGAGCCCATCCAGCGGATGTCGTTGGCGATCTTCGTCATGCTCACCGCGATCGTCCGCAGCGCGCCGGACAACTCGACGAGCGCATCACGCGCCCCCTGCGCCTCGAAGTGGTCGGCGGCCTCGGTCAGCGGCAGGTCGAGCTCCTTCGCGAGGCGCGAGATGACCTCCCCCGCAAGGCCTTCCGGCGCATTGATGCCGGTGCCCACCGCGGTTCCGCCCAGCGGCAGCGACCCGACCCGCGGCAGCACGCTCTCCAGCCGGGCCACCCCGAGGCGCACCTGCGCGGCGTAGCCACCGAATTCCTGGCCGAGGGTCACCGGTGTCGCATCCATCAGGTGCGTTCGGCCCGATTTGACAACATCGGCGAACTCGGTGGATTTGCGCTCCAGCGACTCCGCGAGGTGTCGCAGCGCCGGGACGAGTTCGTGCACCACGGCGGAGGTGGCCGCGATGTGTATGGCGGCCGGGAACTGGTCGTTGGAGGAGAACGGGTCGTTGACGTCGTCGTTGGGGTGCACCGGCCGCCCCAGCGAATCCTGGGCGAGGGTTGCGATGACCTCGTTGGCGTTCATGTTGGACGACGTCCCGGATCCGGTCTGGAAGACGTCGATCGGGAATTCGTCGTCCCAGAAACCACGAGCGACCTCCGCGGCAGCCACTCGGATCGCCTCGGCCATGTCCGGGTCGAGCATGCCGCGCTCTCCTCGAACGGTGGCTGAGCAGCCTTTGATGGACGCCAAGGCGCTGATCAGCTCGCGCTCGATGTGCTTGCCCGAGATCGGGAAGTTCTCGACGGCACGCTGCGTCTGCGCGCGCCATTTGGCGTCGGCCGGCACCTCGACGTCACCCATCGAGTCGTGTTCGACTCGCATTGCCGGCTTTGAATCACCTTGTGCTGTCATTGCTTCGGCTCCCGTCGCTCATCGAACCGGAGCAATGACCAGTGCACTCCGGCCGTTGCGCCCAGTCTGCCACCTCGCCGGCGGTGAAGCTCAGCCTGCCGACCCCGCAGGGATCGGCTCCCGGCCGGCGGGTTGCACCGGTCGAGGCGTGAGCGGCGTGGGGGTCTTGGTGGCTTTCGACGCCGGCTTGCCCGACCGGAGCGTGAATGTGCGGCCGTAGTGCTTGATCGCGACATGCGCGTCGGGGCCGTCCTCGAGCTGGTAGATCGTCCGGTCGTGAGTGATTTCGACCCGGATCTTGCACTGCTGCCACCGGATGGTGAACGCCAACCGCTGAATCGCGTCCGGTAGGGCCGGAGCGAAGCTCAGCTGGCCGTGATGGTCGCGCATTCCGCCGAAGCCGCAGACCAGCGCCAGCCAGCCGCCGGCGAGAGAAGCCACGTGCACCCCGTCACCGGTGTTGTGCTCGAGGTTGCGCAGATCCATGAGCGCGGCTTCGGTTGCGTAGTCGTGGGCCAGTGCCACCTGCCCGACCTCTGCCGCAATGACGGCCTGGGTGCAGGCCGACAGCGAGGAGTCGCGACACGTCACGGCTTCGTAGTATTCGAACGCGCGCGCCTTCTGCTCCTGGGTGAATTCGTCGCCACACCAATGCATCGCCAGGATGAGGTCGGCTTGCTTCACGACCTGGCGCGGATAGATGTCGACATACGGGTAGTGCAGCAACAGTGGATAGCCGTCGTCGTTGAGCGTCTGCTCGAAGTCCCACATCCGGTGCCGGGTGAAGTCGGCGTCCTGCATATGGACGTCCTTCTCACTGTCGTAGGGCACCGCGATCGACTCCACCGCCGCCCACCAGTCCGCTCGCTCGGCGTCGGTGACGTTGAGTTCCTTGGCTGCCTTCGGCCAGCGCTCCGCCGCCTCCGCGGCGTAGCGCATGTTCCGAGCGGCCATCAGGTTGGTGTAGATATTGTCGTCGACGATCGCGCTGTATTCGTCCGGCCCGGTCACTCCGTCGATGTGGAAGCGGCCGTCGTCGCCGTGATAGCCGAGTCCGGCCCAGAGCCGGGCGGTCCGCACGAGCAGCGGGAGCGCGATCTGCTCGTCGAACTCGCCGTCCTGGGTCCAGAAGACGTAACGCGCGGCGGCCACCGCGACGGCCGAGTTGACGTGGAAGGCAGCCGTGCCGGCCGGCCAGTATGCCGAGCACTCCTGCCCGCGAATCGTGCGCCACGGGAACGTGACGCCCTTGAGCTTCAACGTCTTTGCGCGTTCTTCGGCCAGGTCCGCGATCGACAGGCGCCAGCTCAGCGCGTCGCGTGCAGCCTGTGGCGCGGTGGCCGTCAGGACGGGAAGGACATACATCTCGCTGTCCCAGAACGCGTGCCCGTCATAACCAGGCCCGGTGAGGCCCTTGGCCGGTATGGCGCGCCCCTCCGCTCGTGCGCCCGCCTGCAGCACGTGCCACAGTCCGAACCGCACGGCTTGCTGGATCGCCGGATCGCCGTCGACCTCGACGTCCGCGCCGTCCCAGAACTCGTCGAGGTAGCTCTTCTGTTCGGCCACCAGGTTGTCCCACCCGGTGTGCATCACCGCGGACAGCGCGGCGTCGACCTGATCCCGCAGCGCGGGCAGCGTGCGTTGTGAACTCCAGCCGTAGGCGACAAATTTCGTCAGTCCGACCGACTCGCCGGGCTCCAGCTCGGTGCCGACGGTGGTGCGCGTCCAGTCCGGCTGCACGTAGGTATGGGTGTGGAAACCCTCCTCGCCGTGGATGACGTGATCGCACGCCACCGCCATCCGGAGCTTGCTGCGGCGGGTGCGGTGGATCAGCAGTGAACGGTTGCCGCTGTTCGAGTGCTCCTCGGGACGCAGCGGGTCCTTCAACGCCGCGGCTACGCGAGGGTCCTTCGATGCCATCGAAAGACGTTCATTGGCAACCATTTCGGACTGCATGACGATTCGCACCGGCTTGTTGATGGCCTCGACCGAATAGCGGATCGCGAGGATCGCGCGCTGGGTGAACGACACGAGTCGGGTCGAGCGGATCCGCACCTGCGTGCCGGCAGTCGTCTCCCAGATCAGATCGCGGTGCAACAGCCCTTCGCGCATGTCGAGTGTGCGCTCCTGATGTCGGACGACGCCATAGCGCATGTCGAGCGGCTGATCGTCCACGAGCAGCCGAATGATCTTGCCGTCCGTGACATTGACGATCGTCTGGCCTTCTTCGGGATAGCCGTAGCCGGCCTCGGCATACGGCAGCGGACGCTCCTCGTAGAAAGAGTTGAGGTAGGTCCCGAGCAGGCCGTTCGGGGTGGACTCGTCGTAGTTACCGCGAACCCCGATGTGGCCGTTGGACAACGCGAAGACCGACTCCGACTGTGCCAGGTTGCCCGGGTGCACGCCCAGCTCACGGACCCGCCACGGCTCAACGGTGAATTCGCTCTTGGCGCTGACCATCGGTCACTTCTCCTTGTCGATCAGCTCGGCCAGATCACGCACGACCACGTCGGCACCGTTCTGCCGCAAGGCGTCTGCGTGACCCACCCGATCGACACCGATGACATAGCCGAAGTCCCCGGCACGACCGGCTGCCACACCGGACACCGCGTCCTCGAAGACGGCCGCCTGTGCCGGGGTGGCGCCGGCGAGCTGCGCGCCGGCGAGGAACGAGTCGGGTGCCGGCTTGCCCGGAATGTGCTGATTGCGCAACGTGACTCCGTCGATGCGGCCCTCGATATACTTCGCCAGGCCAGTGACGTCGAGGACCATCTCGGTGTTGGCGCTGGACGACACGACGATCCGGTGCAGTCCCTTCTCTTGCGCGAGCTCGAGGTAGCGGCGGCTGCCCTCGTAGACCTCGACGCCGTTCCGCTGGATCTCCGCCTGCACGAGGTCGTTCTTGCGATTGCCGAGCCCCCAGACCGTTTCAGCGGCCGGCAGGGCGTCCGAAGATCCCTCGGGCAGCACGATCCCACGTGACGCGAGAAAATCGCGCACGCCGTCCTGGCGCGGCTTTCCGTCGACATACTGGTTGTAGTCGTCGTCGGTGAACGGCCGAAAGCCGTTGCCGTCCTTGGCTTCCAGATAGGCGTCGAACATCTGCTTCCACGCCTTGCGGTGGACGCTCGCCGTGTCGGTCAGCACTCCGTCGAGATCGAACAGGCAGGTGGTCACGGAGTCCGGCAGTCCTAACATCGAACGGTTTCCTCTGCATCGGCAATGCTTTCCTCGGGCGCTGCTCCCCGACGGGCTCTTGGCAGGTTAGACCCGCGCGCGCAGCGGACCAAGGACGTTGGCCGAGGTGTTCCGACTGCGCCAGCATCTGCAAGAAATGGGCACCCAACCCCTAGTGGCCGGCCGAGCAACGGTGTGCCAACGTCGCGGTGGCCGAGCGCCGGCCCGAGTAGCCCGCGAGGACGAGCGGGCGCGTCGAGGTGTAGCGCATGAGCGTATAGAAGTACGGTACATATTTTGAAGACATGACCACCGCCGTCACCTACCTGAAACAGAATGGATATCCGCAGTTTCAACGCATAATCCTCTGGACAGGAGATTCGAACGAGTGTATTATTTGGTAATGGAGCAGGCACCAGCAGACCGGTCACCGGACGAGGATGCACCGCAGTCTGCCGGCGACAAACTCACCGCCGCCTTTCAGTTGGTGGCCGCGGCGTTCGAGGACACCCGGATCGACTCCATCACGCTGACCAAGGCCGACCTGCTGGAGCACGCGGTGGCCGCGCAACGGGTGTTGAACGTGGCGTGGGCGGTGCAGTCGGCCCGGCTGGCGCAAGCCGCCGCCATCGAAGAGATCCTGGTGACTGACTCCACGTCGCGGGATGGGCACCGGACCCGGGAGGTGCGGCACGCTATCGGCGCGCACCAGGACGAGTTCATCGGCTGCGAGGTCGGACCGGCTCTGGACTGGGCCACCGGGCACGCGTTGGCGCGGATCAGTGAATCCGTCGACTGCCTGACCCGCACGCCGCGGTTGTTCGGCTGGGTCGGCACCGGCGAACTCGACCCCGCCAAACTCGCCACCATCCACCGGGCTCTCGGGCGGGTGATCCACGACAGTGACGGCGAGGGGAACGCGGTCACCCTCGATCTGGCCCGCCAGGTGGAGACTGCGCTCCTCGGCGCCACCGATCCCGCGGACAGCAGCCCGGAGGCGGCTGCCGCCGAAGACGCCGCCGTGGAGTTGCTGGCCAGGCAGTCCGCTCAGCAGGTCCGGCAGCGCACCGACCGGGTCCTGCGCACCCTGGACCCGGTGTCCGCTGGCAAGGCGGCGACCCGGCGACGCCGGGACCGCGTCGGAGTGTTCGCGCATCCCGACGACGAACCCGGCCTCACCCACCTGCACGCGATCCTGGACTCGACCGTCGCGGCGAAACTCATGGCCGCCGTCGACCAACTGGCGCGGGACCTGCACGCCGACACCACCACGGACAAGACGTTGGCCGAATGCCGCGCCGACGCCCTGGCCGACCTGGCCCTGGCCAACGCCACGGTGACCACCAGCCTGGTCATCGAGGTTCCCGTCCAGGTCGGCGCCGAGGCCACGACCGCTGGTGCCGCGCACGGCCAGGCCGGTTCGGCATTCTGGCCGGCAGCGTTCGCGCACCCGATCACCGGCCTCCCCGTCTACCCCCACGGTCGCCCGACAGCCGCCGCCACCGCCGAAGCGACGATAGTGACGCGGAGGTCCCAGGAACACGTCGACCGGGAATTCAACGACCTGCTCAACCGCCTCTACCCGCCGCACCCGGACGACTACGCCGACTGGGAACTCGACGACGAATACGCACCCTTCAACCGGCCACCCGAGCACGCACCACCCGACGTTCACATGTTAGCGCCGGATCATTCGCGCCGTTTCATGTTGGCGGGCGAACCGACTCGCCCGCGCCGTCCCGATCAACCGCAGCGCGTCTCGGGGATGGGATCGTGCCCGGCGTCGGCGTCATTCCGGCCGCCGCCATCGAAGCAATGTCGCGATCGTTCGGGATGACGATCACCCGTGCACTGGTCGACGCCACAACCGGCATCACCCTCGAAACGTGCGAGACGCAGTACCGGCCCAGCGCCCGGCTCGCGCGCTACGTCCGGACTCGGGACGTGCATTGCCGCTTCCCCGGCCGGCCCGGTGGTGCGACCTCGACCACCTCACTGCCTGGCCTGGCGGGCCTACCGCTGCGGCCAACCTTCATTGTCTGTGCCGCCACCATCACCGCACCAAGCAGGAAAACGGCTGGTCGGTCACCATGACACCCGACGGCATCTGCACCTGGACCAGCCCCACCGGCCGTACCTACATCACCACCCCCGGCGAATAACGCTGCAGCTCAAGGAAACGCAACCAACCGACGGGTCTCCATTCAGCCTCGGCCATCGCCTCGGGCTACTCAGGGCGGCGCTCAGGGGCGACGCTCGACCGGCGCGCGGCCGGCCAGTGCATCGACCGCCGCACGCAGCGCTTCGGGATCATCGGCTGCCTCGATCACAGCTTCCACAGCCGGATCCTTGCTGTCGACCAAAGCGAGCAGCAGCGCACCCGCCAGCGACCCAGGCTCGTCGCACGGGCCAGCGCCATGCATTTCCCGCATCGCACCGCGCATTTCGTGCAGCACGCTATGCATGCTCGGCGTGACGCTGTTCCAGCGCCGGCTTCGGGGACCACGACGACCCCGACCGGCCGGGCCGAACGCGCCAGGGCCGAACCCGCCCGGCCCGAAGGGGCCGAAGCCTCCGAAACCTTCACCACCGAACGGTCCACTGTCAGACTCTGCCTTGCCGGGGCCGCCGTGCCGCCGGGGACCATGGCCGTGCGAGCCGTGCCCACCGCGCTCCCGACCCCGGCCTCCTTCGCGTCCGCGACGCTCGCCCCAGCCGTCGGTGATGTCCTCACCGAACGTCTCGCGCACAGCATCGCGGACCTCGTCCAGGTCGATGCCGATGGCCTTCAATGCCTTCCGGTCCTCGTGGAGATTGTCGGCCGCGCCGACAGGGCCGCGCTCTCGCTCGTCAGGGGGTGTGTCGTCGTGTTTCTCGACGACTACGCGCCGAGCCCACTCGTAGCTGATGCCGTGCTCATTGAGCAGCTTGTAGGCCGCCCCTCGAACATTGGACAGCAGACCGAGCAGCAGATGGTCGGGGCCGAGCAGCTCGTGCTCGAGCTCCTTGCGTTCCTCCATCGCGTGCATCATCGCTATCCGCACTTCGGAATCCAGGTGTCGCAACATGCCGTGTCTCTCCTTCACGTCTGTTCTGCAGCAGTGGTTTTCACCGCGAATGCTTCTGATGAACGGCCTGACGACTCACCTGCAGGACATCCGCGATCGCCTGCCAACTCCAGCCGCGCTCCCGCGCGTTGCGCACCTGCACTTCCTCCAGCCGATCCGCGAGGGTTCGGAGCGCACGAACCGCGGCCAGACCCTGCGCGGGATTGGGGCTCGCGGCTGCATCAGTGAAGTTCACGTCGTCGTTCATGCCGTCAAGTAAACCTGACACGTAGTGAGACGTCAAGAAAACCTGACATCGTCCACACCCCTAGGCTCCCTGTATGACGCTTCCCGGAGTCAGCCGCGCGGTAGACGACGCCGTCGCCCGGCAGCGCATCGCGGGCGCGGTGGTGCTGGTCAGCCGCGATGGACAACTGGTGCACGCGCAGGCGGCAGGTATGGCCGACATCGCGTCCAGCGCAAGGATGGATCCGCAGACCGTCTTCCGGCTCGCGTCGGTCACCAAACCGGTCATCGCAGCGACCACCATGCATCTCGTCGAAACCGGTGATTTGGACCTGACGACGCCGATCCATCACTGGCTCAACCGCTTCCGGCCATCGCTCGCGGATGCATCGACGCCGGACATCACCGTCGACCACCTGCTGACACACACCGCCGGCCTGAGCTATCGGATGGCCGAGCCGCCCGGCAGCGACTACGACCGGCTCGAAATCTCGGACGGGCTGGACCGCACCGATTTCACGCTGCAGGAGAACCTGCGCCGCATCGCCCGCACCACTCTGCGGTCGGCGCCCGGCACGGAATTCCGCTACTCGATCGCGTATGACGTGCTGGGCGGCCTCATCGAAGCCGTCTGCAGCACGACGCTGCCGAAGGCGGTCGACGAGGTGATCTGCCGGCCGCTCCAGCTGCACAGCTTCGGTTTCTCCGTTGGCGAGCGAGCCCGCGTTGCAACGGCATACAGCGACGGGCTCATCCCTATCACCGATGAGCCGATCCCGAACGAGATCAACGTGGTTCGCTACTCCCCCGAGCGTATCTTCGACCGGACCCAGTGGCCGTCCGGTGGTGCCGGCGCGGCCGCGACCGCCGGTGACGTGCTGCGCTTCCTCGAGACGATCGCGCTCGGCGGCGGGCCGATCCTCACCTCGCGGACTGTCACCAAGATGTATGCCGGCCGCGTCGGCCGACAGCTCACCCCGACGATCCGGGACTCCTTCGGACGTGGCTGGGCGGTCGCGTCTCCCGACACCGCGCCGCTCTACGGCCTGCCGATCGACGCAGTGCATTGGGGCGGTGCTTATGGGCACACCTGGTCGATCGATCCGGCGACGCGCACCGTCGTCGTCGCACTGACCAACACCACACCGGAAGGCGCGGCGGGCGCCTTCCCGACGGACGTGGCACGAGCCGCTTTCACCGACCTCGCGACCGGCAACCTCGACGCGTAGCGTGGGGTCGATGAGCATCCCGACATACACCCTCAACGACGGCACGACCGTGCCGGCGATCGGCTTCGGCACCTACCCGCTTCGGGGCGAGGAGGGCACGACAGCGATCAAGAGCGCGCTCGACACCGGTTACCGATTGCTCGATACGGCAGTCAACTACGAGAACGAGTTCGAGGTGGGGGACGCGCTGCGCCGGTCCGGCGTCGACCGCGACGAGGTGCGGATCCAGTCCAAGATTCCTGGTCGGTACCACGCGTATGACGACGCGCTCGCCTCGATCCGCGAGTCTCTGGAAACGCTGCAGCTGGACCACATCGACGTGCACCTGATCCACTGGCCGAACCCCAGCGTCGACAAGTACGTCGACGCCTGGCGGGCGCTGGTGACGGCCCAGGAGGAAGGCCTCGTCACCACCATCGGCGTCTCCAACTTCACCGAGGACCACTTGCACCGGATCATCGACGCCACCGGCGTCACGCCGGCCGTCAACCAGATCGAACTGCACCCCTACTTCCCCCAGGTCGAGATGCGGAAGATCAATGAAGATCTGGGGATTCGCACCGAGGCGTGGAGCCCGCTCGGCAAGCGTCAGGCACCTTTCGACGAGCCGCCTATCGCCGAAGCGGCCGCCGCCCACGACGTCACCCCGGGCCAAGTGATCCTGCGCTGGCACTACCAGCTCGGGTCGCTGCCGCTGCCCAAGACGGCGACGCCGCAGCGCCAGGAGGACAACCTCAAACTCTTCGACTTCGAGCTCACCGACGCCGAAATGGACGCGATCACCGATCTCGGCAGGCCGGACGGGCGGCTCTTCGGCGGCGACCCGAACACCCACGAGGAAATGTAACCTCACCCCACGCCGCTGCGCTCCTCCGATACTTCGCCGGGACGCCGAGCCCGGCCCCCAAGTTAGTCAAGCGTTCCTCTGTCGTCGTATGACGCACGCCGTGCGGCGCGGCGCAACAGCAGCAGCACCGGCCGGCCGAGCAGGGCGATGGCGATCGCGTTGGTGATCGCCCGGCCCGTGTCCCACCCACCGGTCGACGTCACCAGCGTGTAGACGAGGAACCGGTGCAGGTTGGACCACAGCGAATCTCCCTGCACGAACGCCAGATTCGCGTGTCCTGGCAGGTCGGTGCCGGCGAGGAACGGCCAGCCGTAGAGGTTCATCAGCGCCCCGAAGAGGTATGCCGCGAGCACGCCGTACCCGATCAGCATGACGACCTCGGGCACACCGCGGAGCCGGCGCGGCAACAACCCGGCACCCATCCCGATCCACGCCGAGCAGAGCATCTGGAACGGCAACCAAGGGCCGACCCCCGCCGTCAGCAATGCCGACGCGAAGAGGGACGTGCAACCCAGGACGAAGCCGAAACCCGGCCCGAACACCCGGCCCGCGAGGATCAGCAGGAAGAAGACCGTCTCGATGCCGCCAGTGCCCGCACCGGCCGGTCGCAGCGCGGCATCCACCGCGGACAGCACGCCCAACATCGCGAGCGCCTTGGAATCCATGCCGCCGTCGGCGAATTCGGCGAGCACCACCAATACCAGCAACGGCAACGTGACCGCGAAGACGATCGGCGCGTCGGTGACGTGACCCGTGCTCGACGGCCCGTGATGCGTCAGCAACGGCCAGCAGAACATCGCCAGTCCGGCGACCGTCACAAGCGTCAGCACGATCGTCGAGCGCACCCCCAGCGGCACCGCCGTTCCGCTGAGGCGGGTCACCAGGTCGGCCGGGCGTCCCGGCGCCACGTCGTCGGTCAGCTGCCGCACGATCGCACCCCCACCACGCGCGCAACGTCATCGACGGTCAGGAACGGCGCAGGGGCAAGGACTTTCGCCACCTGCGGCGCAAAGATCGGCGAGGAGGCGACGACCTCCGCTGTCGGGCCGTCGGCGATCACGTCCCCGTCGGCGAGCACCACGACCCGGTCGGCCAGACCTGCCACGAACTCCACGTCGTGCGTCGCCACCAGCACCGCGTGCCCGTCCCGGGCGAGCAGGTCCAGTTGCTCTGCCAGCCGCGACTTCGCCCGGTAGTCCAGGCCCCGCGTCGGCTCGTCGAGCAGTAGAACCCGCGGACCAGCCGCCAGCTGAATCGCCAGGACCAGCGAAAGGCGTTGCCCCTCGGACAGATCCCGCGGATTCTGCTCGTCCGGGATCCCGGGCGCCAGCCGGTCCAGCAGCGCGCGAGCGGCCGGGCCCGCCGTCGCACACTCCGCGGCCACCGTCTCCAGATACAGCAGGTCCGACGCGGTTTGCGGCACCAGACCGACGGGTCGGGCATCGAGGTCGTCACGCCGACGTCGCCGGCGCCCGAAGACCCGAGCCGGATCCTCCCGTGCACCAGCGGTTTCGACTCCGTCCACCAGCACCGTCCCGGACGCCCGCGGACCGCTGCCCTGCAGCGCCCACAGCAGCGACGACTTCCCCGAGCCGTTGCGGCCCATCAGCGCGGTGACGGTCCCCGCCTGCAGGTCCAGATCGACCTCCCGCACGGCGACCCGCTCGGCATACCGCACGGTCACGCCACGCGCCGTCAGCACGGCGTCCCCGGCCGGCCGGCTGCGGACGACCGGCGCACCCAGCTCCGCGCGCAACGGCCGCGCCGCCCGGCGTGCGTCGCGGACCGACAGCGGCAACGGCGTCCAGGAGCACAGTCGTCCCAGCTCCACCACTGGCGGCGCGACCGGCGAGTCGGTCATCATCGCGGCCGGGTCACCGCTGCGCACGATGCCATCACCGGGCAGCACGACCACCGAATCGGCATATTGGACAGCTCTTTCCAGCCGATGCTCGGCCATGACGACCGTGGTGCCGAGGTCGTGTACGAGCCGGGTGATCGCGGCGAGCACCTCCTCGGCGGCGCCCGGGTCGAGCGCCGAGGTCGGTTCGTCGAGGACGAGCACCGCCGGGGACGTGACCAGCGCGGCACCGATCGCCACCCGCTGCTGCTGGCCGCCGGACAGCGTCGGGAGCGAGCGTCCGCGCAGTCCGGCGATCCCCAGCAGATCGAGCGTCTCCTCCACGCGCTTGCGCATCGTCGCCGGCGGGACGCCCAATTGCTCCATTCCGTAGGCGAGTTCGTCCTCCACCGTGTCGGCGACGAACCCGGCGACCGGGTCCTGCCCGACGCGGCCCACGACGTCGGCCATCTCGCGCGGCGGATGATCGCGCGTGTCCAGACCGTCGACGATCACCCGGCCCGAGAGCCGTCCCCCGGTGAAGTGCGGCACGAGCCCGTTGATCGCGCCGAGCAGGGTGGACTTGCCGGAGCCGGTGCGTCCGACGACGAGTGACAACTCCCCTTCGTCGACACAGAGATTCACGTCCGCCAGCGCCGGTGCGCCGGAATCGTCATACCGCACCGTCACGTCACGCACCTCGATCACGCCGCCACCTCCTCGTGCCGTATGACGCCCGGCGGCGACACCACCGCCGCGAGCAGCCCGATCACGGCCGCCACCAGCGGCAGCAGGTCCACGACCGGCCACTGCGCCGGCGACGTGACGACGCTCAGGTGCGCCGGAGCGATGCGCGTCGCGAGCACCATCAGCACGCCGGCTGCCAGTCCACTGGCGGCCACTCCGTACGCGGTGCGGTCGAAGGGCTCGACCCGATAGCGCGTGACGGTGCGCTCTCGGGAGGAGACGGCCAGCCCGGCCGTCGCCAACGCGAACCCGACACCGAACGCCGGCCACCGGACAACGCCTGGTGCGCGCTCGTCGAGCACCCCGAAGACGCCGATGCACAGTGCGATGAGCCCGACCACCGTCATCAGCGCAACCACGCGACGTGTCCGCACCGGCGCCGGTCCGCGGCGGCCGTAACCGCGCGAGTCCATGGCCGCAGCCAGCAGCAGGGACCGGTCGAGCGCATCGGCGAGCACGGGCACGATCATCCGCCGCACGAGGTGCCACCGACCCCCGCGGGCCGGCCGCAACCGTTGTGCGCGGTGCACCCGACCGATGCTCTCGGCCAGCTGCGGGAAGACCGAGACCGAGACGACCACGACGGTGCCGATGTCGTAGAGGCTGATCGGCACCACCTTGAGCAGCCGCTTCGGGTTGGCCAGCGAGTTGGCCGCACCGACACAGACGACCATGGCCGCGAGATGCAGCCCGTCATACAGCCCGTCGAGCAGATCCGACAGATGGACGGGGCCGAGCAGGGTGACGCCAGCAGCCCACTGTGGCAACGGGATTCGAGGGAGGTCGAGCAGCACCGGACCGCCACCGCCCGCGCCAAGGAAGCACCGGAACAGCACGCGCACCACGACGATGAACGCTCCGAGGAGGAGATACACCCGCAACGAGCGCGCCCACGGTGCGTTGCCGCGCCGCAGCACGACGACGAAGCACGACACGCCGACCAGCAAGAGCAGCAGCAACGGGTTGGTGGTGAACGAGGCCGCCACCGCCAGACCGATCGCCCACAACCACCAGGCGACCGGGTGGACGGGAGCCGGCAGCCGGTTCACCCGAGGTGGCGCCGTCGAATGACCGACACCACGGCCCCGCCGATCGCCAGCGCGGCGAGCACGCCGCCGCCCACGACTGTCGTGGCGTTGACGCCCGACGACGTGCTGGCTTGCTTGATGAGCTTGTCGCTGTTGGCGACCGGCGGTTCGCCCGCCGCGACTGCCGCGCCGCTGGAGGTCGACGAACTCGAGGAGGTGGACGATGCCGAAGCGGTCGTGCGGTGCGTCTTCTTCGCCGGGTGATGGCTCGTCGGGCGCGTGCTCGACGTCCTCGCGGGTGCGGTGGACGACGGACGCGCGGCGCGGGTCGGCCGGCGGGTCCTCGTCGGATGGGTCGGCGCGGGCGCGGTCGTGGTCGTATGACGAGGCGGCGCCGGCGCGGTCGTCGTGCTCGTGGGCCGGGGGGCGGTGACCGGTCGAGTCGGTGTGGCGCGCGGCACCGAGTTGCTGCCCTCGTTGAACGACCAGCCCTCGAAACCACCCGGAATGACGTGGCTGGAGGAGACACCCTCGCTGCTGACCGACCACGATCCGCCGTTCGCGGCCTTCGAGTAGCTCCAGTAGGCGTTCGCCGGGGGCGTGTTGACGCACTGCTCGTGATAACCGTTCGGCAGCGTCGTGGTTGCGGACGGCTGGCCGTAGAGCCGGCAGACGAACGCCAGCCCATAACGCTGTGTGCCCTGGATCGGGATCCCGGCCGCCTGCAACGCCTGCAGACCCGTCGCGCCGCTGCCGACCGGCGAGCACCGGATCGCAACACCGCCGCCGAGCGGCCCGAAGTCGACCACCACCGTCACCCCGGCGCTGCTCGTGCAGTAGCCGTTGTGTGCCGAGGCGGCTCGTGCGGGTGCAGCGGACCCGGCATACGCGAGGCTCGTCGCCGAGGTCGCGAGCGCAACGGCAGCGGCCGAGCGCAGCAGGCGGCGGGAGGCGGCGGGCATGATCGGTGCGTCCTTTCGCGCCGCGGGGGTCCACGCGCGACACGAGATCGCCCGCGACTGCAGTCCGCGGCAGTCGGTTCCGGTGACGGGTGGCGCAGGTATTCCGGCTCACGACCTGGGTCGTTCACGGCTGCGGGTCAGCGCCGGAGTCACACCGGCTTCCCCTGCTCGCACCTGGACGCTCGCCTGAGCGTCAGTCCAAAACGGTAGCACCGCTTGTTTATTGCCACGGAATGCCGCACAGTCCTGACGTGACCACCATCCGAGAACTCGATCTCACCCAGGCAGTGCGGGCGCTGGCGAAACTCGCCGCCGGCACGGACCGGGCGATCGTCGGGATCACCGGAGCACCGGGGGCGGGCAAGTCGACGGCCGCGAAGACGCTGGCGCGCCGGTGCACGGCGCACGGCATACCGACCGTGGTCGTGCCGATGGACGGCTTTCACCTCGCCCAGGCGGTGCTCGACGCGCGGGGCTGGGCCGCTGACAAGGGCGCGCCGCACACCTTCGACGCCGCGGGTTACGTCGCGCTGATCGAACGGATCCGCAAGGAACGTGACCGGTCGGTCTGGGCGCCGACGTTCGAGCGTCTGCTGGAGGACCCGGTCGCCGGGTCGATCGAGGTCGCACCCGAGACCCGGCTGGTGATCACGGAGGGCAACTACCTGTTGACCCCGGAGGAGCCGTGGTCGGAGCTCAGCGGGCTGCTCGACACGATCTGGTATGTCGACACGCCGGACCAGCTGCGGGTCGACTGGCTGATCGCCCGCCGGCGGAGGTATGGCGCGTCCATGCAGGAGGCGACCGATCTGGCCCTCGGCTCCGACGAGCGCAACGCCGAGCTGATCCGCAGCACCCGGGACCGGGCGGACGCGTTCCTGCGGGTGGCGTGAGCCCCGTCATACCAGCTGTTCGCGCGCAACCTCCGCGCCCGCCGTGCGTCTTCCCAGCATGAGGTGCGACGCCGTGACGGCAGGACGAGGGGCGACCGCCCCGTCCCCGCTCGGCGTTACCGATCGGAACGATCACTGGTTAAGGTCTGAGCGAGGGGCCGGGACGTCATGACAGTGAGCGCACCGGCGATGTATGCCGAGAGGCCGTATCGCGTGGGAGGTCGGGTCCGTGACCGTGGATCTGTGCTTCCGCGCGACGCGATGACCGGCGGAGACTCGGTCGACCTGGCCGAGCTCTACCGCACCCATCACCTGCAGATGGTCCGGCTCGCCCGGTTGCTCGTCGACGACCTGGCGAGCGCCGAGGACGTGGTGCAGGAAGCGTTCCTCGGCATGCATCGCAACCGGGCCGCGCTGCGTGACTCCGGTGCGGCCGTCGGCTACCTGCGGCAAGCGGTCGTCAACCAGTCCCGTTCGATGCTGCGCCGGCGGCGCACCGTGCGCGCGCACCTGAAGGTGGCCGAACCGGAGATCGCGCCACCGGCCGACAGCGACGTGCTGCTGGCCGAGGAGCATCGGCAGGTCCTGCGTGCGGTCGACCAGCTGCCACCGCGGCAGCGCGAGGTGCTCGTGCTGCGCTACTGGTCCGAGCTCTCCGAGGCGGAGATCGCCACCGCGCTCGGGATCAGCAAGGGGACCGTGAAATCACAAGCGAGCCGGGCGATGGCCGCCCTCGCCCGCATCATGCAGGAGGAAGGAGGCGCCCCCGATGAGTGAGCCGGACAACCACGACGACCTGGAGCGCCGCCTGCGCGAGGCGTTCGCCGCCCGGGCCGAGCAGATCGAGCAGCACGACCTCGACCTGGACCGGGAGCATTCCGTCGCCGCGCTGCTGCAGTCGCCCTCCGGGCCGAGCCGGACCCGGAGGATCTTCACCGGTGCGGGCATGCTGGCAGCTGCGGCAGCCGTGGCCGGCGTGGTCACGCTCGCCATTCATCCGTCGGACCGGCACCAGCCGACCAACGCGCTGCGTCCGGCGACGGCCAGCTCGGCAACCACGACGATCGGCATCGGGCCGACGCCCGCGCGCGCGGTGACCAGCACCGCGAGCAAGGCGTCACAGCACGTGGCTCGCCCGTCCGGGCAGCTGAGCTCCCCCTCCCGACAGCTCACCCCGACCACGACCGCACCGAGCACGAACACGCCGAGGACCGCAACCGGGCACGGCGTGCCGTCCAGTTCCAGCAGCTCGACCACGACGACGCCGCAGCTTCCCCCGACGATGCCGCCGGGTCTGCCGCAGAGCGGCGTGCTCGGCGACGGTGAATACACCGGACCCGTGCCGCTCGCCGACACGGGCAACGGCACCCGGATGCTGCCGATGCCGGACGGCACGAAGTGGGAAGTCACCTCCCGGGCGGACCGGTCGCTGACGATCCGGCTCACCTACCTGTCCACGGACATCGACGCGTTCTGGCGCGCGACCCTCCCGGCGCAGGGCTGGAAGGCGGACGCGCAGTTCGAGACGAGCGGGTGGAGCTTCCCCGGCACGGCGTATGCCGTGAGCGCGATCAACGACAAGGGCTCCTTCACCGTCAGCTGGTGACACCCGCCGGCGGCCAGGACCGGTCGTCCAGGGTGCGGGAGATCGCCGCCCGCCAGGCGGCGCGCTGCGTCTCGCGCCGTTCCGTGCTGAGCCGCGGATCCCACTGGCCGGCACGGTGCCAGTTGCGGCGCAGCACCTTCACATCGGACCAGTAGCCCACGGCGAGGCCGGCCAGATAGGCGGCGCCGAGGCTCACGGTCTCACTGGTCGTGGGTCGCACCACGGAGACGTCGAGCACGTCCGCGACCATCTGCATCATCAGGTGGTTGGACGTCATACCGCCGTCGACGCGCAGCGACTTCAGCGGCACCCCGGCGTCCGCGGTCATGGCCTCGACGACATCGCTGGTCTGCCAGGCGCACGACTCGAGCACCGCCCGGGCGAGGTGCCCGGCGGTCACGAAACTGGTCAGCCCGGAGATGAGGCCACGGGCACCGGACGACCAGTACGGCGAGAAGAGCCCGGTGAATGCGGGCACCACCACGCAGCCGCCGCTGTCGTCCACGCTGCGGGCGAGTGTCTCGATCTGCGGCGCCGTGCTGACCAGCCCGAGCCCGTCGCGGACCCACTGCACGAGGCCACCCGCCACGGCGATCGACCCCTCCAGCGCGTAGGCCCTCGACCCGTCGGCCAGCAGGTAGGCCACCGTCGACAGCATCCCGTGGGTCGACGACACGATGTCGGCACCGGTGTTCATCAGCAGGAACGCGCCCGTGCCATAGGTGCACTTCACCTCACCGGCCTCGAAACAGGTCTGCCCGAAGAGCGCGCCCTGCTGGTCGCCGACCGCGGCCGCGACCGGCACGCCCGCCAGTCCGCCGACGGCCGTGCCGACCACCTTCGACGACGGGACGATCGTGGGCAGGATCGCGTGCGGCACGTCGAAGAACGCCAGCAACTCCGGATCCCACTGCAGGGTCTCGAGATTCATCAGCAGCGTCCGGCTCGCGTTGGTGACGTCCGTGACGTGGATGCCGCCCTCCGGGCCGCCGGTGAGGTTCCAGATCAGCCAGGTCTCCATGGTGCCCATCAACAGGTCGCCGTCGCGGGCGCGGCGACGCAACTCGGGGTGGGTCTCCATCAGCCAGACCAGCCGGGGGGCGGTGAAGTATGACGCGGGCGGGATGCCCGCCCGGCTGCGGAAGAAGTCGGCGCCGGGGTCGGCCAGCAACCGGTCGACGATCGGCTGCGTGCGCGTGTCCTGCCAGACGATCGCCGGGCACACCGGCTTGCCCGTCGCGCGCTCCCACAGCACGAACGTCTCCCGCTGGCTGGCGACACCGACAGCGGCAACATCCGCCACGGAGATGCCGAGGTCCGCGAGCGCCTGCGGTATGACGCGACGGGTGTTGCGCCAGATCTGCGCGGCGTCGTGCTCGACCCAGCCCGGCCGCGGATAGATCTGCTGGTGCTCGCGCTGACCCATACCGGCCAACCGGCCGTGCTGGTCGAACACCATGGCGCGGGTCGAGGTGGTGCCCTGGTCGATGCTCAGCACGTAGCGGGTCATCCGGCTGCCTCCGCCGACTGCGGCAACCGGGACTCGCGGACCGCGGACGTGAGTCTCACCAGCGTTCCGCCATGAGCGCGTGACTGGTGCCGCGGGCCGCATCGCTCAACGCACGCAGCACGTCGGTGCGGGCGGCAGCGCCGGTCAGCACCTGCCGGACGATGCCGCGCACGCCGAGTGCCGCCACCACGACGCCTCCGTGGCTGCGCACCGGCACGGCGACGCCCGCACCGTCGACGGTCGACTCACGGTCGTCGATCGCGTGTCCGCGCACCCGTGTTGCGTCGATCTCTTTGCGCAGAAAGTCTTTTCGGGTGACGGTGCGTGCCGTCGCAGCCTCCGGCTGCAAGCGGTCGAGTGCCGAGCCGCCCGCCGGGCTGAAGGCGAGCAGCACCTTCCCCTCCGCCGTCGCGGCGAGGTTGACCGGCTCGCCGATCTCCAGCCGCTGCGGCGCGTGCGAGGCGCTGAAGACATGGTGCGCGGTCGTCCCGACGATCCGGTCCGGACGGGACGGCTCCCGCAGCACGACGAGCCGCGCGGACAAACCGGTGCGGGCGGCGAGCGCGTCGACCCAGTTGGTGGCGCGCGCCCGCATTTCGTTGATGTCCATCGGTTTCGGCCCCGCGCTCAACACGTTGCCGGCAACCAGGCGGTAGTCGGCGTTCGCGGGGTCCTGTTCGACGAAGCCGAGTTCGACCAGCGTCCGGAGGATCCCGTGCACGGTGCTCTTGGACAGCCCCAGCGCGCTGGACAACGCCCCCAGCTGCTGGCCGTTGTGCGCCGCGAGCAGCCGCAGGATCCCTGCGGCGCGTTCCACAGACTGCACGCTGCCCGGCATACCTCCGGAGCTTAGCTTTCGACAATGTCAAACGACCACGTAAACAGCGGAACCGGACATCCCTACGTTGAGTCTGCACCGATCACACGTGAGCTGGCTCACGTCGGGATGGAAGGGACTTTCCTCATGAAGCAACCACGTTCGGAGACTCCCGGAGGGACGTCATGAGCGAGCGCAGCGAGCGACCGAACAAGCACAGTGCGAAGGACGCCGCCCGAGGAACGAGGGCCGCGTCATGAGTGCCGTGACGGCACCGCTGAAGGAAGGGTGGGGGCTCAAGCGACTGGGCGGCCTGTGGGGTGAGTGCGCGGCCGAGTTCCTCGGCACCTGCGTGCTGATCCTCTTCGGCGACGGCGTCGTCGCGATGGCGGTCGCCGCGCTCCCCGGCTCCGGTCGTGCCGAGAGCGCGACGACCATCTTCCTGGCCTCCGGCGACTGGCTGCTGATCACCTGGGGCTGGGCGTTCGCCGTGTGCTTCGGGGTCTACATCGCCGGTGGTGTCACCGGCGCGCACCTGAACCCGGCCGTCACGCTTGCGTTCGCGGTGCGCCGCGGTTTCCCGTGGCGCAAGGTGATTCCGTACTCGATCAGCCAGATCGTCGGCGCGTTCGTCGGCGCCGCGATCGTCTGGTGGAACTACCACGACTCGATCAGCGCCTACGACCACGCGGCCGGTAAGGCAGGTGCCGCGCTCGTCAACGGGCACACCAACGCGACGTTCTCGATCTTCGCGACCTTCCCGTCACCGGTGTTCCACGGCTCGATGTGGGGGCCGCTGCTCGACCAGATCATCGGCACCGCACTGCTGTTGCTCTGCATCGCGGCGGTCGTGGACGTGCGCAACACGATCGTCAAGGCCAACCTGGCCCCGGTCGTCATCGGTTTCATCGTCGCCGCCATCGGCATGAGCTTCGGCGCCAACGCCGGGTATGCGATCAACCCCGCTCGTGACCTCGGGCCGCGCCTGCTCGCCTGGGCGGCCGGCTTCGGCGAACTGGCCGTACCCGGCACCGTGAAGGGAGCGTTCAGTGGCTACATGTGGGTTCCGATCGTCGGCCCGCTGATCGGCGGCGTCATCGGTGTCGTGCTGTATGACGTCTTCATCGGCAAGGTGCTGGACGCCCGCGCCGTGGTGAACGCACCGGAGGAGGCGCCGGAGCAGGTGCCACCGGTCGACGACGAGGACGACTACTAGGTCGACCGCTCGTCGTCATACCCCTCGAACACACAGCAGCAAGGAACCGTAGGAGAAACCATGGCCGACTTCGTAGGCGCCCTCGACCAGGGCACGACCAGCACCCGTTTCATGATCTTCGATCACGGCGGCAACGAGATCGCCAAGCGGCAGCTCGAGCACGAGCAGATCATGCCGCAGGCGGGTTGGGTGGAGCACAGCCCGCTGGAGATCATCGACCGGACCCGGACCGTCATGGGGAGCGCCCTGGCGAACGCCAATCTGCAAGCCTCCGATCTGGATTCGATCGGCATCACCAACCAGCGCGAGACCACGGTCGTGTGGAACAAGAAGACCGGGCGCCCGTATTACAACGCCATCGTGTGGCAGGACACCCGCACCGACCGGATCGCCTCCGCGCTGGAGCGGGACGGCAAGGGCGACGTGATCCGGCAGAAGGCCGGCATCCCGCCGGCAACCTACTTCTCGGCCGGGAAGATCCAGTGGATGCTGGACAACGTCGACGGTCTGCGTCAGGCCGCGGAGAGCGGTGACGCGATCTTCGGCAACACCGACAGCTGGGTCCTGTGGAACCTCACCGGCGGCACGGACGGCGGCGTCCACGTCACCGACGTGACCAACGCCAGCCGCACCATGCTGATGAACCTCGAGACCCTCGACTGGGACGACGAACTGTTGTCGTTCTTCGGCATACCGCGCTCCATGCTGCCGACCATCCGGCCCAGCTCCGACCCCGACTTCTACGGCACCACCCAGAAGCAGGGGCCGATCGGCGGCGAGGTGCCGCTGTGCGGTGACCTCGGCGACCAGCAGGCGGCCACCGTGGGCCAGGTGTGCTTCTCCCCCGGCGAGGCGAAGAACACCTACGGCACCGGCAACTTCCTACTGATGAACACCGGTGAGGAGATCGTCCGCAGCAAGAGCGGGCTGCTGACGACGCCGTGCTACAAGTTCGGCGACTCCCCCGCGGTGTTCGCGCTGGAAGGTTCGATCGCGGTGACCGGCAGCGCCGTCCAGTGGCTGCGCGACCAGTTGGGCATCATCTCCGGTGCGGCCGAGACCGAGCAGCTGGCGCGGCAGGTCGCGGACACCGGTGGGATGTACTTCGTGCCGGCGTTCTCCGGGCTCTTCGCGCCCTACTGGCGTTCGGACGCCCGCGGCGCGATCGTCGGTATGTCGCGCTTCAACACCAACGCCCACCTCGCCCGGGCGACCCTGGAATCCATTTGCTACCAGAGCAAAGACGTCGCTGACGCGATGGAGAAGGATTCCGGCGTGACCCTGGACGTGCTCAAGGTCGACGGCGGCGTCACCGCCAACAGCCTGTGCATGCAGTTGCAGGCGGACATCCTCGGGGTGCCCGTCTCGCGGCCGGTCGTCGCCGAGACGACCGCACTCGGGGCGGCATACGCAGCAGGCCTGGCGACCGGCTTCTGGAGCAACACCGACGAGCTGCGTGCCAACTGGAACGAGGAGCGGCGGTGGGAGCCGGAGTGGACCGATGAGCAACGCGCGAACGGGTACGCCGGCTGGCAGAAGGCCGTGCAGCGCACGCTCGACTGGGTGGACGTGGACTGAGTCCCACTGCGGGTGCTGCCGGTTCGCCGGCAGCACCCGCACCCGCTCGAATCAGATACGTAAGGTGGAACCCACCGGCCTCTCCGCGGCCGGCGCGGAGGAGGAACTGTCATGGTGATGCAGCCGAACAGCGGTCGGCTCGGCCCGGAGGAACACACCCAGGCGTGGAAAGACCTGCAGGAGCGCGAGTTCGACGTCCTGGTGATCGGGGGTGGAGTGACCGGCTCCGGAGCCGCCCTCGACGCCGCCACCCGCGGTCTGCGCACCGCCCTGGTGGAGGCACGTGACTTCGCCAGCGGCACGTCGTCGCGCAGCAGCAAGCTCTTCCACGGCGGGCTGCGCTACCTGGAGCAGATGAACTTCAGCCTGGTCGCCGAGGCTCTGCGCGAGCGCGAGCTGATGCTCACGACGATCGCGCCGCACCTCGTCCACCCGGTGTCGTTCCTCTACCCGCTGTCCCACCGTGGCTGGGAGCGCCCTTATGTGGCAACGGGTTTGGCGATGTACGACCAGATGGGCGGTGCTCGTTCGGTGCCGCGCCAGAAGCACTTGACCCGCGGGGGCGCGCTCAAGCTCTTCCCGAGCCTGAAGCCGGACGCGCTGGTCGGTGCGGTGCGCTACTACGACGCGCAGGCGGACGACGCCCGCCATACGATGACGGTCGCGCGGACCGCGGCGCACTACGGCGCCGTGGTGCGCAGCTCCACCGAGGTCGTCGAGATCGTCCGCGAGGCCGACCGGGTGGTCGGGGCGATCGTGCGGGACGTCGAGACCGACGAGCGGATCAAGGTCCGCGCCAAGGTCGTGGTCAACGCGACCGGCGTGTGGACCGACGACGTGCAGAAGATGAGCGGCGGGCGCGGCCGCTTCCGGGTCCGGGCGTCCAAGGGCGTGCACATTTTGGTTCCCCGTGACCGGATCGCCGGCGAGGTCGGGCTGATCCTGCGGACCGAGAAGTCGGTGCTGTTCGTCATACCGTGGGGTCAACAGTGGCTCATCGGCACGACCGACACCGACTGGGAGCTGGACCTCGCGCATCCCGCGGCGACCGCCTCTGACATCGAATACCTTCTGGAGCATGCGAATTCGGTGCTGGCAACACCGATCACCAAGGACGACATCCTCGGTGTGTATGCCGGGCTCAGACCACTGCTCGCCGGCGAGAGCGAGGACACCAGCCAGCTGTCGCGCGAGCACGCGGTGGCCCGGCCGCAACCGGGCCTGGTGTCGATCGCGGGTGGGAAGTACACCACCTACCGGGTGATGGCCAAGGACGCGATCGACATCGCCGGCAAGGATCTCGGTGAGATCAAGGAGTCCGTCACCGAGCACGTGCCGCTCCTCGGTGCCGACGGCTACGCCGCCATGGTCAACCTGACGCGCGAACTGTCCGAGCAGACCGGGCTGCCGCCGTGGCGGATCGAGCACCTGCTCGGCCGCTACGGCTCCAAGCTGGACGAGGTCCTGGCGCTGACGGCGGAGGACGCCTCGCTGCTCGAGCCGGTGAAGTCGGCCGAGACCTACCTGCGGGTGGAGTTGAAGTACGCCGTCACCCACGAGGGTGCCCTGCACCTGGACGACGTGCTCGCGCGGCGCACGCGGATGTCGATCGAGACCAAGCACCGCGGCGCCGACGCGGCCCAGGAGACCGCCGACATCATGGCCGGGGTGCTCGGCTGGGACGAGGAGACCAAGCGCAAGGAAGTCGAGTCCTACCGGGAGCGGGTCGCCGCCGAACGTGCGTCGCAGGAGCTGGACACCGACACCGAGAGCGACGCGGCGCGGCTCCGCGCTCCCGAGATGCGGCGTGGTCTGCGCAGCGTCACCGCGACGAAGTAGCCGGCAGTCGAGATGCAGCCAAGACCGAGCGCAATGCGCGTCCAGCATTGCTCGAATTCCCTCTCGAAGGGTGTCTCAGACAACGCTCCTTGACCGGGCATATTGTCGGACGGGTCTTATGGGACGGTATGGCGCGCACCACGTGGTTGACCAGGGGCGTTCCCGTAGAAGGAACCCTTACGGGCCATCGCCACAGCGAGGCAAGTTCACGTGACCTACCAGTTGCGGCTCGCGTCGAGCCCGGATGTGAGTTCAGCACTGGCGCGCTGGAATCGCTGCCCAAGTTGAGCCTCGGCAAAGTCGACTGTCGCGTTCAGCGCGGCGAAGAGTTCCTCGCGTTCCTCGGTCTCGATGAACGGCTTCCGGGATCCGTCGATGCGGTTGAAGGCGTCCCCGAACTCGCGGCCGATTGCTTCGAGTATGCCTTCGTGGGTCCCGTCAGCCAGGGCGGCGATGACGGCCGCCCGGGCGGCACGGTACTGCGCGACAGACTTCCTGTATCGGGCGGCGCTGATGTGTTCTCGCCCGTCCCATTCTCGTAGCGGGTTGTCACGGTTCTCCTGGACCCAGGCGGGCTTTCGTGGAGCGCTTACTTCGAGATCGGTCCCATTTGAAATCTCGGGCCTCCACGCCTTGCGGACCGCCGAGGCGTACTCGGAAGGCACGCTGTGCAGGTACAGCGTGTCAATGTTCGGCAGTCGCGCCGGATCCGGCACATCCTCTTTCGTCATCCCGAACAGGTTGCCGACCGAGAAATGCTTGAGCTGCGTCAACTCGTTGATCGCGTTCGCGTCTGACACCGCGCCAAGATCCCCCGACATGGCGAGTCTGGTCAGATTTGGGAACAGTCGGACGAGTTCGCCACAGTCGAGCGCGACGACGTGCTCAAGCTTGAGAGACCAAGTTGTGGGGTCGGGTTCGACCAGTGCGTCCAGTACCGGACCGGTGATGGCTCGTTCGCCTGGCCGGGCGGAGTCCTGGTCGCCGGCTTCCCACCGTCGTTGACGCGCGAGTTGCTCACCTATCCGCCACCGCGAGGAATAGGAGTTGGACGGTTCGTCTACGACCAGTGGTGCCCGTCCGATGATCTGGCAACTGCGTGGCAAGATCCAGGTGAAGTTGCAGTGCGAGAGTGTCCCCGCCTACGAGTGATGTGTCAGGCGTAATGGTTCGAGTGGGCCGATGTCGTCGACCGAGTGCGGTTGCGATCCCGACCAGTTCAGGTCGACGACACCAGCCTTTCGCCAGTGTGCGTCGAGATGTGTCACCTGGGCGGCAGCCCATTCCCCCAGATCCTCCGAGTACGCGACGACCACATCGCCCGGAGCGATCGGCCGTGGCGGACCGGCTTCCGAAGGTCGCGACATGCTCGGATTCTACGGCCGTGACAACCGGCACCCGTCCTACACGAACCAGACGCCCGGACCGCTATCCGCACTGACAAGCGAGGCACTTCGCAGGCCGATGGCTTTTGCGGCGCGGTTCAGCCCGTCTTGGCAGGTCGTGCGGTTGTGGCTGTGTTGAAGGTTTGGCGGTAGTGGGCCGGAGAGACTCCGTAGGTGCTGTTGAAGTGGGCTCGCAGGTTGCTGGCGCTGCCGAGTCCGACGCGGCGGGCGATGGTGTCGGTGGTCAGGGCGGTGGTCTCGAGGAGTTCGGCGGCGGCCTCGAGCCGGGCGTGTTGCAGCCATTGCTGGGGTGGTATGCCGGTCTGTGCCCGGAAGTTCCGGTTGAGCGTGCGTTGGCTGACTTGGCAGTAGCGGGCCATGGCGGCGACGGTGACCGATGGGAGGGTGCGACGCGCCCAGTCCTGCACATTCAGACGTGGCGCGGCACGGCCGTTGCTGACTGGCCGGATGTATTGGGCCTGTCCGCCGGTTCGGTGGGGTGGGGTGACTACGCGACGCGCCACCTCGTTGGCGATGGCGGCGCCGTGGTCCTGCCGGACCAGTGCCAAGCACATGTCTAGGCCGGCGGCCGAGCCCGCGGAGGTCCACACTTCGTCGTGGACGTACAGCACGGTCGGGTCGACGTCGATGGTCGGGTAGCGGCGGGCGAGTTCGCCGGCGTGCATCCAGTGCGTGGTCGCGCGCCGCTGGTCCAGGAGGCCGGCTTCGGCGAGCACGAACGCGCCGGAGCAGATGGAGGCGATCCGCGCGCCCCGTTGGTGGGCAGCACGCAGCGCGGTCAGCAGCCGGTCCGGTGCATGCTCGTGGACCTCGACACAGGCCGGTACGATCACGGTGTCCGCGTGGGTAAGCGCGTTCAGTCCCTGCCCGGCGGGCACGCTCAGGCCATGGGCGAGGCTGGTGACTGGTTGGTCGACTCCGGCGACGGCGAAGTGGTACCAGTCGGGGGTGAGGTCGCTGCGGTCGGTGCCGAACACCTCGGTGGGGATCGCGAACTCGAACAGCGGCACCCCCGGACTAGCGACCAGCACGACGCGGTGCCTCTGCTGGGTGTCAGATTCCTTGCGCACGGCGGCTAGTCTGCTACTCCCCTGCGCAGCGTGACACCCTCACGCTGGATGGTGTGAGCAACCAAGAGCATGCACAGCTGAAGCGTCACATCGGCCCGGGGCACGGGGTGGCCCTGTACGTCGGCGCGATCCTGGGCGCCGGTGTGCTCGTGCTGCCGGGTCAGGTCGCTTCGATGGCCGGGCCGGCGTCCCTGCTGTCGTGGACGTTCGCCTGCGCCATGGGGGTGCCGCTGGCCTGTATGTTCGCCGCGCTCGCTCGACGGGTGCCCGAGACCGGCGGGGTCGCTGCCTACGTGGGGCATGCTTTCGGGCCCTGGTGGGGCGGAATCACGGGGTGGCTGTACTTCGTGGCCGGGTCGGTCGGACAGATCATCGTTCCCCTCACCGGGGGCTACTATCTCGCCCAAGCGCTGCACCTCCCCGCCGTATGGGCCTATCCGGTCGCCGCCGTCATCCTCACCACGGCAGTCGCGGCCAACCTGATCGGCGCCAAGGTCAGCGGACGCGCGCAACTGGCCTTGGCCGGCGGCGTCGCCGCCGCGCTTGTCCTCACCATCGTCGTGGCCGCGCCTCAAATGAATGCGGGCCGGCTGACCCCGTTTGCCCCGCATGGACTCGCCCCGATCGGGGCGGGCGTCATAGTGCTGTTCTATGCCTTCGCCGGCTGGGAGGCCGTCGCCCACCTGGTCGGCGAGTTCACCGATCCCGACCGAGACGTGCCCCGCGCGGTCGCCGCCACCATTGCCATCGTCACCGTGCTCTACCTCGGCATCGCGCTGACCGTGGTGCTCACCGGGACCTACGGCAGGGACCGCGTGGACCACGTCGCCATCAGCTTGGTGTTGCAACATGCCTTCGGCGGCTACGCCGGCCTTGTTGCCGCGGTCGTCGCCCTGGTTATCAGCCTGGGCACCACCAACGCGTTCATCGCCGGCGTGTCCCGCTTGGCCTACATCCTTGCCGACACCGGCTGGTTGCCCAGGCCGGCCGCGCGCATCACCACGACCACCTCGGTCCCCGTCGGCGGTGTGCTCGCCGTCGCGCTCGTCGCCTACGCCGGTCTCGCCGTGGCGGTCGCGTTCGGGTTGGACACCGAAACGATCGTTGTCGTGCCCTCCACCCTGGTCGTCGCGGTCTACCTGCTCGCCGCCGCCGCCGGGGTACGACTCCTGCGAGGAGCAGCACGGTGGTGCGCGATCACCACGGTCGCGCTCACCCTGGTCGTTGCCCCCACCGCCGCCAGCCACGCGCTCATTCCGATCGCCGTCGCGGCCCTCGCCCTGATGTGCCGCTATACCCTCAGACACACCCAGCCCCAGGACAGCGCCGTAAGCACCGTCTGCGCGACAACCCCATCCGCGCCGATCGAATCGAGGTCGGCGAACTAGGCGGACGAGGGCGGACGTCTGACCGAACGACCCGCCGCTGGCCGCTCCGGGCTGGTCCACCTCGCCGATAGCCGATGCTCGCGCGAAGCGTGCCACAACACGATGCTGAATCGGAACGTGAAGACCAAGATGGTGAGTCCGTGGCGGTCAGGCGATCGATGGGGGCCAGCGTTCCATGCGCCACTGGTCCCACGAGTCGTACCCGGCGGGTGGGTCGTCGATGGGTTCGGTGCCGTCAACTTCTCCCGGAGTTGGGATCTCGAAGATGCGGGCCCACTCGGCCAGCTCGTGGTCGGTCATGGGCCAGGTGGTGTGCGGCTCGTCGGCCTGTCGTTGATCCAGGCGGCTCCGCTGTTCCCGCAGGGGCACATCGAAGAATTGCATGTGTACCAGTGCTCGGCGGTCGGCTGCAGCCTGGCGCAGGGCGGAACGTTCGTCGCGACTCCACAGGCCAAAGTCGAGCACCACGTTGCTGTCTAGTTCCAGCGCACGCAAACCGATATCGATGAGCCGTCCCTCGATGACATCGGAAGCTGCCGACGGGTTCTGGTCTCCGTATAGCGCCTTCATCCACTCGTCCTTCGTCAGGCGAAGCGCACAGTGGTCGACTTCGATTCTCCGGGCAGCGGTGGTCTTGCCGGTGGCGGGAAGCCCCACGGTTAGGAAGAGGGTCGGCTGTCTCATAGGCACATCCTCTCCGTTGGCGTTCGGGTCGCCATCCCGCTCCGCGTGACGATCCGTCAACGGGGCAGCCGCTTGGAATGGGCCTCGGTCAGCTGTCACGGGCGCCATCATGTGTCCATGTCTTTCGACGTCTATCTCCAAGGTTTCGTCGGAGGATGTCACCGATGGTGGCCGAGCCGAGATGCAGATACGTGCCTTCCTGGAACCACACCTCAAGTCCGACGATGCCAGGTTCTTCCGGATCAAAATCGGCGATGGTGAAGCCGATATCTACCTCAGCGGCAGCGGCATGATGGCCAACCATGTCTCAGGACGGGACCATGGCGGTCAGAGTCCCCGGCAGTGCTGGGGACTCTGACGCCGGCCGCACTGACGAAGCACTTCTCCCGAGAGCGACGCGGCCCGGCTCCGCGCCCCCGAGAAGCGGCGTGATCCGCCCAGCGTCACCGCGACGAAGTAGCCGGCGGTGCGGCCGGCAGCCACCCGTTTCGGCATACAGATGCCGCACAGGATGGTCATAGACTTGGCCGGGTGCGCGCACAGTCAGCGGCGACAAGGTGGATTGCATGAGCTCTGTATCTGGCCTGAGGCGGCCCGACGGGTCCCCCGTCCGCGTCCTCGTCGTGGACGACGAGAGCAATCTGACCGAGCTGCTCGCGATGGCGCTGCGCTACGAGGGCTGGGAGATCAAGAGCGCGGGCACCGGCTCCGGTGCGGTTCGCACCGCGAAGGAGTTCCGGCCCGACGCCGTCGTACTCGACATGATGTTGCCCGACTTCGACGGCCTCGAGGTGCTGCGCCGGCTGCGCGACGAGGACCCGACGCTGCCGGTGCTGTTCCTCACGGCGCGGGACGCCGTCGAGGACCGGGTCGCCGGCCTGACGGCGGGCGGCGACGACTACGTCACCAAACCGTTCTCGCTCGAGGAGGTCGTGGCACGGGTGCGTGCACTGCTGCGGCGCTCGGTCGCGATGAGTGAGGACAACTCCTCAATGCTGGTCGTCGGCGACCTCCGGCTCGACGAGGACAGCCACGAGGTGTTCCGTGGCGACGACGAGATCAACCTGACTGCAACGGAATTCGAGCTGCTGCGCTATCTGATGCGCAATCCCAAGCGGGTGCTGTCCAAGGCGCAGATCCTGGATCGGGTGTGGCACTACGACTTCGGTGGTCAGGCCAACGTCGTCGAGCTCTACATCTCCTACCTGCGCAAGAAGATCGACGCGGGTCGCGCGCCGATGATCCACACCATGCGGGGTGCGGGCTACGTCCTCAAACCGGCGAGCTGAGCGGGGCTCGGCGGTTTCGGCGCATCTCATGTCCGCGAATGCACTCTGGCGACCGAGCCGGTGGACGCTGCGTACCAAGCTGGTCGCCTCGATGCTGCTGCTCTTCATCACCGTGACCGTCGCGGTCGGTGCGCTCACGGTGTGGCAGCTCAACCGCACGCTGCAAGGACAGGTGGACAACCAGCTCTATCAGTCCGCGGCTCGCGTGGACGGAGACTTCGGCGGAGGACCGCCACCCGTTGCGGGCGCGTCCTTCCGAGTGACCGTGCTGTCCTCGAATGGTCAGCTCGCGCCGTTCCTCGTCACTGAACGAGGTCTCGGCCTCACGGTTCAGTACGACAACTCCGTGTCCGGCTACCGATCCACCACGAAGCTGACCGGTGCGCAGGTCGCCAAGCTCGATCATGCAGGTCTCGGTGCTCATCCTCAGCCGGTCGATCTGGGCGGTGCCCTCGGTGCCTATCGAGTGATCGCGGTACAGAACACCGCGACAGTGGTACGCGACTCGACGCTGGTCGGAAACACTCCGGTCACCACCATCATCGGCCTTCCCGTCGGCCCCAACCAGACGACCGTCGCAAAGACGGCGATCGCAGTGGCTCTCCTCAGCGGTGCCGGCGTGGTCCTGGTGGGGGTGGCAGCGGCATACATCATCCGCCGCAATCTGGCGCCGCTACGCCGCGTGGCGGCGACGGCCACGCGCGTCTCGAAACTGCCGCTGTCGTCCGGGGAAGTCGTGATGCACGAGCGGGTCGAACCGCGCGACACCGACGAACGCACCGAAGTCGGCCAGGTCGGCGCCGCACTCAACGACATGCTCGACCACGTCGACAACGCCTTGTCCGCGCGCCAGGCCAGCGAGATGCAGGTGCGGCAGTTCGTCGCCGACGCCTCCCACGAGCTGCGCACTCCGCTCGCCTCCATCCGCGGGTATGCCGAGCTCTCCCGTCGCGAGACCCAGCCGGTACCACGAGACGTGAGGCATGCTCTCGGCCGCATCGAGTCCGAGTCCGACCGCATGACAGCACTGGTCGAGGACCTGCTGCTGCTCGCCCGGCTGGATGCGGGGCGCAAGCTGGACTTCCGGCCGGTCGAGCTGCCGATCATCGCGATCGAGACGGTCAGCGACGCGCGCGCCGCCGGACCGGAGCACCACTGGGCGCTCGACCTGCCCGAGGACGGTGTCGAGATCGAGGCCGACGAGGCGCGCATCCGGCAGATCCTGATCAATCTGCTCGGCAACGCGCGCAAGCACACCCCTGCCGGAACGCACGTCGTGCTGTCCGTGCAGCCGCAGGACGACACGGTGCTGCTGCAGGTGCGGGACGACGGTCCCGGCATACCCCCTGCGCTCGTGCCACACATCTTCGAGCGCTTCATGCGCGGCGACGTGGCACGCACCCGCACCGAGGGCTCGACCGGCCTCGGTCTGTCGATCGTCTCGGCCGTGGTCGCCGCGCATCACGGCACGGTCGAGGTGACGTCCCGTCCCGGCAAGACGGTCTTCTCGATCCGGCTGCCTCGCCGACAGAGTGCGCGCGGGCCCGCTTCGGCGCCGCAGCCGTCCGATCCGCGGGTGAGCGTATGACGCCGGTGGCGCCCACGGCCGCTGACTGACGTTCGAAACGGCGGGCGCGACTTCGGCGCGTCACCATTTTGGTATACCATTTGTGTCGTGGCTGATCTGAAACTCCGCAACGTCCGTCCCTGGGGAGGGGCGTCGGTCGACCTGCTCGTCACCGACGGCCGGATCAGCGAGATCGTCGCCGCCGGAGACGGCGGCCCCGCCGCGCTCGAGGTGGACGGTCGCGGCCTGCTCGCGCTGCCCGGTCTGATCAACGCCCACGCACACGTCGACAAGAGCTGGTGGGGCAAGCCCTGGGTGTCGTATGGCGGAAGCCCGACGACGGCCGGACGCATCGCGCACGAGCGGGCGGAGCGCGACCGGCTCGGCATACCGAGCACCGAGGGCGTGCTCGCCGTGCTGCGGGAATTCCTGCGCCACGGCACGACCGCCACACGCAGCCATGTCGACGTCGACCTCGGCGTCGGTCTCAGCGGCATCCAACACGTACGAGAGGCGGCCGAACAGCTCGGCGGGGCGATCGAGGTCGAGATTGTGGCCTTCCCCCAGGACGGCGTCGTGCGGCGTCCCGGCGTGTTGGAGCTGCTGGACCGGGCGGCCACCGCCGGCGCCACCTGCATCGGCGGGCTGGATCCGGCCGGCATCGACCGCGACCCGGTCGGGCAGCTCGACGGCCTCTTCGCGATCGCCGAGCGTCGCGACGTGGAGCTCGACATCCATCTGCACGACCGCGGCGACCTCGGTGCGTTCCAGTACGAACTGATCATCGACCGCACGGTGCGTGCCGGCCTGCAGGGCAAAGTCACTGTGTCCCATGGGTTTGCGCTCGGCCAGCTTCCCGCCACGCGGCAGGACGAACTGGTCGACGCCATGGGCGAGGCCGGCATCTCCTGGGCGACGGTCGCGCCACCCGGGACCGCGCCGCTGCCCTGGCAGCGCATGCTCGAGCGGGGCATGCGCATCGGTCTGGGGACCGACGGCATCCGCGACCTGTGGTCACCCTTCGGCGTCGGAGACCTGCTCGAGGTCGCCCTCGGATTCGCCCGCTTGCACGGCTTGCACACCGACCAGGAGCTGACGCTCGCCGTCGAACTGGCGAGCCGCACGGCCGCGCCGTTCGTGCACCACGCCGCCCATGACCTGGTAGTCGGCTCACGCGCCGATGTGGTGCTCGTCGACGCCGAGAACGTCCCCGACGCGCTGGTCCGTGGGCCGCGTCGAGCCCTCGTGATCGCCGGCGGCCGGGTCGTCGCCCGGGACGGCGAGGTGCTGATCTGACCGCCGAGGCTGCCGTTCTGCTGATCCCGTGACCGCTCGCCGTGTACGGCGCGTCATACCAAATGGAAGGAACCTCAATGGATTTCGCACAACACACGATCGACATCGCCCGCCGCAACGTGGCGGAGGGCGGCCGGCCGTTCGCGACGGTGATCGTCCAGGACGGCGAGGTGCTGGCCGAGAGTCCCAACCTGGTGGCTCAAACCCATGACCCGACCGCGCACGCCGAGATCCTCGCCATCCGCAAGGCGTGCACCACGCTCGGCACTGAGCAGCTGACCGACGCGACGATCTACGTGCTCGCGCACCCCTGCCCCATGTGCCTCGGATCGCTGTACTACTGCTCGCCCGCCGAGGTCGTCTTCCTCACCACCCGCGACGACTATGCGCCGTTCTACGTCGACGACCGCAAGTACTTCGAGCTGGGCACCTTCTACGAAGAGATCGCCAAGCCGTGGCAGGAGCGCCGCCTCCCGATGCGGTATGACGAGCGCCCCGACGCCGTCGAGGTCTACCGCGAGTGGCGGGCCCGTGCCGATGCCCAGAACGCCGGACCCACGGAGTAGCCGGTCACGGCTGGTCCGCTGCCGTCGGCTCGACGTCCGCTGCACCCGGAAGGCGGTTGTTCACGAGGTGCCGCGCGACCAGGCGGCTCACCCGTGGGATGTCCCGGTCGGCGACCGCGTCATACAACTCCTGGTGCTCGAGAGCGACGCCGAGGACGTCGTCGTGCTGCGACATCAGCCAGCGCATCCTGCTTCGCATCGTCTGCATCCACTCGACGAGCAGCAGGTTGCCGCTCAGCTCGGTGGCGACCTCGTGGAAGTCGGCCGCTGCCCGGCGCGCCGCGGTCGCGTCTCCCGCGCCTGCGGCGTCCAGCTCCGCGTCGACGACCGCACGCAACCGCGCGAGGCCATCGCCGGTATGCCGTCGGGCGACCAGCTCGAAGGTCAACGGCTCGACGGCAGAACGGAGTTCGATGAGATCGGTGATGTCGTCCGCGGTGAACTCCCGCACCACGGCCCAGGTGCGCGGCCGGAGTGTCACCAGCCCTTCGGTCTCGAGCACCTTCAGCGCGTCACGCACCGGCACCCTGCTCACCCCGAGTTCGTTGGCGATGTCGCGCTCGACCAGCTTGCTGCCCGGCGTCCGCACGCCGTCGAGGATCTCGTCCCGGATCCGGCGCACGACCCGCGCCGACTCCGGCTCGGTCGCCTTCGCTGCGCTCACCACCGCATCCTCGCACCGACGTGTTCGCCAACTCCGGCCGCATGACGGAAGGAACCCCCGGTCGCGGGGCTCCCGGGGGTTCCAATTTGCGGAGGCGGAGGGATTTGAACCCTCGATGGGGTTTTATCCCCAAACCCGCTTAGCAGGCGGGCGCCATAGACCAGACTAGGCGACGCCTCCAGTGCTCACCTCGCGGTAAGCGTGGCAAGGCTACCCAAGGGACGGCCCGAAGTTCAAAGCGGGTCCCCGGCGCCCGGCAACCGGACATCAAGGTTCGGCGTCTACGGTGACGGGGCCGATTTGTGATCCCACCGACGAGTCGTCACGATTGACTGTCCGTGAAGGTCACGATGCGATAACAGGCTTGAGCGAAGGATAAGCGTATGACGGGCAATGTCCGGGGTGCCAGCGGCGGCCGCCGCATGCCCGAGCGCGGCCGCAACGTGCCCGAGCACGACCCGGACGAGACCATCATCGCCAGCCGGCGCGAGCTGGTCCGGCGGCACGGCGAGGCGCGTTCCACGTCGCGCACCCGGCGTGACCGGCGCGTTGCGAGGGCCCGCGACGTCCGCCGAGCCCTCGGCCTGACCGCGTTGTCGGTGCTGCTGCCGGGTCTCGGCCTGCTCTGGACCAAGCGACGGACGATCGGGCTGGCGATGATCGGCCTGGCTCTGCTCGGCGCGATCAGCCTCGGCATCATCGTCTCCAGCGGCGGCCTCATCCATGGCGCCGCGCAGCTGCTGACACACAAGGGCCTCGTCCTGTTGCTCGTCTTCACCATCGGTGGCGGCCTGCTGTGGATCGCCGGCATCGTCCTCACCGCGCTCACCACGAGCAGCGGCCGCTGGCCGGGGCAGACGCGCTGGCTGCACCGGATCTTCGCCACCCTGATGTGCCTGATCGTCGCCGCGCCCGCCGCCTATGCCGCGCGCGACGTCGTCATCACCCGCAACGCGTTCAATCACATCTTCACCCAGCGCTACACGCCGAACGCCAACGTCGCGACCCCCGGTTCGGGCAGCAACCCCTGGGCGGATGTGCCCCGGGTCAACATCCTGCTCTTCGGCAGCGACGCCGGCGCCGACCGCATCCTGCAACGTCCGGACTCGCTGATCGTCGTCAGCGTCAACACCAAGACCGGTGACAGCGTGCTGGTGAGCGTCCCGCGCAACATGGGGCACGCGCCGTTCCCCAAGAGCGACCCGATGCACAAGCTCTACCCCGACGGCTTCACCCGGCTTCCGGGCCAGACCGACAATGCGGCCGGCCTGATGGAGGGTGTCTGGCTGGCGGGCAACGAGCACAAGGACCTGTTCCCGAAGGACGACCCCAACCCGGGGCTCACCGCGACCCGGGATGCCGTCAGTGGCATCACCGGACTGAAGATCGACTACACCGCGACCGTCGACCTGGCCGGTTTCCAGCAACTCGTCGACGCGATGGGCGGTGTGTGGGTCAACGTGAAGCCGGATCCCAATTCGCTCACCGACCCCAAACTGGGCATCCCGATCGGCGGCCGGATCATGAGCAACGGGCAGATCCAGCCGGGCTCGATCACCGGTTACATCAAGCCCGGTTACCAAAAGCTCGACGGTCGCAAGGCGCTGTGGTACTCCCGCAGCCGGGTCGCCAGCGGCGACGACCAGCGGATGCGCCGTCAGCGGTGCATGATCAACGACCTCATCTCCCAGGTGAACCCGTTCCAGATGGTCCAGAAGTTCCCGTCGATCATGCAGGTCGCTGCGCAGAACATCCGGATCGACATCAGCCAGGACGACTTGCCCGCGTTCGCGACGTTGGCCAACCGGATGAAGAACGGCAACATGCGCACGGTCGACATCTCCAACCCGCAGAGCAACAGCAACCCGGACTTCGCCAAGATTCACGCTCTGATCCAGCAGGCAATCAGCGAGAAGCACAACACGAAGGCGCCGACCCCGAAGAAGCGCACCACCCCGAGCGGTTCGTCCAGCAGCTCTTCGTCCTCGTCGAGCACGACCACCAGCGCGATCAGCGACACGGCGGACGCCTGCTGAGCCGCGCGCGGCGCTCCCGCCATACAGCCTGGTCGGCGCGATGGGGTTGGATGCTGTCATGAGTTCACGCACCGTGCTGGGAGTCACCGCGGGAGCCCTGGTCATCGCCGGTGGGGTCGGCGGCTACATGTACTGGCAGCAGGCCTCCGCGGTCGGCAAGCAGGACTCGGCCGCCAAGGCGGCCGCGACCGCGTTCGCCCGGGACTGGTCCGCGCGCACCCTCGCCGACGCGACGTATGTCGGCACGACACCGACGGCGGCCGCGGACAACTTCGCCACCGCGACCGCAGCCCTCGGCAAAGGGCCGATCACGGTCCAGGTCGGCGACTTCAACCGTGACGGCAGCACGGCGACCACGACCCTGCACGTGGCGTGGACACTGTCCGGCAAGCGGGTGTTCCGCTGGGACGACCCGATCTCGCTGGCCAAGGCCGCGAACGACAGCTGGGGGGTCCGGGTCGACGCCACCAAGTCGCTGTGGCACCCCAAGCTCCAGGCATCCGACGCGTTCGTGGTGCACCAGACCCCGGGGCTGCGCGGCGAGATCCGCGGAGCCGACGACAGCGGGATCATGGTCAACCAGAAGGTCTACGACATCTCCATCGACCCGACCAAGGCGACCGACACGTCGATCGGACAGCTGCAGAATGTTCTCAACATCCCCGGACTGGTGCGCCAGCTCGACAAGGCCAAGAAGGCTCACTCGCAGGCCTTGATCCCGGTGATCACCTACCGCCAGGACGACTACATCATCTACCAGAACAACCTCGAGAACCTCCAGGGCGTGATCGTCAACACCCGCCAGCAACCGCTCGCGGCAACCCGCACCTTCGGGCAGCCGCTGCTCGGCAGCGTCGGCCAGGTCACCGCCGAGATGATCAAGCAGCACCCGGGCACCTACCGGGCCGGCCAGTACGCCGGCCTGTCCGGCTTGCAGGCGCAGTATGACGCGACGCTGCGACCGACACCCGGCTTCAGCATCACACCGCGGTCCGACTCCTCGGACGTGCTGTTCGGCAGCAAGGCCACCAACGGCAAGGACCTGCGCACCACGCTGGACCCGGCCGTGCAGAACGCCGCCGAGAAGGCGCTGGAGACGATGAAGGACAAGCCGGCGGCCATCGTCGCGATCGACGTCAAGACCGGGAACGTCACGGCGGTCGCCAACTCACCGACCTACGGCATCGACCGGGCACTGACCGGCCGCTACGCCCCGGGCTCGCAGATGAAGATCGCCACGACCTACGCGTTGCTGACCCACGGCTTCAACCCCGACACGGTGGTGCCGTGCCCCAGGTCGATCTATGTCGACGGCTACGAGATCGGCAACTTCGAGGGTGAGACCGCGGGGCACCCGAACTTCAGCGAGGACTTCGCCAAGTCGTGCAACACGGCGTTCGTCAAGGCGAGCTCGGACTTCAGCGACACCGAGCTGCAGCAAGCGGCCAACACCCTTGGCCTGGGCGCGAACTGGGCCGATCAGGTCGGTGTGACCGGCACCTTCGCCGGCAACGTCCCGACAGCCAACGGTGCGACCGACAAAGCCGTCTCCGTCTTCGGGCAGGGCCGCGTGCAAGCGTCGCCGCTGTCGATCGCGGTCATGACGAGCTCGGTCGCGCGTGGTTCGTTCATCCCGCCGGCGCTGGTCACCGACCCTGCGCCGCAGAGCTCCCGGGCCGCGAAGCCGCTGGACCAGGGCGCGGTCACCGAGTTGCGGAAGCTGATGCGACTGACCGTCACGAGCGGCACCGCGAAGGCGGTGCAGCACGTTCCGGGCGGCCCGGTCTACGCCAAGACCGGCACCTCGGAGTTCGCCGAGAGCGGCAAGACCGGCGTCAACGGCTGGCTGACCGGGTGGCAGGGCGACACCGCGTTCTGTGTGCTCGTCGAGGACGTCGCCACCGGCAAGAGCGGCGGCGACACGGCGGCGCCACTCGCCGCGAAGTTCCTCACCACGCTGGCGAACAGCTGACGCGGCGGCCGGGCGGTCAGTAGCCGGTACGCGCGCGGCGGCGCCATACGCTCACCGGGGTGACAAAACGCCCCGGCAAGCGCTGCTGGGCCGCCGGGGCGTCGTGCTGGCGGGGCTCAGTGCCCGGCCATGGGTAGTGCTAAACCAAGGGGTCGATCAGACCGGAACGACATTGGCCGCCTGGGGGCCCTTGTCACCCTGGGTGATCTCGAACTCGACGCGCTGTGCTTCGTCGAGGCTGCGGTAACCCTGAGACTGGATCGCGGTGAAGTGGACGAAAACGTCCGGACCGCCGCCATCCTGGGCGATGAAACCAAAGCCCTTTTCAGCGTTGAACCACTTGACGGTTCCCTGTGCCATTGGGGGTAACTCTCAATCTATTGTTCTTCATTGCCGTGTGACCGCGCACCTTACGTGGCCACGCGACTGCCGAGGCTTCCCCCAATGGGTGAACCGTCCGCTCACAAACTCGGCGCCCAACGTTTTGGGTCGGGCGCCGCACCACGAGGAACTGCAACAGCAGTCGAGGCACGACGTTAGCACGGCAACCATGACCGTAAGGTGTCCAGGAGATGACGGATCTCAGCCGGTGAACGACGCGGCCCGACACGCCGCATCCCGCCGTCGCCTGACCCCTTGGTCGCTCGCTCCGCGGGCTCATGCCGAACGCTCGCCCGGTGTCCCACCGAGCGCGCGCGTGAGGTCGTTCGCCGCCGCTCGGCAGTCCTCGCACAACGCGGCCAGCCGGTCCGCGTCGATCCGAAAGCGAGGCGCCGCAAGCAGGATCGCCGCGATCAGCCGCCCGCGGTGGTCGTGCACCGCGGCCGCGATGCCGACCTCGTCCGGGGTGCTGTCGCCGTCGTTGACGGCGACACCGTCGTGGTCCGCATCTGCCAATCTCCGGTATGCCGACAGGCCGTGAGGTATGCCGGACAGGAACGCCTCCCGTTCCTTCTCGGGCAGCTCCGCAATACGCACCCNCGTCGTTGACGGCGACACCGTCGTGGTCCGCATCTGCCAATCTCCGGTATGCCGACAGGCCGTGAGGTATGCCGGACAGGAACGCCTCCCGTTCCTTCTCGGGCAGCTCCGCAATACGCACCCGCACGGAGGCGTCCTCGAGCCGGCTGTAACGCGTGCCCAGCTCGGCGACGTGTTTGATCGGGTTCGCGGACGGCACCTGCTCCACGATGACTGCCGCGCCCTCGTCCCAGAGCACGAGCGAGGTCGTCTCCCCCGTGCGGACGGTGAGCGCGCTGAGCACGGGGAGCGCGGCACGTCGTACATCGGGGTTTGCCAGCAGCGAGCCGGCGACGCTGAGCAGGCCGAGCCCCAGTCGGAACTTCTTGGACAGCGGATCCTGCTCGACCAGGTCCTCCGCCTCGAGGGTCGTCATCATCCGCGCGGTCGAGGACCCGGTCAACTCCCTACCAAGGAGTAGTTCCGCGTGGCACGTCCGAAATGGGGTTTGGGCTAGCCCTTCAACTCCGGGAAGTCGTCGTCGCGCCACTCGGGCACCGCGCGATCGGCCCGGTCGGCGAGGTCCTGCTCGCGGCCACGCAACTCGACGCGACGGATCTTGCCGGAGATCGTCTTGGGCAGCTCGTAGAACTCGACGCGCCGCACCCGTTGGTATGGCGCAAGGTGCTCGCGGGCGTACTGGAGAATCTCGAACGCGACCTGCTCCCCCGGCTGGTAGCCGGGGGCCAGCGCGACGTAGGCCTTCGGCACGGCGAGCCGGACGGGGTCGGGTGCAGGCACGATCGCGGCCTCGGCAACCGCCGGGTGCTCGATCAGCACCGACTCGAGTTCGAACGGGCTGATCTTATAGTCCGAAGCCTTGAAGACGTCGTCGGTTCGGCCGATGTAGGTGTAATAGCCGTCCGCGTCCCGGGAGGCGACGTCTCCGGTGTGGTAGACGCCGTGTGCCATGACCTCCTCGTTGCGCTCCGGATCCGCGACATAGCCGGTCATCAGACCGACCGGGTGCTGGCCGAGATCGAGGCAGATCTCCCCCTCGTCCGCGTCGGCCGGCAGCAGCTCGCCGGTCAGGGGGTCGGCGAGCCCCGACGGCACACCGGGCAGCGGACGACCCATCGAGCCGGGTTTCACCGCACAGCCGGGCGTGTTCGCGATCTGCACGCTCGTCTCCGTCTGCCCGTAGCCGTCCCGGATGGTGAGCCCCCAGGACTTCTCGATCTGCCGAATCACCTCTGGGTTCAACGGTTCTCCGGCCCCGACGACTTCACGGAGCGCGGTCGGCTTGGTGCCGAGATCGGCGTTGATGAGCATGCGCCATACGGTCGGGGGCGCGCAGAAACTGGTCACGCCCTCGGTGCGCAACTGCTGCAGCATCGCCGGCGCGTCGAAGCGCGTGTAGTTGTAGAGGAAGATCGTCGCCTCCCCGATCCACGGCGCGAAGAAGTTGGACCAGGCATGCTTGGCCCAGCCGGGCGACGACACGTTGAGGTGAACATCCCCGGGGCGCAAGCCGATCCAGTACATGGTCGAGAGGTGACCGACCGGGTAGGAGACCTGCGTGTGCTCGACGAGCTTCGGCCGGGAGGTCGTGCCGGAGGTGAAGTAGAGCAACAACCGGTCCTGTGGACTCGTCCCCGGGTGCGGGATCGGCTGCCACGCGGTGTCGAAGGCACCGCCGAAGTCCTGCCATCCGTCGGTCGGTCCGACGCTGATCCGCAGGTAGTCGCCGGGCACTTCGTCGAACTTCCCGGTGTCGGCCGGATTGCACACGACGGCCTTGGCGGCCGTACGTTCGATGCGGTCGATCAGGTCGCTCGGGCCCGCGGCGGTCGTGGTCGGCACCACCACTGCCCCGAGCTTCATGACGCCGAGCATCGTCTCCCACAGCTCGACCTGGTTGTTGAGCATGATGATCACCGAGTCGCCCTTGCCCACACCGAGCCCGCGCAGCCAGTCCGCCACCTGGTCGGAGCGGCGGGACATCTCCTGGAAGGTGCGGCTGGTCCGCGAGCCGTCCTGCTCCACGATGACGAGCGCCGGGCGGTCGTTGCCGGCCGCGACGGCGTCGAACCAGTCGACCGCCCAACAGAACCGCTCACCCAGGTCCGGCCAGCGGAATCCCTCGACCGCCCGGTCGTAGTCGTCGTGGTGCTGCAGCAGGAAGTCCCGCGCCGCCCGGTATGCCGTGGTTGCCGTCGCGTCCATGCTCGTCATCATGGCACCGGGAGACCTGCGCGGCAGCGAGACGGCGAATGAAAGAATCGACCTGATGCCTGCTCGTCGCGTCGTCTCGCTGGTGCCCTCGATCACCGAGGCCCTGGCCGCAACGCGCCCGGACTCGCTGGTCGGCGCGACCGACTGGTGCACGCACCCGGCCGACCTGGCCGTGACGCGGGTGCGCGGCACCAAGAACCCCAACCTGGCGGTCATCCGGTCCCTGGAGCCCGACGTGGTCGTCGCCATCAAGGAGGAGAATCGCGAGCTCGACGTGCGGCGGCTGCGTGACTCCGGGGTGAACGTGTGGGTCAGCGAGATCGAAACCGTGCCAGCGGCATTCGAGGCGTATGACGAACTCTTCGACCAGGTCCTGCAGTGGGACCGACCGGCCTGGCTGGCCGACGCCCGTGCGCTCTGGTCGGGCGGGATTCCGCCGGTCCGGGCGCGCGTCGCGGTGCCGATCTGGCGCGACCCGTGGATGGTGGTCGGGTCACGGACCTTCACCGGAGATCTGTTGCGCCGTCTGGGTCTCGAGAATGTGTATGCCAATGCCGACGGCCGCTACCCGAAGACCGCAGCGGCCGAGATCGACGCGAGCGGGGCGGACGTCATACTCCTGCCCGACGAGCCGTACGTCTTCACCGCCGACGACGGCCCCGAAGCGTTCACGACACCGACCCGGCTCGTCAGCGGCCGACTGATCACCTGGTACGGCCCGTCGATGATCGAGGCGCACCGCGCACTGTCCTAGTGGTCCGTCTCGTCATTGATTAACTACTTCGTTGAGCTTGTGGCGGGCTCGGGTGACCTTGGCCAGGATCGATTCGGCGGTTGCGGTCCATACGAACGGTGTCGGGTCGTCGTTGTTGG
>NZ_JBMAMH010000005.1:0-288217 GCF_058148645.1 Flexivirga sp. YIM B11880
ATGAAAAATCCGAAACATGGCTAAAAAATCGATCAAGAGCAAAAATGCTACAAAAACGATCAAAAACCAACAAACAATTGGCATCAATCACTCGACACGCTGTTGAGTTCTCAAAAAACGACCAGGCACTGGGTTTTGCACGGCATACGCCACGCATCGACCAGAACTAGCTTTCGTTGTTTTCGCTCGGCTCTTGGGCGGCAAGTCGGCGATCCGGTGGACCTCGACTCTCGCGCACTTGGCTCCGAGCGACGTTGTCAGCTTAGCAGGCTGTCGGCCGGACTCAAAATCCGACTGATCAGTCTTCAGCAGGCGGCGTGCGAAGGGCTCTCGCTCTTCGTGTCCCGCCCCGTTGGGCTGACATGAAGAACAGTAGACCACCGATCGGCGAAGTGCCAAATCGGCGTCGTTGCAACGATTCCGGGCTAGTCGACGAGCAGGCTCAACAGGTCGGCACGGGTCAGCACGCCGACGGGTTTGCCGTCCTGCACCACCATCAGCGCATCGTGCTTGCCGAGCAGGTCGCGCGCAGCCGCCACCTGCTCACCCGCCCCGATCATCGGCAGCGGCGCCTCCATGTGCCGCTCCACCGGATCGGCCAGGTGCGCCGACCCGGCATACAAGGCATCGAGGAGCTCGCGTTCGCTCACCGATCCGGCCACCTCGCCCGCCATGACGGGCGGCTCCGCCTTGACCACGGGCATCTGGGACACGGCGTATTCGCGCAGGATCTCGATGGCGTCGCGGATCGTCTCGTTCGGATGGGTGTGCACGAGGGCCGGCATGCTGCCGGACTTTGCCGCCAGGACGTCCCCGACGGTCCGCTCCTCCGCCTGGCCGGGCAGGAAGCCGTAGCTGCTCATCCACTCGTCGTCGAAGATCTTGGACAGATAACCGCGCCCCGAATCGGGCAACAACACCACGACCGTCGCCTCGGCGGGGAGCGTGGCCGCGTGGCGGAGGGCGGCGACCACCGCCATACCGCAGGAACCACCGACCAGCAGACCCTCCTCACGAGCGAGCCGACGGGTCATCGCGAACGACTCGGCGTCGCTGACGGCGATCACTTCGTCGACCACGGCCGGGTCGTAGGCGCGGGGCCACATGTCTTCGCCGACACCCTCGACCAGGTAGGGACGGCCGGTGCCGCCGGAGTAGACCGAGCCCTCGGGGTCGGCACCGATGATCCGCACCCGGCCGCCGGCCCGGTCGGCCGACACTTCGCGCAAGTAGCGGCCGGTGCCGGTGATGGTGCCCCCGGTGCCGATGCCGGCGACGAACGACGTCAGCTCGCCGTCCGTGTCGGCCCAGATCTCCGGGCCGGTCGAGTGGTAGTGCGAGTTGGGTCCCTCAGGGTTGGAGTACTGGTCAGGCTTCCAGCCGCCCGGTGTCTCGGCCGCGAGCCGGTCGGAGACGCTGTAATAGGAGTCGGGGTGCTCCGGCGAGACGGACGTGGGCGTGACGACGACCTCCGCGCCATACGCCTTGAGCACGTTGCGCTTGTCCTCGCTGACCTTGTCGGGGCACACGAAGATGCACCGGTAGCCCTTGCGTTGCGCCACCAGGGCGAGGCCGACACCGGTGTTGCCGGAGGTCGGCTCGACGATCGTGCCGCCCGGCTGCAGCGCACCCGACGCCTCGGCCGCCTCGATCATCCGCAGGGCGATGCGGTCCTTGACCGACCCTCCTGGATTGACGTATTCGACCTTGGCCAGAACCGTGCAGGCGATGCCCTCGGTGACCTTCGACAACCGCACCAAGGGCGTGCCGCCCACCAGATCGACGATGTGCTCAGCGAACTTCATGCCTCGATCGTCTCAGATGGCGGATCGGGGCGGCACGCGTCCCGTCAACTCCCCCGCGACCAGCCGGTGCCGCAATGAGAGCATTGAGCTCCACGGACGATCGAGAGCTTCCCGCGAGCGGCAGCGGAGGGTGGGTGGACCAGCGATGAGTCGGGCATCGATGGCGCGCAAGGCGGCCACCTATGTCGCGGGCAGCGCCGGCATCGGCGCCGCTGGGTTCCTCGGCGGTTGGGGCGTTCTCAAGGGAGAGGCCGCCATCGCCCGTCGCGTCGTCGGCCAGCCGTTCGACGGGGCACCCGACGACAACGGCGTGTATGGCGCCGCGCCGGGCGAACCGGTCGAACTCGTGGTCCTCGGCGACTCGACGGCCAAGGGCATGGGTGCCGACACTGCGGCACAGACCGTGGGCGCCATCGTGTCGACGGCCATCGCGGCCCTGGCCGGTCGACCGGTCCGGTTGACCAATGTCTCGGCCGTCGGCGCCACCTCACCGGACCTCGAGAGCCAGCTGGACCAGGCACTGCAGCAGGTGCCGCAGCCGGACGCCACGCTGATCATGATCGGCGCCAACGACGTCACGAGCCGGTTGTCGCAGACGGACGCTGTTGCGCACCTGGCCGAAACCGTCCGCCGGCTGCGCGACGCCGGCAGTGAAGTGGTCGTCGGGACCTGCCCCGACCTGGGCGTCATCAAACCGGTGCCGCCGCCGCTGCGTCAGCTGGCGCGCCGCTGGTCACGGCACCTCGCGGCGGCCCAGACCGTGGCTGTCGTCGAGCTCGGCGGCCGCACCGTGTCGCTGGGCGACCTGCTGGGGCACGAGTTCTCGGACAGTCCGTCGGTGATGTTCTCCAAGGACCGCTTCCACCCGTCGGCCGCCGGCTACGCACGGGCCGCGTCGGCGCTGCTGCCGAGCCTGCTCGACGCGCTCGGACAGGCTTCGCCGGACACCGGCCGCAAACCCAGCCGGCTGCGCGGGGAAGCCGTCCGCCCGGTCTCGTCGGCTGCCCGCCGCGCCGCGCGTGACCCGGGCACCGAGGTGTCGGGCACCCAGGTGAAGGGAATGGCCCGCAACGTGCGCGGTCCGTGGGCCGTGCTGCTGCGCCGACACCGGCAGCCGCTACCCGACGCCGATGCGGCCGCCGAGGGCCGCCCCCAGCAGGTCCGGGGCGACGGTGACCGTCCGGATCCGCGGACGCCCGCCGACGGGACGGCCGAGCACTAGAGTCGGCTGCATGGGCACCGGAACTGACTGCATCTTCTGCAAGATCGTCGCGGGCGAGATCCCGTCGACGAAGGTCACCGAGGACGACGACACCTACGTCTTCATGGACATCAACCCGGCGACCCGGGGACACGCGCTCGTCATACCGAGGCGGCATACGCAGGACATCACCACGATCGACCCGGCCGACCTGACCGCCGTCATGACCAAGGCACAGGAGATCGCCACGCGGGCCAAGGAGGTGTTCGCCGCGGACGGTGTGAACCTGCTCAACTGCTGCGGCTCCGCGGCGTGGCAGACGGTCTTCCACTTCCATGTGCACGTGATCCCGCGCTACGCCGACGACACGCTGATCGAGCCGTGGAAGCCCGGACAGGGCGGCGACCCGGAGGTCATCGCCGCTGCCGCCGAAGCGCTCCGCGGCTGACCGCCGACAGCGCGCCCAGCCGGCGCCCATACACTTCCGGACACAATCGACTACTGATCAGTAACCCCTCCACCGGTGTCCCACGACCGGCGGTTCCCACCCAACACGGAGGACCTCAATGCCCGAAGCAGTCATCGTTGCCGCGGCGCGCACGCCGATCGGTCGCGCGTTCAAGGGATCGCTGAAGGACATCCGCCCCGACGACCTGAGCGTGCAGGTCATCCGGGCCGCCCTGGACCGGGTCCCCGGCCTGGACCCGCGTCTGGTCGAGGACCTCTACCTGGGCTGTGCCGAGCCGTGGGCCGAACACGGCAGCAACATGGCCCGCGTGGTCGCGGTGCTCGGCGGCTGGGACCACCTGCCCGGCGCCACGGTCAACCGGTTCTGTTCCTCCTCGGTGCAGACCACCCGGATGGCGGCGCACGCCATCAAGGCCGGCGAGGGTGACGTCTTCATCTCGGCCGGGGTGGAGTGCGTCTCCCGGTACGCCGACTTCGCCGGCGCCGGCGGCAGCAAGGCCGCCTGGCAGAACCCGAAGTTCGCCGACGCGCAGGCCCGCACCGCGCAGACCGCGAAGGACAACACGACCTGGACCGACCCCCGTGCGGACGGCCAACTGCCCGACATCTACATCGCGATGGGCCAGACGGCGGAGAATGTCGCGACCCTGCGCGGGATCAGCCGCGAGCGGCAGGACGAGTGGGGTGTCACCAGCCAGAACCGGGCCGAGAAGGCCATCGCGGACGGGTTCTTCGCCCGGGAGATCGCCCCGGTCACCCTGCCGGACGGCACCGTCGTCACCACGGACGACGGCCCCCGGCCCGGCGTCACCCTGGAAAAGGTGTCCACCCTACAGCCGGTGTTCCGGGAGAACGGCACGGTCACCGCGGGCAACTGCTGCCCCCTGAACGACGGCGCGGCAGCCCTTGTGGTGATGAGCGACACCAAGGCCAAGGAACTGGGTATCACCCCGCTGGCCCGGGTCGTGTCGACCGGTGTGTCGGCGCTGTCGCCGGAGATCATGGGGCTGGGCCCGGTCGAGGCGTCCCGGCAGGCCCTCGCGCGCGCCGGTATGACGATCGGCGACCTGGACCTCTACGAGATCAACGAGGCATTCGCCGCCCAGGTGCTGCCCTCGGCCGACGACCTGGGCATGGACCTCGACAAACTCAACGTCCACGGCGGCGCCATCGCACTGGGCCACCCGTTCGGCTCCACCGGCGCCCGCATCACCACCACCCTGCTCAACGGCCTGCAAGAGCGCGACGGCACCTTCGGCCTGGAAACCATGTGCGTCGGCGGCGGTCAAGGCATGGCGATCATCTACGAACGCCTCTCCTGAACCACTGTCGCTTCGACGTTTTCGGCCCCGGACCGCTCGCGGTCCGGGGCCGACGTCGTATGACGGGCGCGACTCAGTGCGTCTCCACCGGGATCCGATCGCGGCTGGTGGAGACCTGGCGCGTCCACTGATAGGTGCCCAGAACCAGCACGATGAAGACGAGGGCGCCGAACCACTCCGACCAGTGCAGGAAGTCGGCGCCGACGACGGCGAGCGGGTTCTCGTCACCGGTGGCCCCCACGACGGCGGCGAGGAACACTCCGAAAAGACTCTCCCCGACGATGAATCCCGTCGCGATGAGCACGCCGAGTCGCTTGACCCGATCGGGGTCGTCCGTGCGGCGGTCCGCCCAGCGGTCGTAGAGCGTGCCGATCACCGCGCCGATCGGGATCATCAGCGTCAGCGAGATCGGCAGGTACATGCCCATGCCGACCGCGAGCGGTGGCAGCCGCAAACGCCGAGTCGTCCGCGCGAGCACCTCGTCGACGAGGATCACACCTACCCCGAGCGCCGCGCCCAGGCCGATCAGGCCCCAGTCCAGTGAGTCGCCGAAGACGCCCTTGGCCAGCGAGGAGATGAGCGACGCCTGGGGGGCGGCGAGCGCGTTTTTGCCGGCGCCGGGCGCACCCAGGAATCCGAAGCTGGTGTTCATCAGCTGCATGACCGGCGGGATGACCAGTGAACCGAAGACGACTCCGATGACGAGGGCCACCTGCTGTTTCCATGGGGTGGACCCGACGAGTTGACCGGTCTTGAGGTCCTGCAGGTTGTCGTTCGAGATGGTGGCGACGCCGAAGACGATCGAGGCGGTGAACAGGGTGAACGCCACGAGCGACTCGGCCTGTGCACCACTGCCTCCGCCGTGGACGGCCTTGATCAGCAGCGCGGCGGCGAGCACGACGAGGATGCCCACTCCGGAGATCGGGCTGTTCGACGACCCGATGAGGCCGGCCATGTAGCCGCAGACCGAGGCGACCACGAGACCGATGAGCAGCACGAAGATCAGGCTCACCACGATGAGGGCGGTCAGGCTGCCCTTCAGCGCGGTGTCGTGGGCGAAACCCCACAGCAGCAACGCGATCGGGATCAACGACACGAGCACGATCGCGGCGACGATGGTGATGGGCAGGTCGCGTTCGGTGATCTCCCGGTCGTCGCCGGCCCGGCGTGCCCGGTTGGAGGTCACGGCGGCCTGGATGCCGCGCAGGATCGGTCCGATGATCTTCAGCAGCGTCCAGACGGCGGCGACCGCGATGGCGCCCGCGCCGATGAAGCGCACGTCCGTGGCGAAGACGCCGGTCACCGCATTGGTGATGTCACCGTGGCTCGGCAGGTGGCCCGCGGTCTTGATCGGCAGCAGGACGCCGAAGGAGATCAGCAACCCGATGACCATCGCGATGCCGACGGACAGTCCCACCAGATGGCCCACACCGATCAGCGCGAGCGAGAGGCTCGAGCCGACCATCGTGCCGCCTCCGCCCAGGTGGAACACCTTCTGCAGCGAGTTGCTCACCAGCTTCAACGCAGCCATCAGCGAGAACCCGGCCGCCGTCAGCGAGCCGACGACGATCACCTTGAGACCGCGACGGTTCTCCTCCACGCCTTCCGTGGTGTCGCCGACCTTGAGCACCTCCGCACCCGCGACGCCTTCCGGATAGGGCAGGTCCGAACCGGTCACCAGCGCCCGGCGCAGCGGAATCGAGTAGGCAACGCCGAGAATGCCGCCGACCACGCATACCGCCATCGTGGTCCAGTAGGGAAAGCCCTGCCACCAGCCGACGATGACCAGCCCGGGCAGCACGAAGATGATCGCCGACAGCGTGCCGGCCGCGGACGCGATCGTCTGCACGATGTTGTTCTCGACCACCGAGTGGTCTGCGAAGTAGCGCAGGATCGCCATCGAGATGACGGCGGCGGGGATCGAGGTGGCGAACGTCAGGCCCACCTTCAGACCGAGATAGACGTTGGCGGCGGTGAAGACGAGCGTGATCAGGCCACCGATGACAATGCCGCGAACGGTCAGCTCGCGAGCGACCGACCTCCCCCGGGGGCTCGCAGCGGACATGAACCGGACCTCCTTGGCCGACGGGTGATGAACCCGTCCACCGTAGACGCCGGCCGGCCGTCGCCCGAATCGAGCGAAGAGCGACGCCCTACGCTGTGCCGGTGGACGACATCGCGACCGAACTGCGTCGGGTCAGTCGGCGCTGGCACGAGCTGCCCGAGGAAGCGGCACGCGAAAATGCTTCATTCTTGCGGGAACTCGCGCAAGAGCTGGCGGATGCTACGCGGGCTGCTGCGGGGCGGGAGCGGCTCGTCATACCCGATCTCGGGAGCGCGACGCTGCTCGACCAGCTCGCGGTCATGGTGTATGACGCGAGCCGCGCGGGTCTCGACGACCAGGTGTTGCGCGGGCTGATCCGCGTGCGGCGAGCGCTCCCCTGAGCGCGCTGCGCCGTCCTGCGGTCAGCGCGCGCGGTGCTCGACCAGGCCGACGGTGTTGCCCTCGGAGTCCTCGATGAACGCGTGCCACTCGTCGGTGCCGGCCGGCCCCAGCGTGTCGTCGTCATGCGCGAAGATCACGTGCGGTTCGGTGACCACGACCGTGCCCGCTGCGCGCAGCCGTTCCACCGTGGCCTCGATGTCGGCCACCTGCAGGTAGAGGTAGGCGCTCGGAGCCACCCGGTCCAGCAACAGCCGGGTGCCGCCGAGGTCGAAGAACACCAGACCCGGAGGGTCGAAACTCGCCAGCGGCCCCGCACCGAGCAACTCGGTGTAGAAGGCGGTTGCGCGGTGCAGGTCCGTGGCGCGCTGGGCGACCTGGCTCAGTCTCATCGGGAACTGGTCTGCCGTGACCCGGCCCTGGCCTTACCGGCTCTGGATGCGGGCGAAGAGCCGCAGCAGCTCGATGTAGAGCCAGACCACCGTAACGAGCAGGCCGTGCGCCATCAGCCACGAGTACTTCTCCGGCAGACGCGCCTCGACGCCCCGCTGGATGGAGTCGAAGTCCACAGCCAGCGAGTATGACGCGAGACCGACCGCGACCACGCTGATGATGATGCCGAGGGTGCTGTTGCCGCCGACGCCGAACGGGCTGCTGACCGCGCCGGTCCAGACGAGCGCGACGTTGACCAAGGCGAACAGCATGTAGCCCATCGCCATCATGAAGAAGATCTTGCGGGAGCGCTCGGTGACCCGGATCAGCCCGAAGCGCCAGCCGGCGAACATGCCGACGAAGACGCAGAGGGTGGCGAGCACCGCCTCGGCGACGATCCCGGGGTAGACGGTGTTGAAGAATCCGCTGGCGGCGCCGACGAACAGTCCCTCGCAGACGGCATACAGCATGATCAGCGGCACCGAGATGGTGCGCTTGAAGGCGATCACGAAGCCGATCGCCAGGCCGACGAACATGCCGCCGAGCCACAGGGCCATGCCGGCGCCCTGGTTCTCCTTGCCCACGAACCAGCCGACGGCCGCGAAGACCAGCATGATGCCGAACAGGCAGAGCGACTTGGTGACGACGTCGTCCAGCGTCATCCGGCCGGACTGGGTCGCTGTGGCGGCGGGTGCGCCGTACATCTTCTCCAGGTCGGGCGCCGACTGGCCGAACTGGCCCTGCGGGTAACCCTGCTGCGGGTAGCCCTGCTGCGGTCCGGGGTAGCCGTAGCGCGCCTGCTGCTGTTGCTCCGGCGTGCTGAACTGGCCGTACTGCGGCTGGGCGCCGGTCAGGCGGCCCTTGGAGAGGTCGTCGTTGAACCGGTTGAACACCGGATTGGATGCCATGGCGGTCCCTTACGTTGTGTCGACAAGTGTGACTGGTGGTGCCTGCCCGAAGTGTAGGCCCGATCAGTACATCCGTCTCAACGCGCGCAGACGCCCCTGGTGTTCCGGCTGTGTGGCGCCGGTGCGGGCGCGGTCAGACTCGTCGCAGCAGCTCCGCCGCCGCCGCGCGAACCGCTTCCCGGAACCGTTCGTCAGCCGCGATCTCCGGATCGAAGATCTGCCGGATACCGAACATCCGGTCCACCAGCCCTCCCTCGGGTCCGGCGGCGTGCTCCCGTAGGACCGGCGCCAGCGGGTCGTGCAGCGGCAGCCGGTCACCGACCGTGTCCAGACCACGTCGCACGTAGACCATCCAGGCCGCGACCGCGAGCGCGCAATGTTCCGGCACCACCCGTGCCCGGAGCCGGTCCCGAGCCGTGCCGAGCAGCCGGATCGGCAGTTTCTGCGACCCGTCCATCGCGACCTGCACCGTGGTGTGCCGGAGGTGCGGGTTCGCGAACCGGTCGAGGATCTGGTCGCCATACGCAGCCAGATCCAGGCCGGGCGGTGCCTCCAGTGTCGGGATGGCGTCCTCCCGCTGCAGGGCACGCGCCGCTGCGGCGAGGCGGTCGTCGGCGACGGCTTCGGCGATCGTGCGGTGGCCGTGTAGTGCGCCGAGATAGGCGAGCAGCGAGTGGGTGCCGTTGAGCAGCCGCAGCTTGGCCTTCTCGTATGGCGCGACGTCCCGCACCAGGGTCGCGCCCGCCTGCTCCCAGGCCGGCCGGTCGGCGGCGAACCAGTCCTCGATCACCCACTGCCCGAACGGCTCGGCGACCACCAGGCCCTCGTCGCGCAGCTGCAGCAGTTCCGCCGCCTCGGCCCGGTCCCGATCGGTGGTGGCGGGCACGATGCGGTCGACCATGGTGGAGGGGAAGGTGACGCACTGGCGCAGCCAGGCGCCGAACTCGTCGTCTTCCGCGGCGTCGGTGACGTCGTGCACGAGCCGACGCAGCTGGGCGCCGTTGCCGGGCAGGTTGTCGCAGCTGACGACGCTGATCGGCTCCGCGCCGGCCCGGAAGCGGGACACCAGTCCGGCGGCGAGCAGGCCGATCGCCGAACCGGCGCGGGTGTAGCCCTTCTCGGTGATGGTGAGGCTCACCACGTGGACGTCGGGCGCGGCGATCGCTGCGAGCGCGGTGCTCGGTGGGTCGCCGCCACTGACAACCTGTCGGATGCCGCCCACCACGTGCAGGCTCGATCGCTCGGCCGACTTGGTGAGCACGCCATACAGGCCGTCCTGCGGCGCCAGCTGCTTCACCACGGTGGCGGATCGCCCGGTGACCGCGAACTCACCCCACCGGTCGTCGCCCGTCGCGGCGCCGGCCTGCTCGGTGTAGACGGCTTGGTGGGCGCGATGGAAGGCGCCGATCCCGAGGTGCACCAGCCCGATCGAGAGGCTTCGCGGGTCGACGCGTGGAACACTGACGGCGCCACTGCCGGATGCCGGCACGGTGGCCAGGGCGAGACGGTCCACCGGCTCAGTCCTTGGCGTCGTCGACGCGGGCCACCAGCTGGGTCGGGTTGACGAACCGCAGGGCGATCACCAGGAGCACCAGCATGGCGAGCATGTAGATCACTGCCATCGCGTCCACCGACTGCTGCGCGCGGATGCCGGCACCGGTCATCGCGGTGAAGAGCGCCACCACCAGGGTGTTGGAGCTCGAGTCCGAGGTGAGGAACGTCAGCTCGAACATCCCGACGGTGCGGACGAGCACCAGGACCGCCGACGCGAGGATCCCGGGGATCAGCAGCGGGGCGAGGATGCGCAGGAACAGTTTGGCCATCGACGCACCGCACATCCGGGCGGCTGCCTCGATCGACGGGTTGATCTGCTCGATGAAGGGCGTCATGGTCAGCACCACGAACGGCACCGACGGCACGAGATTGGCCAGGATGACTCCGGTCAGGCCCGGCGCCAGGTGGTAGTAGTCGAGCAGGGTGGCCAACGGGATGCCATAGGTGATCGGCGGCATCATGATCGGCAGCAGGAAGAGCAACAGGACGAACTTCGACCCGGGGAATTTCTTCCGCGCCAGCACGTACGACGCGGGAACCCCGATGAGCACCGAGACCGCCACGACAACGATCGCCACGGCCAGGGTGGTGATCACCACTTGGGTCAATCCGTATTGCGACCAGGCGTTTCCGTACCACGACCCCGTGTAGCTGGTCGGCAGCCAGCTGTCGAACCACTGGCCGGCGAACGAGTTGACGACGACCGAGGCGATCACCCCGAACAGCAGGACGAGGAAGATCGCCATACCGCCCCAGGTGAGGAAGGCGCCCGGAGTCGCGACGATGCGGCGGCGACGTGCGGTCACGGGCGCGCCGTTGACGAGGGTGCTCATCAGCCCTTCCCTCCCGTGGAGCCCTTGTACATGGTGGAGCGCAGCATCAGCACGATTCCGATCACGATCAGCTCGGCGACGCCCATGACGATGGCGGAGGCCGAGGCGAGCGGGTAGTTGAACATCTGGCCCCACGCGTTGTACGCGACGTAGGCGATGACCCGCGTCGACCCGGACGGGTCACCGACCAGGATCGCCGAGGGGAACACGCTGAACGCGAGCACGAAGGTCAGGCAGAACGTCGTCGCCAGTCCTGGTGCGAGCAGCGGCATGATGACCCGGCGGAAGCGCTGCTTCCAGTCGGCGCCGAGCGTCTTGGCCGCGGCCTCCAGCGAGGGGTCGATCCCGGAGATGTAGGACAGGATCAGCAGGAAGGCGAACGGGAAGCCGGAGATGATCAACGACCAGAGCACGCCCCAGTAGTTCTGCACGAGCTGCACCGGCCCGAGGCCGAACAGGTCGAGGAACCGGTTGAACCAGCCCTTGGGGCCGAAGAAGTTCAGCAGCCCCTCCGCGGTCAGCACGGTGCCCAGTGTGATGGGGACGACGAGAATCGTTGTCAGCAGCCGCTTTCCGCGGAAGTTGCGCCGCATGAAGTAGGCCAGCGGGATCGACGCCACGACGTTGACGACCGCTGCCGGGAGCGCCAGCTTGAGGGTGATCCACAGTGACTGCCAGCCGCGCATCTCGGGGTCGGTGAAGAACGCCCGGTAGGCACCGAACACACCTCCGTGCGTGGGGTGCAGCGACAGGTTGAGCCCGTAGAGGAACGGATAGACGAACAACACGAGGACGAACAGCAGCCCGGGCACCAGCAGCCACAGCGTCCGGTCGATGCCGCGCTCGGCGAGGCGGTGCACCAACGACGGCTTGGAGGGCGTCCCGCCGTCGGAGGTATGACGCGGCGCGTCCAGGACCGTCATGAGGCGAGACCCGCCGCTTCGAGGTTCCCGGGCGCCTCGGCGCCGTTCGATCCGGAGCCGGTCTCCGCGGTCGGGAAGACCAGGATCCGGTGTGCGTCGGCAGTCAGCCGGACCCGATCGCCGGCCGACGGCTGCTCGGGGGTGCGGACATGGACCGCCTCCCCGGTGCGGAGGTGGGCCTCGACGGCGAACTCGCGGCCTTGGTATTCGACCACGTCGACCGTGCCCGCCAGGCCGAGCGCTGGCGCGGGGGACGGCGCTCCGAGCGTCAGGTCCTCGGGCCGGATGCCGACCCGCACCCGGTCACCGACCGTCAGCGGTCCGGCCGCGACGCCATGGGCGCTTGTCCCGAGCATCGCGACCGTCACCCGGTCACCGTCAACGCGCTCCACCACGCCGTCGAACAGGTTGCGGTAACCCATGAAGTCGGCCACGTGCGCGTTGGTCGGCGTCTCGTGCAGCTGCTGTGGGGTGCCGACCTGCTGGACCTCCCCGAGCCGCAGCACGACGAGGCGGTCCGCGAGGGAGAGTGCCTCCTCCTGATCGTGCGTGACGTAGATGGTGGTCAGACCGAGCGACTGGTGCAGGCGGCGGATCTCGGTGCGCATCTCCAGGCGGAGCTTGGCGTCGAGGTTGGAGAGCGGCTCGTCCATCAGCACCAGCGGCGGCCGGAGGACGACGGCGCGGGCGATGGCGACCCGCTGCTGCTGACCACCCGAGAGCTGACCCGGCAACTTGCTGGCGTGTGGCCCCAGCTGCACGAGCTCGATCGCCTCGGCCACCCGGCGCTTGATCTCGGCGCGTGGCACCTTGCGCATCTGCAGGCCGAACGCGATGTTCTTCTGCACCGACAGGTGCGGGAAGAGCGCGTAGTTCTGGAAGACCATCCCGAAACCGCGCTTCTCCGGCGGCAGCTGGTCCACCTGCTGGTCGTCGAGCATGATGCGGCCGGCGGTCAGTGGCAGCAGTCCGGCGATGCAGTTGAGCGCGGTCGACTTGCCGCAGCCCGACGGTCCCAGCAGGGCGATGAACTCGCCGCGCTCGATCGTCAGGTCGAGACCGTTCAGCGCCGTCTGTCCGGCGAAACTGCGCGTCAGGCCCTCCAGCCGGAGGGTGCTGAAGTCCTCCTTGAGGTCGGTCACTGGCTCGCCGCCTTCCCGCCACCGACCTTCTGGTCCCACATGCTGAAGGCCTTGACCAGCTTCTGGGCGTCGATCGGGGTCACCACCGGGTGCGACTTCATCAGCTGCGCGTACTCCGGGCGGCCGTACTCCTTGATGACCTGCTGGCTCGTCGCCGGTGCCATGTCGATGGTGACGCCCTTGACGGCAGGTCCCGGATAGAAGTAGCCGTCGTCATACGTCTTGGCCTGTTGCTTCTGGGTCAGCGCGTAGTTGAGCACCTGCAGGATCGCCGACATCTTGTCCGCCGAAACACCTTTGGGCACAGCGGCATACTGCGCGTCGGACACCCAGCTGAAGCCGTCGAGCGCCGTCACCTTGAAGTTCTTCGGAACCTGGTTGAGGGCGCGCGGGTTGATGTCCCAGCCGGTCGTGGTGAGCGCCATGTCCCATGCGCCGGTCTTCAGGTTGTTCATCGTGACGCTGGTGCCGGTCGGGTAGGTCTTGATGTATTTGCCGATGTCCTGCAGGTACTTCCAGGTCTTCGGCCAGCCGTTCACCGGGTCCTTGGGGTCCTTGTCCTTCAAGATGTAGGGCAGTCCCATCAGCCAGGTGCGACCCGGTCCGGAGTTGGCCGGCTGGGCGTAGCCGAACTTGCCCGGGTGTGCCTTGGCCCAGGCGAGCAGTTGCGCCGCGGTCGTGGGCGGGTTCTTGACGGTGGCCGGGTTGTACTCCAGTAGCGGACCGGACGGGTAGTAGACCAGCTCCACCGCCTGGTCCTGGGCCAGCTTCTGCATGTTGGCGGCCGGCTTCTGGTAGTTGGCCATGTTGGACAGCCGGTCCGAGAACGTCTTCATGTTGACGAAGAGCCCCTGCTGGATGCCGGCCGACAGGCCGTCGGTGCCGGTGAGCACCAGGTCGATGTGCAGGTTGCCGGCGTCCTGCTGCGCCTTCACCTTGCCGGCCATGTCCGGTGCGCCGGCCGTCTGCCAGGTGACCTTGGAGATGATGTCGGGGTGCGCCTTGGCGAACGACGCGAAGATCGCTCCGGTCAGCTGCTTGTTGCCCGCGACGTCCAGAATGTTGAGCGTGACGGCCTTCGACGGCTTGGTGGGAACGGCCGAGGCGCTGAGCGCCTTCGACGGATCGGAGCCACCGCCTCCCGGAGTTCCGCAGGCGGCCATGGCGAGGCCGGCGGCGGCGACCGCGGCGACTGTTCCGACTTTCGTGGTGAAACGCATGGGGGTTTCGCTCCTTGAGTGCTTCGCGGGCGTGAGGCTCACGGCCGCTGTGAGGCAGGCTCAGTGGCGCGGAGGCGGCACCGAGGTGGACTGCCGGACGACCAGCTGGACCGGCAGGTCTTCCGTGGAACTGGGCCGGTTGGCACCGGTCATGAGATCGACCAGCCGGTCGACGGCCGCATACCCGACCTTGCGGAGCGGCGAGCGCACGGTGGTCAGCCCGGGCGAGACCAGGGTCGCGACGTTGACGTCGTCGATGCCCATAACCGACAGCTCCTCGGGCACCCGGATGCCCCGCACGTGCAGACGGGCGAGCAGGCCGAGGCCGACAAGGTCGTTGTAGGCCAGGGCAGCGGTCGCGCCGGAGGCGACGACGACGTCCGCGGCGGATTGGCCGCCGTCGAAATTGGGTGCGTAGGAGCCGACCTTGCTGACCTCGAGGTCGTCGAAGGTGGGTGCCAGTCGCTCGATGGCGCCCCAGCGCTTCTGGTTGGACCAGGACTTCTCCGGTCCGCCGACGTAGGCGACCTTGCGATGACCGAGAGCGTGCAGGTGCTCCAGGGCCAGCCGGATGATCTCGGCGTCCTCGACGACGATCGAGGTCAGGCCCTCCCACTCGCGGTTGATCAGCACCATCATCGTCTGGTGCGCGACCGAGGCGATGTCGGACTCCGCCATACGCGGTGAGCACAGGACGAGGCCGTCCACCTGCTTCGACAACTGGTGCACCAGCTCGAGCTCGGTGCGGGTGTCCTCGTCGGAATCGGCGATGAACACCGAGTAGCCGGACGCCACCGCGCGGCTCTGGACGCTCTTGGTGATGGAGGCGAAGTAGGGGTTCTCCAGGTCGGGAACCACCAGCCCGATGTTGTGGGTCGTGCCCGTGATCAGGCCTCGTGCCGCCAGGTTGGGCTGGTAGCCGAGTTGCCGCGCCGCGTCGACGACGCGCTGCCGGGTCTCGGCGGCGACGGCCGTGTTGCCCGAGAGGGCCCGGGAAACCGTCGACGCCGAGACGCCCGCAGCCTTGGCCACGTCGTGCACGGTGATGGATGGCGCCACGGGCAACCTCCTTGTCTGTGCGGTGAATCACAGCCTGCAATCGTGCCCACAACCACGTCAATCCCTGTTATCAAAACGTTATTAACAGATCCTTCCGTGTGACCCGGGCTGTCGCGCAAGGGCAGAAATCGGTTCTTATTGCACTGAATTGGCTCTTGAACTCTCGGTGCGACAGCGGCATAGTGTGCTCTGCAATCGTGTGCGAAAGATTTCATCGAAAGGTCGCAATGACTGAGCAGTGGCAGCTCGACCCCGATCGGGCACTCCCCGCCGACCCGACCACGCGGGGACTGGCGCGCACGATCTATCGGCACGCTGCGGCTCTTCCCCTGCTCTCGATGCACGGGCATGTCGATGTCGGCCTGTTCGCCGAGAATCAGCCGTTCGGGGATCCGGCGAAACTGCTCATCACGCCGGATCACTACCTCGTACGCATGCTCGTTTCGCAGGGGCACCGGCACGCCGACTTCGGTGTCCCCTACCGGGACGGAGACGCCGGCCAGGTGCCGGTCGAGCAGGACCCGCGCGCGATCTGGCGGCGCTTCTGCGAGAACTGGCACCTCTTCCGCGGCACGCCGACCCGCTTTTGGCTCGAACACGAGCTCGCCGAGATCTTCCAGCTGCCCGCGCCCCCGTCGGCGGCCAACGCGGACGCGCTCTACGACCAGCTGAGCGCCACGATCCAGCGCGACGACTTCCGGCCACTGGCCCTGCTCGACCGGATGAACGTCGAGATCCTCGCCACCACGGACTCGGCCCTCGCCGACCTCTCGGCACACGCCTGCCTGGCCGAGCAACTCGGGCCTGGCCGGATCGTGCCGACCTTCCGGCCCGACTCGCTGGTGCACGTCGGCCACCACACCTGGCGCAAGGAGGTCGACCGTCTCGCCGAGGTCGCCGACACCGACACTTCCGACTACCCGGGCTTCTTGGCAGCGCTGCGGATTCGGCGGCGCGCGTTCATCGCGGCCGGAGCCCGCGCCACCGACCACGGCCACCTGTCCGCGGACACCACGCCGCTGCCGGCCGAGGCGGCCGAGCGCATCTACCGGAACGCGCTGCGCGGTGACGTCGGCCCGGCCGACGCCGCCGCCTTCGCCGCGCACATGCTCTACCAGATGGCGGAGATGTCTGCCGAGGACGGCTTGGTGATGCAGCTGCACCCCGGTGTGCTGCGCAACCACAGCAGCGAGGTCTACCGGCTGCACGGACCCGACCAGGGTTTCGACATACCGGTCCGGGTGGAGTTCACCCGCAGCCTGCAGCCGGTGCTCGAGCGATTCGGGATGAGCAGCAGTTTCCGGTGCATCCTGTTCACCACCGACGAGACCGTCTACTCCCGCGAGCTCGCGCCGCTCGCCGGCGCCTATCCCTCCGTGCGGCTGGGCGCCCCGTGGTGGTTCCTGGACAGCCCGGAGCAGATGCGCCGCTTCCGCGAGTCTGCCGTGGAGACCGCCGGGTTCTACAACACCAGCGGATTTGTCGACGACACAAGGGCCTTCGCGTCGATCCCGGCACGTCACGACCTGTCCCGGCGCATCGACGCCGGTTATCTCGCCAGACTGGTGGCCGAGGGACGACTGTCCATGGAGGAGGCGCTCGAAACAATGGTCGACCTGGCACACCGTCTCGCCCGCACGGCATACGCCGCCCCGCAGCACTGACCGCGGCTGCGAAGCACGAAGGAGAAACATGGCAATCAAGTCCGCCGAGGTGCTGGTGACCAGCCCGGGACGCAACTTCGTCACTCTGCGGCTCACGACCGGGGACGGCGTCACCGGCCTGGGTGACGCCACCCTCAACGGGCGTGAGCTCGCCGTCGCGTCATACCTGCGCGACCACGTCGCGCCGTTGCTCATCGGTCGCGACGAGGGACAGATCGAGGACATCTGGCAGTACCTCTACCGGGGCGCCTACTGGCGACGCGGTCCCGTCACCATGGCTGCGATCGCAGCAGTCGACGTCGCGCTCTGGGACATCAAGGCGAAAACCGCTGGTATGCCGCTCTATCAGCTGCTCGGTGGCCGGTCCCGCCGTGGCTGCCTGGCCTACGGGCATGCCTCGGGCAGCAGCCTGGACGCGCTCTTCACCTCCATCCGCAACCACCTGGAGCAGGGCTACCGCGCCATCCGGGTGCAGACCGGTGTGCCCGGCCTCGGCCAGGTCTACGGCGTCGCCACCGACCAGCAGCCGGGGCAGCGTTACGACTACGAACCGGCCAAGCGGCAGCCGCTGCCCGCGGAGGAGAGCTGGGACACGCGCGCCTATCTCCGGCACGTGCCAACGGTTTTCGAGGCGGTGCGCGCGGAGTTCGGCCCCGAGCTGCCGCTGCTGCACGACGGACACCACCGCATGTCGCCCAACGAAGCCGCGATCCTCGGCAAGCGGCTCGAGCCCTACGACCTCTTCTGGCTGGAGGACTGCACGCCCGGCGAGAACCAGGAGGCGCTGCGCCGCGTCCGCTCGCAGACGACGACTCCTCTGGCCATCGGCGAGGTCTTCAACTCGGTCTTCGACTACCAGACCCTGATCACCGAACAACTCATCGACTACGTGCGGTCCGCCGTCACTCACACCGGTGGCATCACGGCGCTGAAGAAGCTGATGGACTTTGCCTCGATCTACCAGATCAAGTCCGGCTTCCACGGCCCCACGGACATCTCTCCCGTCGGCCAGGCGGCACAGCTGCATCTCGGTATCGCGCTGCACAACTTCGGGATTCAGGAGTACATGCAGCACTCGGCGGACACCCGGGGCGTCTTTCGCACCAGCTACACCTTCACCGACGGGCTGCTCGATCCGGGTGAATCACCAGGCCTGGGAGTGGAATACGACGACGAAGCGGCCGGGTCGTTCGGCTACACACCGGCCTACCTTCCGGTCAACCGGAAGCTCGACGGCACGGTGCACGACTGGTGACGACCGACGCGAGCGCCGGGCTGCTCCTGCTCGCGGCCGGTGACGACGTAGCGGTGGCCACGCGCGACTTGGCCGCCGGCGAACAGGTCGCCGTCCCCACGCACGGGACGCTCACCGTGCGGTCCTCAATACCCTGCGGGCACAAGGTCGCCGTCAGGGCCGTCCCCGCCGGCGGTGCGGTGCGCAAGTATGCCGCGACAATCGGCGCAGCGTCGATCCCGATCCAGCAGGGCGACCACGTGCACGTGCACAACCTGAGCATCTCCGCCGCCGACGAGCCGCACGAGTTCGGCACCGATCGCCACACCCTCACGCAGCCGGCCGGGGAGCGGCCGAGCTTCCTCGGCTACCTCCGCGCGGACGGCCGGGTCGGAACCCGCAATTTCATCGGCATCCTGACCTCGGTCAACTGCTCGGCGAGCACCGCACGGATGATCGCCGAGCAGTTCCGCGGCCCCGTGCTCGACGCCTACCCGCAGGTGGACGGTGTCGTCGCGCTCACCCATCGCAGCGGCTGCGGCCTGGTCACCGAGAGCGAGGGCGCGCGCATCCTGCTGCGCACCCTGCAGGGCTACGCCACGCACCCCAACATCGCCGGGCTGCTCGTGGTCGGTCTCGGCTGCGAGATGCTGCAGTCGTCATACCTGCTCGACTCCGCCGCCATTCCCCCGTCGACACTCGTGGAGCACCTGGTGATCCAGGATGCCGGCGGCATTCGCCGCATGGTTCGCGCAGGGGTGGAGAAGATCACAGCGATGCTGCAGCCCATCAACGAGCTGCGGCGGGTGCCGTGCGACGTCTCGAAGCTCGTCCTCGGGCTCAATTGTGGTGGCTCTGACGGCTTTTCGGGCATCACGGCCAATCCGGCGCTCGGTGTCGCCTCCGACCGGCTGGTCGCGTACGGCGGCACCTCCATCCTCGGCGAGACCCCGGAAGTCCACGGCGCCGAAGGCTTGCTCACCCGCCGCGCGGTGTCCGAGGCGGTCGGCCGCAAGCTGCTGGACCGGCTGGACTGGTGGCGCACCTACACGGCCGCCGGCGGCGGCACGATGGACAACAACCCCTCCCCCGGCAACAAGGCCGGCGGCCTCACGACCATCCTGGAGAAGTCGCTGGGCGCGGTCGCCAAAGGCGGTCACGCGGATCTCACCGAGGTCGTCGAGTATGCCGAGCGGCCGGCGGGCGCCGGTCTCGTCTTCATGGACACTCCCGGCTACGACCCGGTCTCGGTCACGGGCATTGTGGCGGGCGGCGCCACGGTCGTGTGTTTCACCACCGGCCGCGGGTCGGTCTTCGGGTGCAAGCCGGTGCCCAGCATCAAGCTCTCCACGAGCACCAACCTCTACCGCCGGATGCCGGAGGACATCGACCTCAACTGCGGGACGATCATCGACGGCACCGACACGCTGGCCGGCGTCGGAGACAAGATCTTCGACCGCATCCTTGCCGTCGCCTCGGGACGGCAGACGGTCAGTGAGGAGCTCGACCTCGGTCAGGAGGAGTTCGTGCCCTGGCAGCTCGGCGCGGTCACCTGAGCCGACCACACACAAAAGCGCCGACGACGCATGAAATCACCGGAAGCCGGGGCGCACTGCAATTAGTCCGCCCCACTGCGTGACGACGGGCATGCTGGCCGCGAGGATTCCTGCCCCGGAATCCGGAAGTCTCTCACGGGTGTATCCAGGGTCGCCGTCCGAGGGAATGGAGTGACCCGCTACGTCAGGCGGGTCGGATCGGAGGACCCATGCGTCATGTGCGCTCGCTCGTCGTCGGCTGTCTCGCCGCCGGCCTTTCCGTCACGGTGCCGGGCGTCGCCTCGGCCCACCCACAACCAAAACCCACGCCGCGGACCCTGTCCACCGCCGTGGGCGCGCCGTTCAATCTGGAGGTCGCCTCCGGCCGCGTGCTGGTCGCCGACGGGGGCGCCGGCCTGGTCGGTGCCCTCCGCAAGGGCGGCGAGGTGAGCCCCGTCGTCTCCGATGTGCCGGGCGCCTCCGGCGTCGCGGTTCACGGCAGTCGGCTGGCCTACACCTCGACGGTCACCGACCCGGAAACCATGGAGAACTCGGCGTCCGGTCTGCACATCCGAGGGTGGCACGGCGGCACGACATACGCCGACCTGACGGCATACGAAGCACGACACAACCCCGACGGCAACATCCACTACGGTCCCCGCAGCAACGACCCGTGCGTCACGGGCGTGGTCGGCCCGCGTTATACCGGACTGCTTGACTCGCACGCATATTCGGTCGCGAGTTACGGGCGCGGCTGGCTGGTGGCCGATGCCGGCGCGAACGACCTGCTCTCGGTCAGCGACAGCGGCCGGGTCAGCACCGTCGCAACCTTCCCGGCGCAACCGACCAAGCTCACGCAGGCGGCGGTCGACGCGCTCGGCATGCCGCAGTGCATGGTCGGCGTGACCTACGACTTCGAGGCAGTGCCCACCGACGTCGAGGTCGGGCCGGGCGGGACCATCTACGTCACTACACTGCCGGGCGGTCCCGAGGGGCCGGAGTTGGGCGCTCGCGGTTCGCTGTGGAAGGTGAATCCGCGCACCCACCAGGTCAATCGGATCGCCACCGGCTTCGCCGGCGCGACCAACCTGGCAATCGGCAAGCACGGCAGGATCTACGTCGCCGAGCTCTTCGGCGGCAAGATCTCGGTCGTGAACCGCGGACGGGTGTCCACCCTGCTCAACCTGCCGGGCGTCGTCTCGGTCGAAACTGCCCGGAACGGCACGATCTACGCCGGCACGATGGGCGCCGACGAGTCGACGCCCGGCAGCATCGTCCAGATCGTCAACGGCCGGATCCACTCGCACCAGAAAGTGCGCTGAGCGGGTAGGTCGGTGGGAGGCAAACCCCTGGAGCCCTCCCGCCGGCCTGCCTTCACCGCTCCGACAACGCCGCCTGGATCTCGCGAATCCTCTCCGCGAGCACGCCGGAGGCGAGCAGTCCCGACCCCAGCGGTCCGGCCGGATCACTCCCCAGCGCAGGCAGCTGCCAAGCGTCGTCCGCGCCTCCGGGCTCAGGTGCGCGAGCTGCCGGCCGACCTCAGCTTGCCTCGCATCGTGGTGTTCCGGCGCCGACAGCCGATGCGACGTGGCCGGGTCGAGTCGTCCCCTGTCGTGCCCCCGACGGGACTCGAACCCGCACTCCAGCGATTTTAAGTCGCCTGCCTCTGCCAATTGGGCTACGAGGGCGAGAGCCAGCGTACGCGGGCCGCAAAACTGCGACAGGGTGTGGTCTGCACCAGTGTGGGCATGTTTTTCACAGGTGGATCAATAAATACTGCTCGTGTGCCACTATGAGGAGGTGGAACGCCAGCAACTGCTCCGGCCGGACGCGCCGGCGGCTCCCGTCCTCGGCGACCGCCGCACCCAGGTGCTCTCCGCCCTGCGCGCAGCGGACGGCGCGTCGTCGGTGACCGACATCGCGCAGCGTGTCGGCCTCCACCCCAACACCGCACGCTTCCACCTCGACGGCCTCGTCGAGCAGGGTCTGGCGCAGCGCGAGACCGAGCAGCGGGAGGCGCCCGGTCGGCCCCGGGCGCTCTACCGGCCCAGGGCGGACAGCACTCACACCGGTCGCCGCAGTTACCGGTTGCTTGCCGAGATCCTCAGCAGTTACCTCGCCACGCAGACCGCCCGACCGGGCGATGCGGCACGGCACGCGGGCGAGGCGTGGGGACGATTCCTCACCGAGCGTCCGGCGCCGTTCCGGACCGTCGACACGGACATCGCGACGGAGCAACTCGTCACACTGCTGGACGAGATCGGTTTCGCACCGGAGGCGGTCACAGCGCCAAGCGGTCCCGAGATCCGGCTGCACCGGTGCCCGTTCCTCGAGGTCGCTCAAGAGCATCGCGAGGTGGTGTGTGCGGTCCACCTCGGACTGATGCGCGGAGTGCTCGACGAACTCGACGCGCCGCTCGAAGTGACGCGGCTCGACCCCTTCGTCCAGCGGGACCTGTGTCTCACCCGGCTGGCGGAGACAAGCGTAGCGGGCCACCCGGCTCCCGTGGGACCGGCTGACGGCTCACGCTGATGCGCGCCGCGTTCGCGACCACCGCACGCGGCGTCGCTCGTCCTCGGTGAGGCCACCCCAGATGCCGGCGTCCTCGCCCCCGGCCAAGGCCGCGGCCAGGCACTCGGCGATCACCGGACAGGACCGGCAGATCGCCTTGGCCAGCTCCACCTGGTCCAGTGCCGGCCCCGTCGTGCCGACGGGGAAGAACAGTTCAGGGTCCTCCCCGCGGCAGGCCGCGCGCCGCCGCCAGTCACCCCACGTCTGTGCATCCATCACCCACCTCCGATGCCGCAGCTGCCTAATTGTTACAAGCGTAATAGTTTTTATTCGCCGGCAACAGGGCAACGACGGATGACGGCGCCACCGGGGGACGGTCAGGCCAGTCCGAGGGCGATGCCGTCGAGGATGTCGTGCTCGCTCGCGAGAACGGTGTCGATGCCGGCGGCGGCGCTCACCCGCTCGACGACCGTGCGCCAGATCAGTGCACCGGACCCGATGACGTCGACCCGTCCCGGGTGCATGTAGCCCAGGGCCGCGCGCTCCGCCCGGGTCGCGTGCAGCAGCGCGTCGCAGGAGCGCACGACCCGCTCGACCGGCAACGCAGTGCCGTGGATGCGCACCGGATCGTATGCCGTGAGGCCCAGCGCGTGCGCGGTGATCGTGGTCACCGAACCGGCCAGCCCGATGAGGGCGCCGGCACCCTCCAGCGGCACTGTGGCGGTGGCCTCGTCGATCGCGGCATTGATCTCGCGCAGTGCTGCCTCGATCTCGGCGTCGGTCGGCGGATCGGCGTGCAGGTGTCGCTCGGTGAAGCGGACACAGCCGATGTTGACCGACCGGGCGGTGTCGACGTGGTCGGTGCCGAGGACGAACTCGGTCGATCCGCCGCCCAGGTCCACCACCAGGTATGGCGCAGGGGTCGACGCGTCCGCGACGCTCGTCGCTCCACGGAAGCTGAGCCGCGCCTCCTCCTCGCCGGTGACGACCTCCGGCCGGACGCCGAACTCACGGAAGGCGGAGCCGATCCCATCGGTGAATTCCGCGGCGTTCTGTGCGTCACGCGATGCCGACGTGGCGACGAAGCGGACGCGCTCGACGTGCTGGGCGAGACACTGCTCGGCATACTTCTCGGCGACGCGGAGCGTCCGCTCCATGGCCTCCGGCGCGATCCGGCCGCTGACGTCGACGCCCTGGCCGAGCCGGACGATCTCCATGGTGCGCACGACATCGGTCAGGGACCGTCCGTCGGTGTCGGCGATCAACAACCGGATCGAGTTGGTGCCGCAGTCCACGGCGGCGACTCGAGTCATGGGCGCTCCGGGGACGCGCAGCAGCCGCCCTCCCACCAAGCCGGCAGCGCCGAAAGCGCTTCGTCTCCAAGGGGATTGACGCCCGGACCGACCGCCATCGAGTGCGCAACCAGCACATGGAGACACTTGACACGGTCGGGCATGCCGCCGGCCGAGATGCCGGCGATCTCGGGCACCTCCCCGAGCTCGGCACGCCGCCGCAGGTAGTCCTCATGGGCCGCCCGGTAGGCGGCGGCGAGGTCCGGGTCGGTGGCAAGACGGTCGGTCATCTCGCGCATCAGCCCCTCGGACTCCAACGTGCCGATCGCGCCGGTCAGCCGCGGACAGGTGGCGTAGAAGGTCGTGGGGAACGGTGTCCCGTCCGGCAGTCGGGGCATCGTGCGGACCACCGCGGGACAACCGCACGGGCAGCGTGCCGCGATCTCGACGACACCGCGCGGCAGCCGGCCCAATTGACGTTCGACGGCCGCGAGATCTGCCGGGTCCACGGCGTGGGACGAGGACTGCGTCATGGAGGGTTCAGTGCTCACCGGACGCGACGACCGATTGCCAGAGCGTGCCGTACCAGGTCTGCGACTGCTTGGCCTTCGCCGCGGCGGCCGCGCTGGGCTTGGCGTCGGTGACGTAGACGGTCAGCGTCTGGCCCGGCTTGGCGAAGCCGAGTCGCCGGCCGGCCTGCGCCTCGACATACTTCGGGTCGCCCCACTTCGCCTTCTCGGCCTGCAACGAAGCGACGTTCGCCTGCTGCGCGGCGACCTGCGCCTGCAGCTTGGCCACCTGGTGCCGCTGCGAGAGGTAGGAGCGGACGGTCGGCGCGATGACGACGGCGAGGAACACGATCAGCGCCCCGACCACCGCCAGGCGGCGCATGGATCGGGGCGACCGTGACGAACGGACCGCCCGGCTGGACCGGGCCTTGGCCGACGCCGTGCGCACCGTCGTGCTGCGCGCAGCGGTGCTGGTCCGGCGCCGCCCGGTGGCCGGGCGGGACGTCGCGCGCGACCGACCTGCTGAGGTCTGGCGCGAATCGCGTGTCACAACAAGGCCTTTCGTCGTCCCCGGTCAGTCAGGCTCGAAAGCGCGGGAAGGCGCTCGCGCCGGCGTAAACCGCGGCGTCGTCCAGCTCTTCCTCGATGCGCAATAGCTGGTTGTATTTGGCGACGCGGTCGGAGCGAGCCGGCGCACCGGTCTTGATCTGGCCGCAGTTGGTCGCGACCGCCAGGTCGGCGATCGTGGTGTCCTCGGTCTCGCCGGAGCGGTGGCTCATCATGCAGCGGAAGCCGTTGCTCTGCGCCAGCGTGACCGCATCGAGGGTCTCGGTCAGCGTGCCGATCTGGTTGACCTTGATCAGGACCGCGTTGGCCGCGGCGGAGTCGATGGCGCGCCGGATCTTGGCGGGGTTGGTCACGAAGATGTCGTCGCCGACGATCTGCACCTTGTCGCCGAGCTCGCGGGTGAGCTTGGCGTAACCCTCCCAGTCCGACTCGTCCAACGGATCCTCCACGGAGACGAGCGGATAGGACGCGACGAGATCCGCGTAGTAGGCGGTCATCTCCTCGGCCGACTTGGTCGTGCCCTCGAAGCGATAGGAGCCGTCCTCGTAGAACTCGCTCGCGGCAGCGTCCATCGCGAGCGCGATGTCCTTGCCGGGCGTGTAACCGGCGGCCTTGATGGCGTCCAGGATCAGGTCGAGGGCGGCCCGATTCGACTCCAGGTTGGGCGCGAAACCGCCCTCGTCGCCCAGGCCGGTCGACAGGCCGCGGTCCTGCAGCACCTTCTTGAGCGCGTGGTAGACCTCGGCGCCCCACCGCAGCGCCTCCCGGAAAGAGCCGGCGCCGATCGGCGCGATCATGAACTCCTGGATGTCGACATTGGAGTCGGCGTGCGCGCCACCGTTGAGGATGTTCATCATCGGTACCGGCAGCAGGTGGGCGTTGGGCCCTCCGACGTAGCGGAACAGCGGCAGGTCGGCCGACTCGGCGGCGGCCTGCGCCACCGCGAGGCTGACCCCGAGGATCGCGTTGGCGCCGATCCGGCCCTTGTTGTCGGTGCCGTCGATGCCGATCATCTCCTGGTCGACGAGGCGCTGCTCGCTGGCGTCGTAGCCGAGCACGTGGGGCGCGATCTCCTCGGCGACCGCGTCGACGGCGTCCTGGACGCCCTTCCCGCCATACCGCTTCTTGTCGCCGTCGCGGCGCTCGACCGCTTCGTACTGGCCGGTGCTCGCACCGGACGGGACTGCCGCGCGACCGACCGTGCCGTCGTCGAGCGCGACCTCGACCTCGACGGTCGGGTTGCCGCGGGAGTCGAGGATCTCGCGGGCGAGCAGGGCGTCAATCGTGGCCACTGGGCAGTCTCCTGGCACATTCGTCGGGACGTGGGCGACAGGCGTGATGCCCGCGCTGCGTGCCCCAGACTATCGCCGCCGCCCCCGCATCCACGGAACGACTCGCGTTCCGGACGGTCCGGCACCGGTGGGCCATCGGCGAGACAGCACGGACAGTCACCACAGCTCCCGACAGAGCAGGACCGGGATGTCCCGGCAGGTCTGCCCCGTCGTCCCTGCCGTCCGGGACGCCAAGCCCGCCAATCTCGGGTCATCGCAACGAAATCCCGAAAGGAGCCCGCGATGACCACCTCCACCACCACCCATCACCCCGTCCGCTCGGACGTCCCGTCCGAGCGTGTCGTGCGACCCGAGGACCCGCCGACCCATGGCAGCCGCCGCTGGGCGCTGGCCGGCATCGGCGCCGGCCTCGCCGGCGTCGGCACCATCGTGACCTCCTCGATGGTCAACGGTGTCTACGACGAGAACCTGGTCGGCAAGCCGGAGCTGATCGCCGAGAAGATCGGCTCACAGACCGGAGCGATGTTCGCCTTCCACTCGATCACCGTCATCGGTGCGCTGCTGATGGTCGCCTTCGCGGCCGGCCTCTTCAATCGGCTGCGCGCGACCGTCGGCGCCAGCAGTGCGGCGGTCGTCGCGCTCGCCGGCTGGATCGGCACCGCGGTCGTGATGATCCTCGGCAGTGGTCTGGACACCGAGTTCATGATGAGCCTGTCCGCCGACGACAAGTCCGTCGACAGCTACAACGTCGCGCTCTACAACCACTGGATCGGCACGATCCCGTGGGTGTGGTGCCTGGCCGGGCTGTCCGGTCTGGCGCTGTTCACGATCGCGCGGCGCACCGGTGTGCCGCGCTGGATCGGCGGCGTCGGACTCGTGCTCGGTGGACTCACCACCCTGCTGGGCGTCTCGCCGTTGGAATACATGGCGGGCGTCAGCGGTGTGCTGATGCTCCTCATCACCGCCGTCGGGTTCACGGTGGGCGACCGCGAGTTCCGCGGGACCCGCTGATGCCGGAAACCGCAGCGCGCGCCGCGATCCGGCACGACAATGTCCGGGTGCCGGATCCGGGTCCCCACCTGCGCAGCACCCCGGCCGCCCGCGTGGCGGCCGGGGTCGCGGTGCTGCTCGGCCTAGCCACCGTCGCGGCTCTGATCGCGGCAGGATGGCTCGACTCGATCGCGCAGCAGACCGGACCGGCCGTCACACTCGCCGCCGGCGTCGGCTGGCCGGCGGCCCTCAACGGGGTGATCCTCGCCGCCCTGGCTGCAACGATCCTGCTGCATCAGCTGGGTCAGCGCCTGGGCTGGCTGATGCTGCTCCTCGGCGCTTTCTGGGCCCTCGACGGCTTCACCCAGTCCTACGTCCGTGCCGGACTGACGGAGCGGACGGCGTGGCCGGCCATGACAGCGGCGCTGTGGTTCTACAACCGGGCCGGCGCGTTCCTGCCGGTCGCCATCGCGGCGCTGCTGCTCTACTTCCCGACCGGACGACTGCTACCCGGACGGTGGGGTGTGGCCGGGCGGACGGCCCTGTCGGCCCTGGTCGCCTCGGCGTGCCTGGTGCTCGTCGCTCCGGCCGGCGCGCAGTTCGGCAGCCTCGCTGTTCCGAGCACCGTGGACCTCGACCCCACCTCGATCCCGGCGCTCGAGTCGGTGCCGGGGTTCGTTCCGATGGGCATCGGCATCGCGGGCTTCCTCGTGACGTTGCTGCTGGTCGTCGTGCGCTCTCAATGCTCCGACGGCGTGCTGCGCGATCGCATGCGCTGGCTGCTCTGGGGCGTCGTCGCGATCGTCGTGGCCCTCGTCGCCAGTGTCGCCGTCCACCTGCCGGGTCTCGACTACGTCGTGGTGTTCGTGGTGATGGTGCTGCCCGCCGGCGCGATGACCGTTGCCGTCGTCCGGCCCTCGGTGGTTCCCGTCCAGGACCTGCTCGCGCGCACCATCGTGCTCGCCGTCGTGGTGGCCGTGCTGGTCGCGGCCGACACGGTGATGCTGGCCCTGCTGACCCTGGCCCTCGACGACACGCTGACCCAGGCCCAGGTCGTCGCGGTGGTGCTCGCGGTGACCGTCCTGCTCTACAGCCCGCTCCGCCTGCGCCTCTCCGCGCTCGTCCGGCGGATGGCGCTGGGCCAGCGCGGCGACCGCTATGACGCGGTCGCGGGCCTTGCCTCGACGCTCGAGACGACGGACGACACCGCTGAACAGCTCGCGGTCGTCGCCCGGGCGGTCGCGCGGGCCTTCGGCGTGCGGTTCGTCAGCGTCGAGGTCGATCGAAGCCACGGCGAGCGCCTGGTGACGACATACGGACAACGGCCCGACCGGGTGCGCACGCTGCCCATCACCTACCGCGGCACCACGGCCGGCCGCCTCGTCCTGCCCGACCGCGGGCTGCGCAGCAGGCTGAGCGCGGCCGACGAGCGGCTGCTCGGAGATCTCGTCCGACAGGCCGCCACCGCCGCCCGCACCAGCCAACTCGCGGAGGAGGTCCAGCGCAGCCGGGAGCGGCTGGTGGCCGCCCGCGAGGAGGAGCGGCGCCGGATTCGCCGCGATCTGCACGACGGGCTCGGCCCGTCGCTCAGCGGGGTCGTCTTCCAGCTCGAGGCGGCCCGGCTCGCGGTGCCCACCGACCCGGCCGCCGCAACAGCACGGCTCGGGGCGATCAGCGAGCACGTCCAGGGCGTCGTCGCCGACGTGCGCCGCCTCGTGCACGACCTGCGGCCGCCCGCGCTCGACGACCGGGGGCTCGTGGGTGCGCTCCGGCAGCAGGCGGACCGTCTGGAGCTGCCGCTGGAAGTCGTCGCCCCTGAACTCGACGGACGGCTGCCGGCCGCGGTCGAGGTCGCGGCATACCGCATCGTCGGAGAGGCCCTGACCAACGTCGTCCGCCACGCCCGCGCCACCGCGGCACGACTCGAACTGCGCTTCGACGACGACACGCTTGTCGTCGAACTCGCGGACGACGGCATCGGCATCGACGCCGGCCGGCAGGCCGGAGTCGGCTTGGTGGCACTCCGCGAACGCGCCGCCGAACTCGGCGGCAATGCCGAGATCAGCTGCCCACCCGCAGGCGGCACACTCGTGCGTGCCCGCCTGCCCCTGACGAGGAGGCGCGTCGATGCCTGACGCCGGTCCGGTGATCCGGGTAGTGGTGGTCGACGATCACCAGATCGTGCGCGACGGGCTGGTCGCGCTGCTCGGCGCACTGGACGGCATCGAGGTCGTCGGCACGGCCGGCGACGGCCGCGAGGCCGTGCACGTGGTCGGTGAGACGAACCCGGACGTGGTGATGATGGACATTCAGATGCCGCAACTGGACGGCATCGAGGCGACCCGCTTCCTGGTGGGTCGTACACCGGACCTGCGAGTCGTCATGCTCACGATGAACGAGGACGACGACACGGTGCTCGGCGCGATCCGCGCCGGTGCGCGTGGCTACCTGCTCAAAGGCTCGGGCGCCGAGGAGGTGCAGCACGCGGTGCGCACCGCAGCCGGGGGCGCGATGGTCTTCGGGACGGGACTGGCCGAGCGGATCACCCGCCTGCTCGCCCGTGGCGCCGGTCCGCGGGCCGACGAAGAGCCGTTTCCGCAGCTCACCGAACGAGAGCGCGCGGTCCTGCGGATGATCGCCGCCGGACGGTCCAACGACGAGATCGCCACAGAGCTCTACGTCTCGAACAAGACCGTCCGCAACACCGCATCGGGCATCTATGCCAAGTTGCAGGCGACCGGTCGGGTCGACGCCATCGTCAAGGCACGCGAAGCGGGGTATGGCGCCTGACGCTCGCGCTCCGCGCACAAGGCGCGACGGTTGTCAGTCCTGCACGGTGGGGACTGCGCGCATGGCATCGACCAGGGGCGACGCCCCGGACTCCGCCTCGATCCCGTCGGCGGCGCCGTTGCGATCCGCGCTGCTGCGGGCCGCACTCACCTTGAACTTGCCGATGATCCGGGTGATTCGCAGCTCGATGCCGACGATCTTGCCCAGCTGCTCGCCGAGATAGTCGGCCGGAGCCTGACGCATGTGCCAAGCGTCCTCGCGGCCGCCTTCCATGACCTTGGTCAGCTTCGCCACGGCACCGCGTGTCCACCCGGGATCGTCGTGTATGACGAGCTCGCCATACACATGTGCCACGAGGTAGTTCCAGGTCGGCACGACCTTGTGGTGCTCCTGCTTGGAGGGGTACCAGGTCGGTGACACGTAGTGATCGGCCCCGTTGAACACCGCGAGGCTCTCGCCCTCGTGATGGCCGTCCCGCCAGAGGTCATTGGCGCGGGCAACGTGGCCGACCAGCCGATCGCCGTCCGCGCTGGTCTCGAGCAACAGCGGAATGTGGTTGGCGCTCAACGCCTTTCCGTCCGACGTGATCAGCGTCGCGAACGGCACCGACGTGATCAGCTGGGCGACATCTTCGGCCGACGTGGCGGCATCATGCTCCGGCAGGTAGACCATGGGGTCATCCTCGCACCGCGCGGGCGCGGCAGCGGGCGCACTCAGCTGCAGTCACCCGGCGCCGGTGGTCGGCTGGTCTGGTGGATCCAGGCGATGTCGATGAGGGTGCGCTCGACATACGACGTGACGGGTGGCGGCATGCCGGGTGGGGCGGGTGGACGACTGGTCGCGGTGAGACTTCCGGTGCGCGTGGTGGTTTGGCTCGCATCACCGGTCACGTCGTGGTCGGGGTGCTCTTTGGCGTAGTTGCACTGCTCGCACAGCCCTTCCGCGTTGCGTTCGGAGGTGGGTCCGCCCGCGGCGTGGGAGGCGATGTGGTCGATGTGCCGGATCGGAGCACTGCAGAAGGGGGTGCGGCAGGTTTGGTCACGCAACCGGATGAACATCGCCAGCAACCCCGAGTAGGCCCGGGCCCGGGAGTCCATCCCGACGAGGTCACCGGTTCCGGGGAAGCTGAACAGTCGCCGCACCTGCAGCTTCTGGTCCGCGTCTGCACAGCGGATCCATTCCCGAGCCAGGTCGGCCGGGATCGGGCCGTATCCGGCCAGGCGAGCGGGTGTGTCACCGGTCAGCGTGTCGAAAGGCATGACGAGGTTGACGTTCACGCCCACACCACCAGCGCTCTTGCTCGCGCCGACACCATCGATGTCGTCGGTGCCGGACCCGTCGCCGGCCGCGGCGTTGTCGTCGGCCCCGCTGCCGGTGGCGGTCGACGGGCAGCCGGTGACACGCGCCACCAGCGTGTCGGCCATGACCTGTCCGCGGGGGTGCCGGGAGGTGGCGGTCAGGTCCGCGACGCCGGACAGTGCTGCGTAGCAAGCCACGCCGTCCTTGACCGGCAACAGAGCGCTCAGTCGGGTCATGCAATCGGGCGCCGGACGCAGGCTGACCCGACGCTGGCTCTCGGCCCGGGCGCGGCGCGCGGTCACGGCCTCGGGATCCAGCCGATAGGCGTGCTCGCGGGCCGATGCCTCCAGCCGCTGATGACTGACCGTGCCGAGCTGGTCGGCGACGGCGGCGTCCACGGCGGCTCGATCCCGCCGAGTCAGGCACGCGGTTTCGCGGCTGAGTGCGATCGCGTCCCATTCGCTGATGACTCCGGCGGCGAGTGCCTCGCGGGTGTGAGGCATTTCTTCGACGACCGCATGGGCCAGCCCGAGGAGTCGAGAGCCGAGGTGCGGCGCGCACCGGCGGGCCAGGGCGACCCGGGTGCCTGCCTCCCGAGCGGTGTCCGCGGCGCTGATGCCGCGCGGCACGTCTGCGGCTCGTTGCGTCTCGTGCACGGCGACGCTCAGCCGGGCTTGACGCGCCGCCACGGCGTTCTTCAGCTCCTCCAACGCGCGCAACTCGGCCAGCGGGTCCGCATCGTCCACTGGCGCGTCCAGCCGGTCGTGGAATGCACGCACCACCGACGCGTCGAACACCCTGCGAGTGCCCCCTGCATCGTCTGAGTGGTTATCGTGCATGTGTTCGATTATCGCACGAATCTTCCTTGGAGACAAGCGATTTGGGAATCGAATGTTATCCACATCACCTCGAAACGGCGCCCGTCATACACAGGGATGTCGGTGACTCGTCCGGCGATTCCCGATGGTCCGGACTTCGCCGACGCCAGCTAGCGGTCAGCCGCGCGCAGCGTCGAGATCGGCACGCGTGAAGACCGACCGCACCGCGATCGCGGCATCGGAGAGCTCGGTCGCCTCCGGCGGCCGCCGGTCGATGGCGCAAACGACAAGCTCCACGCGCGCGCCGAGTTCACGCAACGCCCGAGCGGCCGCAATGACGGCGCCGCCAGTGGTGACGACGTCCTCGATCAGGACGATGTGTTTGCCGTCCACCGGTCCGCCCTCGGCGAGCTTGCGCGTGCCGTACTCCTTCGCCCTCTTCCGAATGAACACCGTTGGCGTATCCACCAATTGCCCAAGGACGGCCGCGATCGGCACACCGCCGAGCTCGAGACCACCCAGGACTTCGACGTCATCCGGCAACAGCGGTTGCATCTCCTCGGCGACCCGACGAATCAATCGCGGGTCCCCCTCGAACAGGTACTTGTCGAAGTATTCGGTCGCCACTTGGCCGGAGCGGAGCGTGAATTCGCCCCGCAGCCGGCAGCGGGAGTCGATTTCGACGGCGAGGGAAGGGTTCATCATACCGCGCAGCCTGTCATGCACCACGAGGAGGCCGTCACTGGCCGAGTGGGTCGGTGCCGGTCCGCGCGACCGCACGCAGCGTCGCCCGCAGGGCGGCGTCGGCGGAGACGCCGGCAGCCCGCGCCTCCGCCACCAGCGCCAGCAGCCGACCGCCGAGGTCGGCGCGCTCGTCATACGACAGCTGTATGCCGCGCCGGTTCGCCCGGGCGAGCACCTTCTCGGCGATCAGCAACGGTGACAAGGAGACCGGGATGCCCGCGAGCAGGTCGTCCGCGTCACGGTCGCTCTTCTCGGCGGCCTTGATCCGCTCCCACGACTGCTCGACCTCGTCCGGGGTGCTGGCGTCGCCGTCGCCGAAGACGTGCGAGTGACGCCGAATCAGCTTGTCCACCAACAGACCTGCGACATCGTCGATGGTGTAGCCCGGCTCCTCGTCGGCGGCGATCCGGGCGTGGAAGAGCACCTGCAGCAAGACATCGCCCAACTCCTCGGCGACGTGCTCGATGTCGCCGGACTCGATCGCCTCGACGGTCTCGTGTGCTTCTTCGAGCAGGTACTTCGTGAGGGTCTCGTGCGTCTGCTCCGCGTCCCACGGGCAGCCACCCGGTGATCGCAATGCATCCATGACGGCCACCGCGTCCAGCAGCCGCGCGCCCGGCAGATCCCAGGACCCGACGAGCACCTCTATCTGCGGCGGGTCGTCGAGTCGGGTCAATTCTTCGGCGAGCGCGTCGGTGAGGCCGGGATCCGCGTCCGGGGAGCTGATCCAGAGGACCGATCCATCCGCGGCGGCCGCGACGAGAGCGCGCGCGGCTTCCGCCGCCGAGTTGTATGGCGCCGCCGCCACGTCGATCCCGGACGCCGCGACAGCGGCGGGCACCGGGTCGTCCGCATCGGCCGCCAGCACCCGCCCCGCGCTCTCAACGGCATTCCACGCGTCCCGGGACAACAAGCCCGCGGGCACCCGCGGGCTGGTGACCAGCACGGTGAGCAGGGGCAGGGGCTCGCTCACCCGGCGGGGTGGCCGTTCGGCGCGCTGGGTCCAGCCGACGGCGGTGTGCTGATCCACGGCTCGGATGCCTTCGTCGGACCGGTGCCCTTGACCCAGGAGCCGTAGCGCGGATTGAAGGTGGCGTTCTGCGCCGCGATCTTCTCGGCGTCGGCCTTGGTGAGGTTGCCGGAATCGCTGAGCCGCTGCGAGATGTCGTTGACCCGCAGTGCTTCGACCGCGACGTCGGACAGCGGCGACTTGCTGTACTTGTTGCGCAGAAAGCTGTCGGAGTAGACCAGACCGTGCGCCTTGCCGGCCTTGATGATCTCCGGACCGATGGAGAGCACCTGCGCGACGTTGGCCGGGTCGATGCCGTAGCCGGTGGCCTTGTTGATCTCGTCCGTGGCCGTCTGCAGCTGCGCACTGGTGACCGTGCGGCCGTCATACTGCAGTGCGGTCCGGCCGTCGTGCATCACACCGCCGCTGCCACATCCGGCGAGCGCAAGGGTGCTGATCGCTGCTGCGGCGCCCACGACGAATCGTCCGCGGTGGAAGCTGGGCATGGAGAACGGCCTTTCCTTCTGCGATGTCCTGAGCGGCGCCGGTGCTCGGCGCGCATCCTGCATCATGCCAGCCCTCGCTGTGGTCGCCGAGGGCACCTCACGCGGCGCCACCGGCGGCTGCCGAGATGTCGTCCAGCAGAACGGCCTTGATCAACTGAGCCGCCCACCGCAGCACCTCGGTGTCGCGCAGCGGCTTGCCACCGACGGGCGCCGTCTTGGGCTGTGGGACGAGGATCTGGTGGATGGCGGGCTTGACCATCGTGCCCTTGTAGATCCGCTCCAGCCGCAGCTGCTGGCTCTCCCGCAGGTCGACCGGTCCGAAGCGGACCATCCGGCCCTGCAACCCGATGTCACTGATGCCGGCCTGCCGGGCGATCGTCCGCAGCCGCGCCACCTCGAAGAGGTGCTGCACCGGCTCCGGCGGCGCGCCATACCGATCGCGCAACTCGGCCTCGATCTCACCGAGCGCCGTCTCGTCCTCGACCGTCGCGAGTTTCTTGTAGGCCTCCAGCCGCAACCGCTCCCCCGGCACGTAGTCGTGGGGCAGGTGGGCGTCGACCGGCAGCTCGATCTTGACCTCGGCGGGCGGTTTCGTGGTGCCGTCCCCGCGGAAGTCGGCCACGGCCTCGCCGACCATTCGCACGTAGAGGTCGAAGCCGACGCCGGCGATGTGCCCGGACTGCTCACCGCCGAGCAGGTTTCCGGCGCCGCGGATCTCGAGGTCCTTCATGGCGACCTGCATGCCGGCGCCCAGATCGGTGTGGCTGGCGATCGTCTGCAGCCGGTCGTGCGCGGTGTCGGTGAGCGGCTTCTCGGGCGGGAAGAGAAAGTAGGAGTAGGCGCGTTCGCGGCCGCGACCGACCCGGCCCCGCAGCTGGTGCAACTGCGACAGACCCAGCTGATCGGCGCGGTCGACGATCAGCGTGTTGGCGTTGGAGATGTCCAGGCCCGTCTCGATGATGGTGGTGCACACCAGCACGTCGAACTCCCGGTCCCAGAAGGCGGTCACGACGTCCTCCAGGCGCTGCTCGGACATCTTGCCGTGTGCGGTGGCAATCCGAGCCTCCGGCACGAGCTCGCGCAGACGGGACGCCGCCTTCTCGATGGTGCCGACCTTGTTGTGCACGAAGAAGACCTGGCCCTCGCGCATCAGCTCCCGGCGTATGGCGGCCCCAATCTGCTTCTCCTCGTAGGCGCCGACGAAGGTGAGGACCGGGTGCCGCTCCTCGGGCGGCGTTGCCAGAGTTGACATCTCGCGTATGCCGGTCACCGCCATCTCGAGGGTGCGTGGGATCGGTGTCGCCGACATGGCCAGCACGTCCACGGCGGTGCGCATCTGCTTGAGCTGCTCCTTGTGCTCCACACCGAAGCGTTGCTCCTCGTCGATGACGACCAGTCCGAGGTCCTTGAACTTCACCTCGTTGCCCAACAGCCGATGCGTGCCGATCACCAGATCGACGGCGCCCGAACGCAGTCCGTCGATGACCTCGCGTGCTTCGCGGTCGCTCTGGAAGCGGGACAGCGCCTTGACCACGACCGGGAAGCCGGCGTAACGCTCGCTGAAGGTCTGCTGGTGCTGTTTGACCAGCAGGGTGGTGGGCACCAGCACTGCCACCTGCTTGCCCTCCTGGATCGCTTTGAAGGCGGCGCGTATCGCGATCTCGGTCTTGCCGTAGCCGACGTCGCCGCAGATGAGCCGGTCCATCGGCACGGACTTCTCCATGTCGGCCTTCACCTCGTCGATGCTGCTCGCTTGGTCGGGGGTCTCGACATACGCGAAGGCGTCCTCGAGCTCCCGCTGCCATGGAGTGTCGGGCCCGAAGGCGTGGCCCTCGGTCGCCATACGGGCCGAATAGAGCTGGATCAGCTCGGCCGCGATCTGACGCACATGCCGCCGGGCACGGGATTTGGTTGTCTGCCAGTCCGATCCGCCCATCTTGTTGAGCGTCGGCTGCTCGCCACCGACGTAGCGGGTGACCTGGTCCAGCTGGTCGGTGGGGACGTAGAGCTGGTCGGCCGGCTGGCCTTTCTTGGCCGGCGCGTAGTCGATCACGAGATATTCACGCGTCGCACCCCCGACGGTGCGTTGCATCATCGTGGCGAACCGTCCGACGCCGTGCTGCTCGTGCACCACGAAGTCGCCGGGGTGCAGCTGCAGCGGGTCGACGACGTTGCGGCGGCGCGACGGCATCCGCCGCATGTCCTTGGTGCTGCCGCCGTGGCTCGACGAGCCGGTGAGGTCGTTCTCGGTGAGCAGGACGAAATCGCTTGAACCCAGCGTGAACCCATTGCTCAGGGCCCCGGTCGCCAGTTCGACGCTGCCCGGCGTGAGCTGGTCGATGCGGTGCGACGGCACGTCGTGGTCGCGCAGCACCTCGCCGATGCGGTGTCCGAGCCCGGAGCCCTCGGTGACGATGAGCACCCGGTTGCCCCCACGCGCCCAGTCGCGGATGTCACCGACGGCCTGCTCGGTGTTGCCGCGATAGAGCGGCACCTCGGCAGTGCCGATGGTGACCTGCTCGCCCGCGAGCGCATCGTCCTCCTGGAACTCCGCGAGCTCGGCGTCGCTCGCGAAGGACGAAAATGCCCACCAGGCCAGGCCTTTGGCGAGGGCATGGTCGCGGAGCTCGGCGATGGACCAGTATGACGCGGTGCCGAGCACCGATTGCAGGTCGACCGGGACCGCGTTGCCCGCGGCGGCGTTCGCCCAACTGGCGTCCAGGAACTCGGCGCTCGTCGCCACGAGGTCGTGCGCCCTGGTGCGCACCCGCTCGGGGTCGCTGAGCATGACGTGGGTGTCCTGCGGCAGCACGTCCAGCAGGGTCTCCATCCCGCCGGCGGTGCCGCCCGCGAGCAGGATCGGCGCGAGCGACTCCATGCCCTCGACGGCGATGCCTTCGGCGACCTTGAGCAGCATGTCCTGCACGCCGGGCAGCTGGGTCGCCAGCGTGGCAGCGCGCGCCCGCACGTCCTCGGTCAGCAACAACTCCCGGCACGGCGGCGCCCACAGCCCGTGCTCGGCGACCTCCAGGCTGCGCTGGTCGGCGACCTTGAACCAGCGGATCTCCTCGACGGTGTCGCCCCAGAACTCGACACGCACGGGGTGCTGCTCGGTGGGCGGGAAAACGTCCAGAATGCCTCCGCGTACGGCGAATTCACCGCGTCGCTCCACCAGGTCGGTTCTGGTGTATGCCGCACCCGCCAGCGCCTCGACGACCTCGGGGAGCGCGGTGTCCTGGCCGACCCGCAACGAGACGGGAGCCAGATCGCCCAGACCCTTCGCGATCGGCTGCATGAGCGCACGCACGCTGGCGACGACGACCGCGATCTCGCCGTACGTCGCGTCCTCGGCGTCCGGGTGCGCCAGACGACGCAGCACGGCGAGACGCCGGCCGACGGTGTCGCTGCGCGGGCTGAGCCGCTCGTGGGGCAGCGTCTCCCAGCTCGGGAACTCCACGACGCGCTCGGCGGGCAGGAAGCAGCGCAGGCACGCGGCGAGGTCCTGCGCCTCGCGGCCCGTTGCCGTGACCGCGAGCACGGTGCGGGCGGCGCGGTCGGAGGCGCCTTGGGCGACGAGTGCGGTCAACGGACCGCGCGCGCCCGGCGCGCAGGCGATGTCGACGACGTTCGCCGTGCCGACGTGCGACATCAGTCGTGCGACGGCCTCGTCGCGGGCGAGCAGGTCGAGCATCGGTTGCAAAGTCACCAGTGCGGCAGCTCCTCGGTCGTCGTGCCCGCCGGCGCGGACACGCAAAAGGGCCCCGTTCGCAGGCGAGACGGGGTTGTCGCAGTCGATTCTAGTCGGCGACGGGGACACCTCCGCGATCCGCGCCCTGGACGGCCTATTGACAGCTCCGAGCGGCGGGCACTAAGAATTGCGCATCGCTGTCAGACAGTAAGACAAGGAGGCCCTTCATGGCCCGTCCCACCCTTCGTCCTCGCAACCTGCTCGTCCTTGCCTGCGCTCTGCCGCTAGCGGCGTGCGGGCTGAACTCCTCGCCGAGCAAGACCGATGCCGGCTCGACGCCGGCCGCCGGTCAGCCGAGCCAGGCCCAGCAGACCGACACGAAACTCGCTGCCGCCGTGCCCGCCTCGGTCCGCAAGGCGGGCGTGATCCGGATGGCGATCAACCCGTCATACCCACCGTTCGAGTCCACCGCCTCCGATGGGACGACGATGGTCGGCCTCGACCCGGACCTCGCCACCGCGATCGGCGGCGTGCTCGGGCTGAAGGTGACCTTCGTGTCCACCTCGTTCGACGCCATCATCCCGTCGCTCGCCGCCAAGAAGGTGGACATGGCGATGTCCTCGATCGGCGACACCAAGGAGCGCGAGAAGACCGTCGACTTCGCGACCTACTACTGGAACGGCACGCTGCTGCTGGTGCCGAAGGGCAACCCGAAGAAGCTGAAGGCCAACCTCGCGTGCGGTGCACGCGTCGGCGTGATCCGTGGGTCCCTGCAGCAGAACACCTTCCTGCCCAGCCAGGCACCCAAGTGCGCGAAGGCCGGGTTGAAGGCGCCTGTCGCGCAGGCCTACCAGGACGGGCCGCAGGCGCAACTCGCGCTGCAGAGTCACCGGATCGATGCCGTGATGCTGGACGCGCCGCCACTGCTCGACGCAGCCAAGAAGAGCCCGAACCTCTTCCAGACGGTCGGTCCGATGGTCAAGAACCCGAACCCCGGTGGCGTCGCCTTCCCCAAGGGCAGCCAGCTGGCCAAGCCGGTGCAGGCGGCGATCAACAAGCTCATCGCCGACGGCACGTACCAGAAGATCCTCACCAAATGGAACCTGACCGCGATCAAGATCGACCGGTCGGAGTTCAACGGGGCCACATCTTGAGGAGCTGCCCACAGTGAACACTGCACTTGCCGATACGGCGACGGCGCCACCGACGGCCGAGAAGGTCGTTCGCCGCAAACGGCCCGGCCGCTGGATCTCCTACGTCGTGCTGTGCGTGCTGATCGCGATGCTGATCAACACGCTCATCACCAACCAGAACTTCGGCTGGGACGTCGTCGGACAGTACTTCACGTCGGTCCGCATCCTCGACGGACTCTGGAAGACGCTGCAGCTGACCGTCATCTCGATGGTGCTCGGCATCGTCCTCGGCGTGCTGCTCGCCGTCATGCGGCTCAGCAGCAATCCGATGATGAAGGGCGTCAGCTGGTTCTACATCTGGTTCTTCCGAGGGACGCCGCTGTTCGTGCAGCTGTTGTTCTGGGGCTACGCGTCGGCGCTCTACCCGCGGCTCTCGCTCGGCATACCGTTCGGCCCGAGCTTCGTGTCCGCGGACGTCAACCACCTGATCACGCCGGTGATGGCGGCGATCCTCGGTCTCGGACTGAACGAGGGCGCCTACATGGCGGAGATCGTGCGCGCCGGCATCCAGTCGGTGGATAGTGGGCAGACCGAGGCCGCGCAGGCGCTGGGTATGTCGCACCGGCGGATCCTGCGCAGGATCGTGCTGCCCCAGGCGATGCGGGTGATCGTGCCACCGACGGCGAACAACACCATCTCGATGCTGAAGAACACCTCGCTGGTGAGCGTGCTCGCGTTCCCGGAGCTGCTCTATGCCGCCCAGCTGATCTACTCCGACAACTTCAAGACGATTCCGCTGCTGCTCACCGCCTCGCTGTGGTACCTCATCGTCACCTCCGTCCTGACCGTCGGGCAGTACTACCTGGAACAGCACTTCAGCAAGGGCGTCAGCGGGCGCGGCGGCGGACTCTCGCTGACGCGGATGCTGCAGTTGCAGCAGCGCAGAAAGGCGACGGCATGAGACTCACCGAACGCACCGCGGAGCCCACGAAGACCCGGACCCAGGTGATGGTCGAAGCCCGCAACGTGCACAAGTCGTTCGGCCGCACCGAGGTGCTCAAGGGCATCAACCTGACCGTGCAGCGCGGCGAGGTGATGACGCTGCTCGGCCCGTCCGGCTCGGGGAAGTCGACGTTCCTGCGGCTGATCAACCACCTGGAGACGCTGACCGCCGGCCGGTTGTATGTCGACGGAGAGCTCGTCGGCTACTCCGAGCGCGGCGGACGCCTGCACGAACTGGCCGAGTCCGACATCGCCCGGATGCGGGCCGAGGTCGGCATGGTGTTTCAGCGCTTCAACCTGTTCCCGCACATGACCGCTCTGGAGAACATCATCGAGGCGCCCATCGGTGTGCGGCGGGTGAGCAAGCGGGACGCCACGAACCGAGCCAAGGAGTTGCTGGACCGGGTGGGCCTGGCCGACCGGGCCGACGCCTACCCCTCCGCGCTCTCCGGTGGTCAGCAGCAACGGGTGGCGATCGCCCGCGCTCTCGCGATGGAGCCGAAGTTGATGCTCTTCGACGAGCCGACGTCCGCACTGGACCCGGAGCTGGTCGGCGAGGTGCTGGACGTGATGAAGGACCTCGCCGCATCAGGTATGACGATGGTCGTCGTCACCCACGAGATCGGCTTCGCCCGGGAGGTTGCCGACTCCGTCGTGTTCATGGACGACGGCGTCGTCGTGGAGTCCGGCACCCCGCGCCAGGTCCTGCTCGATCCGCAGGAGCAGCGCACCCGCGACTTCATCGGCAAGGTCCTCTGAACCCCTCCCCCACCTGGCGCGAACCAACCGCGCCGCCGTGATCAGTCGCGCCCTGGCGCGCGAATCCGCAAGAACTTAAAGGAGTTTCATCATGCACGTCGTGGTCGTAGGTGCCGGGATCGTGGGATTGTCCATTGCCGCATCCCTCGCGGAGCACGGCAACGAAGTGACCGTGCTCGAGCAGGAGGCGCCCGGCTCCGGGACCACCGCGACGTCATACGCCTGGGTCAACTCGAACAACAAGCAACCCGAGAGTTACTACCGGCTCAACCTGGCCGGCGTCGCGGCGCACCAGGAGCTGGCTCGCCGGGAGAACGCCGACTGGCTGGTGTCGCACGGACACCTCGAGTTCGCGACCGACGACGCGCACGCGACGGAGCTGGCGGCCCGCGCCGAGCGGCTCGCGGCGGCCGGCTACCCCGTCGAGGAGGTGGACGCCGCACGGGCGCGTGCCCTCGTGCCGGGCCTGATCGTGCCGGACGACGTCCGGCTGGCCGTGCGCTACACCTCCGAGGCGCACTGCTTCCCGTTGCCGTATGTCGCCTTCCAGTTGCAGCGGCTGCGGCGGTACGGCGGCGTCGTGCGGACCGCGACCGTGACGGCGCTGCAGGAGACGCCGTCCGGTGCGGCCGTCGCGCTGGCCGACGGCTCGCTCGTCGGGGCGGACCGCGTCGTCCTCGCCGCCGGGCGCTGGACCGGTCCACTGCTCAGTGCGTCCGGGGTTTCGCTGAGCATGGCGGAATACAGCCACCCCGGCGATCTGACGGTGGGCTATCTGGCCACGACGACGCCGACGCCCGCAGCACTGGACTGCCTGGTCACCAGCCCGGGCCTCAACCTGCGGCCGGACGGTGGTGGCCGGCTGCGCCTGCAGGCCCTCGACCTGGACGTCACCGCCGACCCGGCCGTCGTGCCGCCGGTGGACGGCGACCTCGGCAAGCAGTTCTTGGACCGGCTGCGGTCCGTGCTGGAGGACACCGAGGACGCCCGGATCGAGCGGATCGTCGTCGGTCGGCGGGTGATTCCCGGTGACGGGCTGACCGTCGCGGGACCGATCGCGACCCTGCCGAGCACGTATGTCGTCGCGACGCACAGCGGTGTCACCCTCGCGCCATACCTCGGCGAGAGTGTTGCGAACGAGCTTGCCGGACAACAAGATCCACTGCTCGCCGACTTCCGGCCCGACCGACTGATCGATGCCGCAGACGTTGCGGCTCCGCCGGCGCCGCGACGTCCCGGAGAGCAGTAAGGAGCAGGCCCCGCGAGGCGGTGTGCCGTGACGACAGGTCACGGCACACCGCCTAATTCTTCGCGGTGGCCTTGGGCAGGATCGACTGCTCGGCTTCGAGCAGACGCTGCTCCAGATTTGCCCGTGCCTCCTTGATCCGGCCGCTGCTCAGCAGTTGCCAGAACTCCTGATGCCGCTCGAGGACGAGGCCGTTGTCCTGCTCCTCAGCGGTGACCTGGGTGACCGCGAGACGCAGCTTGGCGAGCAGTTCGGCGTGCGTCCGGGACAGGAAGCTCGACCGCAGCAGGCGGACGAGCTCGACGTGGCAGCGATAGTCGGCCTGCACGAACCGCTCCATGTCGTGAGCCTCGACCGCCTCGCCCATCTGGACGACCGATTCGTGGATCGGTAGCAATTCCGCTGTGGAGGAGCCTTCAGCGGCATCGACGCCGCCGAGCTCCAAAAACCTTCTGGCCCGGTAGATCTCGACGATGTCCTGGGTGGACAGCGTGGTGACCTCGAGAACCCGGGTGGACGGGTTGCGGGTCAGCAAACCGCTCAGCTCGAGGGTGTTGAGGGCCTGACGCACGGTCGGCCGCGACACCCCGAGCTCTGCCGCCAGCGCCTCCTCGGTCACAGAGTCACCCGGACGCAGCTCACCGCCCAGGATCCGATCGCGCAGCACGGCCACGGTCCGGTCGGCGACCGTCTCACGCACGATCTTCGCCACTGTGCCCACCCTCCGCCGCTGGAACCTTCACGGCCTCATGATATTTGGCCGGGAAACACCCGTGCCGAACGACCGCCGCCGCTCTTCACCGCGCGTGGACGACGTTCTGGGCGTCGGTGAGCCCCTTGCTCATCAGCAACTCGACGGCCTCGACAGCGTCGGGCACCAGGAAGTCGAGCTCCTTCCGCTCGGTCGCGTTGAAGTCCTTCAGCACGTATGCCGCGGCGTCCATCCGGCCCGGCGGCCGGCCGATCCCTACCCGGACGCGCAAATAGTCTTTGCTGCCAACCGATTTGCTGATCGATCTGAGCCCGTTGTGGCCGCCCTCCCCGCCACCGCGCTTGAGCCGCAACGCCGCGAAGTCGATGTCGAGTTCGTCGTGGATCACCACGAGCCGCTCGAGCGGGACCTTGAAGAAGCGCATCAGCCCCGCAACCGGACCGCCGGACTCGTTCATGTAGCTCGTGGGTGTCGCGATGATGGCCGGCTGTCCGGTGAGGCGGACTTGGGCGGCGAGCGCGCCGGCCTTGTGCGCGCGCAGCGTCGTGGCGGCATCGCGCGCCATCCGGTCGACGACCATGGCGCCGACGTTGTGCCGGTTGCCGGCGTATGTGGGGCCGGGGTTGCCGAGACCCACGATCAGCCAGGGTGCCTCGTCAGCCACGTTCTGCTTCCCATCAAAGTCCGGCTCGATCGCCAGAAAGATAACGCACTACCGGTGAAGGCCGTCCGCCACCTGCTGCGCGACCGGTAAGGTCCGCTGCATGTTCGTGGGGGGTTCGCTGAACGACGCGGCACTGCCGCTCGCCGGCTCGGCACTGATCCTGGCCGGCTGGGCGGTCGCCCTGGTCGTCCATCGGGTGCGCCGGCCGTCGCGGATCGCGCGACCCGACGATGCCGTCCTCCGCGTGCACGGCCTCGCCACGTCGTATGGCGAGCGCCGCGCCCTCGACGACGTGACATTCGCGGTGCCTCGCGGCGCGGTGCTCGCGCTGCTCGGACCGAACGGCGCAGGCAAGACCACCCTGCTGCGGGCCATCACCGGGTTGTCGCACCCGTCGTCCGGGGCGTCATACCTGATGGGTGAACTGGTCACTCCAGGCGCACCGATCCTGCGGCGCGTCGGCGTCGCGCTCGAGGAGCCAGGGTTCGCACCGCAGCTGACCGGCCGCGACAACCTGGAGTTCCTCTGGCGAGCCGGCGGCGGACGCCTCGCCGACGCACACCTCGAACTCGCGGCCGAGCTGGCCGGGCTGACGCCATACCTCGACCGCCGCGCGGGCGACTACAGCCAGGGTATGAAGCAGCGGCTCGCGGTCGCCGGCGCGCTCCTGGGGCTGCCCGACCTACTGTTGCTCGACGAGCCGACCAACGGCCTGGACCCGGCACAGACCCGCGAACTCGGCGCCACCCTGGAGCGGTATGCCGCCTCCGGGCGCACCGTCGTGCTGGCGAGCCACCACCTGGCCGAGGTGGACAGCCTGTGCAGCCACGTGCTGGTCCTGGACGAGGGCCGGGTGCGGTGGTTCGGGCCGGTCGATGAGGTGGCGCGGACGACCAGCCGGGTTCGCGTCGGCGTCGACGACCCGGCGGCGGCGCTCGCCCGGCTGAGCGCCGACGCCCAGTGGCGCCGACTGGATCCCCCGGTCGCGGTGCACTGCGAAACCGGTTCGCTGCACATCGAATTGCGCGGCAACCAGCTCGACGACGTGCTGGCCGCGATCGGCACCACCGGCGTCGGCGTGCGGTCGGTGCACACCGACAACCGGCTCGGCGACCTGTACCGCCGGATGACGACGGATGTCGCTCCGTGAACGCCGTCCTCCCGGTCGGGGCCGAGCTCCGTCGCCAGCTGAGCCGCACGAGTGTGCGCGTCCTGTTGGGCCTGATGCTGGTGGCGCCGGCCTTTGTCGGACTGTTGCTGCGCGCCGGCGAGCACCGCGCCACCGTCGACGGGAACATCGTGGCCGCCGTCGGCACCGCCAGCGCCGGCAACTTCACCATGCTGTCGCTGTATGGCGGGGCTCAGCTGTTCCTCGTCATCGCCGCGGCATACCTCTTCGGTGAAGCGGTGGCGCGCGAAGCCGCCTGGTCCTACCTGCGGGTGCTGCTCACCGCGCCAGTGCCCCGGACTACGTTGCTGGTCAAGAAGATCGGCGCACTCGTCACGCTGCTCTTCGTCGCCGTCTGCAGCTACGCCGTCAGCAGTTACCTCGTCGGGCTGGCGCTCTTCGGCACCGGTCCGCTGACCCCGATCTCCGGCACCGGAACCTCCGGTGCCGCCGCGCTCGTGCGGCTGGCGCTGATGACGGCATACGTGATGGTCTATCTGCTCTGGGTGGCTGCCCTCGGGCTGCTGCTGTCCGTCCTGGCCGGCGACAACCCGGCGCTCGCGACGCTCGGGGCCGTCGGGATCACATTGCTGTCTCACGCGATCGGCGGTCTGACCTCGGCACGCGTGGTGCTCGACGTGTTGCCCACGCGCAATTTCGCCGCCTGGCTGGACGCGAGTCGGACGGTCTTCGACCCCACCCGGATGGCATGGGGCATCTTCACCTCACTGGTGTATGCCACCTGCCTGGTGGTGCTCGCCGTGGCAGCGCTGAACGTGCGCGATATCCGGCGGTGAGCCAAGAACGGAAAAGCACCTCATAGCAGAGTTTGCCTGTGTTAACTTGCGGCAGCGCTGTTGCGGGGCTGTGCATTCATTTCTCGGGGAGGACACCATGACCGATTCCACCATGCCGTCGGGGCCGCCGATCCCACCTGCCGGCGCGCCGGCCGACCGGTCCGGCGGTGACCTGGCCGACTTCTCGCCGCCTCAGGACGCCGGCGGCCCTCGCCGCAACTGGCTGCTCGCCGCGATCGCCGTCATCGTCGCAGCCGTCCTGGTGCTCGCCGGGGTGATGGTCCTGCGCAGCAAGTCGGACGACACCGGCGCGGCATCGCCGGACGGCGCAGCCCTGAACCTCCTCGAGGCGACCGCCAAGCGCGACCCGATGGCGCTCACCGCGATGCTGGCGCCGGCCGAGTCGGCCGGCGTCGCGCAGACGTTGCAGAACCTGGAGAAGCGCGCCAAGGGTTCCGGACTCCAGAAGGGCGGCGGCCTCAACGCGATGTCCGACGGGACGACGATCACCACCAAGAACGTGACGACGAAGGTGGGCACCGTCCGGGACGACCTGGCCAAGGTGACGTTCACCGGTGGCACCATGACGACCGACTTCGACCCGGCTCGCGCCAACCCCGGGCTGCGGACGATGGCCGGCACGTCACTGCGTGTCCAGCACAAGACGATCGACATCCGGCGCGACCTGTCAACATCGTCAGCGGACGGTCGCGATATCGCGCCGTTCGTCATGGTCGTCAAGAGCGGCGGCCGCTGGTATGTCAGCCCCAGCTACACCATCGCCGAATACACCGCCGAATCGGAGCAATCCACCGGCGCGGCGGCCGGCAGCGGCAACATCACCACCGAGCATTTCGGCTCACCGGAAGCCGCTGTGAACGGCTTCCTCAAGGCCGTCTCGGACAGCGCGCGCACCGCGTCGATCACGCCGATCGCCAAGGCGCTGCCCGCCTATTACGGCAAGCTGATTGCGACATACCCCGAACTCTTCCGCTCCGACGAGCCCGCTGACGCGAGCATCACCTTCTCGGACAGCGCCTACTCCACCAAGGTGGTGGACGGCACGACGCTGGTCGACATCAAGCGCCTGCACTTCACCGCGACCGACGCGGACGGTGAGCGCGTGTCCGGTTCGGTGGACGGCGACTGCATCAAGCTGGAGGGCCAACCCAAGCAGTGCATCGACGGGACCATGCCGGTAGGCACCGCCGGCATCTTCGGCGACCTCGCCGACCTCCGCGGCATCGTCACCACCAGGGACAGCAGCGGCTGGCACGTCGACCCAGAGCAGACGCTGATCCAGTCGCTCCGTCTGACCACTGGGAAGGTCAGCGACTCCGAGTTCAACCGGATGCTGGGTCTCTATTTGCACGTGCCGCAGATGGCGTTGAACGTCGACCCCGATGCCACGCTCACCAGCAGCTCGGTGAAGGTGACGCTGCGCAAGGACTTCGGCGGCGGACTCGGCGTCGCGGTGGTCGGCACCCGGGTCACCGCAGGGAAGAAGGTGACGCTGAACCTGCAGAGTTCACCGGACGACTTCGCCTCGATGGAGGTTGTCACCGCGGACGGCTGGGTGGACGAGGGTTACAGCGGCGGTTTCGGGGAGGGCGATGTCGGCTCGGAGACCTACGGGCCGAGCGACTTCCCCACCGATGCGTTCCCCTCGGACGCGTTCCCCTCGGACTTCCCGACGGACGCGTCGGCCGGCGACAGCTCCATGCCGGAGGACTACAGCGTCCTGGCCGGGGACATGGGCGACGTGAGCTTCACGCCGACCAAGAGCGGCAAGGCGAACATCGTCATCATCGGTGCCAAGGGCGCGACGGTCACGGTCACGCGCGGCAACTGAACAGCGGGACAGATGACGCGGCCCCGATCCGGAGAGGATCGGGGCCGCGTCGGTGCGTGGGAGTGGATCAGGCCTCGTCGCCCGACTCGCCCTCGGCGGGCGCCTCGGGCTCGTCCTTCTCGATGCCGGCCTCTTCCTCGGCCTCGGCGAGCTCCTCCTCGAGCTCCTCCGCCGCGACCTGCTGGCTGACGTTGACGACCAGCAGCTCCTCGTCGGCGACCAGGGTCACGCCGTCGGGCAGCTGGACGTCCTTGGCCAGGATCTGGCTGCCGGCCTCGAGGCCCTCGACCGAGACGGTGACCAGCTCGGGGATCGACAGGACGTCGGCCTCGACGGACAGCGTGCCGTTCTCGACGACGACGTTGGTCTCCGGACCCGCCTCGCCCTCGACGTGCACCGGCACGTCGACGGTGACCTTCTCGCCGCGCTTCACGATGACCAGGTCCACGTGCTCGATGACCGGCTTGATCGGGTTGCGCTGGACATCCTTGGCGAGCGCCAGCTCGTGCTTGCCCTCGAAGTCGAGGGTGAGGATCGCGTTGACGTGCTTGAGCGCCAGCATGGTGTCGTGGCCGGGCAGAGTCAGGTGCACCGGCTCGGTGCCGTGCCCGTAGAGCACGGCCGGGATCTTGTGGTCGCGGCGGATGCGGCGGGCGGCGCCCTTGCCGAATTCGGTGCGCAGCTCGGCGTTCAGCCGCAGCTCGGTCTGTGCCATGAGGATTCCTCGCTTCATCGGGCAACGGGTGGTGGAGTGCCTCGACGCGGGACGCGGCGCGAGCGGTGACCGACATACGTGCGCAGAGCGGCAGCGACGGCCGCGAGGTGCACGCCTTGTCGATCACGGACGTTCGTGCAACGTCCCTCGCCGAGGCTGGCGGTCAGATCGTATGCCGGGAGCGGTCCCCCGCCCAAATCGGTCGCCCCTGCGGCGACGGACAGCAGGCACGGTCATGCCCGCCCGAAGGCGGCGTCAGGGCGTGAACATCGAGGTGACCGAGCCGTCCTCGAACACCTCACGGATCGCCTTGCTCAGCAACGGCGCGATCGACAGTGGGGTCAGCTTGTCGAACTGCTTCTCCGGCGTGATCGGCAGCGTGTCGGTCACCACGACCTCGCGCGCCACCGAGTCGCGCAGCCGCTGCACGGCCGGGTCGGAGAAGATGGCGTGAGTCGCGGCGATCACGACACTCGCCGCGCCGTCCTTCATGAGCGCGTCGGCGGCATGGCAGATCGTGCCGCCGGAGTCGATCATGTCGTCGACCAGGATGCAGGTGCGGCCCTCGACCTCACCGATCACCCGGTTGGCGACACTGGAGTTGGACCGCGTGACGTCGCGCGTCTTGTGGATGAACGCCAGCGGCACCCCGCCGAGCCGCCGGGACCACTGCTCGGCGACCTTGATCCGGCCGGCGTCCGGGGAGACGACAGTGAGATCCTCGCTGCCGTACTTGTCGTTGACGTAACCGGTGAGGATGGGTAGCGCCTGCAGGTGATCGACCGGCCCGTCGAAGAAGCCCTGGATCTGGTCGGTGTGCAGGTCGACCGCCATCAGCCGGTCGGCGCCGGCGGTCTTGAACATGTCGGCCATCAGCCGGGCGCTGATCGGTTCACGACCGCGCGACTTCTTGTCCTGTCGGGCATAGCCGTAGAACGGCGTGACGACGGTGATCCGCTTCGCGCTGGCGCGTTTCAGCGCGTCGACCATGATCAGGTGCTCCATGATCCACTTGTTGATCGGCGCCGTGTGGCTCTGCAGCACGAACGCGTCGCAGCCGCGCACCGACTCCTCGAAACGCACGTACATCTCGGTGTTGGCGAAGTCGCGCAGTTCGGTCGGCACCAGTTCGGTGCCCAGGTCGTCCGCGACCGCCTTGGCCAGCCCCTGGTGTGCGCGACCGGAGAACACCATGAGGTTCTTCTCCGTGGTGCGTTTCATGCCGGTGCTCATTCTGCGGTGCGACCTTCCTGGTCTTCGGGGCCCTCGGAGTCGTCGGCCGGTATGTCGGGGGGCTCGGCCTGCGACGCCGCCTCGGCCGCCGCCGCGGTGTCGGTGCCGGCACGGCGTTGCGCCACCCAACCGGGGATGTTGCGCTGCCGGGCGCGGGCGATCGCCAGCTCGCCCGGAGCCACGTCCTCCGCGACGGCCGACCCGGCGGCGACATACACCCCGTCGGCGATGTCGACCGGCGCGACGATCACCGAGTTGCTGCCGACGAAGCTGTGCTTGCCGACGCTGGTGTGACTCTTGGTCACGCCGTCGTAGTTGGCGAAGATCGTGCCGGCCCCGATGTTGGCGCCCTCGCCGACGGTCGCGTCCCCGCAGTAGGTGAGGTGCGGCACCTTCGCGCCGTCGCCGATCTGAGCGTTCTTGGTCTCGACGAAGCCGCCGATCTTGCCCTCACGGCCGAGCTCTGTGCCGGGGCGCAGATAGGAGAACGGCCCGACCGTCGCGCCCGGGCCGATGAGGGCAAGCTTCGCCTGGGTGCGCACGACGCTCGCGCCGTCCTGCACCTCGGTGTCGGCCAGGGTGGTGTCGGGGCCGATGACGCAGTCCGCGCCGATGGTGGTGGCACCGTGCAGCTGACACCCCGGATGTATGACGGTGTCCTGCCCGACGCTCACGGTGACATCGACCCACGTGGAGTCCGGGTCGACGACGATCGCGCCGCTCTGCCGCATCAGCGTGTCGAGGACGCGGCGGTTGAGCTCCTTGCCGAGCCGCGCGAGCTGCGCCTTGTCGTTGACGCCCTCGGTCTGCCACAGGTCGTCGAGGACATGTCCGTGGACCGGTAACCCACGGCGGACGGCCACCTCGACGACATCGGTCAGGTATTTCTCGCCCGCCTGCGCGTGCACGCCGACCTCGGCGAGCGCGTCGCGCAGCACAGCGGCATCGAACGCGAAGATGCCAGAATTGAATTCGCCGATCGCGAGCTGTTCGCGCGTCGCCTGCTTGTGCTCGACGATCGCCTGCACGGCGCCGTGCGCGTCGCGGATGATCCGTCCGTATCCGGTGGCGTCCGGCAGCACTCCGGTGAGCACGGTGACCGCGGCACCAGCAGCCTCGTGCTCCTCGGTGAGTGCAGTCAGGGTCTCGGCGGTGAGCAGTGGCGTGTCCCCCGTGGTGACGACGACCGTGCCGGCCAGCGATGCCGGCAGGGCCAGCAGCCCGCACTCCGCCGCGCGCCCGGTGCCGTAGATCTCGTCCTGCTCGGCGATCACGATCTCCGGGGAGATCTCCCGCGCGGCTTCGGCGACGGCTTCCTTCTGGGCGCGCACCACGACGGCGACATACTGGGCCCCGGTGCCGACCGCCGCACTCACCGCGTGCCCGACGAGCGTTCGCCCGCCGATGGCGTGCAGTGCCTTGTTGCGTCGCGACTTCATCCGGGTGCCGTCCCCCGCGGACAGGACGATGACGGCGGCGGGTCTTGCGGTCACGAATTCGACTCCTGGTCGCGCTGGCGAAGGGGGCAGCGTGCGCATGCGGCCCGCCGCGATGTTACCGGCTGGCGATCGCGGCGCGAATTCCGGCAGCGCGCAGCATCCTCGACAACGGATCGGCGGCCGGCAGACGCAGCCTCGCCCACCTACGACGGCAGGTGGGCGGGGCTTGTCGCATTTGTCAGACCCTGCGCTTGATCCAGCCGAACACGGCGGTCGCAAGGAACAAGATGATCCCCACGAAGGCGAGCCACAGCAGGCCCTTGATCACGAAACCGAGGACCGCGAGAACGATCCAGATGACGAGCAACAAACCGATGAATGCCAACATGCAAGACATCGTGACACGGACCGGCCGCGTCTTCGGCCAGCCGAGCACTCCACCAGCATCATGCTGCTGGCAAAAGCTCCCCGGGTTGGAATCGAACCAACGTCGCTAATCCTGATTCAAAGTCAGGCGGCCCCTACCAGCAGAGCAACCGGGGAACGCCCCCGCCGGGGACGCGGACAAGGGTAGGACACATCGATCAAGAAGGCATATCGGTCCGGGAGACACGCGGACGCCCGGCCCGGCCATCGCCTATGAATGTGCCATGCCCACGAAGAAGCGGTCCCGGCTCTCCGCGGCCGACCGACGCGAACAGCTCATCTCCGTCGCTCAGCAACTCTTCGCCGAGCACGGTGTCCAGCCGACGACGGTCGAGGACATCGCCAGCGCCGCCGGCGTCACCAAACCGCTGATCTACGAACACTTCGGCGGCAAGGAGGGGTTGTATGCCGTCGTCGTCGACCGCGCGATGCGCGACCTGCTCGACCAGCTCGTCGGCTCGCTGACCTCCGGCGGCAGCTCCCGGGAACTGCTCGAGCGAGGTGCCCTCGCACTGCTGACCTACATCGAGGAGCATCCGGCCGCGTTCCGGGTGCTGCTGCGCGATTCGCCGTCCTCGCGTGGCAGCGGGTCGGCGGCCAGCATCATGTCGACCGTCGCGGGACACGTCGAGGAGATCGTCGTGGAGGTCTTCCAGCGCAACGACCTCGACATCGAGGTGGTGCCGATCTACGCCCAGATGCTCGTCGGGATGATCGGTTTCACCGGTGAGTGGTGGATCGAGTCCGGCTCGTCGCTGTCCCGCGAGACGGTGGCCGCGCACATGGTCAACCTCGCCTGGCACGGCCTCGGCGGCATCGCGAAGGACCCGACGCTCAAGACGGTGTGACCGGCGCCTGCTGCAGCTCGACGCGATTGCCGACGGGGTCCTCGGTGTGAAACCTGCGGACACCGGGGATCGCGTCGTCCCAGCGCACGGCTCCGCCGGCTGCTGCGACCGTAGTGGCCGCCGCGTCGACGTCACCGACGAGCAGGCACGGGTGGGCCTTGCGTGCCGGCACGAACGGTTCCTCGACGCCGCAATGCAGTTCGTGCGTGTCGCCGACCGCGAACCAGCACCCGCCGCGTGCTGCGAGAATCGGTGGTTTCGGGATCTCCGGCAGCCCGAGCAGCCCGCCGTAGAACGCGCGCAGGCCGTCCTCCGACCCGGCCGGGCAGGCAATCTGCACGTGATGCAGACCGGTTACCGAAACGTAGTGCGCTGTCATGTCTTTCAGCCTTTCCGGCCGACTGCGAAGATGCGCCGGAACGGCATCGGCACACCGTATGGCGCGCGCGGGTATGCCGTGTCGAAGCGGGCCACCAGTTCCTCGAGAAACGGCTCTCGCTCCGACTCACCGAGCACGTCCAGCAGCGGACGCAGTGCCGTGCCCTTCACCCACTCCAGCACCGGGCTGCGTTGCGCGCCCTGCGGATCGAGCAGCTGCAGGTAGGTCGTCTCCCACACGTCGACATGCGCACACTCGCTCGCGAGCAGCTCGGCATACCGTTGCGGCGTCTCGACGGGCGACTCGCGCAACGCGCCGACCAGATCGTCGGCACGCCGCTGTGCACGGGCGACCTCGCGGATGATCCGGTGCGACGGGGCGTCGAAGTTGCCGGGCACCTGCATCGCGAACCAGCCGCCGTCCGGCAGCGCCCGCAACCACTTCTCGATCAGCCCAACATGCCCCGGAACCCATTGCAGCGTCGCGTTGCTGACGATGACGTCGGGCGCGACGGAGGGGCTCCAGGTTGCGACGTCGCTCAACTCCCAGTGGACGCGGGCCGCCGCGTCCAGCGCGCGAGCCCGCTGGAGCATCGACTCCGAGGAGTCGATGCCGGTGATCGTCGCCTCCGGCCAGCGGTCGGCGAGGCTCAGCGTCAGGGGGCCGTTCCCACAGCCGAGGTCGACCACCTGCGCCGGCCGGTCGGCCCCCACTCGCGCGAGCAAGTCACCGAACGGTCGATTGCGCAGCCCGGAAAAACGTTCGTACTGCTGCGGATCCCACGTCGCCATACCAGCATCCTCTCGCCACCAATTTATCTTGACATCAAGATACCTTCATATGTCTCGATGTCAAGAAACTCGTGAGTAGACTGCCGGGCATGGTGGCGGAACGCGACGAGGTCGACCAGATCGTCGACGCCTGGCGTCGCGAACGCGCCGACCTCGACGTCGAGCCGCTCCAGGTGCTCTCCCGGGTGTCCCGGCTGGCGCGGCTGCTCGACCAGGCACGCGGCCACGCATTCACCGACCACGGGCTCGACGGCTGGGAATTCGACGTGTTGTCGGCGTTGCGGCGCGTCGGTGCACCTTACGAGCTGTCCCCCGGCGCGCTGGTGCAGCAGACCCTCGTCACCAGCGGCACCATGACCAACCGGGTCGATCGGCTGGAGAGCCGCGGGTTCGTCGAACGCCACCCCGCGCCGACCGACCGGCGCGGTGTGCTCGTCCGGCTCACGCCGGCGGGCCGCGACGCCGTCGACGCGGCGATGACCGAGTTGCTCGAGCACGAGCGGCAGATCCTCGCGCACCTACCGAGCCGCAACCGCTCGTCACTCGCGGCGTCGCTTCGCACCCTGCTCGCGGCCGTCGAGCACCCCGCGGACTGACGAACCCGCGAGCTCACTCGACGATCTCGCCGACTTCCAGCCAGCGCTCCTCGAGCTCCTCGCGTTGCGCATGTATGGCGCGCAACTGACCGTCGAGCTCGGTGGCGCGGGCCGGATCGGTCGCCGCTTCGACGAGTGCCGCGTGGAGCTTCTCCTCCTGGTCGGCCAGCTTGCCGAGGGTCCGCTCGATCCGCGCCATCTCCTTGCGGGCCTCACGCTGCTCCGCCGCACTGCTGACCTGCGCACGCGTTTGCTGGGTGGGCCGCGACGGCGCGGATCGCCTTGCCGCTGCATGGAGTTCGAGGTATTGCTCCACGCCCCCCGGCAAGTCGCGGATGACGCCGTCGCCCAGCAGTGCCACCTGCCGGTCGCACATCCGCTCCAGCAGATAGCGGTCGTGGGACACGACGATCAGTGTGCCGGCCCAGCCGTCGAGCACGTCCTCCAGCGAGGTCAGGGTTTCGATGTCCAGGTCGTTGGTCGGTTCGTCGAGCAGCAGCACGTTGGGCTCGGTCATCAGCAGTCGCAGCAGCTGCAGGCGACGTCGCTCGCCGCCGGACAGGTCCCCGACCCGGGTCTGCTGGCGCGCGCCGGAGAAGCCGAGCCGCTTGGCGAGCGACGACGCCGACACTTCTTTGCCACCGAGCATGATGAAGCTCTTCACCTCGGTGACGGCGTCGATGACCCGCATGCCGTCATACGTCTCGAGCTCGCGCACCTCCTGGGTGAGGAACGCCAGCTCGACCGTGCGGCCCTGCTTGCGCTTGCCTCCGGTGAGCGGCTGAGTGCCCTCGATGGCGCGCAGCACGGTGGACTTGCCCGCGCCGTTGACGCCGACGATCCCGGTGCGCTCCCCTGGCGCGAGCCGCCAGGTCTGCTTGTCGAGGATCCGCTGGTCGCCCACGTCCACGGTGGCGTCGATCAGGTCGATGACGTCCTTGCCGAGCCGGGTCGTCGCGAAACGCACCAGTTCGACCTCGTCACGCGGGTCCGGTTCGCCCTTGATCAGCTCGTTCGCCGCTTCGATCCGGAAGCGCGGCTTCGACGTCCGGGCGGGTGCTCCCCGGCGGAGCCAGGCCAGCTCCTTGCGCAGCAGATTCTGGCGGCGGTCCTCGGTCGCGGCAGCGATCCGGGCCCGCTCGTTCTTGGCCAGCACGTAGGCCGCATAGCCACCGTCATACTGCTCGACCCTGCCGTCGACGACCTCCCAGGTGTGGTCAGCAACCGCGTCCAGGAACCACCGGTCGTGCGTGATAGTCACGAAGGCGTTGTCCGGTCGTGCCCGCCGCTGCACCAGGTGGTCGGCCAGCCACTGCACACCCTCGACGTCGAGGTGGTTGGTCGGCTCGTCCAGCAGCAGGAGGTCGGGATCGTGGATCAGCAGCGTCGCCAATGCGATTCGCCGGCGCTCACCGCCTGACTTGGTGCCGACGACCGCGCCGGGGCCGCCGATCGCGGCGAAGTCGACACCGCCGAGCAGCCCACCCAGCACGTCGCGGGTCCGTGGGTCGCCGGCCCACTCGTGCTCCGCCCGGTCACCCAGAACCGCCTCGCGTACGGTCGCCGTCGGGTCGAGCCGGTCGTCCTGGCTGAGCATGCCGATCGTCAGTCCGCCGACCCGGGTCACCCGGCCGGCGGCGATCGGCTGGCTGCCGGCGAGCACCCGCAGCAGGGTGGACTTGCCACCGCCGTTGCGCCCGACGACGCCCAAGCGGTCGCCGGTGCCGACACCGAGCGAAACGCCGTCGAGGACCTGGTTGGTGCCGAGGGCGAGCGAAACGTTCTCGGCGGCAATGAGGTTCGGCATCAGGCAGCTATCGGTCGGGTATGTCGGGAGCAGGTCACCGGTGTCGCACGTCGTGCACCAGATGGGCGCCGTGCACCGGACCGGTGGCGCTGACCACCTCGTCGCAGATGTTGCTGGCGGACAGGGTGACCATCAGGTCGAGCGCGGAGTTGCGGTCGTCGCACAAGAAGGCGACGGTCGGCCCGGAGCCGGAGACGACCGCACCGAGCGCGCCGCCCGCGAGGCCGGTGGCAATGGTGTCGTTCAGCCGGGGCATCAGCGAGCACGCCGCCTCCTGCAGGTCGTTCTGCAGATTGTCGGCGAGGGCGTCGACGTCGCCCGCCCGCAGCGCCGCCATGAGCGCGGAGTTGGGAGTCGGCTCCGGCACCCGCCGTCCGCCCCGCAATCTGTCGCACTCCGCGTAGACCGCCGGAGTGGACAGCCCCTCGTGGTGCAGGGCGAAGACCCATTCGAAAGCTCCCCGGCTGAGCACCGGCACCAGATGCTCGCCGCGTCCGGAGCCGATCGCGGTCCCGCCCTCGAGTGCGAACGGCACGTCGCTGCCGAGCTCGGCGGCCATGTCCTGCAGTTCACGTGCGCTGAAACCGGAGTCCCAGATCTCGTCGACGGCGACCAGCGCCGCGGCGGCGTCCGCCGAGCCGCCCGCCATACCCCCGGCCACCGGGATCTTCTTCTCGACCTCGATGGCGAGGCATTCGTCGATGCCGATCCGGCGGGCGATGAGCTTGGCCGCTCGCATCGCGAGATTGCTGTCGTCGTCCGGCACGACGCCCTCACCGGTGCCGGTCGTGGTGACGGACCACTGGTCGGCCGGTCGGACGGTGACCTGGTCGTGGAGGTCGACGGCGTGGAAAACCGTTGAAAGAGAGTGGTATCCGTCCTGCTCGAGCGGCCCGATGCGCAGCTCGAGGTTGACCTTGGCCGGCACGCGTGCCGTGACCGGGGCCGTGGACGTCACTTGCATGCCGTCACCCTATGTGTTCGCGATCGGCGCTCGCCCGCTGGGCAGCAACGGCCGCGAACTGGTCGATCGTGAGCCGTTCACCCCGCAACGACGGGTCGACACCGGCCGCACGCAGCAGCCGTTCAGCCTCGGGCGCCGAGCCTGCCCAGCCGGCGAGCGCCGCGCGCAGCGTCTTGCGCCGCGCAGCGAACGCCGCGTCGACGCAGGCGAAAACGTCCTCTCGAGAGGCGGTCGTCGCCGGCGGCCGGCGCCGCGTCATCGACACCAGCCCGGAGTCCACGTTAGGCGCCGGCCAGAAGACGGTGCGGCCAACCCGGTCGGCGAGCCGGACGTCGGCATACCAGGCCGCCTTGACGCTCGGCACCCCGTAGACCTTGCTGCCCGGCCGGGCGGCGAGCCGCTCGGCGACTTCCAGCTGCACCATGACCAGCACCCGTCGCAGCGACGGGAACCGGGCGAGGAAGGACAGCACGACCGGCACTGCGACGTTGTAGGGCAGGTTGGCGACCAGCGCGACCGGCTGTGGGTCGGGCAGCTCGGTCACCGTCATTGCGTCCTGCTGGATGACCCGCAGCCGGCCGGCCAGATGCGGCGCCAGGTCCTCGATCGTCCGCGGCAGTTGCTCCGCGAGCCGGGGGTCGATCTCGACCGCGGTCACCTGGGCCGCCGCCCCGAGCAGCGGCAGGGTCAGCGAGCCGAGGCCCGGCCCGACCTCGACCACGCTGTCGGCCGGCCCGACCTCGGCCAGCCGGACGATCTTGCGCACCGTGTTGGGATCGATGACGAAGTTCTGGCCCCACTGCTTGGTCGGCCGCACCCCGAGGCGACCGGCCAGCTCCCGCACCAGCGGAGCGGTGAGTAGCGTGGCGGCGTCGGCGTCGTCGGTCATCCGGCCGACCCTAGCCGCTGAGCGTCGAAACGGTCAGCGACACCCGAACCGGCCGCTGACGCCCCAGCGGAGGCGTCGATCGCCGGTTCGAGCGTCAACCGCGGCCTACGGCTGCGTGGCCGGCTTCAGGCGGTGGTCTGCCTCGGCTTTGCGCTGCCGGCCGACTGGAGCGACGGCGTGTGCCCGACCACGGCAACCGGAGCGGGCGCACGGCGCATCAGGGTTTGACTGACCGAGCCTAACAGGAGGCCGGCCAGTTCGTGGTGTCCCCGGCTACCCACGACCAACAGCGAGGCGTCGGCGCCGTATCGCGCGAGGTTGCCCGCTGTCGGCCCGCAGACGATCTGAGTCGTGACTTCCACGCCGGGGTGCCGCGCCGTGGGCTCCTGCAGCACCTTGTCGAGGACGGCTCGATAGTGCTGGTGAGCAGCCGCCATCGTCCCGCCCGGCATCGGGATGTCGCTGGCGAAATCCCGCCGGTCGAGCTGCCAGCACAGGACCGCGACGAGCGGCACACCGCTCCGGTCGGCCTCGGCAAATGCGAAATCGAGAGCGCCGGCGCCATCGTGTCGTGCGTCGACCCCGACGACGACCGGCCCGGTGTGTTGTTGCACCGGGAAAGCGTGCCGCACGACGATGACCGGGCACGACGACTCTGCCGCAACCCGAGTCGTGGTGGATCCGAGCAGCGCACCGCGGACCGGCCCGAAGCCCCTGCTGCCGAGCACGATCTCGCCCGCAGCAGGCGACACGTCGAGCAATGCGACAACCGGTGATTCCATCGGCTGGGAGCAACTCACCTTCAGTTCAGCGTGCCGGGCGACGATCCCCAGCGCCTCGTCGCACACGTTGTCGGCGACGACCGGCGTCTGCTCCACGTCGAAGTGGGCCGGCGGTGTGCCTTGTGCGTGCAGGATGTGCAAGGGGCGGCCGGAGAGCCGGGCCCGGTCGGCGGCCCACCGCAGGGCGTGCCAGCCCTCGGTCGACCCGTCGACTCCGACGACGATCGTCTTCTCGTCCAAGCGGATGTTCATCGTGCGCCTCCTCGATGTGGCTTCTGACTTTTGTTCAGCGTGTCGTGCAGTGGACATCGCGCCGAGGGCCGAAGGTCCCGAAGGTTCGCCGGCCCCCGCCGCGACCAACGCGAACGGGTTCATCAGCCCGGTGGCTGCTGAACCCGTTCTTGATCCCCTTCGCGGCTGGTCAGGACAGCACCGGGAAGCGTCGGACAAGCGCCGTCTGCTTCCACCACGTTCCGAGGCCCAGCATGCGGTCCGCCTGCAGCACGGGCAGGGCCAGGATCGCGATCGCGTAGATCAGGTGGTCGTCCATGAAGGGGTTGTTGGCCGGTGGCAGCACGACCGACCACATGAGCACGAGCATGATGGCGGCGGCGACCGAGGACGCCCGCATGGCGACGCCGACGCACAGGCCGATGCCGATGCCCAGCAGACCCAGCATGAACAGCCAGTCCGCCCAGCCCTGACCGGCGATGTCCTTGTAGAAGGAGGCGAACGGCCCGGTTGCCGAGAAGTGCAGGAATCCGTAGGTGGGGCTGCCGCCGTGGATCCAGGCCTGCTTGCTGGTGGTGTCGTGGCCCAGCCCGAACGTCTTGTCCAGGAAGGCCCACAAGAACACCCAGCCGAGGCAGACCCGCAGCACGCCGAGCAGGTAGCCCGCAGCCACCGGCACCGACGGTGCTGCGATCGTGCCGTTGTGCAGGTCGACACGGGACGACGGCGTCGCCTGACGACTGCGAGATTGCGCGGAAAGCTTCATGACTTTCTCCTCTGCTTGCCCGCCATGGCGGGTCTTGTTGACAACACCAGCCTCCCTGGGGCGCGGCGCCGTACGCAGAGACGAAGGTCCCGAAGGGTGTCCATGAGTGACACGCCGGACTTACGGTGAGCTATGCACAGCCCGCACGAAGGTGCTGATGGGGCCCCGTCCTTGGTGACGCCGTCGGAGCTCGATTTGGACGATCTGATCAGTGAGCTGCGCGCGCGGGCGACGCAGCGGTTCCGCTCCCACGAGCAGCTGGCGCATCTGCTGGATGCCGTCGTGGCGATCACCGCCGACCTCGACCTGAATGATGTGCTCTCCCGAATCGTGCGCGCCGCGTGCGAACTGGTCGATGCGCGGTATGGCGCCCTGGGCGTGCTCGACCGGGATGGGGAGCACTTGGCCCAGTTCCTCACTCGCGGCGTGACGCCGGAGGAACACGCGGCGATCGGGGACCTGCCGCACGGCAACGGCATCCTGGGTCTGCTGATCCGGGAACCGCAGCCGTTGCGGTTGGCGGATCTGTCGCAGCACCCGGCCAGCGTTGGGTTTCCGCCTCATCACCCTGCGATGCACACCTTCCTCGGGGCACCAGTCCGTATCCGCAACGAGGTGTTCGGCAACATCTACCTCACGGAGAAGGCCGAAGGGAGTGACTTCACCGATGACGACGAGACGATCCTGGTTGCGCTGGCGGCGGCGGCCGGCATCGCGATCGACAACGCGCGCCTGTACGAACGCACCCGCCGCCAGCGTGCCGTGGTGGAGACCAGTAACGAGCTGAGCCAACGGCTGCTGGAAGGGTCAGCCGAACGCGATGCGATGCGTTTCCTGGTCGGGGCCGCCGTCGAGCACACGTACGCGCGACACGGCTTCGTCGCGCTGCACGACGAGTTGGGCCAGCTCCACGTGGTGACCTGCGATCTCGGACCGGGTGACGAGTCGTGCGACACCGTGCTGGCTGCCCCTGGTTGGCACACCCTGGTGGACGCGGGCGAGCCGGTTCTGCTCGGTAAGGACGACCCTCCGCCGGCCGAGATCGGTGACAGCCTGCTGACCGAGCTGACGTCGGTGCTGGGCGGCGGGCACGGCGAGGTCGCGGTGCTGCCGCTCGTCGTCGGCACTGATGACGTCGGCGTGCTGGTCGTCGTCTGGGAGAAGGACAGCTCGCCGATGGCCGCGGAGATGCTGGACTTGCTGGCCGGACTGGCGACTCAGGCTGGGCTGGCGTTGACCGCGGCGCGTGCCCAGCACGACCGGTCGCGGCTGGTGCTCCTGGAGGACCGGGACCGGATCGCGCGCGACATGCACGACCACGTCATCCAGCGGCTGTTCGCGACCGGACTGTCGCTACAGGCGGCCAGTCACCTGGCGACCCATCCCACGGTGCGCGCAAGACTCTTCGAAGCCGTGGACGATCTGGACCGGGCGATCAAGGACATCCGGTTCGCTATCTTCGAACTGCACGAGGTCGAAGCGACGAGCACCTCCCAGGCGGTGCAGGCCCTGGTGACCAACCTGACGAACATCCTCGGCTTCCGGCCTGACGTCACCGTCCGCGGCCCGCTCGACCAACTGCCCACCCAGGTCGCCTCCGACGTGCTGGCCGTCGTCCGCGAGGCGTTGTCCAATATCGCCCGGCACGCCGGCGCCGATCAGGCATCCGTGGAACTGGCGTGCGGGGACGAACTGGTCATCACGGTGCGGGACAACGGCGCCGGTATCACCCCGGGCGTGCGCCGCAGCGGGCTGGACAACCTGTCGGACCGGGCTCAAGCGCGTGGCGGCTCCCTGGAACTGCATCCGGTCAACCCCTCGGGCACCGAGCTGCACTGGCGCATCCCACTCGCCGGTGGCTCCAGAACACGACGCGAAGGGTGAGGAACGCTCATGTCGATCCGGATCTTCCTGCTCGACGACCACGAAGTGGTACGTCGCGGCATCCGAGACCTGCTCAACGCCGAACCCGATCTCACAGTGGTCGGCGAGGCCGGAACGGCCGCTGCAGCACTGCGCGAAATCGTCCTCAGCCGGCCGGACGTGGCCCTGCTCGATGTGCGGCTGCCCGACGGGTCCGGCATCGACGTGTGCCGGGACGCGCGGTCCGCGCTCCCCACCATGAAGGCGTTGATGTTCACGTCATACACCGACACCGGCGCCTTGCAGGCGGCGGTGCTCGCGGGCGCGGCGGGATACCTGCTGAAGGACATCAAGGGACCGAGCCTGGCGGATGCGGTGCGCGCCGTTGCCGCCGGCCGAAACCTGCTGCGCGAGCAGGAGGTCGAGCGGCTGCGCCGGTCCTGGCAGGAGCGGGACACCACTGACCCACGTCTGCACGTGCTGACACCCCAGGAGCGCCGCATCCTGGACCACATCGGCCAGGGCATGACCAACAAACAGATTGCCGACAGCCTGCACCTCGCGGAAAAGACGGTGAAGAACTACGTGACGTCCCTGCTCGCCAAACTGGGCATGGAACGCCGCACCCAGGCGGCGGTCTTCGCCGCGACCCACACTGATGAGCCATCTGCCCGGGACCAATGACCCTGTCTCGGGCCTACCCCAGGCGAGCAGCCTGAGGGACATGAGTATCACGAAGAACGACATGCACACTGTCGACCTGTCTGCCTCGGAGTGCTGGACGCTGATTCGCTCGGTGCCCGTCGGCCGCCTTGCGGTGTCCGTCGACGGACACCCGGACATCTTCCCGGTGAACCACGTGGTCGATCACGGAACGGTCGTGCTGCGCACCGGACCCGGCACCAAGCAGAGCGCGGCGAACGCGCACCATGTTGCGTTCGAGGTCGACGGGTATGACGTGCAGCGTTCTGAGGCGTGGAGTGTGGTCATCAAGGGCCTCGCCCGAAGCGTCGAGCGGCTGCACGACGTGGTGGATGCACTGCAGTTGCCGCTGTTCCCCTGGCAGGACGGCCCGAAGCCATCCTTCCTGCGCATCGAACCGGACACCATCAGCGGACGCCGGATCCGGGTGACGGACGGCCACACCACCACTGGCCGGACCACCGCATAGCCACCTGCCCGGTCTACCTGGCGAGATCGGGGTGCGAGGGCTTCTCCTCGGCGATCACGGGTCCGAGCGCGAGTCCCTCGAGCGCCGGTCCGACAACTCGTGCCTGGACTTGTTTGGCGGCGTGCGCGGTCGTCGCCTCCGCCAGACCCGGCTGCCACACCGTGACCGCCTCAATGGCGGTGCCGCGTAGGCGCGCTTCGTCAATGGCCCACCGCATCGTCCGCAGCGATCCCGGGGACCCTCCCGGCACACCCTTGGGGACAGGGAACAAGGTCCCGCGGCCCAACGCCCTGCGCGTTCGGGATCGCGCTGGGGACCAAAGGCCCTGCCCGAGCCGCTCCCGCCGGGTCAGGCTGGAGGCATGCAGACATCAACTCATCCCCGAACCGAACAGCTGAGCGAAGAGCAGTGCAGGTCCTTGCTGGGGTCGGTCCCGTTCGGGCGGCTCGGCGTGATCGTCGCCGGCCGGCCCGAGATCTATCCGGTGAACCACACGCTCTACGAGGGCGACATACTCTTCCGCACCGGATCCGGCACCAAGCTCGACCACCTGCTCGACCAGCCGATCTCCTACGAGGTCGATGACTTCGACCCGGTGTCACGGACGGTGTGGAGTGTCCTGGTGGCCGGGGTCGCCACCGAGATCGTGCAGGTTCACCAAGTGCTCGATCTGCTGCGGCTACCGGTGTTTCCGTGGGAACCCGGTGCCAAGCCGCACCTGGTGCGAATCCGTCCAGAGCGCATCACCGGCCGGCTGTTCACCGCGGTGGACCTGCTCTCGACGTTCGTCGACGGCAACTGATCACGCCGCGTCTCAGGGCGCGCGACGCCCCTCGTCGAGAGCGCATGTCCACTGGTCGTGATCGGCCCAGGTGTCGACGTCCCGCCATACCTGTTCGGGTGCGGCGACCGAGATCAGCCGCAGCTCGCCGAGCAACGCCCGCATCGAGCGATCGCTCGGATCGCCGATGCTCTCCGCGGCGTCGTACAACGCGAAGGACCGGTAGCGGCCGAGCAGCCACTGCAGTTGCCCGTCCGGCTCGGCGAGCACAACCCCGTCGGCGTCACCGACCTCCGCCCCGGCAAGCAGCGGTATGGCGGGCACGGCGCCCGGCAGGTCGCAGGCCAGCAGATAGGTCCACTCGGCCGGCTCCTCGATCGCGCGAAGCCCGGCGACGGTCGCCGCCGCCGGGCCGCTGCCCGGGGGGTCCTCGACGACCCGCATCGCACGATCGGGCACTTCCGCGACCGTCGCGCCGACGACGACGAGGGTCCGCGCGTCGCGGACGGCATCCAACGGCCGGGAGACCAGCGACCGCCCGGCCAGTTCGACGGCGGCCTTGTCCAGACCGCCCAGCCGGGACCCGGCGCCGCCGACCAGCACGATCGCGTCGAACGCGGTCATTTCTTCTGCAGCGTCGGCTTCTCCCAGCCACGCTGCGGTGCCCGCGAGCCCGTGCCGGAGCCGGGTCGTTCGTCACGCGAGCGATAGACGATGTAGGGGCGCGTGAGGTAGCCGATCGGGGCGCTGAACACGTGGACCAGCCGGGTGAACGGCCACAGGGCAAAGAGCACCATCGCCACCATCGCGTGGAGTTGGAAGCTCCACGGCGCGTCCGCCATCAGCTCCGGGTCCGGCCGGAAGGTCCAGATGCCACGGAACCAGGGGCTGACCCCGGTGCGGTAGTTGTAATCGCCGCCGACGCGAAAAAGACCGGATGCCAAGGTGTTCCACACACCGAGCACGATCGCCGCGGCGAGGAAGACGTACATCACCTTGTCCATCTTCGTCGTCGCGGAGAAGACCGGTCCGGTCACCCGGCGTCGGTAGACCAGAATGACGAGGCCAGCGAGGGCGATCAGGCCGGCCGGGATCCCGCCGGCCAGCGCGATGACGTGGTAGCCGTGCTCGGAGATCCCCAGGGCGTCGGTCCACACCTTCGGGATGACGAGTCCGATGATGTGGCCGGCGAGCACACCCAGCATGCCGAAATGGAACATCGGACTGCCCCAGCGCAGCAGATTGTTCTCGTAGAGCTGCGAGCTGCGGGTCGTCCAGCCGAACTTGTCGTAGCGATAGCGCCAGAAGTGTCCGACGATGAAGATCGCGAAACAGATGTAAGGCACGATCACCCAGAGGAAAAGGACCATCAGGACACTCCGTTCGTCGGCATGCCGAGCTCGATGGGCACCGGGCGCGGGTTGATCCGCGGATCCAGGCTGTATGGCGAACTGTCGATCCCCACGTTCTCCGACGGCGGGCCGGACGCGATCAGCTCCGCGAGAGCGCGCTCGTCGTCATCACCGAGGGAAGGCAACGTCTCGCGCAAGGCGTCGACCACTGGCAGCCACCGCGATCGGCGCCGCACCAGCGCCCGGTGCAGCAGCTCGAGACCGACCCGGTGGTCGTTGAGCAGCTTCCACGCGGTGGCGCGGTCGGTGAACGCGCCGAACTCCAGCAGCACCGGCAGGAAGTCGGGCAGCTCGCTGCTGTCGTCGGCGAGTTCGACCCCGGCGCGCCGGTAGGCCTGTTTGAACTCCACCAGCTCGACGCCACGGCGGCGGGTGTCGCCACTGCTGAAGTAGGTCAGGTGCAGGCTGCACTTGCGGGTCACGTCGAAGGTGTCGACGTAGTCGGCCTGCAGGTCGGCGAGCGGGATCGAACCGGCGTCGTCGAGGAAGGTCGTCAGGGGCGTAGCGATGCGCGGCGGCAGTTGCTCGGCCACCTCGCGAATGGTCGAGAACCGTTGCACCGCCTCGGCATCCGGGTATTCCAGCAGAAGCGATACTGCCTGCCAGGTGGCGGTCAGCACATCGTGCGGCAGCTCGGCGTCCCGGCGGCGATGTCGTTGCCAGCGCAGGGTCTTCATTGCTGTGGCCCTTCGCCATGACCGGGGTCTCGATACGCTCCCCCGCCCCGATCCTCCGCTACTCGACCGGCGGGCTTGGGAAAGAGGCCCTCGGGCACGCCGCGACCGTCCCAGTTGAGCAGGTTGACCCGGCCGGCGCGCGACCCGCCGCTGACTCGCCTGTCGTAGTCCGAGGTCTGTCGCTCCTTGAGCATCTGGAAGTTCTCGATCGCCACCGGCGTCAGCACGCCGGTGCCGGATCCCTCGCCGAAGGGCGCGGACGCGCGTTCCGGGTCGTCATACCCGGAGACCGCGCACTCGGTCGCCAATTCCTCAAGGCCGTGGGCTTGCTCGGCATGTGCGGTCGGTATGACGTAGCGCTCGTCGTACTTCGCGATGGCCATCAGGCGGAACATCTCGTACATGTCCTCGGCGCTCATCCCGACCGACGCCGCGATCTCCTCACTCGGGTCGCCGCCCAGGTTGATGTCGCGCATGAACGATCGCATCGCGGCCATCTTCTTCAGCACCCGGTCAACGGTTGCCGTGTCCCCCGCGGTGAACAGATTGGCGAGGTATTCAACAGGGATCCGCAACGCGTCGATCGCCGCGAAGAGGTTGCCCTGGTCCTCCGCGTCGTGACCGGTGTCCTTGACGACGTCGACCACCGGCGACAACGGCGGGATGTACCAAACCATCGGCATGGTGCGGAATTCCGGGTGCAACGGCAACGCCACCCGGTAGTCCATGATCAGCCGGCGCACCGGTGACTTCTTCGCGGCCTCGATCCAGTCACCCGGGACACCGTCCCGCTCGGCAGCGCGTTGTACCTCGGGGTCGAACGGGTCGAGGAAGCAGTCCACCTGGGCCGCATAGAGGTCCTGATCGCTCTGGACGGACGCGGCGTCGAGGACGCGGTCCGCGTCGTACAACATGATCCCGATGTAGCGCAGCCGGCCGACGCACGTCTCCGCGCACACCGTCGGGATGCCCACCTCCACCCGCGGATAGCAGAACGTGCACTTCTCGGCCTTGCCGGTCTTGTGGTTGAAATAGACCTTCTTGTAAGGGCATCCGCTGATGCACATGCGCCAGCCACGGCAGCGGTCCTGGTCGACCAGGACGATCCCGTCCTCCTCGCGCTTGTAGATCGCGCCGCTCGGACAGGACGCCGCACAGGCCGGGTTGAGGCAGTGCTCGCAGATCCGCGGCAGGTAGAACATGAAGGTCTGCTCGAACTCGAACTTCACCTTGTCCTCGATGCCCCGGAGCATCGGGTCCTTCACGGCGTGCTCCCCGGCGCCACCGAGGTCGTCGTCCCAGTTGCCCGACCACTCGACGTTCATCGGTTTGCCGGACAGCAGCGAGTAGGCCCGGGCGACCGGGTAGTTCTTGGTCACCGGCGACTCCAGGAGCGTCTCGTAGTCGTAGCTCCACGGCTCGTAGTAGTCGCTGATGTTGGGCAGCTTGGGGTTGCTGAAGATCGTCGCGAGCTTCTTCAGCCGGTTGCCCGACTTGAGCGTCAACCGGCCGTTCGGCAGGACCTTCCAGCCGCCCTTCCACCGCTCCTGGTCCTGCCACGTGCGCGGATAGCCCAGCCCGGGCCGGGTCTCGACATTGTTGAACCACACGTATTCCATGCCCGCCCGGTTGGTCCACGCCTGCTTGCAGGTGACCGAGCAGGTGTGGCAGCCGATGCACTTGTCGAGGTTCATCACCATCGACATCTGCGCCATGACACGCATCTTCGAAACCTCTTGCCTCGTCTAGTATTCCACGGGTGCGGTGCGCTTGCGGATCATCGTCACCTCGTCGCGGTTGCTGCCGGTGGGCCCGATGTAGTTGAAGAAGTAGGACAGCTGGGCGTAGCCGCCGATCAGATGGCTCGGCTTCATCATGATGCGGGTCATCGAGTTGTGGATGCCGCCGCGCTTCTTGTCTCGCTGGGTGAGCGGCACGTCGATCAACCGGTCCTGCGCGTGGTGCATGAAGACCGTGCCCTCCGGCATCCGGTGACTGACGATCGCCCGGCAGGCGACGACGCCGTTGCGGTTGACCATCTCGACCCAGTCGTTGTCGCCGATGCCGACCTTGGCGGCGTCCTTGTCGGAGATCCACACCGTCTGCCCGCCACGGGACAGCGAGAGCATGAAGAGGTTGTCCTGGTATTCGGAGTGGATCGACCACTTGTTGTGCGGGGTGAGATAGCGCACCGAGACACCGAGTTCGCCGGTTGCGCCGATCTGCGCCTCGCCGAAGAGCCGGGTCATGTCCAGTGGCGGCCGGTAGGTCGGCAGCGCCTCCCCCATCCGCAGCATCCAGTCGTGATCGAGGTAGAAGTGCTGCCGGCCGGTCAGGGTGTGGAAGGGCGTGAGCCGCTCGATGTTGACGGTGAACGGGCTGTAGCGCCGGCCGCCGGTCTCCGACCCGGACCATTCCGGGGTGGTGATCACCGGCTGTGGCGCCTTCTGGGTGTCGGCGAAAGTGATGCGCCTGCCTTCGCTTTCGGCGGCGAGGTCGTGCAGCTGATGGCCGGTCCGCCGCTCCTGCGTCCGGAACCCCTGGGTCGCCAGGTGACCGTTGGTCGCGCCGGACAGCTTCAGGATCAGCTGCGCGACGTGGACGTCGGTGTCCAGCCGGGGACGCCCGGCCGCCGGTCCGGTCGCGACCACGCCGTGCTCGTGCCGCAGCTCGTCGACCTCGGCCGACACGTCATACGTGACGCCTTTGCACGAGGTGCCCAACGTGTCGAGCAGCGGGCCGACCGAGGTGAGCTTGTCGTAGACGGCCGGGTAGTCGCGTTCGACCGGGATCAGCGCCGGCATCGTGACGCCCGGGATCGGCTCGCACTCGCCGAGCTTCCAGTCACGCACGATGCCGTGCGGCGTGGCCATCGCGTCCGGTGTGTCGTGCCAGAGCGGTTTGGCGACCAGGTCGGTGCGGGTCCCGAGGTGGTCAACGGCCAACTCGGAGAAGCGTTTGGCGATCTCCTTCCACGCGTCCCAGTCGGTCTTGCTCTGCCACGGCGGACTGATGGCCGGATTGAAGGAGTGGATGAACGGATGCATGTCCGTGGTGTTGAGGTCGTACTTCTCGTACCACGTCGCCGCCGGCAGCACGATGTCGGAGAACAGCGTCGAGCTGGTCATCCGGAAGTCGATGGTCATCAACAGGTCGAGCTTGCCGTCCTGCACCTGCTCGGCCCAGGCGATGTCGCGGGGCCGTTGTTCGGGCGCGGCCTCGCGGGCGGTGACCGCTCCGTCTGCGCCGAGCAGGTGCTGCAGGAAGTATTCGTCGCCCTTCGCGCTGGAGCCGAGCAGATTGGACCGCCAGAGCGTGAGCACCCGCGGGAAGTTCTCCGGGTTCTCCGGCTCCTCCAGCGCGAACTTCAACTCACCCGACTGCAGCTTGGCGACCACCCAGTCACGGACATCGACGCCGTCGGCCGCGGCGAGTTCCGGGATCTCGATCGAGCTCTTGTCGAACGTCGGGTATGACGGGGACCAGCCGAGTCGCGCGGACTTCAGCAGCAGGTCCATGATCGTCTGCTCGGGGAAGGCCCCCATGCCGGCGCCGACCGTGTCGGCGAGGAAGGTGTCGTAGCGGTACTGGCTGGTGTTGACGTACCAATAGGCGGTCTGGTTCATGTGCCGCGGCGGTCGCGACCAGTCCAGCGCGAACGCTGCGTTCTGGAAGCCCATCAGCGGCCGGACCTTCTCCTGCCCGACGTAGTGGGCCCACCCGCCGCCGTTGCGTCCCTGACAACCGGTGATCGTCGTGAGCATCAGCATCGCCCGGTAGATCAGGTCCGAGTGATACCAGTGGTTGGTCCCCGCGCCCATCAGGATCATCGAACGGCCCTGGGTGTCAACGGAATTGCGCGCGAACTCGCGCGCAATGCGCGCACATGCGGCCGCCGGGACCGAGGTGATCTCCTCCTGCCAGGCAGGCGTGTATGGCGCACGCGGGTCGTCATACCCCTCCGGCCAGACACCGGGCAGTCCGTCGCGTCCGACGCCGTACTGCGCCAGCAGCAGGTCGAAAACGGTGGTGACCACGTGGTCCCCGATGCGGGCGGTGGGCACGCCGCGCTCCTCGTGGACCGCCTGACCGTCCGGCGCGTCGAACCGGGGCAGTCGCACAGCCACCGACTCGCCGTCTTCGGACCAGAAGGACAGTCGCGGCCGAATGTCCTCCAGGTCGAGGTTCCACTTGCCGATGCCCTCGTCGCCGAACCGGTCGCCGAGGGTGCCGTTCGGCACGACCGGGACACCGGTCGTCTCATCGAACACCACGGGCTTGAACAGCGCGTTCTCGCTGGTGCGCGCTGGGTTCTCGAAGTCGGCGGCGACGAGGTTCTTGCCGGGGCGCCAGCTGCCGTCCTCCTGTTGCTCGAGGGTGACCAGGAACGGCAGGTCGGTGTATTTCTTCACGTAGTCGTCGAAGAAGTCGACCTGCCGGTCGACGAAGAACTCGCGCAGCACGACGTGTCCCATCGCCATCGCGAGGGCCGCGTCGGTGCCCGGCGCCGGCGCGAGCCACTCGTCGGCGAACTTGACGTTCTCGGCGTAGTCCGGACTCATCACGACGACCTTCTGGCCGCGGTAACGGGCTTCGGTCATCCAATGCGCGTCCGGCGTGCGCGTCAGCGGCACGTTGGTGCCCCACATGATCAGGTAGCCGGCGTCCCACCAGTCGCCAGACTCCGGGACGTCGGTCTGGTCGCCGAAGATCTGCGGGCTGGCGACGGGCAGGTCGGCATACCAGTCGTAGAAGCTGAGCATCGGCGCGCCGATGAGCTCGTTGAAGCGGGCCCCGGAGACGTAGCTGACCTGCGACATGGCCGGGATCGGCGAGAAGCCGGCGATCCGGTCCGGTCCGTACCGCTTGATGGTGTAGACGTGTGCGGCGGCGATCATCTCCACCGCGTCCGCCCACGACGCGCGCACCAGCCCGCCCTTGCCGCGGGCTTTCTTGTAGTGCGAAGCCTTTTCGGCGTCCTGGACGATCGACGCCCAGGCGACCACCGGGTCGCCGTACTGGGCGCGCGCCTCCTGGAACATGGTCAGCAGCGCCGCCCGCACATACGGGTAGCGCACGCGGGTCGGTGAATACGTGTACCAACTGAAGGCCGCACCTCGCGGGCAACCACGGGGTTCGTACTCCGGGCGGTCCGCGCCGGCCGTCGGATAGTCGGTCTGCTGCGCCTCCCAGGTGATGATGCCGTCCTTGACGTAGACCTTCCAGGAGCACGACCCGGTGCAGTTCACGCCGTGGGTCGAGCGCACCACCTTGTCGTGGCTCCAGCGGTCCCGGTAGAAGGAGTCGCCCTGCCGGCCGCCCTCCGCATACATCGACCGGTGATCCGGCGAGACCTGCGCCCGGGTGAAGAACCGCCGCGTCCCCACCAGCGCGTCGGTCAGCTTGTCGTCCAACCCCGCACTCATACCGAAACCTCCTGTGCTGCCGGGGATATCCGTGTCGTGCGGCGTATGACGGTCAGCGTCAGCACCAAGGTGAGCGCCGAACAGATCGCCAGCAGCCACATACCGATCGCGTAGGACCGCGTCTGGCTGTAGATGTAAGCCATCACCAACGGTGGCACGAATCCGCCGAGTCCGCCTGCCGCTCCGACCAGTCCGGTGACACCGCCGACCCGTGCCGGGTCGGTCGCCTCCGCGATCAGCGCGAAGGTCGCGCCGGAGGCCGCACCGAGTGCGGCAGCCATGACGAGGAAGATCGGGGTGCCGTAGCCGCGCAGCGGTGGTTCGCCCGATGCGATGGCGGCACCGACCGCCACGATGGCGAAACACGTCGCGAGGACCGGGACAGAACCGAGCTTGTCGGCCAGCGTGCCGCCGATCGGGCGCATGATGACGGCGATCAGGACGAAGCCGGCCATCCTGTTGGCCGCGTCCACGGCAGTCAGCGTGTAGGCGTTCTTGAGATAGAGCGGCAGGAAGACCGAGAAGGCGACGTAGCCGCCGAATCCGACCGTGTAGAGGACGCCGGCGTGCCAGGTGATCGGCAGCTTGGCCGTCGCCGTGAGCCGCTGCGTGAGTGGTGCAGTCGGTATGACTCGCCCCGGAGCATCGCGCAGCACGAACCACGCGACGACCGCGTAGATCGCCAGCAGGACCGCCACCAGGCTGAACGCCGTGGACGTGCCGTGTGCCTTGTAGATGCTGACGGTCGTGAGCGCGCTGATGGCCGTGCCACCCATGCCCGCACCGAAGATGCCGATCGCCATACCGCGCTTCTCCGGCGGGAACCAGCCGTTGACGAAGGGGACGCCGACCGCGAACGACGTGCCACCGATGCCGAGGAAGACCCCCGCGACGAGCAATCCGACGAACGAGCGCTGCGCCCAGAAGCCGATGACCAGGACCGGGATGATCGTGGCCGCGGAGACCAGCGGGAACATGAGGCGGCCGCCATACCGGTCCGTGAGCGCGCCGACCGGGATGCGGCCGATCGATCCGACGATCACCGGCACGGCGACCAGCAGGCTGGCCTGACTGGCGGTGAGCGGCCGGCCGTCGCTGAACGGCAGCCAGTGGAGTGCCTTGGCATAGGCGGCCGGTCCGAGCTTGCTCTGGTCCGGGCTGAACAGCGGGCCGAGTGGACTGATCAGGGCCCATGCCCAGAAGTTGATCGCGAAGCCGACGGTGACCGTCACCAGTTGTACCCAGGGCGCGCCCCTCTCGGGCCGTGGCCGGTCCGACGTGGCAGTCATCTCATCCCCGATCGGTCGACGGTGCCTTCCCGCACAAACTACTACAACACGTAGTATGCCGCCACCGAGTCAGCACCCAGCGACCCGCCGGCGCGGCCGCGCCCCTCGTCCACTATTACCCGCAGTCCACTGTCGAGTGAGGATTCGACACCCATCGAATGCCGACTGGCCGGTCCGACGGATGGCAGCGGCCGGGCCGTAGCCTCCGTGAGGAAGGCTGCGGCCCGGCCGTCGGTGCGGTCTGCCGGACGACTCAGGCAGCGCCCGCACAACTCCAGGGGCTGAGCCCCCGGGATGCGTAGACGTGGTTGGCGATGGTGATCTGCTCGGCGCGGCTCGCGAGATCCGCGCGCGGGGCGTAAGCCCCGCCGCCGGCGCTCAGCCAGGTGCCGATGTCGAACTGCAGACCGCCGTAGTAGCCGTTGCCGGTGTTGATCTGCCAGTTGCCGCTGGACTCGCACTGCGCGATCCGGTCCCACATCGCCGCCCGCGACACGTCGATGCCGGACGGCTGGCTCGTCGGAGCCGGCGCGGTCTTCTTGGTGCCGACGAGCAGCACGCGCGCAACCGGCCGGCGCGTCACGACACGCTTGACGACGGCGCGGGCGCTCACGGTGGCGCCCACCACCTGCTGGCGGTAGGTCAGCGTCGCGAGCCCGGCGACGCCGGAACGCTGCACGCGGTTGGTTCCGGCGTCCAGAGTGGAGTCGTATTTGCGCAAGGTCTGGAACGGAACAGCCGCGGTCTCGCTGACGAAACGGGTCGTCACCCTCGGGCGCGACTCGTTGCGCGACACCTGACGGACGGTCGTGCGAGACGCCGCGCTCTTGTGGTGGGTGGCTTCGGGCGTCCTCGTCGTGGTCGACGACGACGGCGTGGGTGACGCCGAGGCGCTGGTCCGGAAGCCGATCCGGGCGCTGTGCGCGCCGGTGGAGGTGGTGCCGGCACACGCGGTGATTCCGAGGCCGGCGGCGACCGCTGAGGCAGCGATCAGGGCAGTCTTGGTGCGGGGGTAGCTCAAAAGATCTCCGATGTCGTGCTGTCCCGCCGAGCGGCGTGGCGCACGTCAGCCAGCAATCAGGGGAAATTGCCGGAGCGGTGCAGGCGAGCGGCTCGTGCCAGGCTCGCCCGGTCGCCGGGTGCGCGACCGTATCGGGGGGGCGCCTGCTCTCGGGTTGAACCCTTCGAGAGTGACGCAGTCGCGACGCAAAGGTCAAATTTCGGTAACGATAGCCTCGTCACACTTGCTTTTCGCGCGCCTATGACCTGGCAACCAGACCGGGAGAGGCGGCGGCTGCGTCATACCGCCCAGGAGCCGTAGATCCGCTCGCTGTTGGCCGAGATCGCGGCACACAAGGTCGGCACGTCGACCGCCAGGACGTCGGCCATCGCCCGCACTGTCAGCGGGATCAGGTATGACGAGTTGACCGCTCCGCGGTAGGGCGACGGGGTCAGGAACGGCGCATCCGTCTCGACCAGCACCTGGTCCAACGGCACGATCGCGAGAGCGTCCCGCAGAGCCCGCGCGTTCTTGAAAGTCACCGTGCCCGCGAAGGACAGGAAGTAGCCCTTCTCGACGCACTCCCGAGCAAGGTTGATGTCCCCCGAAAAGCAATGCAGGACAGTAGTTTCCGGCGCGCACTCCTCGTCCAGGATGCGCATCACGTCGGCGTGTGCGTCGCGGTCGTGGATCTGCAACGCCTTGCCGGTGCGCTTTGCCAGGTCGATGTGCCAGCGGAACGAATCCTGTTGGGCCTGCACGCCGTCCGGGCCCGTGCGGAAGTAGTCGAGGCCGGTCTCGCCGATGACCCGGATGCGCGGGTGGACCGCGAGCCGCTCGATCTCGGCCCAGGCATCGGGTAGTTGACCGGTCGCGGCCAGCTTCGCCGCTTCGTTGGGATGTATGGCGACACCCCCGAGCATTCGCGGGTGCTGCTCCACCTGGTCGACGGTGAAGCGAGCGCCGGGCAGGTCACAGCCGATCTGGACGACCCGGTCGACCCCGACCGCAGCTGCTTGCGCGAGCGCGGCTTCGACGTCCGGCGCCGGCCGGTCGTCGCGGGCGATGTCGAGATGCGTGTGGTTGTCGACCACCGCAACCGGCAACGGCTGAGGTGCCGGCGGCGGACCGCTCCGTCCGCCCTCATGCCCCTTGCTCATGCACAATCCTCTCTTCCGTCGGTCGAGTAGCGCCTGGAGGAGCGCAGCGGGGGAAGGCACGTATCGAGACCACCTGTGCGCACTTGATCTCGATACGCCTTCGTCGGCTACTCGATCAGCGTGGCCGTCCGATCAGCGTGCGCGGCCGAACGGGTCCGCGGGGTCGATCGCGTCCAGCTTGGCGAAGATCGGCGTCGGCTTGGCCACCGGTGCGCCTACCTGCACGGGACGCGACTCCCAGGGCGGAGTGCCGGAGTATTCACCCGTGATGATCGGGTAGGCCCGGCTGTCGTCGTCCAGGTCGCGCACCTGCTCCAGGCGCGGCATCGGCATGAATTCCTCTGTGCCACCGAAGGTCCGGAAGACCCGGTTGGAGCTGTGCGGCAGGAACGGCGCCATCATCGTGTTGAGGTCGGCGATCGCCTGGGCGAGTGTGTGCAGCACGGTCGCGAGGCGTTCGCGCTGGTCGTCGCCCTTGAGCCGGAACGGCTCGGTGTCGGTGACGTACTTGTTCGCCATCCGGACCAGACGCATCACCTCGGCGAGCGCCGCCTTCTGTCGCTGCGCTTCGAGCGACCGGCCGACGGAGTCGAAGCCTTCTTGGACAGCAGCCAATAACAACTGGTCCACCGCCTCCAGCTCCCCCGGCGACGGGATCTGCCCGAAGTTCTTGGCGATCATCGACGCCGTGCGGTTGACCAGATTGCCCCAGCCCGCGACGAGTTCGTTGTTGTTGCGGGTGACGAACTCCTCCCAGGTGAAGTCGCTGTCCTGCGTCTCCGGGCCGGCCGCACAGATGAAGTAGCGCAACGCGTCCGCGCCATACGTCGCGATCATGTCCTGCACGTAGATGACATTGCCCCGGGACGTCGAGAACTGCGCACCGGCCAGGTTGAGGAACCCGGACGCGACGACCTCGGTGGGCAGATTGAGCTCGCCGTACTCGCCCGGCTCGCCACCCTTGTCGCCCTTGCCCATGTAGCCGAGCAGCTCGGCCGGCCAGATCTGAGCGTGGAACGTGATGTTGTCTTTTCCTTGGAAGTAATAGGTTTTCGCCGCCGGGTCGTTCCACCACTCGCGCCACCGTTCCGACTGTCCGAGCCGGCGCGCCCACTCGATGGACGCCGACAGATAGCCGATGACCGCGTCGAACCAGACGTAGAACCGCTTGCTCTCCCAGCCCTCGACCGGGATGGGGATGCCCCAGTCGATGTCACGGGTCATCGCACGCGGATGCATGTCCTTGGCCAGCCCCTTGGCGAAGTTGATGACGCCCGGTCGCCAGGTGCCGGCCGAGTCCACCTCGTCCAGCCAGCGCTGCAGGGCATCGGCGAGCGCCGGGAGATCCAGGAAGAAGTGCTGGGTCTCGATGAATTCCGGCACCTCCCCGTTGACCTTGGAGCGCGGGTTGATCAGGTCGGACGGGTCGAGCTGGTTGCCACAGTTGTCGCACTGGTCACCCCGCGCCTCCGGGAAACCGCAGATCGGACAGGTGCCCTCGAGGTAGCGATCGGGCAGCGTGCGACCGGTCGACGGGCTGATCGCCGTCGTGGTCGTCCGCTCGATCATGTAGCCGTTCGCGCGGATCTGGGTGAAGAGGTTCTGGACCACCTGGTAGTGGTTGCGGGTGGTGGTGCGGGTGAACAGGTCGTAGGACAGCCCCAGGTCCAGCAGGTCCTGCGCGATGATCGCGTTGTACTTGTCGACGATCTCCTGGACGCCGATCCCCTCCTGGTCGGCGAGCACCAGGATGGGCGTGCCGTGCTCGTCGGTGCCGCTCACCATCAGCACGTCGTGGCCCGCCATACGCATGTATCGACTGAAAACGTCTGCGGGGACGCCGAATCCGGCGACGTGACCAATGTGACGCGGCCCGTTGGTGTAGGGCCACGCGAGCGCGGACAGAACCTTCATGGTGAGTAATCCTAGGTGTGGCCGTATGACGCCGTGTGATCGCCGGCCTCGTGCACGTCGGCAGGTCGACGGCCCGGCCGGCGGTCAACCTCCGCACCGCGGGCCTGGGTGCGCCCATCGTCTCCACGGCCGAGGACGTATCGTCACTCGGGTTGTCGCTGATCGCGATCTTCGTACCGCTCCTGGTGGTGGTCGCACTCATCGTCCTGGCCGGGGTGCTGTGGAAGTTCGCGCGACGCGTGCGGTCGTTCGCCCGAAGGAGGAGGTATGCCGAGTACGTCCCGTGCGGGCCCGGCATTCCTCGGCAGTCGGTGGGAGAAGGTCATCGCGTTCGTGGTGCTCGTCGCCGGGGCACTGCTCGTGCTGCAGTGGTGGACCGGCCGGCAGCCCAGCGGCCCCGCCCGACCCGGTATGGCGCCCGCGAGCGTCGTGCATCAGGGAGCGGTGCACGACGGCGAGACCGAACTCACCATCCGCTACCGCGTCGACGGAAAGACGTATGACGTGACGAAACCGGTTGCTGCAGCGGCATTCCGGACGCAGGGCAAGGTCGCGTGGGCGTGTTACGCACCCGGCGATCCGGCCGACGCGTCGATCCGGCTGCCCGAGGACCCGCTCTGCGGTCAGCAGTGACCGGTCAGCAGGCCGGCGTCACGCGTTGCCGGCGCGGCAGTTTCACCAGGGTGACGGTGCCGCGGCGCCATACCTGCGCGCCTTCGCGGACGAGCTTCGCCTTGGCGCAGTTCGGCACCTGGTAGATCCATTTGGGCTTGCTGGTGAACATTACGTAGTCGACGGACGGGTGCTGATCCGGACGCAGTGCATAGGCGTCGTATTCCGGCACGAGGTAGGCGCCGACATCCGCCTGGGTCGCGACACGCGCGCCGTGCCGGAGGTGGTCGGCTGCCAGGGAGCGGATGTTGTGCACGACCGGCGCGGTGCGGAACAGCGACGACGGCGCCACCGAGCGGTCCTGCATCTCGGAGACGGCCAGCGCGAAGCCGGCGAGGACGGCGACTCCCACGACAGTCTTCTCCCATGCCGGCAGCCTTGGTCTCGATACACCTCCTCCGCTCCGCTCTCCCGGCACTCGACCGACGCAATCGACGAAGGCAAGCAGACCGATCGGCCAGAGGATGACGTCGTAGTGGAAGTCCAACGCCCAGTAGTGGATGTTCGAGGAGGCGCCGCGCCACAGCAGCGTCGGTATGGCGAGCAGGGTGAGCTTGGACCGCACGCCGATGACGAGCGCGAGCACGACATACATCAGCACCGGCAACAGCCGTTGCGCGCTGAGGCTCTGGTCCTCCGGGACGGGCAGCTTGTTGCTCTTGCCGACGCCGAAATAGGCGAGATAACCGGTGCCGCTGCCCGGCGCGAACGCGCCGATGACGAGCATCGCGACGATCACGCCGGCGACACCGATCCCCGCGAGGATCAGCGGCCGGCGCCAACCGTCCGAGCGATGCATCCACCACCAGCAGGCCCCGGCGGCGAAGACGGTCAGCCCGAGGTCCTCCTTGGTGAGCACCAGCCAGGCGGACGCGGCAACTGCCCAGCCGAAACGGTGCTGCAGCAACGCAATGCACAGGACTGCCAAGGCAATTGCGGCATACGCGACCTCGTGCACGTCGAACATCGCCGTCGTGAGCACCGCCCGGGAGAAGGTGCCGACAAGCGCGATCAACAGCGCGATCCGCCATCCGGCACGGCGGCGCGCATACCCGACGATCACGCCGAGCGCCGCCCCGAGCAGGACCGATTGGGTGATGAGCAGCGCGGGCGGGGTCGGCCAGATCCGCCAGACGACGCCCCAGGTCGCCAGGATCGGACTGAAATGGTCGCCGAGCAGCGACAATCCGCGGATGTGCGACACCGGCCAGTGTCCTCGCGACCACGCGTCGGCGCCCTGCGCGAAGATCCCGAGGTCGTAGTCGGCGCTGTTGCCGGCGTTCCACCGGCCGAGCGCCAGCACCGCGAAGAAGGCGGCGGCGAGGAGGCCGGCGACACCGCCCCATCGCCAGGCCGGCCGCATGCGGTCAGCGGCGGACGAGGGCTGCGTCATACAACGCCTTCTTGGACAGGCCGGTCTCTGCTGCCACCTCGGCACACACGGTCTTGAGGCGCTCTCCCGCCGCCACCCGCCCGAGTATGGCGGGCAGCACGTCGTCGACCGATGCGCTGACCGCCGGCGCGCCACTCACCACCACGGTGATCTCGCCGCGAGCGCCGTCCACCGCCCACTGCGCCAGCGCGGCAAGCCCGTCCCGCCGGACCTCCTCGTAGGTCTTGGTCAGTTCCCGGCACACCGCGGCGACCCGGTCCGGCCCGAACGCCTGCGCCACCGCCGTGAGCATCTCGGCGAGCCGGTGCGGCGCCTCGAAGAACACCATGGTGCGCTGCTCGGCTGCCAGACCGGCCAGGCGGCGCGCGCGCTCACCGGGTTTGCGTGGCAGGAATCCCTCGAAGCAGAAGCGGTCGGTCGGCAGTCCGGACACCGCGAGCGCCATCAGCACGGCGGACGGCCCGGGCACGCAGGTCACCCGCACGCCGGCTTCGACGCACGCGTTGGTCAGCCGGTAGCCGGGGTCGGAGACGGACGGCATACCGGCGTCGGTGACCAGCACCACGCGGGCTCCATCGCGCAACCGCTCGAGCAGCTCCGGCGTGCGGGCGCGCTCGTTGTGTTCGTGATAGCTCAGAACGGTGCCGTGCGGCGTCACGCCCAGCTCGTCGAGCAGGCGGCGCAGCCGGCGGGTGTCCTCCGCGGCGACGAGGTCGGCGCCCGCCAGCTCGGCGGCCAGCCGGGGTGCGGCGTCCCTCGGGTCCCCGATGGGCGTCGCAGCCAGCACCAGCACACCGTCGGACATGCCGGCAGTCTCGCATGCCCGCTTCGCGGCTTCCGCCTATGCCCATCGGGCGCTCCACCGCCCGCCTGGCATCGGCGAAAGCTGCGACTCGTAGCTTCCTCCGTTAACCTCACCTGGGCTCACCTTCCACGCAGAAAAAGGGGACACCGGGTGACGGTCACGTTGGCACGGGATACCGACGACAGCACCGCAGGCGACCCGCTGACCGAGCGACGCGCCGTGCTGCGGCGCCGACTGCTCGGCGCCCCGCGCGCCGCCGAGGCCAAGCTGTGGGCGTTCCTCGGCCCGGCGATCGTCACCGTGTTCGGCGGCATCATCCGCTTCTGGAACGTCGGTCGGCCGCATCAACTCATCTTTGACGAGACCTACTACGTCAAAGAGGGCTGGTCGATGTTCCTCTACGGCTACGAGCGCAAGCAGGACAAGTCGACGCTGATCACCAACAACCCCGACGGGTTGTTCACCATGGGCAACCCACACATCTATGGTTCCAATCCCGATTTCGTGGTGCACCCGCCGATCGGTAAGTGGTTCATCGGGATCGGCGAGAAGCTCTTCGGCATCGACTCGTCCTTCGGCTGGCGGTTCGCGGTCGCGCTCTTCGGCACCCTGGGCATCTACCTCGTCGGCCGGGCGGCCTGGCACCTCTTCCGGTCCCCGGTCCTCGCGACCCTCGCGTCGATCCTGTTGTGTTTCGAGGGAACCGAGTTCGTCATGTCGCGGACCTCGATCCTCGACATCATGGTGATGTTCTGGGCCCTGGCGGCGTTCACGGCACTGCTCGCCGACAGGAACCGCACTCGCCGGATCCTCGCCGACAAGGTCGCCGCGATGCAGTTCGCCGGCACGTGGGACAAACGCTCGCTCGCCGGGCCCTGGCTGGGCTGGCGACCCTGGCGGTGGGTGGCCGGCGGCTGCCTCGGCCTCGACATCGCGACCAAGTGGTCCGGCCTGTACTTCCTGGCCGCCTTCGGCCTGATGACCTGCTTCTGGGACCTGGGCGCGCGGCGGGCGGTCGGCGTCCGCCGCTACTGGTCGGCCACCTTCGTCAAGGACGCGTTGCCGGCCTGCATCAGCGTGCTGATGGTGTCGATCGGCGTCTATCTGGCGAGCTGGTTCGGCTGGATCGCGAGCAGCGACGCGTACGACCGGCAGTGGGCCGCACAGCACGCCGCCGACCTGGGCTCCGGCTTCTCACCGGACAGCTCGCTCTTCGCCTGGATGCCGGACTGGCTGCGGTCGCTCTGGGAATACAACATCCAGATGTACCAGTCCGCCGCGGACATCACGTCGTTCCATCCCTACATGTCGAACCCGTGGTCATGGACGCTGCAGACGCGACCCACGTCGTTCTTCTACGAGGCGCCCGCGAAGGGCACCTCCGGGTGCACCGCCCAGGCGTGCAGCAAGGCGATCACCTCGCTGGGCACGGTGAGCATCTGGTGGCTGGGGACGATCGCGCTCGCCGTGCTGGTCTTCTACTGGCTGCTCCGCCGCGACTGGCGCGCCGGCGGCATCCTGGTCGGTGTCGCAGCCGGCTGGTTGCCGTGGTTCCTTTACCAGAGCCGCACCATCTTCACCTTCTACTCGGTCGCGTTTGCGCCATACATGGTGCTGGCGTGCGTCTTCGTCCTCGGGCTGGTCCTCGCGCGGCCCGGCGCGTCCGACCAGCGGGTGCTGATCGGCAAGGCGGCGGTGGGCGCTTTCACGATCGTGACCGTCGGCCTCTTCGTCTTCTTCTGGCCGATCTGGACCGCCCAGGTCATCCCCTACAGCCACTGGCAGTGGCGGATGTGGCTGCCGAGCTGGGTATGACGCCTGCCGCCTAACGCCCGACTCCCTTTGCCGAGAGGCTCAGATACGACCGACAGGCTCAGTAATTCCAGCCCGAGCCCGGGCAATTATCTGAGCCTGTCGAGCATTGCTGAGCCTCTCGGCTGTCAGCGGAGGAATTGCTCGACGTCGCCGGGCAGCAGTTGCGCCGCGAGCTTGCCGACCTCGCCGTGCGGCACGTCCAGGACGCGATATTCCTTGCGTCCGGCGGCCGTCGCCAGACCGACCGTGGCGACCCCGGCGCGGCGCTGGAAGAACGACCGTCGCACCGTGATGCCGACCGCTCCCCGGCGCTCGATCACATCGGTGGACATGGTGATCGAGCCGGAGCGGGTCACCAGGAACCGATCGGTGACGAGGTGCCCGAGCCAGTGCGCCCGGCTCCGGCCGAGCAGTACGCCAATGACGAGCGGCAGCACCGCGCAGGCGCCGAGCGCCGGCAGGCGCCATACGATCGCCGCGACGAGCAGAGCCGCAGCCGGTAGGCACGCCGAGCCGATCGCACGGGTGTAGCGACGACGTGTCGCCCGCCGACCGTGCGACCGGAGCGGCAGGTCCGCGGCCGCCGCACCGAGCACGACATCCGCGGTGCGGACCACGACGGGCAGTGGCGAGGGCGGTGTGAGGGTCGTGCTCATCCCCCGGTCGTCCTCCTTGACGCCGGTGGTGATCGCCTCCAGACGCGCGCCACCCACCCAGCGCAGCGGCACGGCCCGGTGAATCTCCACGCCCCGCATCCGGCGGATCTCCAGCGAGGTCGCGCGCGTGGTGAGCAGGCCGCGACTGACGTGATAGCTGCTCGCCCGGCCGTCGCGGGAAAGCCGAAAACCATGGAAAGCCAACAGATAGCCGAGCAAGGCCAGAACCACCACCGCGACCAGCGCCACCACCAGGACGGCGAGCACGGCGAGCAGCGCACCGAGCGTCCGCAGTCGGCCGGCGGCGTCGCTGACGATCCCGTTCGGGCCCCAGCCGAGCCCCGACTCGTTGAGGAACTGCGTGCCGACACCGAAGATCGCGAGCGCCGCGATCAGTCCGGCAGGCCCGAACGGCGCATACCGGATCCATGCCGGATTGAGTTGGTACACAACTAGATCCGGTTGGTATGCCGCCGCGCGGCGGGCCTCCCCCACCGCGTCTCCGGGCGCCGCACTGTCCCCGGCCACCGCCGCCTGCCCCGACGGTGCGACATCGCCGCCGGCCGATGCAGTGGAGCCGTCCGTCGACGCCGACCCGGCGCGGTGCAGCAGATCGCCACGGAGCGCCGCCGCCTCGGCTGCGGTCAGCCCGTCGAGGCGGAGCTGCTTCTCCCCGGCACCGGTGCCGATCCGCACCTCGGCGAGACCGAGCACGCGGTGCAGGACCGAGGCGGTGACGTCGACCGAACGCACCCGGTCGATCGGAGCGGACACCGTGGTGGTGTTGATCAGGCCGTGCCGCAGCTGGACCTGGTCGGGAGCAAAGCGATAGCTGGTGGTGAACCACCGCAGCACACCGAGCCCGATCGCGGCGCCGGCGCCGGCCAGGCCCCACCAGTGCTGCCCTCCGGTCGACCCGGCCACCACGACCGCGATCAGTGCGGGCAGGAAGCGGACGATCTCCTTGACCGGATGGATCAGCAGCATCCTGGGGCTCAGTCGTTGCCAGACCGCATCGGCGGACGGCACCCTCTGTGCCGGCCTTTCGGCACGCGGGCCGAGGGGGTCGCTCATGTCGCATCGCCCTCGCTCGCCGCGGTCACGACCGTCAGCTCGCGCACGATCCGCTCGGCGACCTCGCGGTCCAGACCCTCGATGCGCAGCTCACCCTTGGCGGACGCCGTGGTGACGGTGACCGTGCTCAGGCCGAACAGGCGCGACAACGCACCACGTTCGGTGTCGACGGTCTGCACCCTCGAGATCGGGGCGATGCGCTGCTCCACGGTGAGGAGCCCGCGTTGCGTGTAGACCGCGTCGCCGGTCACCTCCCAGCGGTGGATGCGGTAGCGCAGTATCGGCACGAGCAGCCCACCGACGACGAGAACCGCTGCCACCACTGCGACGCCGAGCTCGATCGACCAGCCCGGCAGATCCCCGACCGCGATCAGCGTGATGATCCCGGCCACGAGCAGGACGGCGCTCAGCACGACGCCCTGGACGGCCCACATCGTCCGCGCGCGGGTCGACACCAACTGGGCCGGCGAACGCAACTCCATGCTCAGGACGAGATCGACACACACGCCTCGGCGGTGTTGACGAGGAACGTCATCGACTCCTGCAGATAGAGCTCGACGGTGTCCGCGTCGTGTGACAGGTAGCCGATCGAAACGTCCTGCCCCAGCTGGAGCGTGTAGTCGCCACCACGCCCCGTCACGAGCAGGGCACCGTCGAGCGCCGGTGCCCAGATGATGCTGCCGTCACCGAGCAGCCGCGCGACGTGGTCGCGCACCGGGTAGCCGTGATCGGTGGTTTCGGAGACCGCGGTGTAGAGCTCGGGCGAGAGCAACAGGTTGTAGGGTCCGGCCACATCCGCGAGCCGCAGGGTGTTGAGCGCCGACGCGACCGCCGCCGGCGCTTCGGTCACGTCCCCCGGCAACACGATGTTGCGGTTGGTGCTCTCCGGCGCCATACCGGCGATCTGCCCGTCGCTGGATCCGTAGAAGACAGTGCGGTCCTCGGCGTAGGCCAGCGCCGCCGCCGCATCCTTGACCGGCTGCCAGTCGGAGTCCTCCGCACCACGCTCGACGTTGTCGACGTCGGTCCGGTTGACGGTGAAACGGGCGCGGAGCTCCACCACGGGCCGCACTTCGCGCTGCCGCGCCTGAACGCTGTCGGAGGGCGATCCGAGGTCGTGGAAGTGACCGGTGCCCACCGCCGACAGCGCGACACCGCCCGCCTCCGGCACGTCGACGATGCGCCGTGCGGCAGCTCGGATCGAGAACGACCGTCGCGCTTCCTCCTCGATCTGCCCCCACGCGACATCGGAGATGGGTGCGAGTTCCCGGTGCAGATTGTTCACGGTCTACCTCTCGTTGTGGTCGTGAGCGCGCAGGCTGCCGATGCGCAACGAACCGGCATCCTGCTCGGTGGCTGATGGGACGGGCGTCTCGTCCGCGGCATCGTCTCCGGGCGGCGGCCCCGTCTCGAGGACGTCCAGGGTCGGCACGAAGAAGAGCGAGCCCGTGACGGCAGTGGAGAAGTCGAGGATCCGGTCGTAGTTGCCCGGCGGTTTGCCGACGAACATGTTGCGCAGCATCTGCTCGGTCACGCCGGAGTCCGCGGCATAGCCGATGAAGAACGTGCCGTACTCGCCCGCACCGACCTCCCCGAACGCCATGTTGTCGCGCACGATGTCGTGCTCGACGCCGTTCTCGTCGACGATCGTGTTGAGCGCGACGTGCGAGTTGCTGGGCTTGACGTCGTCGGACAGCTCGATGTCCTCCAGCTTGGTGCGGCCGATCACCCGCTCCTGCTCCTCGATCGAGATCGCCCGCCACGCCACCAGGTCGTGCACGTACTTCTGGGTGATCACATAGCTGCTGCCGGCGTATGCCGGGTCTTCGTCACCCACGAAAACCGCTGCCGCACCGTCGGACCCGCCAGGGCTCTCGGTGCCATCGACGAAGCCGAGCATGTCGCGCTCATCGAAGTAGCGGAACCCGTGCACCTCCATCACCACGTCGGCCCGGTCGGCGAACCGGATCATCAGCTGCCGTGCGAGCTCGAAGCACAGGTCCATCCGCTCCGCACGCAGGTGGAACAGCAGGTCGCCCGGCGTGGACACCGCGGTGTGCTTCGCGCCGGTGATCTCCTCGAAGACGTGCAGGCCCGCGGGACGCGGCACGTCATACATCCGGTCCCAGACCGTCGCGCCGATGCCGACGATGCAACTGAGCCGATCCTCGGGGGACCGGAAGGCGACCGCTCGCGTCAGACCGGAAACATCCGCCAGGATCTCGACGACGTCGGCTTCGGCGCCGTCACGCACCGTGAGGACGAGGAACATTGCATAGCGCGCTGGTTCCTGCAGGATCGGCTGCGGTTTGACGCCGGCGGTCACCTGGTTCTCCTTCGTCGGGTCCGGACCGGCTCCGAGTCTGGCACAGCACCGTTGCAGCCGCCTGCAGGTCGCTCCCATGATGGGTGAATGACCACACCCGAGGTCCAGGTCCGCAGGGCGTATGACGCACCCGAGCCCTCCGACGGCACCCGGGTGCTGGTGGACCGGCTCTGGCCGCGGGGCCTCTCGAAGGAGAAGGCCGATCTGGACGACTGGTGCAAGGACGTGGCGCCGTCGACCGAACTGCGCAAGTGGTACGGCCACGACCCGGAGAAGTTCGCCGAATTCGCCGAGCGTTACCGGCAGGAGCTGCAGCAGCCCGAGCGCGCGGCGGCGGTCGACCGGCTGCGGCGGGACGCGGCGAAAGGACCGCTCACCCTGCTCACTGCGGCCAAGCGCAGCGACATCAGCGAGGCCACCGTGCTGGCCGAGATCCTCAACGGCAGAAGCGAATAAGGCAACTTCACCGTCCGTCAAGTTTTTCGTCAAGATCGCCCCAAGATCTCTCCAGGGGTATTGCGGACCGGTGACCCACAGCAGGAAACTCAGCCGTCGCCGAGAGACAGATCCTGCTCGGCACGTCCCCCCTTGAGGAGTTCCACATGCGCAAAATCCCTCTGCTCGCCGCCATCGGGCTGGCCGCATCCGTCGGCACGATCGGCAGCATGGTTCCCACCGCGAGTGCAGCCGCCGGGCACACCCCCGACGTACGCTCGGTGCACTCCTGTGCCACGGCCAAAGCCGGCTCGGCGGCGTGCAATGCGATCCACCTCGTCAACAGCGACGGACAGAACGTCAGCGCCAGCGGCAGAGTGCAGCCGGCCGCCGCGAACGGCAAGCCGGTGTCGCCCGCAGCGATCTCCGGCAAGACGCCGACGGACATCCAGAGCGCCTACAAGCTGGCCGGGCTGAAGTCCGGCGGCCGGACCGTCGCCATCGTCGACGCCTACGGCTACCCCAACGCCGAGCGCGACCTCGGTGTCTACCGGTCGCAGTTCGGATTGTCGTCCTGCACGAAGGCCAACGGCTGCCTGACGATCATGAGCCAGACCGGGAGCACCACCAACCTGCCGCGCACCGATGTCGGCTGGTCGCAGGAGCAGGCGCTCGACCTCGACGCCGTCTCGGCCGCCTGCCCCGACTGCAAGATCCTTCTGGTCCAAGCGAAGTCGGCGTCCTTCGCCGATCTGGGCGCAGCGGTGAACCAGGCCGCCACGGTGGCCGGAGTCGTCGCGATCTCCAACTCGTACGGCGGCGGCGATGCGCCCGACTCGACCTACGGCAGCTACTACAACCACCCGGGCATCGCCGTGACGGCATCGACCGGTGACAACGGCTACCAGGGCGCGAGCTACCCGGCCTCCTCCCACTACGTGACCGCGGTGGGCGGCACGTCGCTCTACACCGCGTCCAACACCCGTGGTTGGACCGAATCAGCTTGGAGCGGCTCGGGATCCGGCTGCAGCACGTCCAACGTGGCACCCGCCGGCCAGTCTTCGTCCGTGACACACTGCACCGGTCGCGCGATGGCCGACGTGTCCGCCGACGCCGACCCCAACACCGGTCTCGCGGTCTACGCTCCGACCACGTCGAAGTCCTCCTCGTGGGCGCAGTATGGCGGCACGTCGCTCTCATCGCCGCTCGTGGCGTCGGTGTACGCCCTGTCCGGCAACACCAGTGGTGACGCCAACACGCTGCCCTACGCCCACCAGTCGGCGCTGTTCGACGTGACGACGGGCAGCAACGGCACCAACCAGTACTGGTCGAACGCCGGCGTCGGCTGGGACGGACCGACCGGTCTCGGCACGCCGAACGGCACTGCCGCCTTCTGATCGGCGCGCATCACGAACACTCGGGGAAAGGTCCCCGTCGGGCAGGCGCCCGGCGGGGACCTCGCTCGTTCGGTTTCAGTCCGGCACCAGGTCGCGCCGACCGCGCCATACGATGCCGATCGGCAGACACACGAGGAAACAGAGCACGAGCACGAAAACCCCTGCGCTCGGCCCGTTCCCGTCGGCATAGTCGGGCACGTGCGCGAAGACCGCACTCACCCGCAGCCAGTGCGGCGCGTGCAGCACCGAACCCATCAGCACGAGCACGGCAGAGCCCGCGACCGGCACCCACGCGGCAGGCCCCCAGCGCCGCCGCACGCCCACCAGCAGCACCGCTACTCCGGTCAGCGCCAGCACCGCCGGCCACTGCCCGACGACATAGCCGAAACTGCGCGCGGCCGCGGCACCGTCCAGCTGGGTCCTCGTGACGACGGCGCCCGCCAGACCGGCGATAACGAGCATGCCGAGCGAGCCCATCACCGCGATGATCGCGCGCGCCGCGAGCGGCCGGCGACAAGGGACGCCACAGGTCAACAGGTCCTCCACCAGTCCGTCCGCCTCGTCCGCGCCGCTCGCCAGCACGGTGGGCACCGCATAACAGCCGGCAAGCAACGCGATCAGCACCCCGGCGAACGAGAAGAAGGACGCGTCCAGCCGGTGCTCACCGGTCAGCTCGTTCATCAGTTTCGCCGTCGACGCGTCGCCCTGAAGCAACTGCACGAGACTGCCGCTCATCCCGCCGAACAGCGCGGTCAGTGCCGACACGACAGCGGCCCAGGTGAACCACCGACGCCGCTCGAGATGCCAGGTCAGCGCGAACACCGATCGCACCGGCAGCCGGTCGTCGCTGGTCGCGCGCTCGTGCAGCGGCGCCGCGGCATACTCCCGGCGGCTCCCGAGCAGCCACACCCCGGCGGCCAGGCCGGCGCAGACGGCCAGGAAGACCGCGATGCTCCACCACCGGTCCTGGCTGTATGGCGCCTCGACATCCCTCCAGGCGAGCGGACTGACCCAGCGCAGCACGGTGACACCGTGCACGTTGGCGACCGCACGAAGCGCGAAAGCGGCTGCCAGACAGAGAAATCCGAGCAACTTCGCCAATCCCGAGCTGTCCGCGACCTCGCCGGCCAGCAGGCCGAGCAAGGCGAAGCAGAGACTGCAGCAGCCGGTGACGACACCGAGCCCGACGGCACCCTGCCAGGTCAGCTCGTCGACGAACGGCACCTCCACCAGCTCCACCGCCGCGACCGTCAAACCGAGGCCCAGCGTGACCACCGTGACGGAGACCAGTCCGGCGCGCAGCCGGTCGGCAGCGGTGTGCCCACATGCCTGCACCAGCTCCGCCACACCCGAATCCTCCGCGCCCCGAACAAAACTCACCCCGAGCAGCAGCGCCATCACCGATGACGCGATGATCAGGTAGGTTCCCATCTCCCACGCCACGAGTTGACCGATGGTTCCCGGCGTGGGCAGCGGACCGTAGAGCAACCGGGTGGCCGCGTTGTCGCCCAGACTGCTCACCAGATGCCGGCGCTGGTCCAGCCGCGGATAGGTCGCGGCGTATGACGGTGCCACGACCGCGAGCAGCGCCACCAAGGGCACCGACCACGCGAGAATGCGCGCGCGGTGCGTGCGCAGCAACAGACGTGCGGGACCGATCCCGCGCGGGCCGATCATCGCGCCGCCACCCGGTAGTGGCGGAGGAAAAGGTCCTCGAGGCTGGCCGGAGTGCAGCGCACGTCGGTCGGGCGTGCTCGCAGCAGCGTCTGCAGGATGCGGTCGACATCCTCCTGGGGCACGCTCGCCTCCACGCGAACTGCATTGTCCGGCAATGCGTTCCGCGTCACGGCAGTCTGCCGGCCGAGCAACGTCACCACCTCGTCGGCGACCCGGTCGGCGAGGTCCCTGGACACCACCGCGCTGATCGTGGACGCCGCGAGGTGGCGCATCCGGGAGAGCTGTCCGGTCTCCACCAACCGGCCGTCCTTGATGATCGTGACGGCGTCACACAGTTGCTCGACCTCGCCGAGAAGGTGGCTGGACAGCAGGACGGTGCGTCCCTCGGCCGTCGCCCGTTCCACACAGTCGGCGAAGGTGCGTTCCATCAGCGGGTCGAGCCCGGAGGTCGGTTCGTCGAGGATGAGCAGCTCGGTGCGTGCGGCGAAGGCTGCGACCAGCATGACCTTCTGGCGGTTTCCCTTGGAATACTTGCGAATGCGCTTCGTCGGATCGAGCGCGAAGGCTTCGATCAGCGCGCGTTCCCGGTCGTCGTCGTAGTCGCCACCGGCGGCACGTCGCAGTCCGGCCAGCACGTCGAGCGTCTGCCTTCCGGTGAGCGTCGACCAGAGGGTCACCTCCCCGGCGACATACGACAGGTCCCGGTTGATGGCCGCGCTCTGGGTGGCGGGATCCCGCCCGAGCACCGTCACCTGCCCCGCATCTCTGCGATAGAGGCCCAGGAGCACCCGGATGGTCGTCGTCCTACCGGCGCCGTTCGGTCCGAGGAAGCCGTGCACGGCGCCCCGCTCCACCCCCAGGTCGAGGTCGTCGACGGCGCGGAAGCGGCCGAAGCTCTTGGTGAGGCCGCGCACTGCGATGACGGGGTCGACCGTCGAGGAGTGCTCGTGCGCACGTTGTGTCGTGGACTGACTGGTCATGAGTTGGCACCTTTCGGCTCGGCCGGCAGCAGTCCCTGTCGCTGCAACCCGGTCGCGAGCCCGATCTGGAAGCGTTCCTGCAAGGGTTTGGCGAACAGCTCCGTCGTCGCATAGCCGACGTATTCGCCGGAGCTCAGCGACGCCTGCTCGAGCAGGCTCAGGATCTCGACGGGTGAGAACCCGAGGGTCGCCACGAAATCGACCGCGTGCTCCGCCATCGTGTCGACCCGGCGATGCAGCTCCGTCTCGGACAGCGTCGCCATCGACCGGTTGAGGTCCCGGAACTCGACGAAGAGCGGAACGATGAGGTCGAGTTGCTCGTCGGTCAACCGCTCGGCGAGCTCGACGATCATCGTCGGCAACTGGCCGCGATAACAGGCGAATTCGACCACTTGCCGCTCGGCCGCGATGAGTGCCGCCACCTCCTCGTCAGCGACGCGCGCGATCAGCCGGTCGTACATCCGGTGCACGGCCTTCGGCATGGGCGACACCGGTCCACCCTCTTCCGTCGTCCGCAACAGGCTGACCAACTGCTGCCGCTGCCGGCGGAGCTCGGCGATCCGCTCGTCCACGCCGGCCAGGGTCACGCCCAGGTCGGTGCGGACGGCGACCCGCTCGTCCGGGTCCCCATCGGACTGCTGGATCATCGACCGGACGGACGCGAGCGGCACTCCGGATCCCACCAGCCAGCGCACTCGAACCAGCCGGGCGAGATGTGTCATGCCGTAGTCGCGCACCCCTCCGGTCGCCTCGGGAACCGGAAGCAATCCGATCTGGTGGTAGTAGCGGATGGTCCGGACCGTGGTGCCGGTCAGGTCCGCCAACTCTTTGACGCGCATGCTCCGATCATCGACTGTGACGTAACGTCACAGTCAAGCGTCGCAGGCCATGTCCGCCCACGACGGCTTTCCTCCGAGTTTCCTCGGCACCTTGCGAGAGCCTGCTGGATGGTTGCTGTACCAGCTGATTGACAGCTTCCACGCAGCAGGAGAAACGTCGTGCCGGTGCAACGGAGCACACCCTGAAATGGAGGCCAGATATGTCGGCATCACCGTCGCGCCGCAGTCGCCGGATGATCTTCGGCGGCGGGCTTGTCGCCGCAGCGGCACTCGGATTCGCAGCAACCGCACCGGCGTCCGGAAGTCCGAACGCCCACGCACACAGCCACCGGCTGGGCCACGTGTTCATCATCATGGAGGAGAACCACGCGCAGGATCACGTGATCGGCGACCCGAACATGCCGTTCCTGAACAGCCTGGTCGCGTCATACAACCAGGCGACGCAATACTACGGCGTCACCCACACCAGCGAGCCCAACTACATCGCGGCGACCAGCGGATCCAACTGGGACGTCAACAACGACAACGGCTGGTACCCGACGGCGACGAACTCCGGAACCAACCACTACGACCACACCAACATCGTCGACGAACTGGACGCCGCACACATCAGCTGGGGCGCTTACATGGACGCGATGCCGTCCGCGGGCTACCTGCCCGACCAGTGGCCGGCCACCGGCGGCGCGCTCTACGCGAGCAAGCACAATCCCTTCGCGCTCTACACCGATGTGCGCGAGAACGCCGCACGGATGGCGCAGGTGAAGCCGATCAATTCCCTGAGGCATGATCTGAATTCGCCGCATGCACCGCGCTACGTCTGGATCAGCCCGGACCAGTGCAACGACATGCACGGTGGCGTCTACAGCTCGATCGCCGGGCACGCGGAGACCCCGTGTCCCTACAGCGACACTTCCGGTGACGCCGCCGACGAGTCACTGAAGGCCAAGGCCGACGCGTTCCTGAAGAAGACGGTGAACACCATCAGGCACAGCAAGGCGTGGACGCCGAACAGCGTCATCTTCGTCACCGCCGACGAGACCGACTACGACGGCTCGAACCCGGCCGACAACTACTACCTGTCCACCGCCGGCTGCTGCGACTCGCCGGTGCTGCCCGCGGGTGATCCGGCTGTCAGCGCGGACTGGCCGGGTGGCGTGTATGGCGGTGGGTTGGTCCCCATGGTGGTGGTGACCTCGAAGGGCCCGCGTCACGTCACGGACGACACGGCATACAACCACTACTCGATGCTGCTCACCATCGAGGAGGGCCTCGGGCTGCCCAAGCTGGGCTTCACCTCCGACAGCCGACAGGTTCAGCCGATGTGGCCGCTGATCACCGGCCGGTCGCACTGACCGCGGGTCACAGATCCGTGAGGAAGTCGATCAAACCGGAGAAGTAGACGTCCTGGTCGTCATACATCGCCAGGTGGCTGCCGGACGGGCAGTGCAGGTGCCGCCCGTTCGGTAGTCGCTGCGACATCATCCGCATGAAGTCGGGGTCCATGGTGTCGTGCCGCGCCCCGATCACCAGCGTTGGCACCGTGATCGCGCTCAGCTCGTCGGTCCGGTCCCACTGAGCGAGCGTCGCGTCGCTGGAGATGCCGAGCTCGCTCGGGCCTTGCATCTTGCGGTAGATGACGGGATTGATGTGCGCCATCGCGCGCTGTGCCGGCTCCGGCCACTCGGTCGCGGGCATCCGCAGCACGTGGTGGACGTAGTGCTGCTCCAGCAGCAGCTCCTCGTAGAGCGGATTGTCGACGTCACCGTCGGCCTCCAGTTGCTTGATGCGCGCCAGCTTCTCCTGATCCATGTCGGGCATGAGCACTCGCTCGGCATACGCGTTGTATGCCGGGACGCTCGACATCATGTTGGAGATCACCAGCCCGCGGAGGTGCTGCTGGTGCCGGAGCGCGTATTCGGTGGCCAGGATGCCGCCCCAGGAGTGGCCGAGAAGCACGAAGTTGCTCGCGTCCAGACCGAGCGCTGTGCGCACCTGCTCCACCTCGTCGACGAATCGGTCCAGCTCCCACAGCGATTCGTCATCGGGATGGTCACTGCGTGTCGAGCCGAGCTGGTCGTAGTAGTAATACTCGACCCCGGCCACGGGCAGGAAGCTGTCGCAGGCCTCGAAGTATTCGTGCGTGCAGCCGGGACCGCCGTGCAGCAGCAGCAACTTGAGATCGGGATTGTTGCCGACCCGCTTGGTCCACACCCGGAAGGTGCCGGACGGTGTGGTGATCGGGATCAGCCGCGCTCCCCCGCTGCGGACGTCGTCGCGTCCGCGGTAGTCGAGGTATGCCGGGCCAGATGTCAGGTGCGCCATGAGTGCATCGTCGCACCGACGCGCGAAGCGCGACCAGACCACGCTCTAACGGTCAGGCGGCGTTGCGGTTCCGGGGTGGCAGGTTGGTCATCCGGTCCGGGGTCAGGTCCCAGACCACCATGCCGTCGGGGGTGATGGTCGCGAGGTAGCCCTTGGCGTGGACCACGCTGTGGTGGCGTTTGCACAACAGGGTGCCGTTGCTTGCAATGGTGGGGCCGCCGGCCCACCACGGGATGATGTGGTGCGCCTCGCACCAGCCCGGCGGCCGGTCACAGCCGGGGAACGTGCAGTGCTTGTCCCGCACGATGATCGCGGTGCGCACCGCCCCGGTGAACAACCGCACCTCACCACCGACATCCACCGGCTGACCATTGCTGCCCAGGATCACCGGGATGATGTCCCCGGCACAGGCCAGGTGACGGGCGGTGGTCGCGTCCAGCACCTGCCCGGTCGCCGTGACCGCGAACCCCTGCCGGCCGAGCCGACGCAGCAGACCGTCCAGGCCCATCGTGACGATCACCTTGGCCGTGGAGCGCATCGCGTCCCGGTCCGCGCACCGGGCCGCCGCCCCGACCAGCTCCATCAGTGCGTCCGCGCGCCGTTTGCCCGGGGTCCGCTCATCGCGCACCGTCGCGCCGGTGCCCGAGTCCGTGCCGGGTTGCGGCCCGGACAGCGCGGTGATCGCCTCGCTCAGTTGCGCGGCGTGTCCCGGCGACAAGATCGCGAGCAGCTCCACCAACCCGCTGGGCAACTCCCGCCACGACACGGACTCGGCCCGTTGGGCCTTCTCCTCGGCGTCCGGCTGCTGATCGTCGCCGAATTCGGCGATGATGCGTTTGGTCAATCCTCGTAACTGGGCGCGGGTGCTGCCCGGTTGTATCAGCTGCAGGTAATAACCGATCACCTGCTCGCGTTGGGCGTCCGGCAGCGCCACCATCGCCTGGGGCACCTCGCCCAGCACCGTCACCAGCATCGCCGCGCTCAACCCGCCGGCCACGAACCCCGCCCGTAACCGCGCGTTCTCCGGCCGATTGAGCGCCTCCGCCGCCACCGTCAACCGGCTGGCCTCGGCCGGCTCCAGAAACCCGGCTCGGTCGGTCAGCCACTGCCGCGCGCCGCCACTGTCCGAGGCTTGCACCACCCCACGCTGGATGGCGTCCGCCAGGGCCAACACCAGCGACCGCTCCGCACCCTCGCGGACCCGCAACAACATCTCCGCAGCGTCGGCCAGGTCCGCATCGGACAACTGACCGCACGCGTCCCCCACGTCTCGGATCGGGTCCACCGCCCCGTGCAGCAGTTTCCGCGCTGCCGCCCCGGTGCCCGGCCGCATCCCACTGCCAGCTCCGGCCGGCACGCCCGCCAACACTCCCGCACCATCGGGCACGGCATACGCCGACAGGTCCACCGGATCGGGCAAACCACCAAACGCAGGACCATCCTGTCCGCGCTCGTGTTGCTGGTTTGCGTTCGTGCTTCATCATACTCTTGTTCGATGGCTTGCACAAGGGCAAAGGACTACATCTTTGCCCCAAACTAGCTGAGAAATTCGGCTTTCCATCGCATAGCCGAGACGTGGGCAGCTCCGCGTTATCCCCCGACATCTCCCGCACGATCGATACGTGATGAGGACAAACAGCGGTCAGCCAGTCCCCTTCGAGGGCGCCGCCCGGTTCTGCGAGCGCCGTCGCGACGCCAAGTGTCTCCCCGGCGACGACGAGCAACCGACCGGTCCACAGCCAACACATGCGCAGCGATCTGCCCAAACCCTTGCCTATCGTCGTTTGCGTTGCCTAACATTGTTAGGCAGAGTCAGAAGCGAGGGCGCGCTCCAACCGCGGTCTTGAGACAGGAGGTTCGGCGTATGCCACTGGGACGTGAGGCACGGCGGGACTCGGCACGCCAGGAGATTCTGCAGGCGTGCTGGACACTCGCGAGCGAGCACGGCCTGTCGGGATTCACGCTGCGCCAGGTCGCGGCAGCGGTCGGCATCCGCGCGCCGAGTCTCTACTCCTATTTCACGGCCAAGACGGACATGTATGACGCCATGTTTCGCTCGGCCGCTGAGGCGTTCTACGCGGCGGTGCAGGCCGTTCCGTCCCACCGCGACCCGGTGCGCCTACTGCGTGCGGCGGCGCGGACCTACCTGCGCTTCTGCGTGGACGACCCGGTGCGCTATCAGCTGCTCTTCCAACGGACCCTGCCCGGCTTCGAACCATCGGCGGATTCCTACGCACCGGCCGTGGACGCCTACGCCCGCATGCGGGTTCGCTTCGCGCCGATCGGAATCCACGAGCAGCGGCACCTCGACCTGTGGACTGCCCTGATGACCGGCATGGCCGCCCAGCAGCTCGCCAACGACCCTGGTGGCAGCCGGTGGACCCGCCTGGCGGCCGATGCCACAGACATGTTTCTCGCCCACGTTCGGCTGACAGGAGCACATCGATGACCACTCAGAACAACACGCTCACCGTGCACGGCCACCACCAGTGGATGATCCTCGCCGCGGAGGAATATCGCCGCCTCGACGAGGTGCTCGGCTCGCTGACCGACGACCAGTGGACCGCACCGACGGATTGCGACGATTGGACCGTCCGCGACATCGTCGCGCACCTCATCGGTGCGGCTGAGGCCGGCGCGCGGATCCGGGAGCAGTTGCGTCAGCAGCGACTCGGGCGCAAGGAGAAGGGTGACCGGCTGCAGATCGACGCTGTCAACGACCTCCAGATCCGCGAGCGGTCCGGACTGAGCCCGGCACAGCTGCGCCAGGCGCTCGTCGACGCCGGCCGACGCGGCGTGCGTGGCCGCACCCGAATGCCGGCTCCGGTGCGCGCACTGCGCTTTCGCTTTCCGCCGCCTGTCGGCTGGGCGACTCTCGGCTTCCTCAACGACACCGTCTACACACGGGATGCCTGGATGCATCGCATCGACATCTGCCGGGCGACCGGCGCCCCGCTGCGGCTCACCGCGGACCACGACGCCCTGATCGCCGCGGACGCGGCACGTGCCTGGCAGCGGGCGACAGGACACGGCGATGTGGTGCTCACCGGCCCGGCAGGATCGGCGAACCGCGCTGACGGCGACGGCGTCCCGTCCTACGACGCCATTGACTTTGCCCGCGCGCTGTCCGGCCGCGACGAACTGCCCGGCATCCGCGCCGACGTCGTGCTCTTCTGAGGTGCGCCCACCGAGGGCGTCACGGTCGCGCATGGGGAACTGGAGTGCGTCCGCCACTTGCGAGATCACCCGATGGCACGAGCAAGCGCTCGTACATCCCGGGGACCGGTGTCGGACATGCCGACCACCGGCGCGGAAAGTCACCGCGGAAAAATCGGCGCATTTCTTCCAGCACGAGCGGAATTCGGCGCAGAATGATCTCGGTCGTCCGCCACGGCGACCGCGACTCCGACTCGGGGAGAGCCGCTTTTCCGACCGCACCATTGGAGTCCTCGTGTCACGAACTCGAACCCTTCGCACGCTCATGGCCATCGCCGGCGCCACCGCGCTCGCAGGCATCGGAGCCGTCAGCGCACAAGCCGCGCCGGCAACCGGTCGCCATACGCTCAGCGGATCGCAGGCGCCGTGGGCGACTTCGGCCCACAAGATCGGCTCCGCCCACGGGGCCGACAAGGTCACGTTCCGCATCTACCTGCCGAACAAGGCGGACGCGTCCGGCTATGCGATGGCAGTGTCCACACCGGGGAACGCCCTCTACGGCAAGTTCCTCACGCCTGCGCAGTACCGCGCCAAGTTCTCACCCACCGCCGGACAAGTGGCCGCGGTCAAGTCGTGGCTGAAATCGCAGGGTGCACAGGTGGGCTCGGTGCCGGCGAACAACAAGTATGTCGAGGCAACCACCACCGTCTCGAACGCCGCAACGATGTTCGGCACGAGCTTTGCCGAGTACTCCTTCCAGGGCCGGGTGCTGCGCGCCAACACCACACCGCTCAGCGTGCCGGCGTCCGTCGGGACGGTCGAGGCGGTCATCGGGCTGGACGACTCGGCCACGCTGGCGCGGGCCGACGTCGTACCCGCGCCGCCGGTGTTCAAGAACGCGCAACCGTGCTCGGCATACTGGGGGGAAAAGACGGTCCAGAACACCGCGACTCCTGACGGCACTAAATTGCCGGACGTCCCTTCGGCATTCGCGCCGTGCGGCTATGCAGGTGCCCAACTGCAGGGCGCGTACGGCCTGGCCGGCACGATCAAAGCTGGCAACAACGGCGCCGGCGTGACGGTCGGCGTGATCGACGCCTACGCGTCGCCGACGATGAAGCAGGACCTCGACACCTACTCCTCGCTGCACGGGCTACCCAAGCCCAACCTCACGGAAGTCGTTCCGCCGGGCACCTACAACCGCGCGGTCAACAAGCAACAAGACCCGCAGGGCTGGGCCGGTGAGGAAGCGCTCGACCTCGAAGCCGTGCACACCATGGCTCCGGGCGCGAACCTGGTCTACATCGGCGCCCCGAACAACTACCGGGACCTCGACGCGATCATGAACAAGGTCGTCGACAACCACCTGGCTGACATCGTGTCCAACTCCTACGGGTATGGCGGTGAGGCGCTGCCGAAGGGCTACATCAAGCCGCAACTGGACACCCAGATCCAGGCCGCAGCGGAGGGCATCAGCCTCTTCTTCAGCTCGGGTGACAACGGCGACGAGACCGGCGGCGTCGCCGGGGCGACACCGACACCCGACTGGCCGGCATCCAGCCCCTACGTCACCGCCGTCGGCGGCACCTCGATGGGCGTGACCGCGGACAACACGCGCCTGTTCGAACTCGGCTGGGAGACCGGCAAGAGCACCCTGCAGAACGGCGCCTGGAACCCGCCGATGCCCGGTGCCTACCTCTACGGCTCGGGTGGTGGCACCTCACGGCTGTTCGCCCAGCCGGCCTACCAGAAGGGCGTCGTACCGAACTCGATCAGCGAGGTCTACGGCGGCGCCCCGATGCGGACCGTGCCCGATGTCTCCGCCCTCGGCGACCCCAACACCGGCATGCTGATCGGGCAGACGCAGCTGTTCCCCGACGGGCACAGTGCATACTCCGAGTACCGCATCGGGGGCACGAGTCTCTCCTCGCCGCTGTTCGCGGGCATGTTCGCGCTCGCGGTGCAGCAGCACGGACCCTACGGCTTGGCCAACCCCGCGCTGTATGCCGCGCGGTCAACGGCATACGACATCACCAAGAACGACCTGGCGGCCTACCCCGGCGACGTCCGCGTGGACTACGTCAACGGGGTCGACGCGAGTGGCGGCTACGTCTACTCGGCGCGGTGGTTCGACGACGACAACCCGCTGACCATCCACGTGCGTCCCGGGTATGACGACGTCACCGGCGTCGGATCCCCGAACGGCACCACCTGGCTGAACGCGCTCACCCAGTAGGCGGTTGGGAAACGATGTGGGGCCGGACACCGAAGTGTCCGGCCCCACGTCGTTCCGGTGGAGCTGATCGCGAAACGGCGTCGGTCAGTCCTCGGATCGTTCGGACGGGTTGAACGTGACGTCGACGTCTTCGAAGCCTTTGGATCGTTGTGCTTCTGCCTGGCCGGTGTAGGAACGGCGGTCACCGGTGGTCAGGTCGACATCGTCGGTGAACGGGGTCAGCAGCGCCCGTGGGTGCAGATGGTCCACCCGCACGACGTTGATCTCGACGCACATCACCACCACGGTGGCGGTCAGGTACAAGAAGGCGAGCATGCCCAGCACGAGCGCGAACACCCCGTTGGTGGCCGAGGCGCCCTTGATGACATGGGCGACGTAGACGACCCCGAACGACTGGAGCAATTGCCAAGCGATCGCGGCGGCGATCGCGCCCGGCGCGATATCGGCCAGGCTTAGGTCGCGGGCGGTGGAGATGCGGAAGACGAACACCAACACCGCGGCGTTGACCACCACCGAGGCAGCCAGGACCAGTACTTTGAGCGCCGGCCCGAAGGAGGTCCCGCCGGCGCCTAGGGTGGACAACACGGTGGTGGCCAGCACCGCGACACCGCCGGTGGCCAGCAGCAGCAGACTGCGGCCGCGGGACTTGAACGGGTTGGGCCGGCTGTTGCGCGGCACCCTCCAGGCGGTGTTCATCGCATACTGCAACGCTTGGGCTACGCCGAGCCCGCCGTACAGCGACCCGAGCACCCCGACGATCAGGCCGGTCAGACCGCCGCCGATCTTCTTGGGCTCACCGAGCTGGCCCCCCACGACCGGGAACTGTGAGAGGGCCGAGTGCAGCACCTGCTGCTGCACGTGCGGGTCGCCTGCCAGCACGTATCCCAGCACCGTCGACAGCAACAGCAGCAGCGGGAACAACGACACGAACGCGTAATAGGCGATCAACGCCGCCAGATAGCCACCGTTGTCGTCGACGTACTTGTACAGCACCCCGAGCGCGAACCCGGCGGTCCGGTGGCGCTGCTGGAACGCGTCCAACCGGTCAGCCACGCCCATCCGGCTCTCCCCTCCAACGACACGAATCGCCGATCGGTGACGCGAAGGTCAGCGACGGCCCAGGCGACGTTCACCGCTGGCGCCCGGAATATAGGGCAGCTTGTAGTGCTCGAACAGTGCGGGTTCCTCGGCGGCATCGAGTTCACCATCGGTATCGATGGTCGGCGCCTCCTTGGCGAGCTTCTTGTCGACCATCACCCGCACCTGCTTCGGAGCCACTCTGGCACCCTCGAGCGGGACGAAGGTGAGCCGATGCCGGCCGACCATCCCGATCTGCACCGACGCGAACGTCGGGTCCTGACTGGCGGTGTCGTAATACACCGCCTCCAGGACGCCGATCTTCGATCCGTCCTGATCCACCACGTCCTGGCCGCGCCAGTCACGAATGTCGTCTGCTTCGAACATCACAACTCCTCACAAGGGGTAGTACCGCTGCGGATTGTGGTGACGGGCGGTCACCGGTGGGTTCGTTTGCGCAACCGCGTGCCGCTGAACACCAGCGTCGCCAGGAACAACACCACGGCGACGATCAATAGCCACAGCAGCCCGTGCACCACGGCACCGAAGATTCCCAGCACGACGCAGATCAGGATCAAAAACAGGATGAGGGCGAGCAAGGTGTGTCCTTTCCTCGAAATGGCATGGCCGGCGCGACGCTGTGTCGGGAACGTACCCCGCTGATCTCCGACGAACCTCAAACAAGGATCCTGCCCCGTCGTTCGCTCACCGCCCCGCTGCAGCCCCGGGATCGCCCGCCTGAGCTCCTGCGTCACCGGCATCGGCTCCCTGACGGCAGCACATCGTCGAAGGCGGCCACCACGCACGGTCAGGGAAAACGAGGTAGGGCCGGACAGCTGAGTGTCCGGCCCTACGTCGAATTGGTGGAGCATAGGGGATTCGAACCCCTGACCTTCTCATTGCGAACGAGACGCGCTACCAACTGCGCCAATGCCCCGGGAAGCGAGAGCAACTTTAACACCCAGAGGGCGCCGGGTTAAATCCGGGCGCCCGCCGTGGCGGGGTCGCCGCGCTCGGAGCGGGTCAGCCCGCGCGGAAGACCGACGGCAGGTCGTCGAGGTCCTGGTCGAGCGCGAGCCCGTCGAAGGGCAGGTCCTCGTTCGGGACGTGTTCGTAGGACGTGGCGCCCGTGGTCGGCGCGGGGGCCTGCTGCGGCCGCTCGGGGGCGCGCTCCTTCATCGTGTATGTCGGAGGTGGCACCGCCACGGGGCGCCAGGCACCCTCGGCGACAGTCTTGGCCGGCGCCGGGACATCCGTCGCCACAGGCATGGAGTCAGGGATCGAGGCGGACACGTCGAAGACCTGCTCGACAACCGGCTGCGGCGCGGGAGCCGCAGCAACGGGAGCCGGCATCGTCGCCTTCGCCACCGGCACGTGCGCCTCGGTCTTGCGCTTCGGCAGCTTTGCTGCACCCTTGCGACCGGCGACCGGGGCGGCCTGCGACGGAGCTGTCCGCCGGGTGCGCATGGCCGGCTTGGGAGCGCGAGCGCCGGCCGGCCGGTGGGCGACAGCGGCGGCCATCGCCGAGATGCGGCACCAGTAGAGGGCGCCGCCGGAGACGGCGAGCATCAGGATCGGGGACCACCACGGCAACGCGCCGAACGGCGCGCAGACAACGGTGATCAACAGCACGGACACACTCGCGATGAGTGCGATGGCCCGCAGCTTGGGCGAACCCGCGGTGGCGGCGATCCGTGTGAAGCGCCGCCAGGCGCTCTCCGTGCGGTCCTCGGTGGTGGGAGTGTCGGCGGCGATGCGCTCGTGGCTCGACGGTCCGGTGACGGTGGGCTGAGGTTCTCCGGTCATGACGGTCCCTGCTCGCAGTGACGGACGCGGCGCGCTCGTGCGGGCCTGCGCTGCCGAGGGTCGGCTGGCGTGCGGTGCTTCGGAGGTCTGCTCGACGATGCCGTCGATCTCGACGCGGCGCTCGCGGCGTTCGAGCACCCGCATGGCATCGCTGAACTGGTCGACCGAGCGCGCGGTGGCCAAGGCCTCGCGACGCCGGATCCAGTGCTGCAACAGATAGGCAGCCCAGATGAGGATGATGGCCAGGAAGATCAGGCTGCTCGGCTGCTGCACGGAACAAGACGTTAGAGCCAAAACCGTTGCGAGCCGTGGAGGTCCGCGGTGTGTCGCTGCTTGCACAGCAAGACGGCAGTGTGCTCGATCAGCGATACCGCCGCCAAGCGGGTTGGCTGCCAAGCGTTTTCACAGGTGCAACAGCGGTTACAACGGATTTCGTGTCAGCCGGACACCCGGCGACGCAACCGCTCCACCATGGTCTCGCTCGGCAGCTCCTCGGTCGTGACGGCGAAGGTCAGGTGGTCGTGCCAGGCACCGTTGATGTGCAGGTAGCGCTTGCGCACCCCCTCCTCCCGCAGACCGAGCTTCTCCATCACCCGCAGGCTGGCATCGTTGTCCGGCCGGATGTTGACCTCCACGCGGTGCAGGCCGACGTCGCCGAACGCATGGTCGATCAGCATGGCGAGCGCGAATGGCGTGATCGACCGGCCGGCATACCGCTCGGCGATCCAGTAGCCGGCCGACGCCGACAGCAGCGCTCCTCGCGAAATCCCGAACAAGTGCATCTGCCCGACGAGTTCGCCGTCCCGCTCGATGGCAAACGGCAGCAGCCGGCCCTCCTTGGCCTCCCGGTCCTGGAAGCGGACCATCTGGGAGTAGCTCATCGAGACGGCACGGCCCGCGGCCGGTGCGGTCGAGTCCCAGGGTCGAGTCCACGCCGCGTTGGCCGCGCGCAGCGCCAGGAACTCCTTCTTGTCGGCGTGAGCCCGCAGTCCGCGCAGCAGGATTCGCGAGCCACCCCATTCGCCGGCGACCGCGGCCGGCCACCACCGTGAGCTAATGGTCTCCCCCGTCGAGCTGTGAAACGGCATGTGGCAGCACGGTTTCGAGCAAGCTGAGTGCGTCCTTCACCCCACCGGTCGACCCCGGCAGGTTGACGATCAGGGCACTGCCTGCCACGCCGGCGATGCCGCGGGACAGGCACGCGGTCGGTATGCCGCCCCGCAGCCCCTCGGCCCGCAGCGCTTCGGGAATGCCCGGCACCTCCCGGTCCAGCACCGCGAGCGTCTCCTCCGGCGTGCGATCGGTGGGCGAGATGCCGGTGCCGCCGGTCGTGAGCACGACGCGTGCACCCGCCTGCACCGCCTCACGCAGCGCCTCCCCGACCGGTGGGCCGTCCGGCACGACTTTGCGCGTCACGGCGAATCCCCAGTCCTGCAGGGCGTTCTCGAGCAGTTTGCCGGAGCGGTCGTCATAGACGCCGGCGGACGCACGATTGGAGCAGGTGATCACCCAGGCAGTGCTCATCAGGACTCCTCCCGCCAGTCCCCCGAACGGCCGCCGGCCTTCGCGGTGACTCGCACGTCGGTGATCCGACCGTGCTTGTCGACCGCCTTCACCATGTCGATGAGCGCCAGTGCCGCGACCGCCACGCAGGTCAGCGCCTCCATCTCGATGCCGGTCCGGTCGGCGGTGCGCACCTCGGCGACGATGTCGACCCCGTCGTCCTGCACGGTGAGGTCGACCGAGACGCCGTGCACGGCGATCGGGTGCGCGAGCGGCACCAGGTCGGGCGTGCGCTTGGCGGCCTGGATGCCCGCGATGCGCGCGACGGCGAGGGCATCGCCCTTGGGCACGTTGCCGCCACGCAGGGCGTCGATCGCCTTGGCGGACAACAGGACACGACCGCGGGCTTCGGCGACACGCGCGGTCACCGTCTTGGCGCTGACGTCCACCATGTGTGCCGTGCCGTCCGCCCGGACGTGCGTGAGTTTCACGGGCTCCGTCATCGGGTGCTCACCTCTGTCGATTGTCATGCCTGACCGTCCAGCGGTATGACGCGCAGCTTCTCGCCCACCGCCACCTCAGTGGTGTCCGCGGGGACGATGGCCAGCGCCTGCGATCCGGCGAGACCGCCGAGCACGTGGGAGCCCTGGCCACCGATCGGACGGACGAGCCGGCCGTCGTCGTCGAAGACCACGCGGGCGAACTGCTGGCGACCCGGCGGTGACGTCCATCGCTGCGCCACCGCTGCCTCCACGGTCGGCACGGAGGGGTCGCGGCCCGCGAGCACCCGGGCTGCTGGAGCGACGAACATGAGGAACGACACGAGGGAGCTGACCGGGTTGCCGGGAAGGGCGAAAACCGGTGTGCCGTCGAGCTTGCCGAAGCCTTGTGGTTTGCCCGGCTGCATGGCCACCTGGACGAACTCGAAGTCCCCGCTGCCCTCGAAGGCCAGCTTCATCGGCTCGAACGCCCCTGCGCTGACCCCGCCACTGGTGACGATCAGGTCAGCTTGTCCGGCGACCTCCTTCAGGACCGCGCGGACCGCGTCTGCGGTGTCGCCCGCTCGTCGGACCCCGATCACCTCGAAGCCGCACTCCGCCGCCAGCGCGGCCAACATCGGCCCGTTGGAGTCGACCACCTGGCCGTGACCGGCCTGCTCCCCTGGCGACACCAGCTCATCCCCGGTGCTCACCACCGCCACTCGCGGCCGGGGAATGACCGAGACCTGCTCGACTCCGACCGAGAGCAGCACCGGCACGTGTCGTGGCTGCAAGAGCGTTCCGGCCGCGAGGACTTCATCGCCGGGCTGCACGTCCTCACCCTGGTGCCGGACGGCGGTGCCCACCGCTACCGCGGCGCGGACCTGCGCCGTCTCCACTCCGCCGTCGGTCAGCTCGACCTGCACCACCGCGTCGGCGCCGGCCGGCAGCGGTGCGCCGGTCATGATCCGCCAGCACGATCCCGGCGTGAGCTCCAGCGTTCGGGTGTCACCGGCCGGCACGTCGCCCGTGACGGGCAGCGTCACCGGTGCCTGCTCCGACGCGCCGTCCAGGTCGGCGGCGCTCACGGCATACCCGTCCATCGCGGAGTTGGTGAAGCCGGGCAGCGCCACCGCGCTGCGCACCGGCTCCGCGGTCACCAGCCCCAGGAGGTCCGCAACGTCGGCCGTCGGCCGGCTCTCGGCCGACCGGGCGCGCACCGAGGCGACCACGTGCTGCTGGTATTCATCGAAAGTGAGCACCTGGCCAGGGTAATCACCCCACGGTCCCGCGGCTCAGTGCCCGAGCTGCTCCGCCGGGGCTTCCTTGACCTCGGCGTTCCGGCCACGTCCCTCGTCGGAGTCGATCCAGTCGGTCAGCCAACCGCGGAAGTCGGAGCCGAAGTCGCGGTGCCGCACGGCCAGCCGCACCATCGCCTTGAGATAGTCGAGCCGGTCGCCGGTGTCGTAACGACGACCCCGGAAGACCACTCCGGTGACGCCTCGCCCGGGACCGGATCCGTCCTGCGTCATCTCGCGGAGCGCGTCGGTCAGCTGGATCTCGCCGCCCCGGCCGGGTTCGGTGCGCTCCAGCACGTCGAAGATCTGCGGTGACAGCACGTAGCGGCCGATGATCGCCAGATTGCTCGGCGCCTCTCCGATCGCCGGCTTCTCCACCAGCGAGCTGACCCGGACGATGTCGTCGGCCCCGCCCGGGACGGGCGACACGGCCGCGCAGCCGTAGAGGTGGATCTGCTCCTCCGGCACCTCCATCAGGGCGACGACGCAGCCGCCGTACGTCTCCTGGGTCTGGACCATGCGCTCCAGCAATTGATCCCGCTCGTCGATGAGGTCGTCACCCAACAGCACGGCGAACGGGTTGTCGCCCACGTGGGTGCGCGCCGAGAGCACCGCGTGCCCGAGACCGAGCGGTTCGCCCTGCCGGATGAAATGCACGTTGCCGAGGTTGGCGGACTTGCGCACCCGACGCAGTCGGAGCTCGTCGCCCTTGCGCTCGAGCGCCTGCTCCAGCTCCCAGTGCCGGTCGAAGTGGTCCTCGAGGGCGGCCTTGTTGCGTCCGGTCACCATCAGGATGTCGTGGATGCCGGCTCGCTCGGCCTCCTCCACGACGTACTGGATGGCCGGCTTGTCCACCACCGGCAGCATTTCCTTGGGAATCGCCTTGGTGGACGGCAGGAACCGGGTGCCGAGACCTGCCGCTGGAATGACCGCCGTGTGCACTCGTGGTGCCCCCTCACTCGTCATGGTGCCCAAGGTTAGGACACTCGTCGTTGTCGTACCCGGCAGTTCCGGGAAGAATTCGCCACATGTCCCCGCTCGCGTTGCCGCCGGACAAGGTCGCGGCCCGACGCCTCGTGCGCGCGGCACGCCGGGAGCGGCGGGCGACCGCCTCGGTCGAGGAATGGGAGCGGTATGGCGAGCGCCTCGCCGGCGGGCTGCGCGACTGGTTGAGCGCGCGACCGGTCCGGTCCGCCGCGATCTACGAGGCGCTGCCGACCGAGCCACCGACCGACGCCGTGCGAGATGCCTTGAGTTCCTTGGGCGTTCGGCTGCTGGTGCCGATCCTGTTGCCGGACAAGGATCTCTCCTGGCGCGACGTCGCGACGGGCGCCGACCTCGGACCGGACGCGATCGCTGCGGTTGAGCTGATCGTCAGTCCCGGACTGGCGGTCGCACGCCATACCGGCCTCCGGCTGGGGCAGGGTGGCGGCAGCTACGACCGTGCGCTTTACCGTGCCGAGGCGCAATGCCCAGTCCTGACAATGCTTTTCGACGACGAGCTGGTGTCCGACGTACCCGCCGAGCCCCACGACCGTGCGGTCGATGCCGTCCTGACTCCCTCCTGCGGGGTGACTCCGGTCGGTCGGCGCGTTTGAAATACTGGCCCCAACTCCGGTCGATCCCATCCTGCGAAGGAGACCCGTGTGGCCGCCTCCGCCGCGTCGAGCTTCACCACTCACGACCTGGCATTCGTTCTGTTCATCGGATCCCTGGTGCTGCTGGTATCCATCGCGGCGGTGCGCTTTGCCAACCGCTCCGGCATGCCGACGCTCGTCCTCTACCTCGGGATCGGGCTGGTCATGGGCGAGGCCGGGCTCGGCATACATTTCGAGAACCCGGAGCTGACCCAGGTCCTCGGTTACTCCGCCCTCGCGCTCATCCTGGCCGAGGGCGGCATCTCCACCCGCTGGTCGGGCATCCGCCGGTCGGTCGCACCGGCCGCGCTGCTGGCCACGGTCGGGGTGCTCGTGTCCGTCGTCATCGTCGCGGCCTTCGTGGTGCCGCTGCTCGGGAAGTCGTGGACGATCGCGCTGCTGCTCGGTGCCATCGTCACGTCCACGGACGCCGCCGCCGTGTTCTCGGTGCTCAAGCGGGTCACCCTGCCGCGCCGGCTGACCGGCGTGCTGGAGGCGGAGTCGGGCTTCAACGACGCTCCCGTCGTGCTGCTGGTCGTGGCACTCGCCGACGCCGCCACCCCCGGCCGGACCGCACACCCCTGGTGGTTCATCGCCATCCAGGCGGTGCTCGAACTGGCCGGCGGAACCGTCATCGGGCTCGTGCTCGGATGGTTCTTCGCCCGGGTCGCCCGCTGGGCGGCGCCTGGTTCGTCCGGTCTTTTCTCCATCGGCATCCTCGCCGTCACCGTGCTGGCGTATGCCGCGGCCAGCCTCGCGCACACCAGCGGCTTCATCGCCGTCTACCTGGCCGCGCTCGTGCTCGGCAACAGCAACCTGCCGCACCACCGGGCCGTCCACGGTTTCGCCCAAGCGGTCGGCTGGCTCGCCCAGATCGGGCTCTTCGTGCTGCTCGGCCTGCTCGCGTCGCCGAGCCGCCTCGGATCACAGGTCGTGCCGGCCATCGTCGTGGGGCTCGTCCTGCTGCTGATCGCGCGGCCGCTGTCTGTCTTCGCCAGTCTGAGCTGGTTCCGCTTCCCCTGGCGCGAGCAGCTCTTCCTGTCATGGGCCGGTCTGCGCGGCGCGGTCCCCGTCGTGCTCGCGACGGTGCCGCTCACCGTCGGCACCCCGCGCACCGAATGGATCTTCGACCTGGTCTTCGTCCTGGTGCTGGTCTTCACCCTCGTGCAGGCGTTGCCGATGCCGTGGATCGCCGGCAAGCTCGGCCTCGCCGAGTCCGCCCAGGTCATCGACCTCGATGTGGAGGCCACTCCGCTGGAGGAACTGCGCGCGGACGTACTGCAGTTGCACGTGGGCGGCACCTCGCGGCTCAACGGCGTCGAGATCCAGGAGCTGCGTCTGCCCGAAGGTGCCAACGTCACGCTGATCGTGCGCGGTGACCGCGGTTTCGTGCCGGGGCCGCGGACCGTCATACGACACGGCGACCAGTTGCTGCTCGTGACCACCGCCCGGTCGCGCGAGCAGGCGATCCGCCGGGTGCGTTCCGTCTCGCGCGATGGTCGGATGGCGGGCTGGTCGACACCGTGGCGCACGGACCCGGATCAATGACGCGGGCAGCAGTGGATTACGAGCATTCACCGATCACGCCGTACACTGTGCGCCGTGCCGACCTACGCCTATGCATGCAAGGACTGCGGGCACGCCTTCGATGTCCAGCAGTCCTTCTCCGATGACGCCCTGACCGTGTGCCCCGAGTGCGGTGGCCTGTTGCGCAAGCAGTTCGGCGCGGTCGGAGTCGTCTTCAAGGGTTCCGGCTTCTACAAGACCGACTCCCGCGACTCCGGCAAGAAGGCGACTTCCTCGAGCTCGTCGACGAATGAGTCCGCGAGCAAGGAGACGGCCAAGGACTCCTCGGCCACCTCGTCCAGCAGCGACAAGGCCACGTCGGCGTCGAGCTCGACGTCGACCGCCTCGAGCAGCGGCGGCACCGCCGCCTGACGCACCCCCGCCTGAGCGCGGGCTCGATCCACATCCCCATCCCAGTGGACCGCGTCGTCCACTGATGCCCGCAGCGGCGTCCGGACCATCACCGGCCGCTGGCTAACCTCGGCTGCATGACTTCAGCGCAGCGAGCGGACATCGGCGTCATCGGCGGCTCCGGGTTCTACTCCTTCTTCGACTCGCCCGAACGGATCAGTGTCGACACGCCGTTCGGACAGCCCAGCGATGACGTCGTCATCGGTGATGTCGACGGCCGCCGCGTCGCGTTCCTCGCCCGGCACGGGCAGGGACACCGTTACCCGCCGCACCTGGTCAACTACCGGGCCAACCTCTGGGCGCTCCGATCGGTCGGCGTCCGGCAGGTCCTCGCGCCCTGCGCCGTCGGCTCGCTGCGCGCCGAGCACGCCCCGGGCACGCTGCTCGTGCCTGATCAGGTCGTCGACCGCACCACCGGCCGGGCCGGCACGGTCTATGACGAGGTCGGTCCGGTGGTGCACGTGTCGTTCGCCGATCCCTACTGCCCGCGGGGACGTTCGGCGCTGCTCGAAGCCGCGAGCGGGCAGTTCGACCGCACTGTCGACGGCGGCACCCTGGTCGTGATCGGCGGGCCGCGCTTCTCCTCCCGTGCCGAGTCGCAGTGGCACCAGGCGGCGGGCTGGTCGGTCGTCGGCATGACGGGCATGCCGGAGGCGTCGATCGCCCGGGAGCTGGCGATGTGCTTCTCCACGGCGTGCCTGATCACCGACAACGACGCCGGCGTCGAGGGCGGTGAGTCGGTCACCCACGACGAGGTGATGCGGGTCTTCGCGGCCAACATCGAGAAGCTCAAGGTCGCTCTGCGCGAAGCGATCTCGCGACTGCCGGATGCGGAAGCCGACGACGCCGCGACCTGCCCCTGCCGGCGCGTGCTCGACGGCCAGGAGCTGCCCGTCACCCTGCCGTCATGAGCCGCCGACGCACCGCTCGCGCGCCGGCACCGGACCGTGGTCTCCGACGGTTGCTGCCCGATTCCTGGCAGGGCGACGGCCGCGAGGCGCGGTGGCGCCGGTCGCGGGGACGGCGGGTGCTCGCGGGCCTGTTGTGCGGCTTCGCCGTCCTCGCGGTGGTCGGTGCCGTCCGCCCCGGTCCGGCTCCGACCCACGCGGTGGCCGTCGCGGCGCACGACCTGCCGGCCGGCAGCCGACTGACCCGAGCGGACGTGCGCGAAGTGCGATGGTCCGCCGGGGACCGGGTGCCGGGTGCCATGCCGGCTAGCGCAGTGCCAGGCACGATCCTGACGGCCCCGATCAGCGCCGGCGAGCCGTTCACCGCTGCCCGTGTCCGCGCCGCGCGCGGGTGGCCGTCGGTGCCCGCCGGCCGGGTCATCGTCGGCGTCACCGCCACCGACAGCGCGATCGCGCGCGTGCTGCGCGCGGGTGATCGCGTCGATCTGATCGACACCGGCGACGGCACGGCGGTCGCTGCCGATGTGCCGGTCGTGTCGGTGACCGGCGGAGCCGGCACCGCGCAGCACACCGGCCTCACTGGTGGATCCCCCGCCGCCGAGCCGCCGGCCGTGCTGGTGGCGGTCACCCCGGCGGAGGCTGCCGCCGTCGCGTCCGCCGGCGCGGCGCGATCCGGAGGCCTGGGCGGCGGCATACAGCTCGCACTCCGGGCGGGTGTCTGATGGCCCGCCCCGGCGGATCGCCATTACCACAATGCAACGAAATCCGTCGGTGTTTCGCGTTCGTCAGCGGCGGGTTCTCCGATATCGTTCCGGCGACCGAGCACCTTCCATCGTCAGAAAGATTCCTTTCATGGCAGGCTTCAAGAAGTTCCTCATGCAGGGCAATCTGGTCCAGATCGCGGTTGCCTTCATCATCGGCACGGCCTTCGCGACCGTTGTGACGGCCTTCACGACGATCATCCTCGATCTGATCGGCAAGGCCGGCGGGACACCGAACTTCAGCGGCTACCGCCCGGGCGGGATCCACGTCGGTCTCTTCATCACCGCCGTCATCACCTTCGTCATCATCGCCGCGGTCGTCTACTTCGGCGTGGTGAAGCCCTATGAGGCGTTCCACGCGCGCTACATGAAGGAAGAGGCCGCCGAGGCGACCGAGGTCGACGTGCTGACCGAGATCCTCCAGGAGCTGCGCCAGGGCAACGGCCGCGCCTGACCGCACCCCCAACGATCCCCTGGAAGGGGCGAGACCGCTCGGTCTCGCCCCTTTTCTGCGTGCTGATGCCTGCAAGGCCGCCGAAGGACGGCCCCGAACTCAGTCCCAGTGCGGCGGTCGCTGCTCGCGCCACCAGCGGTCCTGCGCCGACTCCGGGCCGCCGTCGGCGCCGGCGACCCGGCGCTCGGCCGGCCGGTCAGTCTCGCCGCCGGCTTCTCCACTGGCCGCGTCCGAGCCGCGGGACGCACCGGGCTTGGTCGCCTTCGTCCAGTGACCCGCGTCGGAGTGACCGGTTGTCGCCGGACTGCTCGCCCGGCGGTGCCTGCGGGTGCGGGGTTGCCGCGGCTCCGGTGCGTCCGGACCGTCAGTCATCGGCGAGCCAGGGATTGAGCGCGCCACGATTGCGGGCGTTCTCCAGGCGGTCCTCATCGGCAACAGCCGACGCGGCATGGACAGCTGCGGTCAGCCGGGCCACCTCACGGCCGGGATCGCGAAAGAGGTCGCGGGTCCAGACCCGCTCGTGGGTCCAGCCGAGCCTGCGCAGTTGGTCGACGCGCAGCCGCTCGCGGTCGCGGGTCGACGGGATCGAGCCGTAGACCGGGCCGTCGGTCTCGATCGCGACGAGCAGCGAGCCGGGCCGCCGCGGATCCTCGACCGCGAGGTCGAGCCGGTGCCGCGACGTGCCCCAGCCGGGATGGACGACCAGGCCCTGGGCTCGCAACCGGCGGGCGAGGTCCTGCACCAAGGCGGGGATCTCGGCCTCGGGAGCGGCCGGCAGCATCGGCCGGTCCAGCACGCTGCCGGCGGAGGCGGCGCGACGACGGCGACCGTCCGGCCCGCGCACCACGCCGGTCGGCTGCGGAGCGACAGCGGCCGACCCGGCCTCGTCGTCGTCGGGCTGGACGCGCCGGGCGGCGCCACCGGACCCGGCATACAGCAGGAAGTCGCGCAGCAGCAGCCCGCCGCGCGAGTGCAGTTTGCCCGGGTGGAGCTCGGTCCCGGAGAACGAGGACACCATCACCATGCGGCGCCGAGCGCGGGTGATCGCGACATTGAGCCGGCGCTCGCCGCCTTCGGCACTGATCGGACCGAACCGGTGCGGCGCCGACCCGTCGGCCGCCCGGCCATGGCCCACCGACAGGACGATGGCGTCCCGCTCGTCACCCTGCACCCGCTCCAGGTTCTTGACGAAGAACGGCTCGGCGGCGGTGTCGTCGAACAGGCCGGCCAGCTTGGGCTGCTGGGCGACCGCCTCCCGCAGCGCCGCCTCGATGCGGTCCGCGTGCCGTTGCCCGAAGGCGATGACGCCGATCGACTCGTCCGGCCGCTGCTGGGCCTGGTCGAGCACCACGCGGACCACCCGGTCGACCTCCGCCTCGGTGGCGTCACCGGAGACCGGCAGTCCGGTGACCACGTCGAGACGCACGACGGTGTCGTCCCCCACGCCGGGGAAGGTGACCAGACGCCCGCCATACATCTGCGCATTGGCGAAGGCGATCAATCGCTCGTCCAAAGCCCGGTAGTGCCAGGTCAACTCACGTCGTGGGAGTAGTGGCGCGAGAGCGTCCAGGATCGACTCCGCGGTCACCGGCGTGAGGTCGTCGGAGTCGTCGACCCCGCGGAAGAAGTTGGTGGGCGGCAGCTGACGCCGGTCGCCGGAGACGACGACCTGGCCGCCGCGGGAGATCGCCGAGATGGCCTCCGCCGGCGGGATCTGCGACGCCTCGTCGAACACCACCACGTCGAACCACACCCCGGGCGGCAGCACCGAGGCGACGAGCAACGGACTCATCACCCAGCAGGGCTTGATCGCGGTCAGCAGCTCCGGGGCCTGCGGCAACAGCTCGCGCAGCCCCGGCGGCCGCTCGGCCTGCGCCTGCTCGCGCAGCAGGGTCTCCTGCTCGGGCAGGTCGCGCATCGTGCGGCGTACTTGGTCGGCCCAGGACGCCAGCACCGCCGCGCTCCCGGAGCGCACGTGCTCGCGATCGGCCTCGGTGTATGACGCCACCTGCTCCCGCAGCCGCGCGCCGTTCGCCTCGCCGTATGCCGGATCCAGCTCCGCGATCCGGCCGAGCACCGCTCTCCACCAGACGAATTCGAACTCGCTCCCGACGCGCGACGCCGGCACCCGGCGTGCCGCGAGGTCGTCGATGAGGTCGCCGAGCCCGTTGGCCCGCAGCTGGTCCAGGCTGCCGATCACCGACGGCACCAGCGCGAGCCGGTCCTTGGCATCGGCGAGCCGGCGCAGCCGGTCCTGCAGCGTGTCGAAGTCGACGTCCAGCATCGCGTTGCCCTCCGCGGTGCCGTCCAGCCGCTGGGCGAGCCACTCCAGGTCCTCCCGCAGCCGCTCATGGGCCGTGACGTAGCGCGACAGGTCGACCGGTGCCGAGGGCCGGGAACCCTTACCGGCCGCCTTCTTCCAGCGCTCCTGCTGGCCCGCGGCGAGGACCAGCACGCCGTGCAGGTCCGACGGCGGCTGCCCGGGCCGCAGCAGCGTCCTGGCCTGTTTGCGCAGCCGTCGCCGGTCGAGTGCGCCGAGGTCGGCCGGGTGCGCCTTGCGGTAGTCGCTCGAGCCGGTGGCGAACGCCAACTGGTCCAGTGGCGCGGCGAAGACCTCCGGACGGAACGTCTCCAGGGTCCGGTGCGCCTCGGTCATCAGCTCCAGCTGCTGCTCCGACTCGAGCATGGTGCGCGGCTCGGGCAGACCCACTTTGTCGGCGAGCGCGTTGATCGCGTCGCGGTGCTCCTGCAACCTGCCGCCGGCGAGCCGCGCCACCAGCTCCTCGGTGCGGGCTGCTTGCTGCACGCCGACGACGCGGGCGCCATACCAGGGGTCCGGCTGGTCGTCCGTGCGCCACGCACCGAGCTCGGCCACCTCGATCAGCTGATCGCGCAATTCGTCCCGGCGGGTCGCCGAGATCCCGTCCAGGTCGGCGGGGTCGATGCCGGCGCGGGAGCGCGGTGTCGGCTTGGTCGCGTGGAAGGCCGCCACCGCGGCCTGGGCCTCGTCGACGCTGACTCCCCACGGGTCGCGGCGCTCGTGCATCGCGGCCCGGTGCGCCGCCAGGGCGTCACGCAGGGTGACCAGCTCCGATCGGTCCTGACGCGGCGCGGGATCGGCGGCGACGATCCGGTCCATCATCGACACCAGGCCGGTCAGCCGCTCGCCGTGTCCGCCGCGGCGGTCGTGGGCGTCGAGCACCATGTCGCGCAAGCCCACCCGATCGAGCCGTTTGACGACGGCGTCGATGGCCGCACGCTTCTCCGCGACGAAGAGCACTCGTCGCCCGTCGGCCGCGATCGCCGCGATGAGGTTGGCGATCGTCTGGCTCTTGCCGGTGCCGGGAGGGCCTTCCACCACCAGATGGGCGCCGGCGCGGGCAGCTTCGACGACGTCCTGCTGGGAGGCGTCGGCGTCGAGCACGAGGCACTCCGCCTGTGGATCACGGTCGACAAGTGGCTGCGCATCGGCACCCACCTCGGCACGCGCGCCGTTGTCGCCGCCGAGTGCGGCGATCACCGGATGCGCCGACAGCGTGTCCAGCTGGTCGGCGAGGTCCCGAACCATCGGGAGCTTGGTGTAGCTGAACGTGCCGACGACGTAGCGCCGGTCGATCCGGAAACCCGGTATGCCGGAGCACGCTTCCTGCACGCGCGCCAGCACGGTGTTGACGTCCGCGCTCGTCCTGCCCCCGAGGAAGTCGTCGATCGCGGCCTGGTCGAGATCGATGCCGTGCTCGACCTCGACGTACTTCGCGAAGACCGAGTTGAATTCGATCTCCGGCGCGACGCGCAGGACGAGTTCCTGGGGATCCTTCGACGACCCGGTGATATCCAGCCGGCGCAGCAGGATGGGAGCAGCCGGCCGACGCGGGGCACCTGGGTGCTCCCACGTCGCCATCCCGGTGGCGAGGTAACACGAGGAGATGCCGCGCTCCTCCTCCAACGCTTGTGTCCGGGACCGGATGACCCGAGCGCGGCGTTCGGCATCGGCGAGTGCCTCCGGCTCGCGCAGCAGCAGTTGGAGCGGCGCGGAACCGGCCGACAACAGCTGCGCCATACCCGCCGGATGGGCGCGGGTCAGGTCGAGCGTCGCGTGCGGGAGATCGCGGAACCACAGCAACGTGTTGCGGCCGCCGAGATCCACCAGATGGCGCTGCCATGCGGCCACCGCATCGCGCACAAGAGGGTCCCGACCGGTCTGCATGGACGGGTCGACCGAATCGTCTTGCGCGGCGGGCGAACTCACCGAGCAAGGCTAACGGTCGGCACGGCTGCAGCCCACGAGGCACGCCCGGCGGCGAGACATCTGCAAGCTGTGCGGGAGCGTGTCATACGGTGTCACCGGGGTCACCCGTTGCCTCGATCCGTCACCGTCATACCTGGGAGGAGCCGCCATGACGATCCTGCGCCGCCGTCCCAGCGACCCGGAGCCGGTGATCGACCGCGAGGCGAAACGCACGGAGGAACGCATCGACGCCGGCGACGAGCCGGCACCGTCCGCCGAGGAGGCGGCCGCCCGCAACCCCAACCAGGGCATCGACCGGGCAGGCGTGATCAGCCATGCCCTGAAGTGGACGGCCAGCTGGTCGCTCCGCTTCCTCATCGTGGTGGCGGCGACCTGGGTGGTGCTGCACATCATCGGCATGTTCTGGCCGGCCCTGTTGCCGGTCGCCGTCGCCCTGCTGGTCACCACGGTGCTGTGGCCGCCGGTGCGCTGGATGCGCGCCCACGGCGTGCCGCCGGCCGTCGCAGCGCTGGGCGGCATACTCCTCGCGATCGTGGTCGTCGGCGGCATCATCGCGGCGATGGCGCCCACGGTGTCCTCCCAGTGGGGCGACCTGGTCGACCAGTCCGTCGCCGGTGTCAACCAGCTGCGGGACCAGTTGCAGAACGGCCCGCTGCACATCCAGCCGGACCAGATCGACCAGGCGACCGCGAGTATCACCGACAAGCTGAAGGCCAGTGGCGACCGCATCGCCTCCGAGGTGCTGAACGGCATCACGCTGGCCGGTCAGGTGCTGATCGACGGCTTCGTTGCACTCGTGCTGACGTTCTTCTTCCTCAAGGACGGGCCGCGCTTCCTGCCGTGGTTGCGCGTCTCGGTCGGCCGGGGCGCAGGCGCGCATCTCACCGAGGCGCTGACCCGGATCTGGAACACCTTGTCGGGCTTCATCCGCACGCAGGCCATCGTGAGCGCCGTCGACTCGATCTGCATCGGCATCGGTTTGGTGGCGCTGCAGATTCCACTCGCGGCGCCGTTGGTCGTGCTGACGTTCTTCGGCGGTTTCATTCCGATCGTCGGTGCGTTCGCGGCCGGCACCATTGCCGTCCTGGTCGCCCTCGTGGCCGGCGGCCTCACCAAGGCCGTCATCGTCCTGGTGATCATCGTGGCGGTGCAGCAGATCGAAGGGCACGTGCTGCAACCGCTGTTGCAGAGCCGGTCCATGTCGCTGCACCCGGCGATCGTGCTGCTGTCGATCGCGTTCGGCGGGGACCAGTTCGGCATCATCGGTGCGTTCTTCGCGGTGCCCGTCGCGGCGTCGGTGGCGGTGCTCTGGCGCTATCTGTCCGAGCAGATCGACCTGCGCACCGGCGATGCGTCGGCTGCCGAGCTGCGGCAGGTCACCTCCGAGGGCGAGTATGCCGCCGCGCGCGGCGCGGATCACGGTCGTCGGTTGGCCCGGCTGCTCCGAAACGGCTGACGAGCTTCCCGATCAGCTCGGCAGGCGAGGCACGATCCAGTCCACGACCGGGCGCGCCTTATCCCAGTCGGACCGCACCCGGTCCAGCAGCTCCGGCGTGCGGACGAAGTCCGCGAACCCGTAGTCCTGGGACACGACCAGTGAGCGTCTGCGCAGCAGATCGATGCGCGGGTGGTCCATGGCGTAGCCACGCGGCACGGTCTTCAGCTGGTCGCCGCCCAGTTGCCAACCGGTCGCGACCGTGTCGTCGAGCCAGCGCTGCAGTTCCGCGCCGTCCGGTGAATCGATGCCGGCGCGGATCGCTTTGAGCGCGGCCGAATCCGCGTGGTAGCAGCCGGCGGCCGAACGGACACCAGCTGCCGACACCTCGAGATACCAACCAGTGGCCGTGCCTGCAGTCACGAAAAGCCCCTGGTGGGTCTTGTAGGGAGACTTGTCGGCCGAGAAACGCAGGTCCCGGTTCGGGCGGAAGAGCTTGGCCGGGCCGAAGTCGTCCTCCAGAGCCGCGGCCAGCGCGGCCATCGGCGCGCGGACGGCGTCGTCATACACCTGCTTGTGCTGGTTCCAGAACGTCTTGGAGTTGTCCGCCTCCAGATCGTCGTAGAAGTCGAAGGCCGCCTCGGGGATGCCGGTGAATGCCACCCGCCGATCGTAAATGTACGGGTCGGTATGGCGGTCGACGTATGCCGCGATCCGGCGCAGGATGGAACCGTCGGACGATCGACGGGAGCCCCGGATGACCCAACAACCACGCGCACAGACCCTGCGTTTCCAGGGCGCGGTCAACCGTGTCATGCGCACCCTGCTGCGGCTGCCCGTGCTGAGCCGCGGACCCGGCCGACGGCTCGTGCTGCTGGAGATCATCGGGCGCCGCAGCGGAAAGCACTTCGAGGTGCCGGTCGCCTACACACGGCAGGGCGCCGACCTACTGGTGGGCACGCCGTTCGGGTGGGGCCGCAATCTGCGCACCGGCGACGTCATCGACATCGTGCTGATGGGCGTTCGCCGGCAAGCCGATGTCGTCGCGTACACCGATCGCGACGGCGTCATCGAGGCGTATGCCGTGATGTGTCGGGACAACCCGCAGTTCGCGAAGTTCAACAAGATCGCGCGCGGCCAGGACGGCGAGCCCGACGAGCGCGACCTGGAGGCGGCGTGGAATGCCGGCGCGAGAGCGTTCCGGATCACCCCGCGCGAACCTGCTGGCCGCTGAGCGCGCCCTCCGGTCAGCCGCCGGCACCTCCTCCCCCTACACTGGGCGGCGCCGGGCAACCGGCACGCCCCCGTAGCTCAGGGGATAGAGCACCGCTCTCCTAAAGCGGGTGTCGGACGTTCGAATCGTCTCGGGGGCACAGTGTTATGCGGGTCACGGCCCTGCCTTGCCCGTCCTAGGGAGCCGAAACACCGACCCGGACGGTGGCTGCACCCGAAGGCACGCTCACCCGCTCGATCGCGGCGCGATCCGCGTCGGTGCCCGTCTGGTGCCCTCCATACGGAGGGAGCTTTGCGGCGGAGTGGCGGAGCCAGACAAAGACGACCTCAATAGCAGCTGCCAAGAGAATGATCGCCGACCCGCGTCCTATCGCCCAGAGTGGGCGCGTATGCGCCAGATAGCGTGCCCGTCGTGATGCGTCCGGTCGCCGATGGGCTCGATCACCCAGTGGGCGCGGCGGCCCCTTGGCCGTTGGTCACGTTCAGGGCGAGCCCTTGAGGCTGGTGTGGACCGCTCCGAGCGGGGCGATGTCGACCCGACAGCCGTCGTCACGCATGTCCGTGGGACGATGTCGGGGCGAGCGGATACGATCCGAGGCGAATGTAACACTATGGCGCATTGGCGTACCAGATACCCGCTCAAGCGGATCAGAAGTCTAGACTTTCGTACCAGAACACCCTAGAGGGCTTGTCGCGGACGTCGGTGGTGCCCACTCAGACCAGGAGCCTGCATGGAGCATTTGTCAGAGGTCGTCAAGATCTTGGATGCGGCGCTCATGCACGACACAGACAAGGCGTCCGCGTACGCGAGTCTATTGGCTACCAAACTCGATGAAGATCGTCAGCCCCGCCAGGCGCGGGCTGTCAGGTCAATTCTGGCCAAACTGCCGAGCCCAGCAGTGGGTGCCTCATACACGAACCCACGCCTTCCGAAGGACGCGGAGAACACGCTGGCTGTTGTTGACTTCAAGGCCCTGGAGGAACTACCTCCAACCGATCTTGCGCTCCACCCGTACGTTCGAGACCGGGTGGATGACTTCCTCGAGTCGGTGCGGATGCACGACGCGTGGGCGGCACGAGGCGTCGCATCGGCCAATCGCCTGCTCATCTACGGTCCGCCGGGAACAGGAAAAACGAGCATCTCCACTCTGATAGCCAGAGAGCTTGGCCTCCCATTGATTTTGAGTCGGAGCGACGCGCTGGTGTCGTCACTGCTCGGGCAAACGAGCCGCAACATCAGAAACATCTTTGAGTTCGCGGAGGGAACACCCAGCGTCCTCCTTCTTGATGAATTTGACGCCTTGGCCAAGGACCGCAAGGACTCGCGCGAAATTGGTGAGCTGCAAAGGGTCGTCATCGCCCTGCTGCAGAACATTGACGCGCTGCACCCATCTACCGTCTTGGTAGCAGCGACCAATCATCCGGAGTTGCTCGATCCCGCCGCCTGGCGGCGATTCGACTACACATTGAAGGTCGATCTCCCGACCGCGACGGAGCGTTCGTCAATATGGAAAGTGGCGCTTGGTGAGTTCACGCCAAACGAAGCTGATCTCGCGCGTTTGGTCGAGCTATCGGACGGAATGTCAGGTGCCGGAATCAAGCTCGCAGCCAGGGACATAGGGCGGATGGCGATCAGGAGTGGTGGTGGCGCGCCTTCCTTGCCCAGTATGCTGCGTCGGCTGGCGCGAGTGCTGTGGTTCGACTCGTACGAACGATTCGAGAACGACCACACGGAGATCGCTGCCCTGAGAAGGTGGGCGCCGAACATCTTCACGGTCAGGGCGCTGAGTGAACTCTTCAATGTCAGCGCGAGACAGGTGAACAACGCGATCAGGGGGTAGGGATGCCAGAGTTCGAACCGATCGTACTGCTGCCAGCGCAGCGGAGCGAGTACACGCGCAAGCCAGGTGGCGGTGGCACGCCCGCGCCAATCGTTCCCGTCGACGCGGCCCTTCGTTCAGGGTTCGTCGAGCAACTGACCGCCGTCGAGAACCTGGCTGCCAGCAACCTGCCCGGCTTCTCGCAGGGCGTTCCTCTTGCCATTCGCGTACGGGACGAGGCTCTGGCCAAGTCAAAGCGGCCCTACAAGCTGCTCGCCGACGCAGACCTGTCGCCTGTTGCTGGCGAGAAGCGTGGCGAGATGATCAGCCGCGCAACTCCTGAGAATTCTCGTGCGTTGGCGAATCTTATTGCGAGCCGGACCTCGAAGGCGGACACCTTCGCGATCTCGACGTTCGACTCGTTTCGCATCTGGGATCCCGTTGTGGACGCAATACCGGCGAGTGCGGCCGATTCCGCTGACGCGTTGCTGGATGAGGCGCGAGCAACGGACCGTCCGTTGCGCGTGGAACTGTTTCCTTGGCTTTCGGTGCAGTCAATCTGGGGCAGTAGCAATGAGACGCTCGAGGACTACCTGGCGGAGGTGGGCCTTCCTGTCATTTCCGTCGCTGGTTCCCGCAGTCGCACCGCGCTCTATCTTCGGGTGCTTGACGACGCCACAGTGGATTCCCTCCGCAACCTGATCGGCATCCGGAGCGCCATCCTGGCGCCTTCCTATGCAACACCGGAGCGAATTGCGCAGCAAAGCTTTCGAATCTTGAGCAGTGCATGTCCGGTCGCCATTCCCGGCCCTGATGGCGTGGATGCTTTGGTCGGCATATTCGACTCGGGTGTTAGTCCCGGATTGCTGGATCCCTGGATCCAGAGGCGATGGACGTACGACCTCGGTCCGGAACTGGACACAAACCACGGAACGTTCGTGGCTGGTCTCGTCGTAGCCAGTCGTGACCTCAACGGTGGCACTGACGAGTTCCCCCGTGATCCGGCGCGAGTTTACGACGCCCAGATCCTGCCGGCGGGTCCGATAACCGAGGACATCATCATCGAGCGCGTTACGGAAGTGCTGGATGAAGCAGGTCCGGCGGGTCCAAGGGTGTGGAACTGCTCGTTCAACAACCCCTGCCGAATGGACCCCGTTGACTATGGAACCCTGAGTCAGGAGTTGGATCTGCTCTCTTCCAGACATGGAATCCTGTTCGTTCAGTCGGCCGGAAACTACTCCAACCTCCGGACGGTCTGGCCCCCAGACGGGTCTGTCGGAGTCGAGGATGCGTTGGCGACACCAGCCGAAGGAGTGCAGAGCTTGACGGTTGGTTCGCTCTCGCACCTGGGGGGTATGGCGCCAGTAGGTGCTGTCGCGTCCTACAGCCGAAGAGGACCCAGCTTCGGCGGTCAGCAGAAGCCCGACCTCACATACTGGTCTGGCGACGTGGACGGCCATGGTGCGCTGTCCGGGTTTGGCGTGAAGTCAATAGGCCCAGAGGACGTGGAAATGGAGTCCGTGGGGACAAGTTTCGCGACTCCGATAGTGAGCTCAATCGCGGCAAATGTCTGGGGGGACTTGGCGGACGCAAATGCAGTGGATCCGGTACGTCCGGAACTCGTCAAGGGGCTGGTGATCCACAGCGCAACAGTGGCCAACATGGATATCCAGGATGATCATCGGATCTACTACGGTGCTGGAGTCCCGCGGGGCGAGTCGATGGCTCTCTTTGATCGCCCTGACTCGTTCACGACGGTGCATGAAGTAGAGCTGAGAAGCGGTGTCAATTGGGAGAAGCGCCCCTTTCCAATGCCTGAGTGCCTCTTCAATTCTAAGCGGAAGATCAGGGCAGTCGTTACCCTAACGGTCGCCTATGCACCTCTTATCGATGCGGCGTTCGGCGAAGAATGCGTCCGCACGTGCGTCGAGCCATCCTTTGGTCGCTATGTTCTCAAACATGGCGAGGAGGAGTTTGCCGGCAAGATGGGGGGCAGCCATGATTGGGAGCGATCGCTTGTTGACCGGGGAAAATGGAGCCCAGTCAAGACTTATCGGCAAGTCTGGAAGCAGGGCATCGACGGTTCGGGGGACTGGGCACTGAAGCTTCGGCTAACTGCTCGCGACAGCGCCATTGAGCCGCTCACCCAGCGGGCGTATGTGATACTTACGGTCGAAAGTCTGGACCCGGCGCTCTCGGTCTATCAAGACGGGTTGGCAGCGATTGCCCGACTTCACTATCCGAGTTCGCTGGCCGTCGACGCTGGGCGACTGCGGGTGGCGCCATAAGACTTGCCGTCAGGAGCCAAAGCCCCGGCGGGCCGCCCCACAGCTTTGGCTCGTGTCGGACCGGCGTGGCAAGGTCGGACATGGAGGCGGGGACAACCGGCCATGCCCTGCGCCGCCGGGAAAGGCGCCTTCGGACCCGCGTCACTTCGCCGCGTCAGGGTCTGGAAAAACCATGTGCGTACGTCTGCGTCGTGGGATAGTGCCGCAGGGGCACAACCAGGGGGTGCAATGCCGACGAAGCGCGTGATTCGGTCAATGATTGAACGTGAGCTGCGCAAGTGCGACGTGCTCACCCCGACTGATCGTTTGTCGGACCTGTGGCTAGTCGGATTGAAGTCCCTGACGGTCAACGGCATCGAGGTGACTGATCGCGAGCAGGGAAACTGCTGGCTGCGTGCTGCTCGTCCGATGGTCGGTGGAGAGCTGTGCGTGCTTGCCGCCGTGAACGCTTGGTGGCTGATACACACTCCGATGAACGTCTATCTTGCGGGTGCTGCGCTCACGCCGGTTGTGCGGGCGGTTGGCTCGCTTGTCGAACTCGCGTGGTTCACTCGGCTTCCAGCCAATGAGGCAACCTCGGCGTTACTGATTCCGCCAGGTGCGATCGAGTTCCGGGGATTCGTGTACTTCGCGGCTCGAATCGCTGCGGATCAAGATGCGAACGCGATCGTCGCCAAGATCGTCGCGATGCGTGAGGGCGGGCTTGCTCTACTGGATCCGGAGGCCCGCGCAACCATGGAGCGCGCGATCACCGAGATGGCGCACCTGCCTTTGGGATGAGAGATGCGCCACCCGATCGGCCTGCGTCATTCCGCCGCCAATGAGCTGTCAGTGCTCGCTGAGTGCTGAAGGGCTTCCGCAGTCGCCGATCCCGACAGGTGCTCAAACCCGCGCGATCACGTGATCGCCGCGACGGTAGAGCACGTCGGCGCGCGTCAGGTCGTCGACCACTTCGTCAATCGTGGAGCCGCTGTCACTTGGCCAGGAGCGGCGCAGGTCGCGGATGCTCACGCCTTGCCGATAGATCGACCCACGCGTGAGCCGCTGAAGCAGGAGCATGGCCTCGAGTTGCTCATCGGAGAGGCGACGCAATTGGGGCAGGAAGATTGCGGCGACCGATGCGGCTGCGGTCTTCGGACCGTGATGTGGGTCGACGGCAACCGCCGCGCCAATCCCCGCCAGGATCCGTCCAACGCTCGGACGCTCCGCCTTCCAGCGGATGTTGAGCCGAGTCCTCGGGACGATCATGCCGAAGACATCGAGCCAGGCCGGCGGGGAACTCACCGTGATCTCGGCTCGATCCGCCACCGAGGCCAACATGTCGACGACGAATCTGGCTGCTTGCTGCTGTGCGGACGGCGGGATCTCGTAACCAAGCACGTCGGGCGCGATCCAGCCGGAGGGATCCGCGTCTTTGACCACAATGCCGGTTGCGGCAGCCATGTCTCAGGATAGAGCCGGCAACACGAGGGGCGCCTTCTACCGGGAGCGGTCGAATGCTCGGCACCGCACTCGTCAGGATGTGTTTCGCACCCCGTAACGCACGTAGATCACACCGTTGCCGAATCGTCGGTGGTCCAGCAGCTCCAGGTCGAGGCGGACGTCCCGAGGCAGCGCTGGCTTGCCGCCGCCCACCGAGACCGGGCACAGGAGCAGCACACACTCGTCGACCAGACCGTGCCGAAAGGCCTCCGCCGCGATGCATGCTCCTCCGATGCTCAAGTCCGAACCGGAGGTCTCTTTCAGCATTCGCACCGCGTCGGGCTCGAACCGGCGCTCGATCCTCGTGCGCGCAGTCGAGACGCTCGTGAGCGAGGAGGAATAGACCACCTTGTCGGCGGCCCGCCAGATCTGGGCGTAGTCACGGACCACCCCGGGCTCGTCACGCAACCAGTCGTCGTCCTCCCAGACACGCATTGTCTCGTACATCCGTCGCCCGTAGAGCGACGTGCCGATCTGCCGCTCGTGCTCGTTCCAGAACGCGTGCACCTCCTCGTCGGGCACGGACCAGTCGAACGAGCCGGTTTCGTCCTCGAGGAAGCCGTCGAGCGAAACGTTGGCTGCAAAGATCAGCTGTGCCATTGGAGCCCTCCGGCCTGGGAAGGGCAACACGATAAGGCGTCACTCCACCACCAGTAAGATCTCGACGTCTCGCGACACCACCAGTCGAGCCAGCACTCCCCTCGCGGCTCACGGGGACGCCCTCAGCTCGACAGATCGATGAGTGCCAGACCGGTCTCGGGGTCGATCTTCTTGGCGAGATGGGCGGGCGTCTCGGTGACGACGACCTCGAGCGTCGGCCACACGGTCAAGCTCTGCAGATGCCCGCCGATCGTGGAGCTGTCCTTGCGGCCCAGGGTGAGATGGGCGTGTATGGCGGGCCGGTCGCCTTTCCAGGCGATGTCGCCGATCAGCGAGAGCACCTCGAGCTGCTCGGTGAACTCCGTGCTGCGGTAGTCGCTGATCTCGGGGTCGAAGTAGCCGAGCGTGACCGCCCGGGCGGCGCCCACCGCGGTCAGTGAGGCCGCGCTGACTTCGTGCTCGGCGGCGAACGCCCCCAGCTGTCCGAACGCCTCGTCGCCCTTGTCCATCACCACCACGAACGTGCGCAGACCGTCGTTCTCATACACCTGCTTCGCCTTCATGCCGACGTACTGCCCGCTCCGACGCGCCGACAAACCGCCGGCGTCCTCACAGAAGACTCGTGCACTCCCGCAGCCGTCGCCGCTGCCCCTGCCACGATGGAGGTATGACGCAGCCACCTGAGGACAAGATCGTCACCGCGACACGCACCATCGCCGCTCCCGCGGCCGCCATCTTCGAGTTCATCGCCGATCCCAGCAGGCAGCCGGAGTGGGACGGCAACGACAATCTCGCTGCGGCCGCGCCCGGGCAGCGGGTGCACGGCGTCGGAGAGATCTTCCAGATGACGCTCACCAAGGACGGGGCGGTCCGCGACAACAAGGTCGTGGAGTTCGAGGAGGGCCGCCGCATCGCCTGGTGCCCCAGCACTGCTGGCGAGCCGCCGGCCGGGCACCTCTGGCGCTGGGAGCTGCAACCGACCAGCGACGGCCGCACGAGGGTCACGCACACCTACGACTGGACGCACCTCACCGACCCGCGGCGCATGGAACGAGCCCGCGCGACCACCTCCGAGATGCTGGCCAAGTCGCTCGACAACCTTGCTGCCGTGGTCGGGTCCGACTGAGCACGGGTTCAGTCCGCTCCGCGGCGGAGTTTGGCCAGCCGGGACTGAAGGCGGCCGACGCGGTGGGCGTTGCCGTCGAGCGCGACATACTCCTCCCCGAAGCGCTGCAGCAACGCGTCGTCGAGTCGGCGAACCGCGCCGGGCGGCGTCCGATAGGCCATTCGTTCGTCGATGCGTGCCGTGTCCACCTGCCGCAACTCCTCGGCGAGTTGCGCGAGCGAGTGGATGCCGAGTTCATGGACCAGCCCGGCCATCCACGTGTAGTGGTCGGCACGCGACCAGGCCGCCTCGGCATACTGACCGGCCAGGTAGGCGGCGAGCTCGCGGGACGAGATCCGGTCCGCCTGCGCGGTGCTCGGCACCGCCTCGGCCACCCCCGAGCGGAGGGTGTCGCGGATCGTCGAGAACTCCTGATCGGCCAGTTCGAGCAGCCCGGCCGCCAGAGTGAAGCGGCGGTCGAAGTCGGGGCGCTGGTTGTCCGGGATGGTGCCTTTGTAGCGGATGTCGTGCTCGAACTCCGCCCACGCGTGCTGCAGCACGGTCCGGATCTGCACCTGAATCTGCCGGTCCCCGATCTCCGGGTGCGCCGCCCGGTCCTCGGCACTGAGCTCCAGCTGGAGGTGCCTGCTGGAGTAGCCGAAGCGTCCCTCGCTCGCCGTCTCCTCCCCCAGGTCGCGGTCGTGCAGCACCTCCGTCTCCGCCGCGAGCAGCTGCACCACCGCGTCGACGTCACCGCGTACATAGGTGATCACCCGCACGCCGATGGTGTCGCCGATGTCGCGTAGGGGGTCCGGGTAGAGCAGCACCCCGTCCTCTTCCCGGGCTGCCTTCTCCGCGAAGGACGCAACGGTTTTCGCACGGCCGGTCACGGTCAGATAGTTGAGCCCGGCGTCGTCGAGCACGCCGGCGATCAGGTCGACCGCGTCCGCCGCGGCCTGCTCGATCCGCGGGAAGAGCACGGCATACTCGCGCCGGGCCGCGCTGACCAGCTGCGCCCGGCTGCGCTGGTCCGGCGACTGACGCGACGGGCTGAGGCCGGCCGGCAGCCGGGGCGTCACGATGTAACCGGTGGCGAAGTCGCCGTAGGTGTGCACCCGCTCCGGGGCCTGGTGCGCGAGCAGCGCGACATACGCGCAGATGACCGCGTCGATCGGGTCCTCGGCGCTGCGCAGCTGCGCCTTGCGGGTCGCCCCCTGCACCGTGTCGACGAGGCGCTGCCAGTGCTCGCTCTGCTTCAGCCGCAGCGCCGGCTTGGCGCCGGACAGTGACTCCAGCAACCGGATTAGCGTGACGAGCTCACCGCGCAGCTGCTCGACCGAACGCCCCGGCTTGTTCTTGTACTTCAGCGTCTGGCCCAGCCGGAAGAGCGCCACCGTCGCCGGGTGCGGATAGACCTCCAGGGCGCGACGACCGGCGTGCGACGCCGGGTCCATGTCGAGCTCCAGGAGACCGGCGATCCGTGCGCCGCGGGTGCCGCCGGCGAAGGCCGGGTTCGCCGTGTTCGAGGGGTGTGCACCCGCTTCGTATGCCGCGAAGTCCTTGCCCAGGGCCTGTTCCGCCGGGCGACTGCCGGTCGCGTTGACGACGATCAGCGGAGCATCGATGCCGACCACGCAGTCGCCGGGCACGGCGGCCCGGATCGCCTCGACGATCTCCTCGTCGCTGCGCACCGAGCTTGCGTGGCAGAGGGCGCCGGACTCGTCGAGGACGGCCACGCCGGTCGGGTTACGGGCAGCCCAGGCGAGGTCGAGGCCGACGAAGTGCATGACTGCAGCATGCCGCATCGCCGCAGATGTCCGGCGCGCGCGGCACGATCCGGCGCGTCCCTGCTCGTAGCATTGAACCCATGTCGACGAGTGGGGACGACGAGCAGCGGTCCGCGAACGACGAGTTCATGGACAGGTGGGCCGACGACGGGGACTACTACGACGACGAGCGTCACCGGCGCGCTGCTCCGGGACTGCTGCCCGGAGCTCTGCTCGGAGCGGGTGTGGCCGCGATCTGCGCGATCGGCATCTACCTGCTCGCCGGGAGCGGCACCGGTGGGCACGGGGCGAGTCCGCAAACCGTCACCTTCACCCAGGACGGACCGACGCAGACGGTGATCCAGCAGCGTGACGCCACTCCCGCCGCCGACAGCACCTTGACCGAGACCACCACCGTGACGGAGCCGGCGAGAACCGTGACGGTCAAGGTCGTGCAACCGGGGACGAACACCACGGTCACCAGCACGGCGACCACTACTGCGACCGCGTCCCCTCAGACGACGACGGTGACCCAGACCACCACGGTGACCTCGACCGGGATCATCCTGCCGACCCACTCCGTCGGCTGACCGGCCTGCGGGTCACACCTTCAGCTCGTCCGGTGCCGCGTCCAGCGCCTCCTGGATGGCATCGATGATGCGCTGCGCCGACGCGGCGGTCAGCTCCAAGGCGATGCGCTGACCCGGTCCGGCGCTCGGGTCGGTGAGGTCCAGGTTGAGCGTGTGCTCGGCCATTGCGTGCACCGGATGGTCGAAGTATGCCGCCGCGTCGGTGACCCGGAACCACGTGCCACCCGGTGCTTTTGCGCTGCCGTCGATGTCGGTCTTGACCGTGATGTAGGTGCACATGCGTCAGGCTCCCAGGTGCTCGGCGAAGAAGGTCTCGACGCGTTCCCAGCCGTCGTTGGCCGCTGCGACGTTGTATGACGGCCGGTCGTTCGCGAAAAAGGCGTGCCCTGCGTCGTCATACGAAAAGAACTGGTGTGGCTTGTGGTTCGCCGTCAGGATCTGGTCGAGTTCCGCGACCTGCTCGGGACTGGGGAACTTGTCCTCCTTGCCGAAGAGGCCGAGCAGCGGTGCCCGCAGCTGCGGCAGCAACGGCACCAGATTGGTGATGCTCAAGGGATAGCCCTCGGGCGGGGTGCCGGTGACGAAGGCGCCGTAGCAGTCGACGGCCGCGTCCAGCTCGAGATGGCAGGCGGCGAGCACGGCCTGCCGCCCACCGGAGCAGTGCCCGATGATGCCGACCTTGCCGTTGGAGTGCGGCAGCGCCCGCAGGTGGGCCGCGGCGGCTTTCGCGTCGGCGACCAGGCGGTCGTCCGGGACGCCGCCGGCGGCCCGGACCGTCGCAGCAGCGTCGGACGGCTCCGCACCCGGCGCCTCGCGGGAATAGAGATTGGGACAGATCGCGTCATAGCCCAGCTCGGCGAAGCGACGCACCATCTCCTTGGTGGCCCGGTCGTAACCGGGCATGTGGTGGATGACGACGACTCCGCCCCGGGGCAGGTCTGCGTCGGGGGTGGCGAGATAGGCCTCGATGTCGGCCCCGTCCTCGCCGGTCAGGTGCACGGTGGTGGCGGTCAGCGAATCAGACATATCGCAGGTCTATCAGACCTTGGTGAGCGCCGCTCAGGACGCGTGCTGCTGCACGACCTGCCCGAGCCGCGGCAGCGCCTGCTCGACGTGTCCCTTGGCCTTGCCGCGCAACCCGTTGTAGGCGCGCCGTAGCGGCTCGCGGTCCGTCGCTGCGGCGCGTGCGTCGGTCACCGCCAGCAGCGCATCCGAGGCCGCGTCGCCTCGGTCGGCCAGGTAGGCGCCGAAGTCACCCGTGCCGTCGAAGTCGTCCCAGAACGGCTGGAGGGCGGCAGCGAAGTCCGGCAACATGCGATCGGTGGCACTGGCCGCGATGGTCGGGCTGACCTTGCGCACCGCGGCATACCCGCCCTTGACGGCGACCCCGCCGAGCCCCTTCTTGCCCTTCACCTCGGCGTCGATCACCGACACCAGATCGGCGACGACGGCGGGGCGGCGGTCCGCCGCGAGCAAGGTCTCGGACAACGACGACATACGGGATCCTGTCTGGTGGGCTGCAGGGATGGGCTGGACGCACGAACCCGCCGCGCCCTGAGGAGCACGACGGGTTCGCAGAATGGCTGATGTTTCAGATGCGGCCGTAACCGGACACACCGCTGTAGATGGCGCGGATGCCGACCGAACCACCGGGGTGGTTGGCGTCGATCATCATGCCGTTGCCGATGTAGATGGCGACGTGGTAGGCGTAGCTGCCGTTGCCGAAGAAGATCAGGTCACCCGGCTGCGGGCTGCTCACGCGGGTCGCGACCTGCATCTGAGCAGTCGCCGTGCGCGGCAGGGACTTGCCGGCCAAGCCGTAGACGTAGGAGGTGAAGCCGGAGCAGTCGAAGCCGGCCGGGCTGGAGCCGCCGTAGACGTAGGGCGAACCGATGAAACGCTCGGCGATGGCAACGATGCCGCCGGTGGCTGCCGGCGGGGCCGGCGTCGGGTTGGCCTTCGGCGGGGTGGGCGGCGCGGGCTGGGAGTGCTGCACCGGCTGGGTGGGCGTCGGGCGGGTCGTCGAACGCGACACGGTCGAGACGCGGGGCCGAACGACCGGCTTCGGAACGACGAAGGTCTTCGCCTGCACCGCCGAGGCGAGCTCGGTCTGCGCGGGCACGGCACCCAGCTGCTGCTGGGCGCGGGTCGTCTTCAGCGGGTGGGCCAGCGCCTGAGCGCGTGCGGTCTGCGCGGCGAAGTCGACCGTGCTCGCACCCGAGATGGAGGCGACACCGGTGGCGGCGTTCGCGGCCTGCGGAGCAGCGATCGACGCGACCAGGCCGCCGGCAACGGCGACGGTCGCGGACACACGGGCGGTCGAGTTGAAAGTGGTCGACAGCTTGCTCTGGGCGCGGTGGCGACCGCGGGGACCAAGAATGGACACGTAGAACCTCTCCGTCGCCTACGAGGTGAGCTGTCGGGCTCGGGCCGAAGATGCCCGGTCTCGGTGCAGCAATCCCCGTGGTGCTGCGCCGCTACTTCGCCCCAAGGATGACGTTCGCCACCCGATCTTGGGTCCCCCGCTCCTGCCTGGCGGAATCGCTCACCCGGACGGCTGGCAGGACTCGGCGTTGCCTTCCGGGAGCTCACCGGTCGGCGAGCCGGAGGTAACGGTACACAACCGTCACGACAATGTCACAGCGAGGTCACGAATTGCTTGTCGAAAGGTATGACGCCAACCAATCGCGCCGTGCCGGACGTCACTGGCTGTCGACGAAGACGTGCATGGCGACGTCCCGCGGGAGCGAGACCGCGTCGCTGCCGTCGGCCTTGACGAGCACCCGGTCCCCCTCCAGCTGGGTCAGCACCGTGGCGTCCGGCGTGATGCCGCCGGCAGTCAGCACACTGAGCGCCTCCTGGTCGGCCTGCGCCGGCTCGCCCACCCGGCGGACGACGTGCTTGGCGGGCTCCTCGGTGACGACCTCGGTCAGCGACTGCACGCCGTCACGGAAGTGCAGCCGGGTCTCCTCCTCACCCAGCTCTTCCAGGCCGGGGATCGGGTTGCCGTAGGGCGAGATGTGCCGCTCGTCCAGCAGGCCGAGGATCTTGCGTTCGACCCGCTCGCTCATCACGTGCTCCCACCGGCACGCCTCGTCGTGTGCGAACTCGAGCTCGACGCCGATCACGTCGACGAGCAACCGCTCCGCAAGTCGGTGCTTGCGCATCACCCGCACGGCCAGCAGCCGTCCGCGTTCGGTGAGCTCCAGGTGCCGGTCGCCGGCGAGCGTGAGCAGACCGTCTCTCTCCATCCGTGCCACGGTCTGGGAAACAGTCGGTCCCGAGTGTCCGAGACGCTCGGCGATGCGCGCGCGCAACGGGACGATCCCCTCCTCTTCGAGGTCGAAGATGGTGCGGAGATACATCTCGGTGGTGTCGATCAGGTCGCTCACACGCACAAGCCTGCCACTTAGGACGGACCGGTGCCATTTGGCATCTTCCGCGCAATATTCCTGGATTGATTCGGGAATCCCAGGTAGGGGCGCTACGTTCTTCTCCATGGAGGCCGAGGGGCTCCTCCCCCCTGACCCTCGGCTTCCCGAACCGTCCGCACTGCGGACGGGGTGAGCACGCTGTTCGCAGCAGTGCTCGGACGGCTGGCGCACCTCCCCTGGGCGCCAGCCGTTCTTTGTCTCCGATCTCTGGCCGCCGGCCGGATCTCGTCGGCGCGGGTTAATCCGTTGCCAGGATCCGGCAACCCGTTCTAGCGTGGTGGCACACGAGAAAGGAGGTGGTCCAAGAGTGAATTCTCAAAGGACGCGTGAGGTGGTTGCGCGCTAGCGCAGCCTTCGTATTCGTCGCCGGCCACCTCCGGTGGACCGACGAAACGGACGTTCGGTAGCTACTCCAACGCAGCCACCGCAGCCCGTGGGTGGCGCGATCTCGTCTATCGCGCTCGCCGGCACTCGTGCCGGCAACCCACGGGCTGTCCGATGTCCGCACACGCTGGTCGAGTAGCGCGGAGCGCCGGCGGAGGGCCTATCGAGACCAAGTGCTCTCACGGCTGGCGGCGCTGCACACTCCAACTCGCCGGATCGGCCAGGTCACCCTCGCCGGTGCGGACGAAGACGAGCCGGTCGTGGAGCCGGCTTCTGCGCCCGGCCCAGAACTCCACCTCGTCGCAGTGCACCACATACCCGCCCCAGAAGTCGGGCAGCGGCACATCCTGCGGGCTTCCGGTGTCCGGCCACTTCTGCTCGTATGCCGCCACCGCCGCCTCGAGTTCCGCACGGCTCGCCACCGGCTGCGACTGCTCCGAGGCCCACGCCCCGATGCGCGACCCGTACGGCCGGCTGCGGAAGTAGGCTTCCGACCGCTCGGCGGTCATCCGGTGCGCGACCCCGACGAAGCGGATGGCACGGAACATCGAGGGCCAGGTGAGGGCCGCCGCGATGTTCGGATTGTCCTCCAGGTCGCGGCCCTTGCGGCTCGTGTAGTTGGTGTAGAAGCCGGGCCCGTCGGCGCCGAGGTGACGCATCAGCACCGTCCGTACGTGCGGCTGGCCCGCGACGTCGACGGTCGCGACCGAGATCGCGTCCGGCTCCGGCACATCGCCCCTGGCGGCCTGCCGGTCCACGGCATCGCGCACCCACTGCTCGACCAGCGGCAGCGGCGCCGCCGGCAGATCGTGCTCGTCCAGGCCCTCGCCCGCGTAGTCCCAACGTGTGATCGGCTGCATGGACCCGACGCTACCGCTGGCAAACTGTCCCCCGTGACCGACCAGCTCGTCATCCCCGACTCGTTGAAACCCGTGGACGGCCGCTTTGGCTCCGGTCCCAGCAAGGTGCGCAGCGAGCAGCTGGACAGGCTGCTGTCGCAAGGGCGGACGGTGCTCGGCACGTCGCATCGGCAGGCGCCGGTCAAGGATCTCGTCGGTGAGGTGCGCTCCGGGCTCATGGAACTCTTCGACCTGCCGGACGGCTACGAGATCGTCGTGGGCATGGGCGGCACCAATCTCCTCTGGGACGCAGCCTCGTTCGGGCTCATCCGCGATCTCGGCGCGTTCGCGGTCTGCGGCGAGTTCAGCGCGAAGTTCGCCACCGTCGCGCGCAAGGCGCCGTTCCTGGGCGACCCGGTCGTCAGCGAGGCACCGGCCGGCACGTCGATGCAGCTGAGCGCCACGCCGGACGCGGACGTCTATTGCTGGGCGCACAACGAGACCTCGACCGGCGTGGTCACGCCCGTCCGCCGCGTGCCCGGGTCCGGGGACGCGCTCATGTTGGTGGACGCCACTTCGGCCGCAGGTGCGGTGCCGGTCGACATCGCCGAGACCGATGTCTATTACTTCGCGCCGCAGAAGGTATTCGCCGCCGACGGCGGCCTCTGGTTCGCCGTCATGTCGCCGGCGGCACTGGCCCGCATCGCCGAGCTGACCGGGCAGCGGTGGACGCCCGCGATCCTGGATCTGCAGGTCTGTGTGGACAATTCGCGTCTCAACCAGACCTACAACACCCCTGCCGTCGCCACTTTCGGCCTCATGGCGGCGCAGCTGGACTGGATCCTGGGCAACGGCGGTCTCGCCTGGGCCGCCGAGCGCAGCGCCGCCTCGAGCCGCACCCTCTTCGAGTGGGCCGAGCGCACGCCATACACCTCACCGTTCGTGACCGATCCGTCCGAGCGTTCCCCGGTCGTGGGCACGATCGACTTCGACGGCGTCGATGCCGCCGTCGTCGCAAAGACGTTGCGCACCAACGGGATCGTGGACACCGAGCCCTATCGCAAGCTCGGCCGCAACCAGCTGCGGATCGGCATGTATCCCGCGGTCGACCCCGACGACGTCGCCGCGCTCACCGCCTGCATCGACTACGTGGTGGAACACCTCTGATGCCCTTTCGCCGAGAGGCTCACATCTGCACCGAGAGGCTCAGTTACAGAGGTGATTTGGCCGGGCGCAAGTGAGCCTGTCGGACGTTGGTGAGCCTCTCGGCGTGGGAGGTGGTGGCCCCCGAGGCGGTGCACCGGGCGGCATCAGCGACGATGGCCGGTATGGCTGCCCGCGACCTCAACCTCACTCGTGACGACTGCGCGCTGCGCGGTCGCCGGATCGCCGTCGACACCCACCGGGTCGACCTCGATCTGAGCGAGCTGGACCGGTCCGACGCCACGACCTTCGGCTCCCGGTCCACGATCCGCTTCACCAGCACGCACGCGTCGACCTGGCTCGATCTGATCGCCGACGAGGTCACCTCGGTCTCGGTCAACGGTGTCCCGGCTGACATCGCGTATGACGGCGGGCGCCTCACCGTCGACGGGCTGCGCACGGGTGACGTCGTCAACGAGGTCGTCGTGGAGGCGCGCTGCCGCTACAGCCGCACCGGCGAAGGAATGCATCGCTTCACCGATCCCGTCGACGAGAAGACTTACGCCTACACGCATTTCGAGCCCACTGACGCCCGCCGCACCTTCGCCTGCTTCGAGCAGCCGGACCTCAAGGCCCGTTTCACCTTCTCGGTGACCGCACCCGCGAACTGCCGGATCTTCAGCAACCAGGCGGTCGCCGAGGACCTCGCACGGAACACCGTGCACACGGTGACGTTCGCGCCGACACTGCCGCTCTCGTCATACCTCACCGCCGTGGCCGCCGGTCCCTTCCACGAGGTCCACGATGTATGGCGGGCCGAGCGCCCTGACGGCAGCGTTCTCGAGGTTCCACTGGGAGCCATCTGCCGCGACTCGATGGCCGAGCACCTGGAGTCGGAGGAGATCTTCCGGATCACCAAGCAGGGTCTGACGTTCTTCGACGAGAACTTCCGATTCCCTTACCCCTGGGGCAAATACGACCAGATCTTCCTGCCGGAATACAACATCGGTGCGATGGAGCACCCCGGGCTGGTCACCTTCAGCGAGGGCAGCTACATCTTCCGCGGCACCCCGAGCGAGACCCAACGTGAGTCGCGGGCCGAGGTCATCATGCACGAGATGGCGCACATGTGGTTCGGCGATCTGGCCACCCCGCGCTGGTGGGACGACACCTGGCTCAAGGAGTCGTTCGCCGATCTGATGGGTTACCTCGCCGCGACCGAGGCCGCCGGCTTCTCCGGCCCGTGGGTCACCTTCGCACTCGGCCGCAAGCAATGGGCTTACGTGCAGGACCAGTTGCCGACCACGCACCCGATCGTCGCCGACATCCCCGACCTCGAAGCCGCCCGGCAGAACTTCGACGGCATCACCTACGCCAAGGGCGCGTCGGTGCTCAAGCAGCTGATGGCGTATGCCGGTCGCGACGCGTTCTTCCCCGCGGCACAGCTGTATTTCCAGCGGCACGCCTTCGGCTCGACCGGGCTGCAGGACCTCATCGACGCGCTGCAGGACAGCAGCGAAACGGACCTGTCGAGCTGGGTGCCGACCTGGCTGGAGACCACCGGGCCTTCACAGATCCGGGTGGCCCGCGAGGGCGAAGAGCTTTACCTCACAACTGAATCCGTCGACCGGCTGACCGGCGCACCGATCGACCGCAAGCACCGCATCGTGGTGTCGACGTTCGGCCGGACCGCCGACGGTCTGGAGCGCACGGCACGCGTCGAGATGACCCTCGACGCCCCGAAGGTCGCCGTCCCGCTCCCGGCCGGCACGCGCGCCGACGTGGTCGTCGCCAACGACGACGATCTCACCTACGCCGTCCTGCGCCTGGACGACCGGTCGGTCATGACACTGCTGGCCGACCTCTCGTCCCTGGAGCCGACCCTCACCCGGGCGGTCGTCTGGTCGGCGCTCTGGAACGCCGTGCGCGATGCCGAACTGCACGCCGGCCACTACCTGATCGCGGTCGAGCGGAACGCCCGGACCGAGTCGGATGCCGGCCTGCTCGCCCTCGTCCTCCGCCAGGCGCGCGGTGCGCTCACCGGTTATCTCCCACCGGCCGAACGCGCTGAAGCTGCAATACATTTGGTCGCCGCAGTCGCCGACGGACTCGGGGCGGCACCGTCGGGTTCGGACCTGCAGCGCGCGTGGGCTCAGGCGCTCGCCATCACCGGCGGACTCTCCCCGGCCGGCGAGGAGCCGGTGCGCCGGACCCTCGACGGTTCCGTCACCGGCCTGGAGCTCACTCCGTCGCTGCGCTGGGAGCTGCTGACGGCGCTCGCGGAACTCGGCGCGGTCGACGAGGCCCGGCTGCACGACGAATACGGGGCCGACCCGACGATGAGCGGCGCGGTCGCGCGCGATCGTGCACTGGCTTCCCTGCCCGGTGCCACGGTCAAGCAGCGGGTATGGCGGGAACTCACCACCGACACCACGCTCACCAACGACCGGCAGCGTGCCCTGCTCGCCGGGTTCGTGACCGGCTCCGAGGAGGACACCGCCGGCTTCATCGATCCGTACTTCGAGGAAGTCGGCCGGTGGTGGGAACAGCAGACCATGGCCATGGCGACCCGGCTCGCCGCCGGGCTCTTTCCGCGAACCACCGTGGCCGAGGGCTTCGAAGACAACCCGGTCGTCGTGGCGGCCGAGAAGTGGCTCGCCATACATCAGGACGCGCCGCAGGCGTTGCGCCGCATCGTCCTCGAGGGACTGGACGACACCCGCCGCCGGCTGACGGCCCAACTCGGTTGACCGGCGCGTCTAGAGGATCGCGCCCAGGATCGCCACACCGACCAGGGCGACGAGCGCGACGACGACCACCAGGCGCTGGGTGCGCGGGGACATCATGCGACGCGCTGACTGGCGAGATCGGCGCTGGTGCCGTCACGGTGCCGCACCTCGAAGTGCGGGATCGGCCGCCCTTCCAGCCGGACCCGTAGGTCATCGCGTCGCATCAGATAGACCATCGTGCCGACCACGGTAGCCGCCGTGGCGACGCTGCCCACGAGGATGGTCCACCGCGCGCCGAACGCCGACCCGATCCAGCCGATCAGCGGCGCACCGACCGGCGTGCCACCCATGAAGATCGCCATGTAGAGCGCCATCACCCGGCCGCGCATCACCGGCGTGACGCTGAGCTGCACGGTGGCGTTGGCCGTGTTGAGGCAGGTGATCGCGCACAGTCCGGTCGGGATGAGGAACACCGCGAAGAGCAGGTATGACGGGGCGAGTGCCGCGAATGCGGAGAAGACCATGAACCCGGCGAGCGACCCCAGCACGATCCGCAGTCGCGGCCGTTGCCGGCGTGCAGCCATCAGCGCACCGGCGAGCGAGCCGATCGCCATGACCGAGCCGAGGAGGCCGTATTCGGCAGCGCCCTTGTGGAAGATGGTGGTGGCCATCAGCGCGATGGTCAGCTGGAAGTTCATGCCGAACGTGCCGAGCATGAAGACCATGAACATGATGAGCATGATGTCCGGCCGGCGCTTGACGTAGTGGAGGCCTTCGCGGACCTTGCCCTTGCCGCGGACCTGTGGCGCCGGCATCAGTTCGCGCGGACGCATCGCCTTGAGCGCGATGAGAACCGCCACGAACGAGAACGTGTTGAAGACCAGCGTCTGCCCGGTGCCGAGCAGGCCGATGCAGAGGCCCGCGATGCCGGGGCCGATGAGGCGGGCCGCGTTGAACGACGTGGCGTTCAGGCCGACCGCGTTGCTGAGCAGGTCGGATTCGACCATCTCGGAGACGAAGGCCTGCCGGCCCGGATTGTCGAGGGCGGTCGCCACGCCCTGCAGCAGCGCGAGCGCGTAGACGTGCCACAACTGCACGACGCCGCCGAGGACGAGGGCGGCGAGCAGTGCGGAGGTGACGGCGAGCGCCGTCTGGGTGCCGAAGAGCACCCGGCGCTTGGGGAAGCGGTCGGTGATCGCGCCGGCCCACGGCGCGAGGGCGACGACCGGCGCGAACTGCAGCGCGGTGACGATGCCGAGGGCGGTGGAGTCGTGGTCGGTCAACTGGGTGAGGACCAGCCAGTCCTGGGCGGTGCGCCCCATCCAGGTGCCGATGTTCGACACGAGGGCGCCGGCGAAGTAGACGCGGTAGTTGTAGACGGACAGGGACGCGAACGTCCGGCTTCTACTCACTCGGGGTCCCCGCGAAGTATTCGGAGGAGCGGAGCGGGGGAGAAACTTCGTGGGGTGATTTTCATGTGGAGGACACCACCCTGTCCAGGATGTCCGCTGCCTGACGCAGCACGTCACACTCCTCGTCCGAGATGTTGCGTATCCGGGTATGTACCCACTCGTCACGTGACCGCCTGATGCCGAGCAGCTTCTTGCGCCCTTCCGGGGTGATCTGCAGCCGCACCTGACGCCCGTCGTCCGGGTCGGACTCACGGCGCACGTAGCCCTGGTCGACCAGTGCGTTGACGGTGCGCGTCATCGACGGGGCGCTGACGCACTCGAGCTCGGCCAGTTCGCGAGGGGTGCGCACCTGCGTCTCCAGCTTTCCCAGCACCGACACCTGGTGCGGTGGCAGGACCGAGCCTCCGGAAAACCGGACCCGCCTGCTGATCCGCATGCAGACCGACCGGAGATCGACCGCGAGTTGTCTTCGTTCGGCAGGAGTCACGATACTTAGCATAACTCATTAACACAGCTAAGTACATTTGCCGAGCCGTTTCGGCAACTCTCCACCGGCCTCCGGAGCAATATCATGGGACTCTCAGACAATTCCCAGCGTCGGAGGTCACAGTGACGGGCATGAACTCACCGGAAGCACGTCTCCTTGTGGTCGAGGACGAGACCAACATCCGCGAATTGCTCGCAACCAGCTTGAAGTTCGCCGGTTTCGAGGTGCACACCGCAGCCAACGGCAACGAGGCCCTCACCGTCGCCGGCGAGCACCCGCTCGACCTCGCCGTGCTCGACGTGATGCTGCCGGACATGGACGGTTTCACCGTCACCCGCAAGCTGCGCGGCAACGGCATCGACCTGCCGATCGTCTTCCTGACGGCCCGCGACGCCGTCGAGGACAAGGTCAAGGGGCTGACCGTCGGTGGGGACGATTACGTGACCAAGCCGTTCAGCCTGGAGGAGGTCGTCGCCCGCATCCGTGCGGTGCTGCGTCGCACCCACGTCGAGGACGACTCTCGCTCGACCGTGCAGGTCGCTGACCTCGAGCTCGACGAGGACTCGCACGAGGTACGCCGCGCCGGCCAGGTGATCGAGGTCTCCCCCACCGAGTTCAAGCTGCTGCGCTACCTCATGCTCAACCAGGGCCGGGTGCTGTCCAAAGCCCAGATCCTCGACCACGTCTGGGATTACGACTTCCGGGGTGAGGCCGGCATCGTGGAGAGCTACATCTCCTACCTGCGGCGGAAGATCGACGTCGGCGACGTCGCTCCGTTGATCCACACCAAGCGCGGCGTCGGCTACGTGCTGCGCGCACCGCGGGAGTGACCCGAGTCGAGCACACCGCTTCACCGGTCCGGCCGGAACACGGCCACCGGATGCAGCAAGATGAAGAGAAGATGAGAAACGGATCTTCTCCCAACCTGCGGCGGGTCGGGCACGAACTGTCCGCCATGCCGCTGCGGCTACGCCTCACGGTACTGCTCATGGTGCTGCTCGCCGTCGCCCTGCTCGTCACCGGCACCGCCGTGACGACCCAGGTGCGCAGCTTCATGACGGCACGCCAGGATGCCGAACTCCGCGCCGCCAGCGCTCACCTGGTCGACGGCGCGGTGGCCAACCAGGCGACCGAACAACGAGCCTTCGCCTACGTGCCGACCAACACCTACGCCATCGAGCTGCTGACCATCGACGGTCAGGAACGCAGCCTGATGACCGATCCGGGCAACTCGGCACACGGCACCCTGCCGGCGATCCCCAATCTGACCAGCACCGACCCCCGGGTCACCAGCGGGCGCGTCTTCAGCGTCGGCTCGCAGAACGGCGGCGGCACCTGGCACGTGGTCGCGGGCACGGTCACCGACGAGGGCGTCACCTACGTCTACGCAGTGGCCGTCTCCATGGACCACACCCAGGAGGTGATCGAGCACCTCGAGCTGGTGATCGTGCTGGTCGGTCTCGTCGCCCTGGTGGCCTGCGCGGGTCTCGGCTGGTTCGCCGTACGGCGGGCGTTGCGCCCGTTGCGCGAGATCGAGGACACGGCCAAGAAGATCGCCGGCGGTGATCTCACCCAACGCGTTCCCGCGCCCGGCGCCCAGGACGAGATCGGCAGCCTCAGCAAATCGCTCAACGTCATGCTGGCGCGCATCGAGGACTCCTTCGCCGTACGCCGCGCGTCCGAGGAGCGGATGCGCCGGTTCGTCGCCGACGCGTCGCACGAATTACGGACGCCCCTCGCCACGGTGCGGGGGTATGCCGAGCTCTTCCGCCAGGGCGCGGTCTCCACGCCTGCGGACGTGCGGTCCGCGATGCGCCGCATCGAGGACGAGGCAACCCGGATGGCCGCGATGGTCGACGACCTGCTGCTCCTCACCCGGCTCGAGCGCCGGCACAAGGACAGCACCGAAAAGCCGCACAGCCCCGTCGATCTGACCGTCCTCGCGGCGGACGCGGTGCAGGACGCGACCGCGATCGACCACAGCCGGGACGTGCGGCTGATCGGACTGCACGGCCCGGTGCGACCGACCACTGTGCTCGGCGATGACGCGGCGCTGCGCCAGGTCGTGACGAACCTGGTGGCCAATGCGATCGGCTACACACCCTCCGGCACTCCCATCGAGGTCGCCGTGGGGGCGGCGAACGGCACGGCCGAACTGCAGGTGATCGACCACGGCGACGGCATCCCACCCGACCTGCGCGAACGCATCTTCGAGCGGTTCTACCGCGCGGACGCGTCGCGCAACAGTGAGCGCGGCGGGAGCGGGCTGGGGCTGGCGATCGTGACCGCGATCGTGCAGAGCCACAAGGGCACTGTGGAGGTGCGGGACACCCCCGGCGGTGGTGCCACCTTCGTCGCGAAAATACCCTCGGTCACGACAGAGGCCGACCGAACCGCCGCGAACCCGGGCGTCCGTGAGCCACAGGAGGCGCACAGGCATGGCGAAGCATGAGAACAGCCGCGCGACGTTCAGTGGAGGCCAGGAAGCCGGCGAACGCGGCACACACACCACGAGGGGTATGAAGCATGTCGTTTGAGCAGCACCCTGAGCAGGACGGCGGGAGGCGCGATCCCCAGGATGCCGAGACGACCGGACGCATCTACGGAGCCGACGACCACACCGCGCACCTGCCGGCGCACCCGCGGCCCGAGCACGAGGGCGGCACGCAGCAGGGCCCTTCGGGTGCCCAGCAGCAGTACGGCGGGGGTCAGCAGACGTATGGCGGACCCCAGCAGCAGTCCTACGGCACCGGATCGCAGCAGCAGCCGTACGGCGCGGGGTCGCCCCAGCAGTCGTACGGCGCCGGGGCGCCCAATCCCTATGCGCCGCCGGCGCAGCACCACGCCGGCAGCGCGGGCAACGGTTACGGCGTCCCGTCATACGCCTCGAACACGCCGTACCGTCCCGGCGACAACGGCACCGGAAGCAAGAAGCGCACCCGCTGGGCGGCGGTGCCCCTGGCGGCCCTTCTCGCCGCCGTCCTGGCCAGCGGTGGCACCTACGCACTGACCCAGGACAACGGCGGTTCCTCAGCGAGCAGCGGCTCCCACACGACAGTGGTGCAGGCCGACCCCGCGGACTTCGCCAACGCCGGCACGGTCGACTGGTCCGCCACCGCGAGCAAGGTCGGGCCCAGCGTCGTGTCGATCACCGTCCTCGCGGGCAACGCCGGCGACCAGGGTTCGGGCGTGATCCTGGACAAGGCCGGCAACATCGTGACCAACAACCACGTTGTCACCGGCGCGGGCAGCAACCCGAAGGTCACGGTGACGCTCAACGACAACCGCACCTACGAGGCGAAGGTCGTCGGCACCGACCCGAGCACCGACCTCGCGGTCGTCAAGCTGGTCAAGCCGCCGAACGATCTGAAGCCGATCAGCTTCGGCGACGACAAGAAGCTGGTCGTCGGGCAGCCGGTGATGGCGGTCGGCAACCCGCTCGGCCTGTCCGGCACCGTGACCACCGGCATCGTGAGCGCGCTGAACCGGCCGGTCACCACCCAGCAGGAGAGCCAGGGCGGCGGCAGCGACCCGTTCGGCGGGTCGCAGTCGTCGCAGGACAACAGCTCAACCACCAATGCCATCCAGACCAGCGCGGCGATCAACCCCGGCAACTCCGGTGGCGCACTCGTCAACGGGTCCGGCAAGCTGATCGGGATCAACTCGTCGATCGCGACTCTCGGTCAATCGTCAGGTTCTTCTCAGTCCGGCAACATCGGAATCGGGTTTGCTATCCCTGTGAGCGTCGTCCAGAACATCACCTCGCAGCTGATCAAGACCGGAAGGGTGAAGCACGCTCAGCTGGGTGTTCGAGTTTCGTCGCAGCCGACCTCGGTCAAGCTCGGCAACGCGACGGTGCAGGCCGCCAAGATCGTTTCGGTCAACAGTGGCTCGCCGGCCGCCAAGGCTGGCCTCAAGGCGGGCGACGTGGTCACGAAGTTCAACGGCGAACAGGTTTCATCCTCCGACGCGCTCGTCGGTTACGTCCGAGCGCTCAACGTCGGGGACAAGGTCACGCTGACCATCGTGCGCGGTGGGCAGCAGCAGAACGTCACGGTCACGCTGGGCGAGGCATCGTCTGGTTAGGCCGCGACGAAAAGGACCCCGGGTAACTCTCCCTTCCTCCGTGCCCGGTTGGTCCTGACGGGGTGGATCCGGCTTGTGACGGGGCCGGATCTCGCGAGGGGCGCCTCCTACGGCGGAGGTGGCGGAATCGAGCGCTATACTCGCTCTTCCCCCACCATCAACCGCCGGAAGAGGCGCCCCTTTCGCCTCACCCCACGAAGTTTCTCCTCCGCTCCGGCACCCCACGAAGTTTCTCCCCGCTTCGCTCCTCCGAATACTTCGTGAGGACCCCGCCATCGCTCCCCCGAATACTTCGCGGGGACCCCGAGACCAAAGTCACCGTCAATCCCTCGGAGTTGCCCGTTGACCCCTGAACTGGACGCCGAACGCGCCTATCTCGCAGCGGCACGCGCCGACCTGGCCCGGATGCGGGAACGTGCTGAGTCCCTGGACCCGACGCGGGCCAGTGACGGCGACTCGGCATACGAGCTGGCCGTCACGCTCGCCCGGCGAGTCGCGTCCCTGCAGGACGACCCGCACACCGCGCTCTTCTTCGGCCGGCTCGACCTCGTCGACCCGCCTTCTCGTTACATTGGTCGGCGGCACGTGAGCAACGAGGACGGCGACCCGGTCGTGCTCGACTGGCGCGCGCCGGTGTCGACCGCGTTCTACCGCGCTTCGCGCACTGAGCCGATGGGGGTCGTACGTCGGCGCCGGTTCGGGATCGACCACGGTCAGATCTCCGCGATCGAGGACGAAAACCTGCTGGCTGCAGATGAGTCCCGCGGTTCCAGTCAGATCCTGGCGCACGAGATCGAGCGCCCACGTACGGGACCGATGCGCGACATCGTCGCGACCATCCAGCCGGAGCAGGACGAGATCGTCCGCTCCGACGTCGACGTGTCGGTGTGTGTCCAGGGTGCTCCGGGCACCGGCAAGACGGCGGTCGGCCTGCACCGCGCCGCCTGGCTGCTCTACACGCACCGCGATCGGCTGGACCGCTCGGGCGTCCTCGTCGTCGGGCCGAACCGCGCCTTCCTCGACCACATCAGCGCCGTTCTGCCGGCGCTCGGCGAGATCCGGGTCGAGCACTCCACCGCCGCCGATCTGGTCGCGCACGCGCGAGTGCGGACAGCAGACAGCACCGAAGCCGCTCGCCTGAAAGGCGATTCGCGTATGGCGGAGGTGCTCCGCCGGGCACTCTGGTCCCGCGTCGGCAAACCCCCAGAAGCCCTGGTCGTGCCGCGCGGATCCCGCAAATGGAGGATCCCGGCATACGAGGTGCAGGAGATCGTCGACGAGCTGACCACCCGCGGGGTGCGGTTCAACGCGGCTCGCGACATGCTCCCCCGCCGCCTCGCCCACGCCGTTCTGCTGCGCATGGAACGCGCGGGCGACTCGCCGGACGACCGGGTGCAGGAGTCGGTGGCCCGGAGTGCGCCGGTGAAGAAGTACGCCGCGTCGATCTGGCCGGCCGCGGACCCGACGCAGGTCCTCTTCGACCTGTGGTCCTCGCCGGAGATCCTCGGGGACGCGGCAGCGGAGGTGCTGTCCGCCGAGGAACAACGAATGCTGCTGTGGGACAAGCCTGCTCGCAGCAGAGGCAGCGCGAAGTGGTCGATGGCGGACCTGACGCTCCTCGACGAACTCCATGACCTCATGGGCCGCACCCGCAGCCTCGGGCATGTGGTCCTCGACGAGGCGCAGGACCTGTCACCGATGCAACTGCGTGCGGTCGGTCGACGCTGTTCGACCGGCTCGGTCACCGTGCTCGGGGACATCGCCCAGGGCACGACACCGTGGGCGACCGACAGCTGGGCGGAGGCGATGGGGCACCTCGGCAAACCCGACCACCATCTCGAGGTGCTCGACCGCGGCTTCCGGGTGCCGGCGTCGGTGATCGACTTCGCGGCGCGGCTGCTGCCGAGCATGGCGCCCGGGCTCGGCGCACCGGTCAGTGTCCGCGACAACCCCGGCGAGCTGACGTTGTTGCCGGTGGACCGGGCACGCGCCCTCGACACCCTCGTCTCCGTTGTCCGCTCCGGGCTCGCCGGCGAAGGGTCGGTGGGCGTCATCGTGCGTGACGCGGAGGGCGCGAAGGTGTCGAAAGCGCTGCACGCAGAAGGAATCGAGCACGGTCGCCTCGACGTCGACACGGGCGACGAAGCCGATCACCGCGTCCAGGTGATCCCCGCCACGGTGGCGAAAGGCCTGGAGTTCGACCAGGTCGTAGTGCTCGACCCGGCCGACATCGCGGACGCCGAACCGGACACGCGCACCGGGCTGCGTCGTCTGTATGTCGTGCTCACCCGCGCTGTTTCGTCACTCACCGTCATACATTCCCGGCCGCTGCCGGCGGAGCTCGCCGAGATCGGCTGATGCCTCCCGTCACTGTGGATAACTTCTGCGGGCGACCGGCAGCGTTGCCTAGCGTCGACCCATCACGTTCGCATCCGGCGGACGGCTTCATGGGAGGCAGACATGCACACACCGAACGACGGCTACTCCGTCAGCAGCGCGGACCTCGGCACGCACAGTTCCGACATCGCCCAGATGGCGGAGGAGATCGACCTGTTGATGCAGCGGATGAAGGGCAAACTGGCCAACCTGCAGTCGAATTGGACCGGCAAGGGCGCCAACCAATACGCCGCGCTCAACGCCGAGTGGGCGAAGGCGCAGACCAAGGTCCGCACTGCGCTGAGTGAGATCGGCGTCGCCGTGGGTTCCGCCGGCACGGCCTACGCCCAGGTCGAGGCCGACGTGGTCAAGGCGTTCACGCCGAGCGCCTGACAACGGGACTGTTTCTGAGGTCAGCTCGTGCCGGCCGAAGGCCGGACCATCAACATCGGGTCGACGACGGAAGGATGAGGAACGAATCCTCCCGTCAGATCATGGCTACCAGCTCGGTGGCCTGTGCGATCGCGCGCTTGGCATCGAGCTCGGCGGCGACGTCGGCGCCGCCGATGACGTGCCGGGCCGCGTCGCCGTCGCGCGCGAGTTCACGCACGGACTCCTGGCCGGCACAGATGACGATGGTGTCGACCTCGAGGGTGCGCTGCTGCGGTTGCCCGCTCCTGTGCCGCACGGTGATGTGCAGGCCGGCGTCGTCGATGCGTTCGTATGACGCCGAGCCGATCAATTCGACCTGCGCGTCCTTGAGCGCGGCACGGTGCACCCAACCGGTGGTCTTGCCGAGACCGGCGCCGAGCGGGGCGGGCTTGCGCTGCAGCAGATGGACCCGCCGGCGCGGCTCGGCTGGCCGCTTCGCGGTGAGACCGCCCGGCGCCATCGGATCGTCGGTCACGCCCCACTGCGCCTGCCAGTCGGCCAGTTTCTCGTGCTGGTCCTGGAGCAGGAACTCGCTGACGTCATACCCGATGCCACCGGCGCCGATGACGGCGACGCGGTGTCCGGCTTCGACCTCGCCGCGCAGCAGTGCGTCGTACAGAACGACGCTGGGGTGGTCGATGCCCGGGATGTCGGGCACCCGTGGGCGGACGCCGGTGGCGACGATGACGTCGTCGAAGCGGCGCAGGTCGCCCTCGCCCGCCACGGTGTTCAGTCGGACGTCGACACCGAGGACCTCCAGCCGCCGCTCGTAGTAACGCAGCGTCTCGGCGAACTCCTCCTTGCCGGGGATCCGCATCGCCAGCCGGAACTGTCCGCCGAGCTGCGAACTGCCCTCGAAAAGCGTGACCTGGTGCCCGCGTTCGGCGCACGAGACCGCGGCGGCGAGCCCGGCCGGACCGGCACCGACGACCGCGATGCGCCGCTGCCGCCCCGCGGGCACCGGCAGCAACACGAGAGAGGTTTCCCGGCCGGCGCGGGGGTTCACCAGGCAGCTCGCCTTCTTGTTCGCGAACGTGTGGTCGAGGCACGCCTGGTTGCAGGCGATGCAGGTGTTAATCTCGTCGGCGCGGTTGTCCTGCGCCTTGCGGACGAGGTCGGGATCGGCGAGCAGCGGGCGCGCCATCGACACCAGGTCCGCCTGCCCGTGCGCGAGGATCTGCTCGGCCACGTCCGGGGTGTTGATCCGGTTGGAGGCGATGACCGGTAGGTCGACCTCCTGCTTCAGCCGGGCCGTCCAGTCGACGAACGCCGCCCTCGGCACGGAGGTCACGATCGTCGGCACGCGGGCCTCGTGCCACCCGATGCCGGTGCCGAACATCGAGGCGCCGGCCTCCTCCAGTTTGCCGGCGAGCGTGACGACTTCGTTCCACGTCTGGCCCTGCTGGACCAGGTCGAGCAGCGAGATCCGGTAATTAACAATGAAATCGGGACCGATCTCGTCACGCACGCGTCGCACGATCTCCACCGGGAAGCGCATCCGCTTCTCAGCGGTGCCACCCCAGGCGTCGGTGCGGTCGTTGGTCTGTGCCGCTAGGAACTGGTTGATCAGGTAGCCCTCGGAGCCCATGATCTCGACGCCGTCATACCCCGCGATCTTGGCCAACCGCGCCGCCCGGACGAACGCATCGATCGTGCGCTCCACTCCCCTGGCGGACAGCGCCCGTGGTCTGAACGGCGTGATGGGCGACTTGCGACCGCTCGCCGACCGAATGAAGGGGTGATAGCCGTAGCGTCCCGAATGCAGCAACTGCACCAGGATGCGGCCGTTCTCGGCGTGTACGGCGTCGGTGACCGCGCGGTGCTTGCCGGCGGCGCGCCGGGTGGTCAGCAACGAGCCGGCGGGAAGCAGCCAGCCCTCGATGTTGGGTGCGAAGCCGCCGGTCACGATGAGTCCGGTGCCGCCGCGGGCCCGTTCGGCGAGGTATGCCGCCAGCCGGCCGAAGTCCTTGCTGCGGTCCTCCAAGCCGCTGTGCATCGAGCCCATGACCACCCGGTTGCGCAGCCGCACGCCGTCGATCTCAAGGGGTGCCAGCAGTCGCTCGTATGCCACGGATTGCCGCCTTCGCGCGTCGGGTGTGCGCCGATGTTACCAGCGAGTAGCAGAGCTGCGGGGCGGCGCCATACCGAACGCGAACGGCCGCCCACCCTTGCGGGTGGACGGCCGCCGATGCGTCTGTGGACTCAGAAGCCCATTTTTCTGGGCTTCTTCCTCGCACTCCACTTCGGCCGCCCGCTTCGCTCCTTCGTCGCTGCGCGGACAACCTCCGTTTCGCGCTTCGTCAGAAGCCCATGTCGCCCATGCCACCGGACGGATCCGCCGGCATCGCCGGCGTCTTCTCCGGCTTGTCGGCGATGACCGCCTCGGTGGTGAGGAACAGCGCGGCGATCGAGCCGGCGTTCTGCAGCGCCGAACGGGTCACCTTGGTCGGGTCCGGGATGCCGGCCTCGAGCATGTCGACATACTCACCGGTGGCGGCGTTGAGGCCCTCACCGACGGGCAGCGTGGCCACCTTGGCGGCGACGACACCCGGCTCCAGGCCCGCGTTGGCAGCGATCTGCTTCAGCGGCGCGGAAGCGGCGACCTGGACGATGTTGGCACCGGTGGCCTCGTCACCCTCGAGCTTGAGGGAGTCGAAGGCGACCTTCGCGGCCTGCAGCAGCGCAACGCCACCACCGGCGAGGATGCCCTCCTCGACCGAGGCCTTGGCCGCACGGACGGCGTCCTCGATGCGGTGCTTGCGCTCCTTCAGCTCCACCTCGGTGGCCGCGCCGACCTTGATGACCGCAACACCGCCGGCCAGCTTGGCCAGGCGCTCCTGCAGCTTCTCGCGGTCGTAGTCGGAGTCGGAGTTCTCGATCTCGGCGCGGATCTGGTTGACCCGGCCCTGGATCTGGTCGGCGTCGCCGGCGCCCTCGACGATGGTGGTCTCGTCCTTGGTGACCACGATCTTGCGCGCCTTGCCCAGCAGGTCCAGCTCGGCGGTGTCGAGCTTGAGGCCGACCTCCTCGGAGATGACCTGGCCACCGGTCAGGATCGCGATGTCGCCCAGCATGGCCTTGCGACGGTCACCGAAGCCCGGAGCCTTGACGGCAACGGACTTGAAGGTGCCGCGGATCTTGTTGACCACCAGGGTCGACAGGGCCTCGCCCTCGACGTCCTCGGCGATGATCGCGAGCGGCTTGCCGGACTGCATGACCTTCTCCAGCAGCGGCAGCAGGTCCTTGATGCTCGAGATCTTCGAGTTGACGATCAGGATGTAGGGGTCCTCGAGCACGGTCTCCATGCGCTCGGTGTCGGTCACGAAGTAACCGGAGATGTACCCCTTGTCGAAGCGCATGCCCTCGGTGAGCTCCAGCTCCAGACCGAAGGTGTTGCTCTCCTCGACGGTGATGACGCCTTCCTTGCCGACCTTGTCCATGGCCTCGGCGATCAGCTCGCCGACGCTGGCGTCGCCACCGGCGGAGATCCCGGCGACCGCCGCGATCTGCTCCTTGGTGTCGATCTCCTTGGACGCCTTGGTCAGCTCGTCGGACACGGCGCCGACAGCGGCCTCGATGCCACGCTTCAGAGCCATCGGGTTGGCGCCGGCGGCCACGTTGCGCAGGCCTTCCTTCACCATGGCCTGGGCAAGCACCGTCGCCGTGGTGGTGCCGTCACCGGCCACGTCGTCGGTCTTCTTGGCAACTTCCTTGACGAGCTCGGCGCCGATCTTCTCGTAGGGCTCGTCGAGCTCGATCTCCTTGGCGATGCTCACACCGTCGTTGGTGATGGTGGGGGCGCCCCACTTCTTCTCCAGGACGACGTTGCGGCCCTTCGGGCCGAGGGTGACCTTGACGGCGTCGGCGAGGGTGTTCATGCCCCGCTCGAGCCCGCGCCGGGCCTCCTCGTCGAATGCAATGGTCTTGGCCATGTGCAGTCCAATCCTCACGTGTTGTTGCGGAGTCAGTCGTATGGCGCCCGCGACGGACGAGCCGGTCCTTCGGCGCTGTCTGAGCACCGCGAGGTCCGACCCTCGCCATACATCCGAACTATCACTCTTAACTGGAGAGTGCTAACCCCATTATTGGCACTCTCGGGGGGAGAGTGCAAACGCGTCGGCGCACCAACTTCGGTCAATGACGGCTTCTTCGCCGAACGGCGGCACGATCTCCCCGTCACCGGACGAACTGACCGTCACTCAGCGAAGCCCGTCTCCGCGAGCACCCGCGCTGCGACGTCTCCTGCCGTGCCGAACGCGCCGTATGGAGCACGCTTGGCACGGTCGAACGAGGCCCTCTGGCTTCGATGGTGCCGAACGCGCTTCATGGAGCACGTTTGGCACCATCGAATGAGCTGGTCCGGCTTGCGAGGACGTGATTCGTCCAGCCGCCCCTGCTCAGCACAAGCCGCTCCTCGACCGTCCAGCCACATCGCTCGTAGAACGACACCGCGTCGTCACCGGTCGAGACCCAGACCTCGAGGAAACCACGGTCGCCGGCCTGACGCCGCAGCCCGTTCACCAGCTGCCGGGCAATGCCTTCACCGCGACGATCGGCACGGACCACGAGCCCCAGAAGCCATGGGTGGCGTCCGCGGCGTTCGGATTCCGTGAGTGCGTCATCGCCTTCCCCGAGGCCGACGGCGCCCAGGACCGCGCCGGAGTCGTCCAGCGCGACAAGCGTGATCGGCAGATGGGCGCGACCACATTCTCGAGCGGTGATCTGGATCCACTCCTCGCGCGAGGTGGTGTCGTATCCCCACTCCCGCCACCGCAACTCCCCGACCTGCGCGATGAGTTCGGCATCATCCGCCACCTGGACTATCCGCACGCCGCTGCCGGTCCCGGGGGAACCCGTCATTGACGGAGTGGCCCGATGACTCCGGCGTCGGCCAACCGCCGGAGGTCGGAGTGGGTGTAGCCGAATTCGCCGAGCACCGTGGCCGTTTCGTCCTCGACGGAGTCGTCCGGTAGCTCGGTCGGTGTCGCACTGAACCGCGGCGCAGGCGCCGGGTGACGTATGGCGCCGGCGTCGACATACACACCGCGTTCGACCAGGTGCGGGTCGGCGGCAGCCTCATCGGGCTCCAGCACCGGCACCACGCACGCGTCCGAGCCGGCAAACAGCTCGACCCACTCGTCGCGGGTGCGAGTCGCGATGCGCGCCGCGAACGTCTCACGCCAGGCCCGCCATCGACTGCGGTCGTGCTGCGCCGCCGGGTCGATCGACAGGCCGAGCCCCTCGAGAAGCGCCGCGTAGAACTTCGGTTCGACGGCGCTCACCGAGAGCCACTTGCCGTCGGAAGTGCGATAGACCCGGTAGAACGGCGCACCACCGTCGAAGAGGTTGCCGCCGGGCGGCGACTCCCACAGTCCGCCGGCCAGCATTCCCTGGTGCATCGCGGTGAGCAGCGCTGCACCGTCCACGATCGCCGCGTCGACGACCTGCCCCTCCCCCGTCTGCTGCACCGCGAAGAGTGCACTCAGCACGCCGATCACGAGCAACATTCCGCCACCGCCGAAGTCGCCCAGCATGTTCAGCGGCGCCACGGGCCGACCGTCGTCACCGACGCAGGGTGCGAGCGCGCCGGACAGTGCGAGATAGCCCAGGTCATGGCCGGCCTCCGTGGCGCGGGGGCCGTCCTGCCCCCAGCCCGTCATCCGCCCGTAGACCAGCCGCGAGTTGGCGGCCAGCAGATCGTCCGGGCCGACGCCCAGCCGCTCGGCGACGCCCGGCCGGAACCCCTCGACAAACACCTCAGCGCCCGCCGCGAGGTCGCGGATCACGTCCGCGCCGGCCGGATGCTTCAGGTCGACGTGAACCCGCCGTCGCCCGCGCAGCAGCACCTGGTGCGCAGCAGCCGACGCCGGCATACCTCCGGCGTCATCGAGCCGCGCGACGTGGATCACCTCGGCGCCGAGGTCGGCGAGCAGCATGCCCGCAAATGGCGCGGGACCGATCGCGGCGAGCTCGATGACCCGCACGCCCTCCAGTGGACCCGGCATCACGCCTCCAACTAGTGACTAAGCGCTTGCTTAGCACTTACTGTAGTGCGGCAGCCCGCCGAATCGAGGGAGTCAGCACCGCATGAATGGCCTTGCCGGAAAGACCGCGATCGTGACCGGTGCCAGCCGTGGCATCGGCCTCGCCATCGCGCAGCGCCTCATCGCCGAGGGCGCCAACGTCCTCATCACCGCGCGCAAGGAGGACACTCTCGCCGAGGCCGCCCGCGCGCTGGGCGAGCGCGCAACGTATGTCGCAGGTCGCGCGGACGACGCCGAGCACCAGGACGAGGTCATCGCCGCGGCACTGGAGAGGTTCGGCAGTGCGGACTTCCTGGTCAACAACACCGGCATCAACCCGGCGTACGGGCCACTGATGGACATCGAACCCGGGGTTGCCCGGAAGATCATGGACGTCAACGTGATTGCGGCCCTGTCCTGGGTACAGAAGCTGCGCGCGGCATGGCTGGGCGAGCACGGCGGAGCCGTCGTCAACCTCGCCTCCATCGCCGGACTGCGCCCCGCCCCGGGCATCGCGATGTATGGCGTGAGCAAGGCCGCCCTCATCCATCTGACCGAAGAACTCGCCTGGGAGCTCGGACCCAACATCCGGGTCAACGCCGTCGCGCCGGCGATCGTGAAGACCGACTTCGCCAAGGCGCTGTATGACGGCCGCGAGGAGCAGGTGGCCGCGCCATACGCATTGAAGCGCCTCGGCGTGCCGGACGACATCGGCAGTGTCGTGGCGTTCCTGCTCTCCGAAGAAGCCGGCTGGATGACCGGGCAGACGCTCGCCGTCGACGGCGGCGTACTGCTCGGCGGAGGCATCTGATGAGCGAGAACTTGCCCGGCCTGGATCTGCGAGCGCTGCAAGGGTTCCTGGCCGACAAGGCCCCCGGGTTGCTCGACGGTCGGCTGACCGCCGAGCTGATCGTCGGCGGCAAGTCCAACCTCACCTACATCGTCTCGGACGGTACGCGCGACGTCGTCGTGCGCCGCCCGCCACTCGGTCATGTGCTCGCCACCGCGCACGACATGACTCGCGAGCACCGGGTGATGGCCGCCCTCGCGAAGACCCCCGTCCCGGTCCCCCGGATGTATGCCGCATGCACCGACCCCGACGTGATCGGTGCCCCCTTCTACGTCATGGAACGCGTGGCCGGCACGCCATACCGGACCGCGGACGAGCTGAATCGCCTCGGCCCGCACCGTGTTCGGGCGATCGCCGATGCCGTGACCGACACTCTGGTCGCCCTGCACGCCGTCGACATCGACGAGGTCGGGCTGACCGGCTTCGGCAGGCCGGCGGGCTACCTGGAGCGCCAGGTCCACCGCTGGCGGCGGCAGATGGACGCTTCCCGATCCCGAGAGCTGACCGGCGAGGAGGAACTGCACCGACGACTCGCCTCCGCCATACCGGAGTCGAGCGGGGCGACGATCGTCCATGGCGACTACCGCATGGACAACACGCTCATCGCGGACGACCGGGTGACCGCCGTGCTCGACTGGGAGATGGCAACTTTGGGCGATCCACTCTCCGACGTCGCGCTCATGCTCGTGTACCAGGCGCTTGCCGACGTCGCGCCGGGTGCGGTCTCGACCGTGTCGCAGGCCGACGGTCATCCGAGCCGTGACGAGATCGTCCAGCGGTACAGCGAGCGGTCCGGTCGCGACGTCAGTCACCTGGCCTTCCACGAGGCGCTTGCCTACTACAAACTCGCCGCGATCCTCGAGGGCATCTATTTCCGGCACCAGCAGGGGCAGACCGTCGGCGCCGGCTTCGAGGAGATCGGAAACTCCACCGAGCCACTGCTCGCCGCCGGGCTGGCCGTCATACAGCACTACGACGCAGCACCGAAAGACTGAGGGCCACAATGGATTTCGAGTTCGACGCCACCACCGAGAACCTTTGCGTGCGCGTGCGTGACTTCCTCGACCAGGAGATCACTCCGGCCGAGCCGGTCTTCGAGGAGCAGCTGGCCGGCCTGGAGGATCGGTGGGCGTGGAGCACCGTCCCGGTCTTCGAGGAGCTGAAGGACAGGGCCAAGTCCGCCGGCCTGTGGAATCTCTTCCTCCCCGGTGACAACGGCGCCGGCCTCACCAACCTGCAATACGCACCGCTCGCCGAGATCACCGGCCGCTCCTTCCTCGCTCCGGCGGTCTTCAACTGTGCCGCTCCGGACACCGGAAACATGGAGGTGCTGAACGAGTTCGGCAGTCCGGAGCAGCAGGAGCAGTGGCTGAAACCGTTGCTGCGCGGTGAGATCCGCTCCTCGTTCGCGATGACCGAGCCCGACGTGGCCTCCTCCGACGCCACCAACATCGCCACCCGGATCGAGCGCGACGGCGACGACTACGTGATCAACGGTCGCAAGTGGTGGATCACCGGCGCCATGAATCCCGAGGCGCAGATCTTCATCGTCATGGGCAAGACCGACCCGGCCGCCGAGCGACACCGCCAGCAGTCGCAGATCCTGGTGCCGCGGAACGCCGCCGGGCTGGAGATCAAGCGCGGCATGGAGGTCTTCGGGTATGACGACCACGACCACGGCGGCCACGCGGAGCTGACGTTCCACGACGTGCGGGTCCCGGCGAGCAACCTGATCGCCGGTGAAGGCACGGGTTTCGCGATCGCGCAGGCTCGTCTCGGTCCTGGCCGGATTCACCACTGCATGCGCTCGATCGGCTTGGCCGAGAAGGCCATCGAGCTGATGTGCGAGCGCGCCGACGCGCGCACCGCTTTCGGGAAACCGTTGTCGGAGCAGGGCGTCATACGGGACTGGATCGCAGAGGCGCGGGTCCGCGTCGAGCAACTACGGCTGCTGGTGCTCAAGACGGCGTGGCTGATGGACACCGTCGGCAACAAGGGCGCCCACACGGAGATCCAGGCCATCAAGATCGCCACCCCGGAGACCGTGCAGTGGATCCTCGACAAGGCAATCCAGGTGTATGGCGCAGGCGGTCTCTCGCAGGATTTCCCCCTCGCCAAGGCGTATGCCGGCATCCGCACGCTGCGCTTCGCCGACGGCCCGGACGAGGTGCACAAGGCGTCATTGGCGCGCCGTGAACTGCGCCGGCAAGCAGCGCGTCGCGCCGAGCGCTAATCGAGCTCGAAGCCCAGCCGGCGCGCGGTGCGCTGGCGCATCCGGCCGGCGCGCAGCCGCTGCAACCGCTTGACCAGCATCGGGTCGTATTTCAGTGCGGCGGGCGTGTCGATGACCGCGTTGAGCACCTGGTAGTAGCGGGTCGAGCTCATGTTGAACGTCTCGCGGATCGCCTGTTCCTTGGCACCCTGGAGCTTCCACCAGTTGCGCTCGAAAGCCAGGATCGCGGCATCGCGTTCACTCAGCTCACCGTCGTTCGACGGCATCACCTGCTGCTCCGCGGCGGCGTTCATGCCAGCCCCCTCGTGCCTCGGGTGCTGGCATCCGGCTGCGCTCTTTGCAGCTCGCTGCGCTCGCCCATGAATGCGGTCCTTTCAGTGGTGAGCCGATCTCCGTCACCGATGATAGGCGGTAAATCACATCGATGTCATTCCGGCAAGCACCGCGTCCGGCATGTCGTGACGGGTGTGGCAGTTGTGGTTCCGACTCGGGGGACCGCCCGACCGATGTCACAGACCGAAGCCGTGCCCCGTCTCCAGCTGTGAAGATGTCGAACGACGAGGAGTGCACGTGATGAGAGTGTTCGTGGCAGGTGGCAGCGGTGTCCTGGGCCGGCGGCTGATTCCGCAACTGATCGAGCGTGGCCACCAGGTCACTGCGACTACCACCGATCCGGCCAAGCTGCGCCTGCTCGCCGGCATGGGCGCCGAGCCGGTGGTCATGGATGGACTCGACTCGGAGGCCGTTGCCGGCGCTGTGGTCGCAGCCGCGCCCGACACGATCGTCCATCAGATGACCGCCATCTCGGCGCAGCACGCCGGGAAGCCGGACATCAAACACCCGGACCGCTGGTTCGCGATCACCAACCGGCTCCGCTCCGAAGGCACCGACAATCTGCTCGCCGCGGCACGGCTCGCCCGGGTGGGCCACATCGTCGCCCAGGGCTACGCCAGCTGGAACGGCAATCCGAGCGGCGGCCCCGCCCAGAGCGAGGACGAGCCGCAGAACCTCATGCCGGGCACCGCCTCCCACCCCGGGCTGCAGATCCTGCACGACCTGGAGGCGAAGGTGCTCGCGGTCGGCGGCGCGGTGCTGCGGTACGGCGCCCTCTACGGCCCCGGCGCCATCGACGACCAAGTCACCCTGCTGCGGAAACGGCAATACCCGCTCATCGGCAGCGGTGCCGGCATCAGCTCGTGGCTGCACCTGGACGACGCCGCGAGCGCGACCGTCCTGGCCATCGAGCAACGCGCCACCGGGTTGTTCAACATCGTGGACGACGACCCCGCGCCGGCCGGCGAGTGGCTGCCATGGCTGGCCGAGTGCGCCGGCGCCAAACGTCCCATCCGGATCCCGGTCTGGCTGGGCCGCCTCGCGGCCGGGGACCAGGCAGTCGTGATGATGACGGCCGGCCGTGGATTCGCCAACGCCAAGGCGAAGCGGCAACTCGGCTGGCTTCCGGCATACACCTCCTGGCGCACGGGGTTCGACAAGGAACTGCGATGACCGGCGCACCCGGGAGCGCTTCTGCCGCAGAGGTTTTCGAAGACCTTCGGCCGCTGCTGTTCTCGATCGCCTACCGCATCACCAGCAGCGTGGCCGAGAGCGAGGACGTCGTGCAGGAAGCGTGGCTGCGCTTCGAGCAGGCGGCCCGCACCGTCGACTCCCCCAAAGCATTCCTCTCGACCGTGGTCACCCGGCTGGCGATCGATGTGCTGCGGTCGGCCCGGGTCCGGCGCGAGCAGTATGTCGGTGCGTGGTTCCCCGAGCCGCTGCTCGACGATCCCTACGAGGACCCCGAGCGCGCCGCCGAGCTGGCCGACTCCGTGTCGATGGCCGCATTGCTGCTGTTAGAACGCCTGTCGCCGCTCGAGCGCGCGGTCTTCGTGCTCCGGGAGGTCTTCGGCTTCGACGTCGCCGAGGTCGCGGCGGCGGTGGGCCGAAGCGAGGACGCGTGTCGCCAGCTCGCCAGCCGCGCCCGACGCCACATGGCGGCCGGTCGCCCGCGCTTCGCCGTCGATCGACGGGAGCGGGACGCACTGGCCGATCGCTTCTTCGACGCGTTTCATCACGGCGACATCGACGCGCTCCGCCAGCTGCTGGCGGCCGACGTGCACCTGGTGAGCGACAGCGGTGGCCGCGCGCCGCAGTGGGGCGGCGGGATCTTCGGCACCGACAAGGTGGCCCGGGTGCTCGTCGCGCTCTCCGGGCCGTTCCAGCGGATCGGCGGCAGCGTGCAGCTGCACGAAGTCAACGGCGAGCCGGGCGCGATCTTCCGCGACCGCGACGGGCTGGTCGTCAACACGTGGACCTTGGAGATCCGAGATGGTCAGATCCAGACGATCCGCACCGTCCTCAACCCCGGCAAGCTCGCCCACGTGGGACCGGTCGCCGACGCCTGGGCGGTCCTGCGCGAGGCGTTCGGGACCCGCGGACGACCTTTCTAGACCATCGAGTCCAGGATCGCCGCGATGTCCTCCTCGGACGTCTTCGGGTTGACGATCGCGAAGCGCGCGATGGTCTCGCCGTCGTGCGAGCTGGGCACCACGAAGCCTTCCTGGCGCTGCAGCAGTCCGTCGGACCAGGCCTGGTAGTCGGCGGGAGTCCAGCCGAGCCGCCGGAAGGCCACCACGGACAGGTCCGGCTCCCGGATCAGCTCGAACTCCGGCCGGGCCGTGATCTGCTCGGCAGCGAAGCGCGCCACCTCCAGCGTCTGCTCGATGGCCGCGGTGTAGGCGTCGGTGCCGTTGGCGACCAACGAGAACCAGAACGGCAGGCCACGCGCGCGCCGGGTCAGTCCCACCGAGTAGTCGGTCGGGTTCCAGTCCGGCGTCTCGTTGAGGACGTCGAGGTATGACGCGTGCTGCGTGTGCGCGGCCCGCGCCAGCGCCGGCTCCCGGTAGAGCAGCGCGCAGCAGTCGAACGGCGCGAACAGCCACTTGTGCGGGTCGACGATGAAGGAGTCGCACAGCTCGACAGCGCGGTAGCGGTCGCGCACGCTCGGTGCGGCGAGACCCGCCCCGCCATACGCGCCGTCGACGTGGAACCAGATGCCGAACTCCTGGCACACGGCGGCCACCGACTCCAGGTCGTCGATGATGCCCAGGTTGGTGGTGCCGGCGGTCGCGACGACTGCGAAGAACGTCTCCGGACCTTCGCGCAGCAGCACCTCGCGCAGTGCCTCACCGGTCAGCCGCAACTGCTCGTCGACGGGCACCGGCACCAGCTCGGCGTCCATCACTTCGCAGGCCGACGCGATCGACGAGTGCGATCCTGCCGTCGCGGCCACCCGGAACGGCCGCGCGTCGTCCCGGCCACGGGCGGCGTTCGCCCGGGCGGTCGCCCGTGCCGTCACCAGGGCGGACAGGTTGCCAATGGTGCCGCCCTGCACGAAGCCACCGCCGGCGCCCTCCGGCATCCCGGCGAGATCCGCGATCCAGCGCAGCGCCTGGTTCTCGGCATACACCGCGCCGGCGCCCTCCAGCCAGGAACCGGCATAGATGGAGGAGGCACCCACGACCAGGTCGAACATCGCCGCCTCGCGCGTCGGCGCGCAGGGGATGAACGACAGATAGCGTGGGTGGTCGATGGACAAGCACGCGAGCGCCAGCTCCTCCTCGAAGAGCTTGAGCGCGGCCTGACCGCCGATGCCTTCGGGCGAAATCGCTCCACCGGCAACGGCGTCCAGCTCCTCGACGGTGCGGCTGAAATCCAGCGGCACGGGGTCGAGCGCCAGACGGTCGGCGGCATACTTCAGGATCGCGTGGCCGAGCTGCTCGGTCTCCTCGGTGTAACGGTGCACCCGCGAAGTCTAGAGACACCCCACTAAGTTGTCGGTATGACGGTGCGCCCCCTCGCTGAGCTCGTGCACCCTTCCTGGCTGCCCGTGCTGCAGCCGGTCGCCGACAAGGTCGCAGCATGCGGCGAGTTCCTCCGCTCGGAGCTCGCCGCCGGGCGCGGCTACCTGCCCAGCGGCGACAAGGTGCTGCGGGCCTTCGAGCGACCACTGGACGACGTTCGGGTGCTGATCGTCGGGCAGGACCCCTACCCGACCCCCGGGCATGCGATCGGGCTGTCCTTCGCGGTCGCCCCCGACGTCACGCCGATCCCGCGGAGTCTGCAGAACATCTACCAGGAGCTGACCAACGACATCGGTTGCCCGCGGCCCAGCACGGGCGACCTGTCGCCGTGGGCCGACCGAGGCGTCCTGCTGCTCAACCGGGTGCTCACGGTGCGGTCCAACGCGCCGGCGAGCCACCGTGGCCAGGGGTGGGAACACGTGACGGCGGCCGCGATCAACGGGCTCGTCGCGCGCGGCGGACCGCTGGTGGCGATCCTCTGGGGTCGCGACGCGGCCGGTCTCACCCGGCACCTCGGGCCGGTTCCTTATCTGACCAGCGCACACCCGTCCCCCCTGTCGGCGCACCGCGGCTTCTTCGGCTCCCGCCCGTTCAGCCGGGCCAACCGGCTGCTCGCCGAGCAGGGCGCCGAGCCGATCGACTGGAGCCTGCCGTGAAAACGGCTCGGGCTGCCGGTCGGCCTGGTGTCGACCTCGGCACACAGGTCACCGAAACCGAGTGACTCACTTCGCCGAGAGGTGACCAGCAGGAGGCGCGGTCAGTGCAGCTCGGCGCGGATGGCGGCGATGAACGCGTCGACGTCGGCCTCGGTGGTGTCGAAGGAGCACATCCACCGCACCTGACCGGTGGCCTCGTCCCAGAAGTAGAAGCGGAACTTCTCCATCAGCCGCTCCGACACCTCGCGCGACAGGATCGGGAACACGCCGTTGGCCTGCACCGGCAGCGGAATCGTCAGTCCCGGCAGATCACGGACACCGTCGGCGAGCCGCTGCGCCATGGCGTTGGCGTGCCCGGCGTTGCGCAGGTAGAGGTCGTCGGTGAGCAGTGCGATCAGCTGGGCGGAGATGAACCGCATCTTCGAGGCCAGCTGCATCGACTGCTTGCGCAGGTATTTCATCCCGGACACCGCGTCAGCGTTGAGCACCAGCACCGCTTCGCCGCCGAGCAGGCCGTTCTTCGTGCCGCCGAACGACACGATGTCCACACCGGTGTCGGTGATCATCTCGCGGAACGAGACCCCGAGGCTCGCAGCGGCATTGGACAACCGGGAGCCGTCGACGTGCAGCACCATGCCGCGAGCGTGGACGTGCTCGGCGATCGCCCGGATCTCCGGGGCGGTGTATGCCGTGCCGAGTTCCGTGGTCTGGGTGATCGAGACGACCCGGGGTTGTGCGTGGTGCTCGTCCCCGACTCGGACCGGGACGGTGTCGATCAGCTCCGGAGTGAGCCTTCCGTCCGGGGTCGGCACGGCGAAGAGCTTCAGCCCGCCCATACGTTCCGGCGCCGCGCACTCGTCGACCTGGATATGCGCCGTGCTGGTGCAGATCACCGCCTCCCATCGACGGGTGACCGACTGCAGGGCAACGACGTTCGCGCCGGTGCCGTTGAAGACGGGGAACGCCTGGACGCCGGGTCCGAAGTGCGCGGCGAACACCTCCTGCAGGTGTTCGGTGTAGACGTCCTCGCCATACGACACCTGGTGACCGCCGTTCGCGCGCACGATCGCCGCGAGGACTTCCGGGTGAACGCCGGAGTAGTTGTCGCTGGCGAAGCCGCGAACCGACGGGTCGTGCAGGGGGGTGGGGAAGGTCTGGGAGTCGCTCACCGGCTCATCGTCTCAATCAGCCCGTTGACCTCGGCAGCGGGCCGGTCGTAGAGACCGACCAGCCAGTCCGCGATCGTGTCGACCGGCGTGAACTTCTTGTAACCGTCCGGCTTCGCGGCCTGCATCTGCGGCGTCACGAGCGCCATGATGCGGCCGATCGCGGCCGCGGCGTTGGTGTCGGCGAACGAATCGGCCACCGCGCGCAGCCACATCTCGGCGCCGGCCTTCGCGGTCAGGTATGCCGCGTTCGTGGCGCGCGGCTTGTCCAGGCCGGTCGTCGAGATGATCGCGAGCCGACCGTGCGGCGACTTCAGCAACGGACCGTGCAGGGCGCGCGTGGCGTGCTGGAGGGTACGAATCAGGTTGGCCTGCAAGAAGTCCCAGTCAGCGAGGTCGCTTTCCACGATGCCCTGGCCACCGCGCCAGCCCCCGACCAGGTGCATCAGCCCGTCAACCCGACCCTGCTCGGCCAGCAGAGTCTGCGCCCATTCCCGGGTGGCTCGCTCGTCGCTGAGGTCGACCACTGAGGGCACGATGTGCTCCGGATCGAGTGCGACGACCTCGGCCAGCCGGCCGGCGTCCCGGCCGGCGGCGACGACCGTCGCCCCGGCCGCGGCGAACGCCGCGGCCGTGGGCTTTCCCTGGTCGCCGGCCGCACCGGTGACGACGATGACTGAATCGTGCAGATCTGTCATGCTGCGTCCGGCGTCGACGCGGTGATGCCGGAGGTCGACTCGATGACTGTCTTCATCTTGCGGCGCAGCGCCTCGTAGAAGACGTTGAGCGGGAACTCGTCCGGTTGCACCAGGTTGACCAGCTCCTTGACCGGGCCGTCGAGCGGCAGCGCGTCCGGGCCCTTGGCCCACGTCGAGGCGGGGCTCGGGGCGACATACGCCGACACGAACTGGTAGGCCGCGAGCCAGTGGCCGACCTTCGACCGATCGATGCCGGTGCGGTAGAGCTCCTCGACCTTCTCGCACAGCTCGACGACGACCTCGGGCACTCGGCGCCAGTCGAACGACAGCCGGTTGTCGGTCCAGTTCAGCGCACCCGCCTTGTGCAGGTAGGCGAACATCAGCTGGCCGCCCAGTCCGTCGTAGTTGCGCACCCGGTCACCGGTGATCGGGAAGCGGAAGAGCCGGTCGAACAGGATTGCCAGCTGGACGGATCGGGCGTAGGGCTGACCCTCGTCCTCCAGCTTGACCGCCTGGCGGAAGGTGTTGAGGTCGCAACGCAGCTCCTCGAGTGCGTACATCCAGAACGGCATCCGCTGCTTGATCATGAACGGGTCGAACGGCAGGTCGCCGTGGCTGTGCGTGCGGTCGTGGATCATGTCCCACATCGCGAAGGTGGACTGCACCAGCTCCTGGGAGGCGACGAGGCGCTCGGCATCCGGCGGCAGCTGCAGCGACAGCAGCTCGGAGGCGGCCGAGACCACCCGGCGGAAGCGCGCTCCCTCGCGGTCGCAGAAGATCGCGCCCCAGCTGAACTTCGGAACCTCACGCACGGCAACGGTTTCGGGGAAGAGCACCGCGGAGTTGGTGTCGTAACCGGGCGTGAAGTCGATGAAGTTGACCGCCAGGAACATCTTGTTGTCGTAGACCTGCTCCAGCTGCGCGAGCCAGTCCGGCCACTGCACCGAGATCAGCAATGCCTCGAAGACCCGGTCGAGGTTGCCGTTCTGGGTGTACATCGGGAAGACGACGAGGTGCTCGATGCCGTCCTCGCGGCACAGGTCCGGGCGGAACTTCATCAGCGAGTCCAGGAAGTCCGGCTTGCCGAATCCGGAGTCGACCCACTTCGTCAGGTCCACCGGCAGCTCCGCCAGGTAATCCGCGTCGTGCGGGAATCGCGGCGCCAGGGCAGCGATTTCGGTCTTCATGGTCTCCACCAGCTCCGCGGCGCGGGCGTGCTGCGTCGCGTCCTCGATGGAGCCGTCCTTGCCCTGCAGCAGCCGCAACTCCTCGACGGCCGCCTTGAGGGCGATCCACTCCGGGCTGCGCTCGACGCCGGAGCCGATGGAGGTGACGGTCGCGACCGGCTTGCGCGCGGCGGACGCCCAGGTCACCAGGTTGGTCCAGAAGCGGCGGTGGTCGAGCTCGTCGATCGAGTCGTCACCGACCAGGTCGGAGTCGGCCAGCACGACGACGCGGCCCGCGCCATACGGCAGAGCAACGGCGAGCGGCTCACGGGCCGGGTATGCCGTGCCGCTGGTCCGAGCGAGGACCTGCGCGCCCGGCGCACCGGAGATGTCGATGACACCTGCCCGGTAGAAGCAGACCTCGTCGACGCCGGCGAGCAGCCCTTGGCCGAGGCCGCCCTCGATCTCGGCCAGCACCCAGGTGGCGTTGTTGTGGAAGCGGCGACCGCTCTCGGCCGATTCGTGCACGGTCGTGCTGGTCACGCGCACGCCGAACCGCGCGAGCAAGTCGTTGACGTTGTTGCCGTAGGTGTCCTGGTCGCACTCGGCGAGAACGACCAGGCCGCCGCCCTGCTCGACGAAGTCGACGATGGTGTCGAGCTCGGCTGCATCCAGCACCGGCGGCAGGTCGCCGGTGACCTTCTCGGCCTGTGCGTCGGACGGGTGGTCGATGACCAGGACGTCCGCGTCCGCCAGGGCCGACGCATCCAGGCGACCGGAGTCGTGACCGACGACGTCGAATCCCTTGGCGCGCAAGGTGTCCGCGGCCTTCTCCAGGGACGAGTCCGCGGGGTTCGCGGGGTTCATCGCCGCCGCGGTGTCGCGCCGCAGAGCCCATGCGCTGCTGTGGGCCTGCTCGACGACCACCTTTGGGAAGACGGTCATTTCGGTCACATCCTTCGCCATCGATTGAAGATTTTCTTGTCAAGAGCATTCTAGACAGGAAAAGTTGCTGCCTCCAACCCCGAGTGCTGGTTCGATGTGACGCGGATTACGCTCCATGACATGCCGGTCGAACGCATCCTTCCCACGGCCGACGCGACGGATCTGATCGAGCTCACCCGCGAGATCGCCGCCCGCGAACTGGCCCCCCGTGTCGACGAGGCGGAGCGCACCGGCGCGCCGCCGCGCGACATCTTCCGCACGCTGGGCCGTGCGGGTCTGCTGTCGCTCGCCTACCCGGAGGAGTTCGGCGGCGGCGGTCAGCCCTACGAGGTCTATCTGCAGGTGGTGGAGGAGCTCGCCATCGCCTGGATGAGCGTCGCGATCGGCGTCTCGGTGCACTCGCTGACGGCATACCCGATAGAGCACTACGGCACCGACGAGCAGCGCGCGGCACTGTTGCCGGACATTCTGGGTGGCGAAACGCTCGGCGGCTACTGCCTTTCCGAGCGCGAGGCTGGCTCCGACATCGGGGCCATGCGTACGCGGGCAATGCTCGCCGACGACGGCAGCGCGACGCTCACCGGCACCAAGAGCTGGATCTCACACGCGGCACACGCCGACTACTACACGACCTTCGCCCGCACCGATGACACTGGTGGCAAAGGCATCTCGTGCTTCGTGGTGCCGGCCGACGCCGCGGGGCTCAGCTTCGGGTCGCCGGAACGCAAGATGGGTCTGGCGGCAGACCCCGTCGCGGAAGTGCACTTCGACAAGGTCGCCGTGAGCGCGGACCGGATGATCGGTGCGCGCGGTGAAGGTATGCCGATCGCGCTCTCAGCGCTCGACTCGGGGCGGCTCGGCATTGCTGCCGCCGCCACGGGATTGGCGCAGTCGGCGGTCGACCTCGCGACGTCATACGCGGCTGGGCGCAAGCAATTCGGCCGGCCCATCGCGGACTTCGAGGGCCTGGCCTTCCTGCTCGCGGACATGGAGGCGGCGACGACGTCGGCCCGGGCGACCTATCTGCACGCGGCCCGGCTGAAGGATGCCGGGCGCGACTTCGCCAAACAGGCCGCCGTCGCCAAACTCGTCGCCACCGACGCGGCGATGCGGGTGACCACCGGTGCGGTGCAGGTGCTCGGCGGTGCGGGATACACGACCGACTTCCCCGCAGAGCGGTTCATGCGCGAGGCCAAGGTGACCCAGATCTTCGAGGGCACCAACCAGATTCAGCGACTCGTGATCTCGCGGCACCTGCTGCGGGACATCAGCAACGGAAAGGGCACCACCCGATGAAGATCGACCCCACCACCGTCGCCCTGATCACGGGCGCCGGCTCCGGCCTCGGCGAGGCGACCGCGCGAAAGCTCTCCGCCGAAGGCGCCGCCGTCGTGGTGCTCGACCTCCCGACTTCCAAGGGTGCCGAGGTCGCCGAATCCCTCGGCGACACAGCCACCTTCGTCGCCGCAGATGTCACGGACGAGGAGCAGGTGAAGGCCGCGATCGCGGCTGCCGGCGCTCTCGGCACCCTCCGGATCGTCGTCAACTGCGCCGGCGTCGCGACACCGGGGCGCGTCATCAGCAAGCGTGGGGTGCTGCCGCTCGAGGCGTTCAGTAAGGTCGTGCAGATCAATCTGATCGGCACCTTCAACGTGCTGCGGCTGGCCGCCGAACAGATGGTCGGCAACGAGCCGGTCGACGGCGACCGCGGCGTCATCACCATGACAGCATCCATCGCCGCGTATGACGGGCAGATCGGCCAGGCGGCATACGCCTCGTCCAAGGCAGGCATCGTCGGATTGACTCTCACCGCAGCACGAGACCTGGCGGACAAGGGGATTCGCGTCGTCACGGTCGCTCCGGGCACCTTCGAGACCCCGATGCTCGCCGGCCTGCCGAACGACGTGAAGTCGGTGCTCGAGGCACAGGTGCCGCATCCGTCACGCCTCGGTCGGCCCGACGAATACGCATCCCTCGTCGCCCACATCGTCGACAACCCGATGCTCAACGGCGAGGTCATCCGGCTCGACGGTGCCCTGCGCATGCCGCCCCGCTGAGCCTATTGGCTCGACTCCTCGCAGGGCAGTGCCGGCTCCCGCTCGCAAGCTCGCGGTGCGCCGGCGCTGCCCTGGTCGTCGTCTCACGGCCGTCCACTTGTCGTCCACTCACCTGATCGTGGGTCGCCACCACGCGGTGGCCGAGGAGCGAGGAACGAGCATCTCGAGGTCCCGCGCGCCTTCCGATCAGCTGTTGGACGATCTCGCCCAGAGGTTGATGCCGGACTCGACGGCGTGCCGGTCGATCTTCTTCAGCTCGTCATCGGTGAACTTGAGGTTGTCGAGCGCACCGAGATTGTCGTCGAGCTGCTCGACACTCGAGGCACCCACGAGCACCGACGTGACGCGCTTGTCCTGCAACACCCAGGCCAGCGCGAGCTGCGCCAACGTCTGACCGCGCTTCTTGGCGATCCGGTTGAGCGCCTGCAGGTGTTTGACCGTCTCCTCGGTGAGCAGCTTCGGATCGAGCGACTTGCCCTGGGTGGCGCGCGATCCCTCCGGCACGCCCTTGAGGTATTTCGACGTCAGCATGCCTTGGGCGAGCGGCGAGAACGCAATGCAGCCAATGCCGTTCACCGCGAGCACGTCCAGCAGGTCTTCCTCGACCCAACGGTTGAGCATCGAGTAGGACGGCTGGTGGATGAGCAGCGGCGTGCCCATCTCGCGCAGGATCTTCACGGCCTCGCGCGTCCGCTCGCCGCTGTATGACGAGATCCCGACATACAGCGCCTTGCCCTGACGCACAGCGGTGTCCAGTGCGCCGAGGGTCTCCACGAGCGGCGTCGTCGCGTCGAAGCGGTGGCTGTAGAAGATGTCGACGTAGTCCACACCCATCCGCTGCAGCGACTGGTCGAGCGACGCGAGCAGGTACTTCCGCGAGCCGCCGCCTTGGCCGTAGGGCCCGGGCCACATGTCGTAACCGGCCTTGGTCGACAGGATCAGCTCGTCGCGGTACCGCTTGAAGTCCTGGGCGAAGATCGTGCCGAAGTTACGCTCGGCCGAGCCGTATGGCGGGCCGTAGTTGTTCGCCAGGTCGAAATGCGTCACGCCGCGGTCGAACGCCCGGCGCAGGATTGCGCGCTGCCGGTCGAGCGGCACGTCATCGCCGAAGTTGTGCCACAGGCCGAGCGAGATCGCCGGAAGGTCCAGTCCGCTCGCTCCGCACCGGCGGTAGCTCATCGAGTCGTAGCGGCGGCGGTCGGCTTGGTAATCGTCTACGTGCATCGTCACGCCATACATTCAAGCGCAGGTGCACGAGCGGTCGGTGATTGCGGTGCAATGCGGATTCGTGAGAGTGACACACCGATGGATAACATTGGTCCGCTCGTGGGCGCACACCCGCGACACGCCGGTGTAGCTCAGTTGGTAGAGCGCTTCACTTGTAATGAAGATGTCGCGGGTTCGACTCCTGTCACCGGCTCCGTTTCGCCACTCGGGCAATTCCAACGATCTTCGCGAAATCACCTGCAATCGCGCGACTCAAGGCTCTGTCCGTGATGGACACAACTGCCCACGCGCTGCCATAGTTAGTGCACGTAGGGTGACACAGTTAGGGCACGTGCCCTCAAGGGAGGTGCGACGATGCCAGGTAAGCGCCGAGCGCGACGTGGATTCGGCAAAATCCGCAAGCTGCCGTCAGGGCGGTACCAGGCGTCCTACATCGGACCGGATCTGCTGCGGCACACCGCAATTCGCACGTTCGAGGCCCGCGAGGATGCCGAGGGATGGCTCAATAAAGAGCGCAGACTCACTGACGATCCCGACGCCTGGACATCACCGCGTGTCCGTGAGGCACGGCGACAGTCCGGCATGACCTTGCGTGCCTTCGCACCCGACGCGACCCGCCGCCGGAAGGTACGCGGCCGATCCCTCACACCACGGACGCTCGCGCACTACGATCGGCTGCTCGAAAAGGTGCTCTACCCGAGGTTCGGCGACACGATCATGTCGCGCATCACGCCCCAACAGGTCTCCGCCTGGTACGACGCCCTCCCGGCCGAGCACCCAACCCAGCGCGCGCACGCATACAGCCTGCTGTCATCGCTGCTACAGCAGGACATCGACGAGGAAGCCGACCGCACCAACAAACCCGTGGTGCGCGTGAACCCCTGCCGGATCAAGGGCGCCGGAGTCGCCGAGCGTGTCCGCGAGATCAAACCCGCCACCGTCGAGGAACTGGCGGCGATCACCGAGAACATGCCCGACGAATTGCAAGCCATGGTCATAATGTCCGCGTGGTGCGGTCTGCGCTTCGGTGAGGTCGCCGCGCTACGTCGCCGCGACATCGACACCAAGGCCGGCACGGTGAGAGTTGAGCGGGCTGTGGTCCACCTGGACGGTCAGAACATTATCGGTGAGCCGAAGTCGGCCGCCGGCGTGCGGACGATCGCGCTACCCCCGCACATCGTCCCCATGCTGGAGGACCACCTACGCAAGCACACCGGCAAAGGCCGTGACGCGCTGCTGTTCCCGTGCGTCCCCGGCAGCGACGAACCCTGGACCAACGGCGGCCCATTCGCGAGAGTATTCGCGGTCGCACGGGACGCCGCCGACCGGGACGACTTGCGGTTCCACGACCTTCGACACACCGGTGCCGTCCTGGCAGCGCAATCGGGCGCCACCCTCAAAGAATTGATGCAGCGACTCGGGCACTCAACACCAACGATGGCGCTGCGCTACCAACACGTCGCCGAAGGCCGCGACGCCGCTATTGCGCGAGCGATGAGCGAACGAGCAACAAACACCACGACGGGGAGCTGACCTTCATCACCGCCCGGGCCCCGCTGGACCGCCCAGGCTTGATGCCGCAGCTTTGTGAGTTGAAAGGATGCGTCGCCCTCGTTCGCATCGCAGGCAGTGAAGGATCTATGGACGGTCGCCCTTCCCGGCGAGTCCCAGCTGTGAGCCACAGCTCTGCCGCGTGAAGAAGGCGGCGGATCGCCCGTGCGTGTCAGCGGCTTGCGGTCGGTGGCCGCCCGGGTGCTGGGATGCGCGCTGGGTCCCTTTCTTCCGATCTGCACTGCGGGCGTCCTGGTGTCGGGCCGGACTCCCGCCGGGACACGTCTGCCAGAGCTCCCGCCGCTGACAGGGTGGCGTCGCTGACGTCGATGAGCTGCTCGGCATTGGCGACCAGAGCCTGCCGGATGATGTCAGGGACTTTGACGGCCCGGTTGGTGTAGACATCGGCGGGCGAGATGAGTGCGATCTCGTCGTCGCTGCCCGTTTCGCGGCTCCATGCCGCGATGGCGCGGGCGGATCCGGTCAGGCCCGGTTCGTGTTCGGCAATGTTTCGGTGCACGCAGGCCAGTTCGGCGCCCGCAATCATCGCCTGCTGGACCATGGCGGCGGCCTCTGCCAGATCGATGCGTCCGGCCATCACTTCCGGCGTGGCCCATTGTGTGCGATCGAAGGCGATCTCGTACACGGCTGCGCGAACCTCGTTGGCCGCTTGCACGAGGTCCGGGTCCGCGCGCTCGCCCCTGCTGCTCAGGGTGCCCCAGCGGTTCGCTGCCTTGGCCCACGACTGCTGGTTGGCGTCCAGCGCAGGAGCGAGCCGGTGCTGGTAGTCCTCGACGCGGACCCGGCCTGCCGTGGCCGCCGCGTCGAGAATCGCTGTGCCTGCCGTCGCGATCATGGCCTGGGTGCCTGCGGCCAGGTGCAGGTTCGGTGCGCTCGGGGCGACTGCCAGGGTTCGGTGCGCCTGGATGTCCCAGCCGATCAGGGCCTGGTGCAGTCGGCGGGTGCCCGTCGGTGGCGTGTAGTGCTGACCGGCCATGGTCTGACTGAATCGGTTGCCCACGAAGTCGCCGGCGAGTTGCTCGAAGGCTGCTATCCGGGTGGCGGCGTCCTGCCCTCGAGGGATGTCTCGGGTCTCTCGATCGGATGCGTGCCGACCCACGGTTGTCCGGACGTCGTCGACGTGTTGATGCACAGCGACCCCGACGGCGTGTGCGCCGACGTACAGGGTGTGCATCACCCGCATCCGGGCAGCGTCAAGGTCGTCGTACGCGGCCGGGGTCCGTGGCCTGACGCGACGCCCTGGGCCGGCGGCTAGTTCGGCGGCCCGCTGAAAGTTTTCGGCAATGCCCAGCAGCCGCTCATCGGGTGGTCCGTCGCCTGGCCAGCCTCGGGCCAACTGTGCCCTGTGCTGGGCTTGGCTCATCGTCTCCAGGCGTTGCATCGTGGCCCCGTCGAGCGGGCTGGTGTACGGCGTAGGCGGCAGCGAGGACCACAGATCACCTGCCGCCTGGACGACTTCGCCCCAAGTCCGCAGCATCGCTGCGGCATCAGCGCCATCGACGTCAAGCAGCAACTGCCGGGCCTGGTAATCGGCATCCAGCAACAGCTCACCGATCGATCGTTGATCCACCGTGGTCGACGTGCTCACGACCCGGCCTCGCGCAGTAGATCCGTGACGCTGACGACGACCTTGGAGAAGCCAGCTGTCTCGTCGGTGACGGGCACAGTGCGGGCGAGCCGTTCGGCATTCCGCAGCAGCTCCAGCGGGTCGTTTTGGGTGGGCTGCGGCCAGTACGGTTCCAGGTCCGGAGGCACCAGCAACGCGACCTCGGCCGCCGCCACGTGCAAGCCCAAGCCGAGGACGTGCAGTTCCGAGCGAGGGCCTTCGGTGGCCGCATGGTGGGCGGTCCGGTCGGCTGCATGATGCAGCAGCCTCGCGATCGCAGCGATCGTCTCCTGGGTGTCGTGCGGCCACAAAGTCGAGGTCGTCACAGGCTTCTCCTTTTCGTTCGTTCGGTCTCCAGCAATCCAGCCAGGCCATCGCCCTCTCCCGCTCCACTCAGCGATCGCCTGTGGATAACTTCCGCGTCGTGTCCGGGGTGCACGCGAAACTTGGTCCTGCAAGCCCTAAGGAGCGCAGCTTGCTCTGGCGGCAACCGGTCACCAGATCAAGGCACTTGCACTAGTGCTTTGAAGGAAGGGAGTGGTGGCGATGAGGAGTCGGCGAAAGGTGTACCGGGCCGTATCCGACGGGGTCGGCATGGTGGTGAGCACGCTCATCACCTGCGTCGTGGGGGCCCTCGTGCAGCCCGTGGCGGGTGCGGCGTTGTTCGTCGTGGGTCTGGTGACGTTCGGTGTTCTGCTCTCCGGGCATGGCGAGAGCCTGTTCGTCCGGTTGCTGGCACGGGCGCGCAAACCGCGCGACTACGAGTTGGCCGCATTGCGTCCGGCGATCGCCGTGCTCGAGGAGCTCGACCTGGTTTCGCCGCCGGTGCAGTTGCTGGTGCGTGCTGGGCAGACCGGCGTCCGCGTTTGTGCCGTCGGACGGCGGACCGTGGTGATCTCGCAGGGTCTGGTCGAGGCGATTGCCAACGGCCGGATCCGACCCGACGAAGCGGCGGCCCTTCTCGCGCATGCGATCGGCCGGATCCGTCTGGGCCAGAGCCGCTACGACGTGGCACTGGAATTCTGGATGCTGCCGTACCGGCTGCTTCAGTCTGTCGCCCGCGGCGTCGGCCGAGTGATCGGCTGGTTTCCGATGGCCGCATTCGCATGGCGTGTGCGATTCGTCACCGGCGCCGTCGCCCTGGTGCAGGGGTTCACCGATCGCCAGGCCGCGTTCGGTCTGATCGGCGCCGGCGTGGCGGCCTTGTCGTACGCCGTCCCGTGGGCGGAGCAGCGAGCGGGACTGTCGGGCGAGGACGAGGCCGACCGGTTCGTCGCCGCCGCTGGCCTCGGAGATGCGCTGTGCCGGTTCCTTGAGCGAGGACGGCGATCGCCGCGGGTTCTCCAACGGGTGCACCGGCTGCGCTCGGTGCCGGCACCGGTGGCGCCCGACCGGGCTGTTCTTGCGCCGTGACAATGGAGGACGGACCGCTGATCGTGGCCGAAGGTGATGCGCGCGCGGCGATCGAGGTCGGCGCGGTCGCGTCCGAACCTGGTGGCGACCATCGGAGAGCACGAGGCCGTGGCTGCGGCGCACTGGCTGCGCGCCGGCCACCCGCAGCCTCCTCGCGCAGTCGCCCAGATCGAGGAGCGGCTGAGGGACTTCGCGAGACTCTCAGCCGAGCGCTGCCTCACGAACGAGGTTGACGCCCGCCTGACGCACGAGGGTCCGCTCACCGTTTGGTGAGCGGACCTTCGCTCACTGCCCTCAGCTGTGACCTGCACCGTCGCAGACGCGTCGGAACAACGTCGCCCGGGTCTTGGGGCCGATTACGCTATCAGGGGCCGCCCCGGTCAGCGTTTGGTGATGCGTGCCGTCGTCATTTCCCTTCCCACGATGCCGCCCGTCTCAGCGCCGCGGACCGTAGCTCGACAACGGGTCGTCATACGCCCATGCGTCGGCCTGCTCGTGCTCAGCACCGCTGCGCCCGCTGGCACTGGCCTCCTCCTCGGCGATTCGGTGACGATCCTGGGCATCCTCGACTGCGCCGATGCCGGCAGAGCGACGTTCTGATTCGATCTCCAGCCCTTGGTCCCGCGCCTCTTCCTCGGCGGCGTCGTTGCTCATGGCGTTCCTCTCGTTGGGTGCTATCCCGAAGGCGCAACTACGGGCCCTGGCGGTCACCATTTCGACCGGGTTCGGTCTCATCGGGCCGCTGCGGCCGACGCCGGTGGTCATTGCCTGCGGCTCGGGTCGTGGCGAGTGACTCGACGTCGACGGTGTCTGGCTGCCGTCTGCCGATGACCAGCCTGCGGAAGAGGTGTGGTTCGAGCATGATTCAGATGGTGGAGGGCTTGGCCGACCTGTTCGCGTGCCGCGCCGATGTGTTCAACGGATGACAGATCGCGGCGCAGCAGGTCGACGGCTGCCTCCAGCGGCGGCCGCGCCATCAGCTCGAACACCTGCGCCGGCTGCTGGTGTCCGCCGGAGTGCTGCCACAACGCGAGGAATACCTCTCGCGACTGGAGACGGCATTCTCCCGGATGATCGAGCACACCCGGGCGAGGATCAGATGGCCCATCGCCCGGTATATCCAATGGCACGTGCTGAGTGTCCGGCGAATGCTGGAGACCCGCCCGTGACCCACAACGACGGGACCTGGCCCGCGGCATGCTGTACGGGCCGCGGCGCCTCATCGAGGAACTCCATTCACGCGGCGAACACATCGGGTCCCTGCGTCAGCCGGTCCTTGATTAGTGGCTGGCATGCCGCCGGTCGGACGCGATCTCAGTGTCGGTCTTCCTGCGATGGGCGACGCGGCACCGGCTCGCGCCATTGGTGAATTTGCCCGTGCAGCGGATGAACGACCCGATGGACTTCAATGATCCCGATCAGCAGTGGGGATTGCTTCGCCACTGCCTGCACGACGACACCCTCAGCCCCCGGATCCGACTGGCCGGCACCCTGGTGTTGATATACGGACAGCACCCCAGCACAATCATGCAGCTAAGCGCCTCGTACGTCACGGCGGGACCGCCCACCACCCGCGGCTCGGCGCTGATGCCGTCGACATCGCAGACCCGATAGCGACGATATTGCGCCACACCGCCACCGGGACAATCTCCACGCTGGCAGAGCGCGGCATCGCCAACAGCTTCGACACCACCGAAGACAGGTGGCTGTTTCCCGGTCGCGGACCCGGGAAACGACGCGAACCGAAGCCCTTCTGAACGAACTGCGCCGGGCAGGGATCCGTTCCCGACACGCCCGCGACACGACCCTGCTGACTTTGGCCCGTGAGCTGCCGCCCGCCGTCCTGGCAGACCTGCTCGGCATCGGCACCAGACCGCAGACCGCTGGCGACAATTGGCCGGCGCCACCTGGGCTTACCTACGAGGTGCCGTCACACCGATGACAGGCTATGCCGAACGTAACGATGACCGCAGAAGCACCACGAACTGCTATGGACTCGATACCCGAGTACGTCGCCGCGAAAGGAAGCACCGTGCAAAGCCGGGGCCCGGCTTGCCCCGGCATGGAGCTCGTGGCAGCCCAGTGCCGCCAGCTGTGGTGCGTGATCCCGTTAGGTGTCCTCAGCCGGCGCCGCGGGTTGACAGCAGCCCTTGCAAGGATCCGCGGCGTGCTCTGCCGACGACCCGTTGCAGGAGACGAGAAAGCAGTGGGCTGGTGATCAGCACGACGACCACAGCGACGACCATGGCGGCGATGACGTCGTGCGGGTAGTGCGCGCCGACATATACCCGGCTAATGGCTTCAAGGATCGCCAGTAGTGCGGCGATGACGCCGAGTCGTCGGTTCACGAAGAAGAGTGCGACCGCGACAGCGGCTGCGAACGTGGTGTGTCCGCTCGGCATGGCGTAATCCGTTGGTGCAGGGCACGTTTCGACGATGAACGCGTGCGGTACGGAGCGGCAGGGGCGCAGCTCGCCGATCTGGTTCTTGATCACTTCGGTCACCAGGAATGCCACTGCGACACCGATTGGTGCGACCAGGGCCCCCGTCATCTGCCGGTCCCCGTACGGGCGGGAAATCCACCAGCCCACCAGCAGCAAGATGACGAACAGGCCAATGCTGTAGGTGGTCCAGGCTTCCGCGGCCGCGTTGAGCCAGTGGGTGTGCCGCGCGAACTGGGTGACGTCCCGGAAGAGCGAACCGTCGATGCGCGACCCGTCGTACGTCGAGATCGACAGCGCCGGCGAAAACATGGGGGTGGGTGTGGCCTTTCGTTCGGTGTGCCCGACTGGGCGCGTCGAGCTGCCAGCTAATCCTTTCCTGGCTGAGAGGGTCCTGAGAGCCCGTGGTGAACGGCTGCGGTGCGCATGACGACGTTGCCACCGTTCCCACGTCGGGGGCGCTACCTTCGAACCGGCGGCGTGCGATCGTGCGCCGCATGGAGTGCGGAGGTGCCCACCGTGCCGGACCCCGCCGATCGGCCGGTCCCCATTCGCCCGCATCCGGTGCTGGCCCGGCGCGCCGCGTTGCGGTTCGTGCTGCTGATCGGGGTCGTCAGCGCCTTCTCCGACATGACGCACGAGGGCGCCCGCAGCATCACCGGCCCCTTCCTCGGATCGATGGGGGCCAGCGGCCTGATCGTCTCGGTCGTCGCCGGGGGCGGCGAGTTGCTCGGCTACGGGTTGCGTTGGTTCGCTGGCCGGGCGGCCGATCGCACGGGCAGGTATTGGGCGATCGCGTTCTTTGGGTACACCCTGCAGATGGCCGTGGTGCCATTGCTCGCGATATCCGGCAACTGGCCGGTCGCCGCGGTCCTGATCGTCACCGAACGGGTCGGGCGGGCGATCCGCATCCCGACCCGGGACGCGATGACCGCACATGCGGCACACCGACTCGGCGGCGGCTGGGCGTTCGGCGTGCGCGAGGCGCTCGATGCCGGTGGCGCGATGGTCGGCCCGCTGGTGGTCAGCCTTGTCCTGTGGTTGCACGGAAGTGACCGGTCTGCCTTCGCCTGGCTCGGCATCCCCGCCGCACTGACCCTGCTCTCGTTGGTGTTCACCTGGCGGCAGTTCCCCAACCCCGCGGACCTGGAATCTGAGGCACCCGCCCCGACGACCGACAGCGCACCGCGCCCGCCGGCGTTCTGGCTCTACCTGGCCGCCATGGGCTTGATCGCAGTCGGCTACGCCGACTGGCCGCTGATCGCGTTGCATTTCAGCGAAGAGCGCATGGTCGGTTCCACGGTCGCACCGGTGCTGTATGCCGTGGCAATGGCCGCCGAAGCAGTGGCAGCACTGGTCCTGGGCAAGGTCTTCGACCGGGTCGGTCTGCGGTCCGTGCTCGTCGTGACGGTCCTAACCGCCGCATACGCACCGCTAGTCTTCCTCGGCAGCTTGCCGCTGGCCGTGATCGGGATCCTTGCCTGGGGTCTGGGTATGGCCGCGCAGGAATCGATCATCAAGGCAGTGCTAACCACCATCGTGCCCGCCAACCGGCGCGCCTCGGCCTTCGGGCTGTTCGACACCGGCTTCGGCGTCGCGTGGTTCGCCGGCAGCATCCTGCTCGGTGTGCTCTACGACACGTCCCTGGTGGCGCTGGCCGTGATCTCCGCCCTCGTCCAGCTCGCCGCCCTCCCCTTGCTCGTGCTGACTCGCCGACGGTTGGCCACCGCAGCAGGCAATGGTTAGAAGTCCCCGGTCGACAACACTCGCCCGGGAGTGAATTTCGTCCGCGAGAGAACGGATGACTGGGTTCGTCGATCTGCAACCCAACCGGATGCCAGCACGCACGTGCATTCTTGTGGGGTGGGGGTTCGCCACTCCTACCGCTGGTTCGCGCTGGTTGTCGAGGCGATCGACATCGAGCAATCAGCCGATCCAGTAGTCCTTCAGCGCTGGGTTCCCGGCTCGATGCTGAGACCAGTCCGCGCCGACCTGAGTCGGACCTACGGGCAGCGGTGATCTAGAACGAGGGTGCGTCTCCGGGCCGCCGGGCGATGGGTGGGTCGGCAGTCACGATATTCTGCCATTCCGCGGCGGCTCCCTCCTCGTGGGACACAGCGCGAGCTTCGGCGACCTCGAGACTGCTCCTAGGTTCGACACCCGCCGCTGCCAGGAGATGCTGCTCGTCGATGGGTTCGACGCCCACATCGGCACGTAGCTCATTGATCGCGGTTCGGACCTCGCCCAGTGCGTGATCGTCGACTTCGAGCTGGTTGAACAGGTGTTGGCCGGACGGGATCGTGTCGTCCTCATAGTCGTAGACGTCCTCCCACTGCGGCCGATACCCGAGCTGGTCGCGCACCCCTTCGACCACGCGCGGATCTTGGACTGCTTGAGCCATATCGCCGCCGTGCGCGGCCAGAGCTTGCGCGACGCGAGGTTGCGGGACGTCGGGCTCGTTCATCCAGTGAGCACTTGCGTACGCTCGGTCAGTGGCCGTGTCGGCTTCGCCCACTATGCGTTCGGCGATCACCAGTCGGGCCTGGTTGGCTTCCCAGTCCTGGCCGTCGACACCCAGCTGTAGCGCTTCCCGGGGCGGCATGTGCAGCACGTCGGGGTAGTTCACTGCCGGTTGCGCGATCTCGGTCATCGAGCCCACCTCCAGGGGGGCCTGTCACGCGGAGATTCTATGGATCCCTAGCAGGCCGGGTGCCCCCAGCGGCCAACTGCGCTTGGACGTTCAGCCGTTGGGGCGGTCTTCGGCCGGGAAAATTAGGTCCACCATGTAGCCGGCGGCCGTCGTCTGATCGGTCGCCGGTTCGGGATGGGACCCGTTCTCGTCGTCGCCCTCGTCGTCGCCCTCCTCGAGGAGTGTGCGCAAGCGTGCTTCGGCGGTGGACTGGTTCTGCATGGTTTGCTCCTTGCTAAGCGGCTCGGGTTGTGCCTGACAGCATGGTGGTCCCTGCTGGCGACCGGGCTGTCCCGGCGCGCATCGGTCGCGGTCGGCGTGACTCGTTCGCTGGCAGGCGATCTGAGGCCGTCGACGTGGCGTTTGAAATAGCTCCCACCCAGATAGTCGACCTGGGCGCTCTCCAACGGCTTACTCGCCGTTCCGTCCGGAAAGTTCGCCTGCCATTCGGCGGCAAGCCCCGGCTCGTGTAGACGCTGCCGTGCTCGTGATGCGGCCCTGGGTCGACGGTTACGCCCCAATGGCTGCCGAATACGGTCACCCACGGACTGTCGGCCTCGTGCCCGTCGGTGGAGATCAGCGCCCAGTAGGTCTCGCCGGGTGTCGCCCGCCGACTCATCGTGGTGGCCCTTTCCGGTCAGGGCCCTCGTGAGAGGGCGGCTCACGGCGCGGGTCGTGTCGATTAGGCGGACCACCTGGCCGTTCCTGGCCGTCTGTGGGTTCCGTCACTGGTGGTGTCCAGCCGGCCGGGTCGAGGCCGCGCTCGACTGCCGTATCGAGCAGTCTGGCAAGGCTGCTGGTCGGGTCGGTGACGCGCTCTAGAGCGAGCCGTGCGCCCATCCCGTCCCCGTGTAGCCACGCGCCGAATGCCGCCAGGTTGGCGATCGGAGTGCGGGCATCCTCGGGGGATCGGGTCAGGAGGTCCTTCCAAAGTGCAGCGTGGGCGCCGGATTCCTCGTGAGTCATCAGGCCCAGTGCGTGATCGCGCAGGGGCACGTTCTGGACGTCGCCGACCAGGCGCGCCGCGTCGTCTGCACCCAACGGCGCCGGTCGCGCCACGAATCCCTCGATCGTGTGCGTCATCCACCGCTGCTCGACGGCGGCAGCGGGAGCCCAGCCACCAACAAGAGCCATGTGTTCCACGCAAGCCGTCACCTCCGCAGACAGGTCCTCGTCGACAGGGTCGAAGGACGCACGCAGTTGACTCAGGGAGTCGTAAGGTTGCCGCTCGCCCCTGCCGATGAACGCCACAGCGACACGGTCGCGGTCAGCTTGGGTGATCGTTCCCTCGTTGATCGTCTCGGGCCTGGTGTCGCCCAAGCGCAGCCACGAGTTCGCCTGCGCCGCGATCCGATCGACGACTGTTGTTTCAGGTTCGAGCGCTGCGGCGACGGCGTCGCAGACCGAGGTGGCGCGCTGCAGTTGATCCGTGAAGGCGAGGACAAGGACCTGTCCGCCGGTGAACCGCTCGAAGGACTTCGCCAGCCCGTGCGCCACGTCACCGTAGTTCTCGCTTGTCGTCGGGATGTCAGCACGCGCGACCGGCCGCAGCGGGTCGATGGGGAACACCACGACGGACCCGTCCGGGCGTGCTCCAATCACGTGCGGCATGAGGGCGACGACATCACCTGGTCCGGCAAGTAGTAGTGGCGGCTCATCCATCAGAGTTCCTCTCTATGACGTTCCTGTAAGCCATAAGGCGCAACCGTGGTTGCTGGCGGTCAGACCTTCGTAGTATCAGGCACTTGCACTAGTGCAAGTGAACGCACTACCCGTGCTCGTCCGCATCTGCGGCTGCGGCTGATCTACGCCTTCCCCGGCTCGGCATCGGATCCTCGTGATGTCCGACCCACGCGAATTCGGCTGTGCCATCGACGTTTTCCCACCACAGCAGTCGTGATGCGCTTCTCCGTACCACGGCGTGTTGCGTTCCAACCGCAGCCGGCTGGCTCTGTAAGGCCCGCGGCCAACGCTTAGGAGCTGCCATTGCTTGGAAGACTCAACCGGCGGCGTGCCCGTTGTTCACCGTCGGTCATGTCTTTGGGTACAGATTTGGCGCTCTTAGCCTCGATCCGATTCGTTCGGAATCCGAGCGCGGCGATCCGCCAGTGCATGGAGGACGACAAGTTATCTTGCCATGTGAAACATACATGTCTCAGTGTTTGGACTCATCTAGTGCGAGCATCTGCTGGTTTAGGGGCGGTGCGCGGAACGGTGCGAACCCCGGAACGCCGCGGAATTATTACGGAATGGTCACGGTCCCGAGGTGGGCCTCCTCGCGAGAGGGACCCGACAGGCTGACGGCCGGACATGCACAGACACCTGGGAACAGCTTGGGAAACGGCTTCGCGTGCGTCATAGTCGGTGACTATGCCGCCGGCGCTTCGGGGAGTCGGATGCATGAATTGGGTGGGGCACTTGTCCCCAGGGCAACGGCGCCCGCGCCCGCATCGTCATTCACTGCAGTCCACCGGAAGGTCCCTTGCCTCATGGGTTCGTACTCCCCGCGCCACCTCAACTGTGAGCCGAAAGTTCTGAACAAGATCGGTCGCCGCAGCCTGGCAGTTGCTGCTGCCGGCGCCGTCATTGCCCCGCTCGCCGGCATGGAGAACGCCTCCGCCGCGCCGAGCGCCAGTCTCGCGCAGACAGGCACCGTGCAGGCAGCCGGTCAGGTCCGGGGCATTGCTCACCTGTCCAGCACGGTTCACATCGGTCCCACCGTTCAGTACGGCTCCCGCGGCGCCGCCGTGAAGAGCGTCCAGCGCAAGGTCGGGGGCCTCGCGGTCGACGGTATCTTCGGCCCACGCACGAAAGCCAAAGTGAAGTCGTTCCAGCGTTCGCATCGGCTTGTCGTCGACGGCATCGTCGGCCGCCACACCTGGACCGCGCTCGGCGGTTACGGCGGTGCGCCGGCGACCGAGCCGGCGCCGAGCTCCAACTCCTCCATCGTGTCGATCGCCATGGGCCTGCGTGGCACGCCGTACCGTTGGGGTGGTACCACGCCTTCCGGTTTCGACTGCTCGGGCTTCACCCAGTACGTCTACCGTCAGGCGGGCAAGAGCATCCCGCGGACCGCGTCGGCCCAGGCGGCCGCCGCGACGCGCGTGTCCAACCCGCGGCCCGGCGACCTGATCTTCTGGGGTTCCCCGGCGTACCACAACGGCATCTACCTCGGGAACGGCAAGATGATCGCCGCCCGAACCCCCGGCACCGTGGTCAGTGTCCAGAACCTGTGGGGCAGCCACTACTTCGCCCGCATCTGAGGTCGGCGCTTGGCGCCGGTACAACGACGAGAAGCCCCGTCAGCCATGGAGGTCGGCGGGGCTTCTCGCCACCGCAACGCGCCTGGCGTGGATGGCTAGACCGTGCGTGTGTTATATCTCATATGTTGAGATTTCGTGAGGGGTGTTTGAGTTCGGCGTGTCGTTCGAAGCGATTTCGGCGATTACGTGTTATACGCATGTCATTCAACGGTCGTTTCGTTGAAATTGCAACACTGGACCACTTCAGCTCCGCCAGCCCCGCCAATTCACTCGAGTCACACCAGTCACAACCGCCACCTGGGCCCATCCGTACCCAGGAATCGCGTCTTTCACAGACGTAGTGACACCGGCATAGTCATTGCTCGTGCAGCGCCTTCTTCGGGGAAGGAGTAAGGCGACATCGGGGGATGTCACGGCACGCGTGGCATCCCCTTTGCGCGTTTCTGGACTGGACGAGCACCGAGAGGGTCACATGACCACGATCACTACTCCGAGACATCGCAAACCACGGCCTGGGCTGTCTGCCAAGGTCGCCCCGGCGATCACCTCCCGCAAGGGGTTGGTGGTGACTGGAACGCTGCTGAGCGTCCCGGCCACCGCTGCCAGCCTCGTGCAGGCCGCTCCGTCGTATGCCGATCCCGGCAGCGGCACGAGCGGTGCGTCAGGGCAGCGCAGCAGCGCATCGACGGGCGGCATACGGGCAGCCTCGCCGAGCACCGTGGTGACCGTGCGCTACGGATCAACAGGCAGCTATGTCAAAACCGTGCAGCAGCGGCTGGGTGGACTGGCGGTCGACGGCATCTTCGGGCCGCAGACGCTCGCGAAGGTGAAATCCTTCCAGAGCTCGAATCGCCTGGTTGCTGACGGCATCGTCGGTCCGTTGACCTGGGCGGCCCTTGGTGGCTTCCCGGGCTCCACGACGCCGCCGCCCACGACCACGCCACCGCCCACCACGCCGCCGCCGTCGTGCAAGGTCACTGTGCTGCGGTATGGCGCAACCGGCTCGTACGTCGCCAGCGCTCAGAGCAAGCTGGGCGGGATCGCGGTTGACGGCATCTTCGGTGCCGGCACGTTGTCCCGGGTGAAGTCGTTCCAGAGCAGCAAGGGCCTCGTTGCGGACGGCATTATCGGTCCGTTGACGTGGAACGCGTTGGGCGGCTTCCCTTGCGGCACCGACCCGACGCCGAACCCGCCGCCCCCACCGTCGAACGGCGATGGCCTCTCAGCAGTCGTTTCGATCGCTCAGAAGTATCTGGGTGTTCCGTATGTCTGGGGCGGCTCCTCGCCGTCGCAGGGCTTCGACTGCTCAGGGCTCACGTCATACGTCTACAAGCAGGCCGGCCTCTACATCCCCCGGACTGCGAGCCAGCAGCAGGCGTACGTGAAGAAGACCACCAGCCCGCAGCCGGGTGACCTGGTCTTCTTCGGGTCGCCGGCGACGCATGTGGCCATCTACGCCGGCGGAAACCTGATGATCTCCGCGGACCACCCCGGCACCGTGGTGAAAATGGAAAACATGTGGACGACGCCGACCAACTACGGCACCTTGCGCTGACCCTTCGGGTTCACGCATCCGGTCCACGCGGCCACTATCACTCGCCCGAGTGATCGTGGCCGCGTTTTTATACCTGAAGTTATTCGGCCCCGCACCAGGTTTCAGCCGTCACGGCGCCGATGAGTTCGTCAGGCGCACACGGCGGTCACGACAGCAGGTAGGAGGAGAGTACGGGCGCAGGCCAAGCCCCTGGGAAGCTTGAACCCGTCCCCCACCCGCTCTGGTTGATCCGAGCCGGCGCGCGACCGCACTGCATTCGTTGGGGTGACTCGGTTTCCGGCCCTCGACGTCGCAGGAGCGGGAGTCCTGACTTCTACAAAGCGATGTTTCACGTCAAGAAAGGGTGAGGAAGAGCTTCTCCATGGTGGCCTGGTCCTCGGCGCTGATGCCGTCGGGCGAGGCGAGGCATTCGCGCATGCCGGAGGACACGATAGCGAAGCCCGCCCTGTCCAGTGCGCGGTTGACGGCAGCGAGCTGAGTGACAACGTCGTTGCAGTCGCGGCCTTCCTCGATGAGCCGGATGACGCCGCCGAGCTGACCCTGGGCGCGGCGCAGCCGGTTGAGCACAGGCGTCATGTCGGCGGTATTGGGTCGCCGCGTCGTGGGCCGGGAGCGCCCTCAACCGGCCGGTCGACCCGAATCTGCTGCTGCTCGCCTTCGCCGGGCTGCCCGACGCGCGTTTTTCCAGTAGTCACGTCGCCCAGGTCGGTGGCGCACCCGCACGACTGCCGCTCATCTGGTCCGGTGGCTCAGCCGATCCGGGGCCGATCATGGCGCCGGTTCCGGGCAGGACGGTGGGGTCTAGTTCGCACGACTGTCCGGATGGCCAGGAGTACGACCAGCACGAGTGTGACCGGTGCCAGGATCGCCGCTGCGACGGACGCCAGCACGACTGCCAGGGTGGTGATGACCGTCATCGCGTTCGACCTGAGGTGCACAGCGGATCACCGGTTCGTGCAGCCGGTGGGAGTTTCCAGCCGATGGGCGATCGGGCATCGTCATGGACCACGTGCGGAATCTGCGCTCGCCCGGTGATCCTCCGGCGCGCCTTCGTGGAGGCATACCGGTCGGCGCGGCTGCCCGCCAGACATGCGATGAGAGCTAAGAGAAATACCGCCCGCACCATGCCCAATGTGGCCGGAGAGACCATTCCCGCAGCCACGCCGGTGAAGGCGAACCAGGTCGCCACGCCGGTCGTGAGCCATGGCACCGTTCGGTCGGGCCGCTGCAGTAGGTCGACGCACAGGACCGCGAGTAGCAGGCTTGCGGTGTAGTAGGGGTAGGTTCCGGGGTCGAGTATCAGACGGGCCGCGAGAGCGATCGCCGGGATTGCCACGGTGCGCCCGGTCCGCAGACACCACAGTCCGAGGGCGGCGGCGGCGCACAGCTGGGCGGCACGGTCCCAGGGCGGCGTTGTCGTAGCGTGGATGCCGAGTGCGCGCAGGGCGGAGTCGGGGGCGTTGACGATCGCGAACGATCCCAGGCGGCTCAGGGTGCGGGGATCACCGAGCAGGAATGGTGCCCACACCAGTATGGAGGCGCCACTGAAGACCACGGACCGCTTCAGTCGGTCGGCCGGGTGCGCGAGCAGGATCAGCGCGAACGGCAGTGCCCAGGGCTTGGCCGCGGCGGCTCCGGCGATGAGCAGGGTCGCCGCCCATGGGCGGTTCCGGGTCAGGGCGACCAGCGCGGCGAGAGTCAAGGTGATCGCCAGGGCATCGTCCAGGTGGGCGTAATGCACACTCAGCGTGGTCCAGGCGGGGATCAGGGTGATCCCGGCCAGCAGGGTGGTCCTGGGCGAGGGTGGTTGTGCGCGTGCGCGCGCGGCGGCCGTGACGAGAAGCCACAGACTGATCAGCCCGAGCGCGGTCATCGTGACCGCGCCGAGCGTCGCGCTCCACGGTCCGGCAACCCCGGCCAGCACGGCGGCCGCGACCAGCGTCAGCGGTCCCATCTGCAGGTCGGGATGCGCGGCGTAGAGGTGGACCCCGCCATCTGCTGCGCCGGGGTGCACCAGCGCGTGCGCTCCGGTAACGAAGTAGTGCCAGGAGTACATGCCGCCTCGGGCCTGTATCAAACACCACAGCAGGGTCCAGGCCGCCAGGACCGACCAGACCCGCAGCATCGGCCGTTTCGCCCGGCATGGTCTGGGGGTTGCGGTTGGAGGCGGGACGATGCGCCCGCGCGAGATCGACGGCCCGCGGGCGCCGGCGGTGGGGGCCTCGCTCACGATGGGCATGCGTCGATGATGGAGGTGCCGCCCTGAGCTGGTGCTGAGATGCGGCCTGGGACTGGCTGTGCCTGGTGCTCGACACCCGTGCTGGACAACCCGTCCGACACAACCCTGCCGACGGCATCGTGCGGATACGGGTCCGGCGCGTGGGCCGACGGCGGTGGTCGAAGTACGCGACGACGGCCCCGGCCTGCTGCGCTGAAATCCGAACGGCGACGGTGGTCATTGCGCTGTCTGGTTCGTCATACGGGGGCAGGCGCGGGGAGGTCCGACCCCGAAAGCGTCGGCTGTCGCCCGCCGTGCTGGCGCGTGCTGCCTGTGTTCAGAGGCGTGGTGCACAATGCCGCGTGTGCCCACCCTCGTCACGTTCATCCCCAGCCCGTCCCAGGGGGTGTGGCACCTGGGTCCGTTCCCGGTCCGGGCCTACGCGCTGTGCATCCTGGCCGGCATCGGTGTTGCCCTGTGGTTGACCAAACGCCGGTGGGCCGCCCGCGGCGGGGACCCGGCCGCGATCGAGGCGATCGCGTGGTGGGCGGTACCGTTCGGCATCCTCGGCGGCCGCCTTTACCACCTGGTCACCGACCCGGAGCTGTACTTCGTCGCCGGGAAGAACCCCTGGAACGCGTTCAAGATCTGGGACGGCGGCCTGGGCATCTGGGGCGCGATCGCCCTCGGCGGACTGGGCGCGTGGATCGGAGCCCGCCGCGCCGGGGTCTCCCTGGTCGACTTCGCCGACGCCGCCGCACCCGGCATCGTGTTCGCCCAGGCCATCGGCCGCTGGGGCAACTGGTTCAACCAAGAGCTCTACGGCGCCCCCTCCACCCTCCCCTGGGCGCTGCACATCGACCCCGCGCACCGGCCCGCCGACACCCCGCACGCCGCGACCTATCAGCCCACGTTCTTGTACGAATCGTTGTGGGACGTCGGCGTGGGCCTGCTGGTCATCTGGGCTGGTAGAAGGTTCGCCCTCGGCCGCGGGCGAACCTTCGCCTTGTACGTAGCCGCCTACACCCTCGGCCGGGCCTGGGTCGAAGCACTGCGCGTCGATCACGCCAACCACATCCTCGGGCTGCGCCTGAACGACTGGACCAGCCTGATCGTGTTCGGTGCCGCGACGCTGTATCTGATCCTGGCCTCGCGGCGTCGCACGCCGCCGGGACCGGCGGCAGCCAAGGGTGTCATTGGTGCCGGTCACTGACACCCTCCCGCGGCTCGCGAGGCACGACCCGACCCGCCACCGTGCCCGCCCGCGCCTGATCGGTGAAGTTGCCCTGGTCCTGGCGTTGACCTGGGGCTACGGCCAACTCCAGAACGTCGGGACGGCCCGGCGCGCCAACGCGATAGCCCACGCGCACACGCTACTGAACGTGGAACGCGATCTGCGGCTCGCTCCCGAACACGCCCTCAACACCGCGATGTCACACGCGCCACTGGTGCTGCAGTACGTCGCCAACTACTACTACGCCAGCCTCAATTTCGTCGTCACGTTCGGCGCATTGGCCTGGCTGTACCTACGGCGCCCGGACCAATACCGAAGGTGGCGTACCAGCCTGGTCCTGGTCAACGTGGCCGCGCTGTTGGTCTTCTGGTGGTACCCGGTCGCACCGCCGCGACTGCTTGGCGACGGATTCATCGACACCGTCGTCGCGGGCCACACCGTGGGATCCTGGGGCAGTCAGGCCGCTGGTCACGCCGACGCCTATGCCGCGATGCCCTCGCTGCACGTTGCCTGGGCCGTATGGTCGGCTCTGGCGTTGACCCACGGCCTTCGCTCAAGGACAAGGCACGTGCTGTGGGCCTACCCTGCGGCGACTGTGCTGGTCGTGCTGGCCACCGCGAACCACTACCTGGTCGACACCATCGCCGGCGCACTCACCGCCGGTTGCGCCGCGGCACTCGCCCCGCGCCTTCACCGACACGGCCCGAAGCCCGATCAGCGAGCAGGCACAGACACGGATGGAGGACCACCGGCAGCCAGGCACGTCTGATCGCCCGGTTCGCCTGACCAGTGCCTTGACAGGTGTGATGCACGTGAGACCGAGCTGCCTCCAGCCAAACCGCACGCCGCGCCTGACGACACGCACGTCTCGGACCCGACGCGGTGCGTCTGCGGTCCACGTCGCGTTTGAGTGGTGTCCGAGCATGGTCCAACCTGGCCACAGGTCATCCCGGGCAACCTCACCATCCCGCGCGGGCGACGCAGACGCCGCGACGAAAGCGCAGAAGCGAGGCGAACGGCCGTGAGCCGACGGGGCTTATCGCTGGCGATCGCGTTGACCACGGTGATCGTGCTGATCTTCGCCCGGCTGGTCTGTTGCTAACTGGCTGCTGCTGATCACCGAGCCGGACCCGCACTCCGGGTGGTGGGCGTACCTGTATCGGCCGATCCATTCATGCTCGGAGCCGATCCTATCCCCGGTCCGCAAGGTCATCCCCTCGCCCGGGTGGGCCCGGTCCGGTTGAACCCGTCCGGCCTTGTAACCGTCATGCTCTGCGGCCAGTGTGGCCATCCCTTGACGGTCACCGCTGCGCTGGTACTTCGGCCGAGGTGCTGAGAACGGGCATGGAATCGGCAGCCGTGGAACGCCGCCTTGGATATCCCATTCAATACGCAATCGACAGGGCTCTGGACAGTGGGGCGCCGCGCCGGCTCAGGTCCCCGTCTCCGTTCTGGTCCGCTAAATTCCGCGAGGCGACCATCAGTCCCGAGATCTAGTCCCGACCATCGAACACGTCGAGCAGCTTGCCGCCCGTACTCATCGAAGCGAGCTGATCCAACCCACCCGCCACTCGTACCGATGAACGCTCTGGCCAGGGTCGCTTGATTGACCTGGCGTGCTGGATACAGATGATCCCACTGGGCGCCCGGGCGTGGCCATCAGCTTTCGTGGTGTTTGGTGAGTGCTCGCATCGCGCAGCGTGCTAGGCAGGCCGCTGCCCACCATCCCAGGGCGCGGGCCCTCTGCGCCGCGACCGGGTGGTGCGAAGGGCCCGCGAGTGATCCCGTGATTCTCATAGTGACGATCGAAATCCCTTCAACCGCAGACTGTTCGAGACAACCGACACGGACGAGAACGCCATCGCGGCGCCCGCGAGCATCGGGTTGAGCAGCCCGGCGGCGGCGATCGGGATCGCGATCACGTTGTAGCCGAACGCCCAGAACAGGTTGCTCTTGATGACGCCGAGCGTCTTGCGCGACAGCCGGATGGCGTCCGCCGCGACCCGCAGGTCGCCGCGGACCAGGGTGATGTCGCTGGCCTCGATGGCCACGTCGGTGCCGGTGCCCATCGCCAGGCCCAGGTCGGCCTGGGCGAGGGCCGCCGCGTCGTTGACGCCGTCACCGACCATGGCCACGACCCGGCCCTGCGACTGCAGCCGCTTGACCACCTCGACCTTGTCGCCGGGCAGCACCTCGGCGATGACATCTGCCGCGTTGATGCCCACCTGCCCGGCGACGGTGCGGGCGACCCGCTCGTTGTCGCCGGTGAGCAGGATCGGTCGCAGCCCGAGCCCGTGCAGCTGGGCGATCGCTTCGGCGGAGGTGTCCTTCACCCGGTCGGCGACGACCAGCACCGCACGCGCCTGCCCGTCCCAGCCGACGGCCACCGCGGTCTGACCCCGGTCCTGCGCGTCGTCGAACGCCGCCTGCAGGTCGGCATCGAGGTGTTGCGACCACTGCTCGAGCAGTTGCGGGCGCCCGACGAGCACCGCGTGCCCATCGACGATGCCCTGCACGCCCAGGCCCTCGACGTTGGCGAAGTCCCCGACGGTGCCGAGCGCTCCGGCTTCGCGGGCAGCGTCGGCGATGGCGCGGGCGATCGGGTGCTCGGAGGCGTCCTCGAGGGCGCCCGCCATACGCAACGCCTGCGCCGCGTCCTCGCCGTCGGCGACGTGGGTGCTGGCGAGCGTCATCTCGCCGGTGGTGACGGTGCCGGTCTTGTCCAGCACGATCGTGTCGACGGAGCGGGTCTGCTCCAGCACCTCCGGTCCCTTGATGAGTATGCCGAGCTGGGCGCCTCGGCCGGTGCCGACCATCAGTGCGGTAGGCGTGGCCAGGCCAAGGGCGCACGGGCAGGCGACGATCAGCACGGCGACCGCCGCCGTGAGCGCGCCGGCGGCACCGGCACCCGTGACCAGCCAGACCACGAACGTGCCGAAAGCGATGGCGATCACGACCGGCACGAAGATGCCGGAGATCCGGTCGGCGAGCCGTTGCACGGCGGCCTTGCCGGTCTGGGCGTCCTCGACGAGCTTGGCCATCTGGGCGAGCTGGGTGTCGGAGCCGACCCGGGTGGCACGGACCACCAGGCGGCCGGCGGCGTTGACGGTCGCACCGACCACGTCGTCGCCGGCGGCCACCTCGACCGGGACGGACTCTCCGGTGAGCATCGACGCGTCGACGGCGGAACGGCCCTCCTCCACGACACCGTCGGTCGCGATCTTCTCGCCCGGCCGGACGACGAAGCGGTCGTCAACACTCAACTGCGACACCGGGATCCGTTGCTCGACGCCATCACGCAGCACGGCGACGTCGCGGGCGCCCAGGTTGAGCAGCGCGCGCAGCGCCGCACCGGCGTTGCGCTTGGAGCGGTGCTCCAGGTAGCGGCCGAGCAGGAGGAAGGTGATCACCCCGGCCGCGGCTTCGAAGTAGATGTTGGAGGTGCCGTCGCTGCGCTGGATGGTCAGCTCGAAGCCGTGGCGCATGCCCGGCATCCCGGCATCGCCCCAGAAAAGCGCGTAGACCGACCAGGCGAACGCCGCGAGCGTGCCCATCGACACCAGCGTGTCCATGGTCGCCGCCCCGTGCTTCAGGTTGGTCCAGGTCGCCCGGTGGAAGGGCAGGGCGCCCCACACCACGACCGGCGCGGCGAGCGTCAGCGACAGCCACTGCCAGTTGTCGAACTGCAAGGCCGGAACCATCGCCATCGCGACCACCGGCACGGAGAGTATGGCGGAGACGATCAGCCGGGTGCGCAGGTCGTGCAGGGCCGAATCTGCTTCGGAGTCCTCGGTGTTGGCGTCGTTGTCCTCGTCTGTTGTTTCCTTCGGCGGCTCGGGAAGCCTGGCGCCATACCCTGCCGCCTCGACGGTGGCGACCAGGTCATCGGTGGTGACGCTGTCGGCGTAGGTGACCTTGGCCTTCTCCGTCGCGTAGTTGACCGTGGCGGTCACGCCGTCGAGCTTGTTGAGCTTGCGCTCGATGCGGTTGGCGCAGGAGGCACAGGTCATCCCGGTCAGCAGTAGCTCGACATCCGTGCCTCGTGAGACATGGCCGGGGACCGCCGCCTCCGTGGCGGTGGTTGCCGGCGAGTCAGTGGTGGTGCTCATCAGCTCGTCCTTCGTCTTGTATTGCATTCGGTACCTGAGCCCGCGTTGTGATGGCGGACGGCTCAGCCCGCCGAGTGGCGCTCAGGCAAGGGTGTAGCCGGCCTCGCGGACGGCAGTCTCGACCGCGTCGCGGGGAACGGGTTGGTCGGAGGCGAAGCTCAGCGTGCCGGTGGGCAGGTCGACGACCACGTCGCGGACGCCGTCGATGGCGGTGACCTCCTCGGTCACTGATGCGACACAGTGCCCGCACGTCATCCCCGTGACCGTGTAGGACGCTTGCGCCGCACCGATCGCCACCGGCGCGGTGGTGTCGGTGGTCTGGGTGCCGCAGTTGCAGGAAGTGCACATGATGATTGGTTCCTCTCGAGAATCTGTATGGGTGGTACGACTTCAGGTGCCCGGCACGCCTCGAAGCGGTGGCCAGGTGTCGGCTGGGGGCTGTGCCATGTTTCGTTCAGCTGCGGACCATTCGCGCGATGGCGTCGGATGCCTCCTTGAGCTTTTGTTCCGCCTCCGGGCCGCCCTGGCGGGCTGCGTTGACGACGCAGTGCGCCATGTGTTCGTCCAGCAGGCCGAGCCCCAGCCCCTGTAGGGCCTTGGTCATTGCCGAGACCTGGGTGAGGATGTCGATGCAGTACTGCTCTTCCTCGACCATCCGCTGCAGACCGCGCGCCTGTCCTTCGATGCGCCGCAGCCGCTTCAGGTACTGACCCTTGGTCTGGTTCGCGATGTAACTGTGCTCGGACAGGTCGGTAAGTGGCGTGACGCCGGTAGCGGCATCTGTCTGGGTCATGGTCAGCCCCTTCGTGGTGTGGATATCTGCATCAACGTCATACCCCAATGGGGTATTCCCTCGTTGCGGAACAATACCTTACCCCCCTAGGGTAAGGCGGGCTTCGAGAATCGCGACAGTCGAAAGAGTGCATGGACTGCGCGGCAACTGGGACGATCGGCGGATACGGAAGGAGCATGCGGTGGGCGACTTCGTCAGCATCCTGGCGGCCTTGGGTCTGGGGCTGCTCGTCGTGGTCGTGGTCCTGCTTGGCCACCGCCTCCTGACGGTGGGCGCGCCGGGCGAGCCCGTGACGCCGTACCTGTCGGGCGGCCGGCCGATGGAGCATGCGCTGTCTCGCTATCACGTGCGCTGGTACACCGTCACGTTGCTGTTCCTGGCATTCGACGTGGAGATGCTGTTCATGTACGCCTGGGCGCTGGTGGTTGCGCAGATGGGCGCGGGTGCGGTGGTCGAGATGTTCGTCTTCCTCGGGCTGCTGATGGCGGGGGTCGTCTACGCATGGCGGGAGGGCGCACTGCGATGGGCCTGAGAACCACTGCCCGGCGTCGGCTCGCGCGGTGGGCCGTGGGCCGGCCACATGTGCTGCTGGTGACGGCGCCCGGTGGCACTGCCGCGCGGCTGGCCGTCGAAGCGCAGGTCCGCGCGCTCGGTGGTGTGCTCACCGGTGAGCCTGCCGATGGGGACGTGCTGGCCGTGGCCGGCTCTCCTCGCGGTGAGCTGGCGGACGCCGCCGACGTGCTGTGGAGCCAGATCCCTGCCCCGAAGATCCGCATCGACGTGCCCGACGCAGCCGGCGCGGCGCCCGCGCTGGCCCAGGCAATCCGTCGGCTGGCCAGCACCCCCGACGCAGGGGTCGAGCAACCGACCAGACCGGCCGAGCCCATCAGCGAGCACGACGTCCACGAGGGGCACGAGCACGGCGACCATGACGACGGCGGCAATGGGCACGGCGCCCATGAAGGGCAGGGCCATCAGGGACACGATCAGGGTGGTCACAAGAACGGCGGCCATGGTGGGCATGACCACGGCGGCATGCAGATGCCCGGCGGGCTGATGATGGCCGACCGGGCGCCGGACCGAGACGGCCTGAAACTGGATGTGCTCCATGTCGCGCTGGGGCCGGTGCTGCCGGCCTGGCCGTCCGCGCTGGTGATGGTCGTCGAGTTGCAGGGCGACGTGGTCCAAACCGCAGCGGTGCAGGTGCTGACCGGTTCCGGTGACTCGGCCAGCTTCTGGACGGTCGACGGCGACGACGCGGTTATCTGTCGACGTCGCGCGGCAGCGCATCTGGACTCGGTCGGCCGGCTGCTGGAGGTCGCTAGCTGGTCCGGCGCCGCGGATCAAGCCCGCGGGCAGCGCGACGTACTCCTCACTGCGACGCAGGAGTTGGGCGCCGACGCGGGAACTGAGCTGCGCCGCCTGCACCAACGGATGAACCGCTCGCGGGTCCTGCGACGGTCGCTGGCTGGGCTGGGCCGCCTTGACGCGGGCGACATCAGCCGGTTCGGCCTGTCGGGCCCGTCCGCACGGGCGACAGCCGATGGTGGCGACGCGTGGGCGCGGTTGCAGACCTGGCTGACGGAGGCAGAACTGGCACTGGACGGCCGGCCGGTAGCGCCGGCCGAAGGCCCCCGCGGCACACCGGGCCACGCCTCGGACGCCTTGGTGGCGGCCGCCGCCCACCTGATGCCCGGGCTGGACCTGACCGACGCACGGCTGGTCATGGCGAGCCTGGATCCCGACCCTGACGACCTGCACGGCACCCCGGCCACCGGCGACCAGGAGACGCACGCGCGACACGCAGAGACCGGCGATCACGGCGCAAGCCCTCACAACATGCACGACATGCACGCGGGCGGTCACCAGCACGAGGGGCACGTCGCATGACAGGCCTGGTCCAGCAGGCATCGGCCTGGTCGGTGCTGCCCGCGGTCGCCATTGTGCTGTCGGCGGCGGTGGTGGCCGGCTCACTGGACGCGGTACTCGACCCGCGGCGCGGCCCGGTGTCTCTGAGGAGACGGGTACTGCGCCCGGTGTATGAGGCATCCCGGTTGCTGCTGGCTCAGCGGCGGTCGACGACGGCACCGGACCGGTTGCTGTGGGGCATCGGTGTACTCACCCCGTTACTGGTGGCGGTGATGATGGCGCCAGTCGTCCCGCTCGGCTCCGCGGTGGTGAGCGACCTGGGTGTGGGACTGGTGTGGTTCAACGCGATGGACGTGCTGCTGTGGGCGGGATGGTGGCTGGCCGGGTGGGGCCCGAACAGTGTGTATTCCCTGGTCGGCGGCTACCGGTTCCTGGCCCAGGCACTGGCCTACGAGTTGCCGTTGATGTTCGCTCTCACGGCGCCCGCGGTCGCCGCCAGCAGCCTGTCGGTGCCGCAGATCGTGGCCGCCCAGCAAGGTAGGTGGTTCATTGTGCAGATGCCGCTGGCCGCAGTGGTGTTCGCCGGGTCGGTGGCGGCGTTCAGCGCGTGGGGTCCCTTCGCGCACCCGGCCGGAGCGGACATCGCCGGCGGCCTACTGGTCGAGCAGTCCGGACCGGCCCGGCTGCTGCTGCGGTGGGGGCAGTACGCCCTGCTGGTCGTCGGGTCGGCGATGACCGTGGCGCTGTTCCTGGGTGGCGGGGCAGGCCCGCTGCTGCCTGCCTGGTTGTGGACCCTGCTGAAGAGCGCTGCGGTGCTGGCCGTGTTGTTGGCGATGCGCCACCGGATGCCGGTATGGCGCCCGGACCGGCTCATGCGCCTGGCGTGGCTGGTGGTGTTGCCGCTGGTGCTCGCGCAGCTGCTTGTGGTGTCGGTGCTGGCCGCGGCCGGAGGTGGATCGTGACTCTCGCGGTGTTCATCGTGCTGGCCGTGATTGCGATCGCCTCCGGCGTCGCGGTCTTCGTGGTCGATTCCATGGCGAGGGCGACGTTCGCGCTGGCCGCGTCGTTCGTGGCCGTCGGTGGGGAGCTCATCCTGCTCACGCTGGACTACCTGGGCGTGGTCACCATCTTGATGATGGTCATGGAGATGGCGATCATGGTCGTCTTCATGGTCATGTTCATGATGAACCCGGCCGGGTTGATGCCGATGTCGATGCTGCACAACAAGCGCGGCGCGCTGGTCATCGCGGCCGGCACGTTCGTGCTGCTGGGCGCGGGTGCGGTGCTGGTGCCGTGGCCGGCGCGGCGGGGCGTCGTGCCCGCCGATCCGACCCGGATGATCGGCGAGGCGATCATGGGCCCGCAGATGCCCGTCATGGTCGGCATCTCGGCCGTACTGTTCGCCACCATCGTCTCCGCGCTCGTGCTCGCCGTCCCGCACGGCCGCTACCACCAGACCGATGACCGCGCCGATCGCGGGGAGGCCGGCCGATGACGCTGCAGTTGTTCCTGCTGCTGGCGGCTGCCCTGTTCTCCGTCGGCCTGTTCGGCGCGCTCAGCCAGCAGTCGGTCGTGATGGTGATGATGGGGCTGGAACTGATGGTCAACGCCGTCATCGTCGCCGCCGCGGCGTTCTGGTACTTCCTGGCGCCCTCGGCGCCGGACGGTCAGGTGCTGCTGCTGGTCGTCATCTCCGCGATGACCGTCGAGATGGCCATGGGCTTCGCCGTGGCCACCCTGCTGTTCCGGGCCAGCGACGTCGACATGACCGACATGGCCGCGGAGCTGAAACGGTGAGCGCGCTGCTGTGGGCGCTGGTGCTGCTGCCCGCTCTGGCCGGGGCGGGCCTGCTGGCGGCACCGCTCGGTCCGAGATTGCTGGCCCGGGCCGTCGAGCGGGCGACGCCCGCGGTCGGGATCCTGGTCGCCGCCGGAGTGCTCGGCCTGGGCGTTGCCGCCGCAGCCGTCCGGCCGGCCGCGTCAGCGCCGTTCCTGGCCGGCGACCCGCTCACCCTGGCGGTCGACGGGCTATCCGCCGTCGTCGTCGTCACGGTGGCCGCGGTCAGCCTGCTGGTGCTGGTCTTCTCGGCCGGCGCAATCCGGCACCACCGGTCCCGCTTCTTCGGGCTGATGCTGGTCTTCGTCGCCGCCGTCCTCGTCACTGCCACGGCCACCACGCTGCTCGGTCTGCTGATGGCGTGGGAGGTGATGGGCGCCACCAGTTACGCGCTGATCGCGTTCGACTGGCGGCGCGAGGTGGCGGTCGGCTCCGGCACCACCGCGTTCGTGGTCACCCGCGCCGGCGACGTCGGGCTCTACCTCGCCGCCGGAGCGGCCCTGGCCGTCGGTTCCGGCAGCACGCCGGGGCTGTCGCTGGACCGGCTGGCGCAGCTGCCGTCCCCGTGGCTGCACGTTGCGGCCGCGGGAGTGCTGGCGGCAGCGTTCGGCAAGGCCGCTCAGCTGCCGTTCTCGTTCTGGCTGTCCCGGGCGATGGAGGGGCCGAGTCCGGTCTCGGCGCTGTTGCACTCGGCCGCGATGGTGGCGATGGGCGGCTACCTGCTGCTGCGGCTGCATCCGTTGCTGCTGGCCGCCGGGTGGGCGGCGACCACCGCGGCCTGGGTCGGGGCGGCGACCGCGCTGCTGCTGGGCGCGGTGGCCATCGCCCAGGACGATCTGAAGCAGCTGCTCGCGGCGTCCACCAGCGCCCAGCTCGGGTTCGTGGTGCTCGCGGCGGGCACCACCGGGCCGGGCGCTGTGAGTGCCGGACTGGCGCACCTGGTCGGCCACGCGTCCACCAAGGCGCCGCTGTTCCTGGCCGCCGGGGCCTGGCTGGCCGCGCTGGGCACCAAGTCCCTGCCGGCGCTGCGCGGTGCCGGGCGGGCCTACCCGTGGGTCGGCGTCACCTTCACTGTCGCGGCGCTGGCCCTGGCCGGGGTGCCGCCGCTGACGCTGTGGGCCACCAAGGAGTCCGTCCTCGCGGCCGCCCGCGAGCAATCGATCGCGTTGTACGTGATCGGCTTGGCGGCCGCGGTGGCTTCCAGCGCGTATGCCGGCAAGGCGCTCGCCCTGATCTGGCGTCGCCTGCCGGATCATCCGACGGGCTACGACACCGAGCAGGCAGGCACCCGGCAGGTCGCCTGGGTCGAGCGAATCCCGTTGATACCCCTCGCGATCGGTGCGGCCGGCCTCGGGGTGCTGGTCGTCCCGGCAGTGTGGGCAGCGGTCGACCCGGACGCGCCGACGCCGACAGCCGCCTCCGTCGGGGAACTGGCAATCTCCATCGTCCTCGCGGTCCTGGTGACCGGCCTCGCGCTGCGCTGGCCGCAGCGCCTACCGGCGCCCGGATGGGCCCGCAGCTGGCTGCATCTGGAGCAGGTTGCGCACGCTGGGGTGCTGCGCCCGACGCTGCGGCTGGCCACCCTACTGGCCCGGGGCGACGCCGCCTTGGAGACGGCGGTGACCGGCACCGGCCACGCGGGCCGACGGCTGGCCGACCACGCCGCGGCGATCGACGACATCGGGGTCGGTGGCGCGCTGCGCGGCGTCGTCGCTGCTGCCCGGCGGGGCGCCGGCGTGGCGCTGCGGCCGCAGACCGGGCAGCTGCACCAGTACTACGCGCAGGCCTCGGTCGGTTTGGCCGTGGCCGTCCTCATCGTCTGGTTGGCGAGGTAACCCGTTGCTGTCCCTGCTGATCTTCGCCCCCGCCGCGGTCGCCGCGGTGCTGCTGCTGGCCCGGGTGCCCGACCGGGCGGCCCTGTGGGCCTGGCTGGTGACCGGGCTGGTCACCGTCGGCCTCAGTGTCGGCATGTGGGCGGCATACCTGCACGGCCACCGGCCGGGCCGGTTCGGGTTCGTCCAGCGGGTGCCGTGGATGCCCGGCGTCGGCTCCAGCTATCACGTCGGGGTCGACGGGCTGAGCCTGCCGCTGCTGGCGCTGACCGCGGTCGTGTTCACCGCGACCGCGGTCTACTCGCTGCGCGAACGGCAGCGGCCACGCTCGTACGCGGCGTTGTTCCTGGCGCTGCAGACCACCAGCCTGGGGGTGTTCTCGGCGCTGGACCTGATCGTGTTCTTCGTCTTCTTCGACCTGTCGATCGTCGGGATGTACTTCGTCATCGCCGGCTGGGGGCACGGCCCGGCGCGGCGCCGGTCCGCGCTGTTGTTCTTCCTCTACACCTTCACCGGGTCCCTGGCCCTGCTGCTGGGGTTCATCGGCCTGTATGTCGCCTCCGACCCGCACACCTTCGACATCGCCGAGTTGGCCGCGCATCCGCCGTTGACCGGGACGGGTCCGGCCGGGCCGCTGGTGCTGGCAGCGATCGCACTCGGATTGGCGATCAAGACCCCGACGGTGCCGTTCCACTCCTGGCTGCCGCCGGCACACACCGACGCGCCGGCGGCCGGGTCGGCGGTGCTGGCCGGGATCCTGCTGAAAATGGGCACCTTCGGCTTCGTGCGGATCGCGATGCCGCTGCTGCCCGACCAATGGCGCACCTATGCCTGGGTGTTCGTCGGGGTGGGCGTGGCCTCGGTCCTCTACGGTGCGCTCGTGGCACTGGCCCAGGACAACTTCAAACGGCTGATCGCCTTCACCAGCGTCAACCACATGGGGTACATCCTGCTCGGGCTCGGCGCCGCCGGCCTTGCCGGTGACGCCCACGCCCGGTCGGTCGCCGTCACCGGTGCCATGGTGCAGATGGTCAGCCACGGGCTGATCACCGCCGCCTTGTTCCTGCTGGCCGGTGTGCTGCTGGACCGCGGCGGCAGCTACGACCTCGGCAGGTACGGCGGCCTGGCCGGCCCCGCACCACGATTCGCCGCCCTCACCACGATCGCGGCGTTCGCCAGCCTCGGACTACCCGGCTTCAGCGGCTTCATCGCCGAGTTCCAGATCCTCGCCGGCAGCCTCGGGCCGGCCACGCCCGCCGCCGCGGTCGCCGCCGTGGGCATCGTGGCCACCGCAGGCCTGTTCCTGTGGGCCATCCACCGGCTCTTCCTCGGCACGCAACGAACCCAGCTCGGCACGTTCGCGGACCTGTCCGCCCGCGAGTTGTGGTCCGTCGGGCCGCTGCTGGCCCTGTCGATCCTGATCGGCGTCTACCCGCAGACCCTGCTCGGCGTGGTCACGCCGGCGGCCGACCACTTGATCACGCTGGTCAGCCGGTGACCGCGCACGACGACCCGGCCGCGTTCGCCCCCGAGCTGATCCTGCTGGCCGGGGCCGTGATCGCGCTGCTGACCGGCTCGTTCGTCCGTCAGCGGCAGCAGTGGGCCGCGCAACTGGTCGCGGCCGTCGCCCTTGCCGGATCGCTGGCCACCGGCGCCGCGGTCGGCGACTCGGGGCAGACACTGTATGCCGGCAGCTACGCGGTCGACGCCGCCACGTTCGCCGCCCGCCTCATCGTCCCCGCCGCGGCGCTGCTGGTGCTGGGCCTGGCCGCCTGGCGGGTCCGCGGCAGCGCCCGGGAGAGCGAGTTCGCCCTCCTGGTGCTGCTGGCCAGTCTGGGCACCATCCTGCTGGCAGGCAGCACCGACCTGCTGTTGCTCGCGGTGGCCTACCTGCTGGCGTCCATCCCGCTGTATGCCCTCGCCGGCTGGGCCCGTGACCCCGCCGGCGCCGAAGGGGCCCTGAAGACCTACCTGTTCGGGGTGCTGCTGGGCATCGTCATGTTCCTCGGGATCGCGGTCCTGTTCGGGCTGGCCGGATCCACCGCATATGCCGACCTGTCCCGGCACCTTCCCGGCGCGCCACCGGCCGCCCTCGCACTCGGGGCGGTCGCCGTGTTCGCCGGGCTGCTCTTCAAGGCCGGGGCGGTCCCGGTGCACTTCTGGGTGCCCGACGCCGTGCAAGGAGCCACCACCGGCGCCGCAGCCTTCCTGACCACCGTCCCCAAGATCGGGGCGCTGCTCGCGCTGTACCGCTTCGTGCTCGTCCTACCCGACGACGCCATCAACTGGCGGCTGCTGCTGGCACTCCTCGCCGCGGCTAGCATGACCCTGGGCAACCTGGCCGCCTTCCGCCAGAACGATCCGGCCCGCCTGCTGGCCTACTCCACCATTAGCCAAGTCGGCTACCTGCTCATGGTCGTCGTGGTCGCCGACCCCGCCGACGGCGCGGCGTCGCTGGAAGCGCTGATCCTCTATCTGGCGGCGTACGCAGCCGCCAACCTCGGCGCGTTCGCCGTCGTCGCCGCCCGGCCCGGGTTCACCACCCTGGCCGACTATCGCGGGCTGGCCCGCCATAGTCCGGCCCTGGCCGGCGTCCTCGTGGTCAGCCTGCTGGCTCTGGTCGGGACTCCGCCCACTGGCGTGTTCACCGGCAAGCTCACCGTCTTCGCCGCCACCTGGGACGGCGGTTGGGCATGGCTGGTGGTCGTCGCTGCCGTCAACACTGTCGCCAGCCTCTACTACTACCTGCGCTGGATCGCCCCCGCGTTCGCCCGTCCGGGCCCACCGGCTGCACCAGCCGCCGAAACGACGGGCTCGCGCAGCGAGCCCTCGGCACAGAGATGGGACGCACGGTGCGTGGTCGCCACAGCCGTCACCGCCGGGTGCCTGGCGCTGCTGATCGGCATCGCGGCCGACAGCGTGCTGGCCATCGGATCGACCGGCATCACGTGGTGACAACCCAGGCTCACCCGCGCCCGGGACCGGGCTACTTCACGTAGCTGACCACGGCCATCATCCCGTGGGTGCGCGATTCCGAGCCGGATGGCCTCACGCATCCACGACCGCACCGCCGGTCCGGTCGGGCGAGGCGTCACGGGTGCCCAACCGCAGATGCTCGGTGTGATAGACCGCCTGGTCGAGTAACTCGGCGACGTGACTGTCGTACAGGCTGTAGGTGACGCTGCGGCCGTGCCGGTCACCATCGACCAGCCCGAGATGGCGCAGCAGGCGCAGCTGGTGCGACACGGCAGACTGCGTCATTCCCGTGGCATCGACCAGCTGCCCCACCGTGGCCGGGCCGTGCCGTAGCCGGCCCAGAATCAGCAACCGGCTCGGGGCCGTCAGCGCCTGCAGCGTCTCGGCAACCGTCTTCGCCGTGGCCGCATCCAGCTCCGCCGGCCGCACCTGGCCCTGCACTCCGTGTCCCACGACTGTCACGGTACTCCAACCCCGCAATACATGAACACGTGCGCATGTATGCTGGTGCTTGGTCGCGAAGCAGCGCGGCAGAACCGCGGAGCGAAGGGAACAGTGGTCGGCAGTGACGAACAGCCAAATGAACCGGACCGACATTGAGCAGCTGGACCGGGCAGTAGCCGTTCCGGGCGGGGCCGATTCGTGGTGGGCCAGGATCGACCGGGCCGACCTGGTGCGCACGCTGCTGGTCGCCGCGGCCGCGGTGTTGGTCGCGGTCTTGACCGTGCCCGGAGCGCCCTGGCCGATTACGGCGGCGGTCACGGTCGCAGCGCTGCTCGGCGGCTGCTGGCCGATCCTGACCGAGGCATGGCAGGACGTGCGTGCCCGGCGGATGAGCATGGAGCTGTCCATGCTCATCGCGATTGCCGCGGCGGCCGCGATCGGTCAATGGGTCACCGCGCTGGTGATCACCACCTTCGTCCTGGCCGCGGAGATCCTCGAGGACCTGTCGATGGACCGCGGCCGCGACGCCCTGACCGACCTCATGTCGTTCCTTCCCGAAACAGTCCAGGTCCGCCGAGGCAGCGACGTCACGATGATCTCCCTCGCCGACGTGGCCGAGGACGACATCGTCGTGGTCGCCCCAGGCGGCCGGATCCCGGTCGACGGCACCGTCGTGGCAGGACAGTCCACCGCCGACCAGTCGCGCATCACCGGCGAATCGTTGCCGGTCGACGTCACGGCCGGCGACGAGGTGTTCGCCGGATCCATCAACCAGATCGGCGCGCTGGAGGTGCGGGCGCAACGGGTCGGCACGGACTCGTCTTACGGGCGGATCATCGAAGCGGTCAAGAAGGCTCAGTCCTCCGAGCCGCCGGTGCAGCGGCTGGCAGACCGGTTCGCCGCCTACTTGGTCTACCTCGCCCTGATTGCCGCGGCCATCACCTATGTCATCACCCGAGACCTGACCTCGACCATCGCGGTCGTCGTGGTCGCCGGCGCCTGTGGCATCGCCGCCGGCACCCCACTGGCTGTCCTGGCCGCGATCGCCCGCATTGCCCGGGCCGGGGCGTTCGTCAAGGACGGCGCACACCTGGAGGCGCTCTCGGCCGTGGACACCGTGGTCTTCGACAAGACCGGCACCTTGACCACCGGGACGCCCGCCGTCGTCGACGTCAGGACAGCGGATGGGTCCGGGCCGGACGGCCTGCTGGTGCTCGCAGCCGCAGCCGAGGCGTATTCCGAGCACCCGCTCGGGCAAGCAATCGTCGCCGACGCCCGCAACAAGGGTTTGCCCGTCGGCCCGTGCGAGGACTTCTCCTACCTCCCGGGCCGGGGCGTTTCCGCGACTGTTGCCGGCAAGACTGTCGTTGCCGGTAACCGGACCCTGGTTCCCGACGCCCCACAAGCCGTGGCCGGGCAGGGCATCGCGACCGCCGTCCACGTGGGCATCGACGGCATGTACGCGGGCACGATCCTGCTGGCCGACACCCTCCGCGACACCGCGAAGGCCGCCGTGGCCGAGCTGCACCGCCGCGGCCTGCGGACCATGGTCATCACCGGTGACCAGGAGAACACCGCGAACGCGGTCGCCGACCAGCTCGGCATCGACGACGTGCGGGCCGGGCTGCTGCCGGAGGAGAAGCTCGCCGCGATCGATGCCGAACGCGCGGCCGGGCGCAGGCTTGCGATGGTCGGCGACGGCGTCAACGACGCCCCGGCACTGGCCCGCGCCCAGGTCGGGATCGCGATGGGCTCCGGCACCCACATCGCCCGGGAGAGCTCCGACATCGTGCTCATCAGCTCCGACCTGAATGACCTGGTACGCACCGTGCACGTGGCTCGGCGCACCCGACGGATCGTGATGTTCAACTTCGCCGGCACCATCGCCGTCGACCTCGTCGGCATTGCGTTGGCCGCGGTCGGCCTACTCTCCCCGGTGCTCGCGGCGTTCGTGCACGTCGGCAGTGAGACCGCCTTCATCCTCAACTCCGCACGCCTCATCCCCGCACGCGCCAACACTCGCACCGGACCCGGAACCTCCCCAGACCGGGCTACTTCACGTAGCTGACCACGGCCATCATCCCGCGGTTCGCGTGGTAGGCGTTGTGGCAGTGGGTCAGCCACTGGCCGGGGTTGTCCGCGTCGAAGAACACCGACACCGTCTGCATCGGCTTGACGATGACGGTGTCCTTGCGCGGGCCGGTTGCCCCGACCTGGAAGGTGTGACCGTGCAGGTGCATCGGATGCCACATCATCGTGTGGTTCGCGTAGTCGATCCGCACCCGCTGTCCCGCCCGAATGTCGTAGGCGGTCGCGAACGGGTTGGCCTCGTCGTAGCGCCGCCCGTTGATGCCCCAGTCGTACTTGGCCATCCCGCCGGTCATTGCGAGCGTGTGGACCTGGTCGACCGGGCGGTCGGCAAGCTGCACGGACGGGTCAGCGGTCGCGGAGCCGGACTGCATGACCGTCCCGGTCAACTTCTTCGGCACGTTTGACATCGTCGGGCGGGCACCGCTCCCTGCCGCAAGGACGGCGAACGTCCGGCCGCCCTTGCCCTCGGCCAGCGCCACGAATGGAACAGAGTGGTCGGGCACGGTGATGAGCGCGTCGACCCGTTCGCCCATCCCCAGCACCATCGCGTCCACCCGCTGATGCTTCACCGGGAATCCGTCGGTGTGCGTCAGTGTCATCGGCACCCCGGGCAGGCCGACCCGATAGGCGGTGTCGCCGGCGGCGTTGATCACCCGCAACCGGATGCGCTGTCCGGGCTTGGCCTGCAACGTGTCCGGGCGCATCGCGTCACGCCCGTTGATCAGATGTACCGGGTAGGTGACGTCGCCGGCGTCGCCGCCGAGGAAGGGGCTGGTCGCGCCGTCACCGCCGCCCATCCCCGACATGCTGGGCATCGACATGCCGGACATGCCCGACATGTCGTGGCCTTTGGGCATTCCCTTGGCCAGTTGCGTGGCCTGTTTGGCCGGGGTGCGTCCCTTGATGCCGTCCAGCCAGTCATCCACGACCAGAATCCACTCCTGGTCGTACTTGAGGGGCTCGTGCGGGTCCTCGATGATCAGTGCGCCGTACAGGCCACGGTCTCGCTGCAGCTCCACATGCGAGTGATACCAGTAGGTGCCCGGGTGCGCGGTCTTGAACGTGGCCGTGAATGACCCGCCAGGCTTGATCGGCGGCTGGGTCAGCCCGGGCACCCCGTCTGCGTTGTTGCGCAATGCCAGCCCGTGAAAGTGCGTTGCCGTCGGCTCGCCCAACCGGTTGCGTTGCGCGACCGACAGGGTGTCCCCGACCCGGGACCGCAGCACCGGACCGGGCAGCCGGTCCCCGTATCCCCAGGTGCCGACCTGCTGCCCGTCGACGCTCGCGCGCATTGGGGCTGAGCTCAGTGAGGCATGCACGGTGCGCCCGCCTCCGGGGCGAGCATCCTCGGTCCGTTGCACCGCACCATCGGTGGGCGAGACCCGGGTGCCCGGTGAGGTCGAACCGGTGGAACTGCTCGTGGCATCTCCTGGCCCAGAGGAGGTGCAGGCGGCCAGCACGCCCGCGCCGGCCGCCAGGCTGACGCCGAACAGGCCACGCCGGGACAACTGCAGTGATTTCATTGCGTCGTTCATGACTCCAGCTTACACATACCCCTAGGGGGTATGTACTGAGGGTTGCTTACTCGTCCGCAGGTGACGTTCCTGCCATGGCATGGCGGCGCGCTCCGTGACGATGGGCGGCCTGCGGTCAGTTGGCCGGTTTCATCTCGGCCTGGACGACCCACTTGTGGTTTTTCATCGTCATACCGCCTGCGGTGTAGTCCACGACGTAGACGGTCTGGTCGGTGGAGTTGGCGATGGTGGCGTGGGCGCCCTTCATGCCTTCCATGTGGTCGGCGGTCAGGACCACTTTCGTCCCGTCCGCGAGCCGCTTGCTTCCGGCGTCCTTGATGTCCTGCTGGACGACCCATTTGTGGTCCTTGACCATGGGACCACCGGTGGTCGGAGTGAAATTGACCGCATAGGTGAACGTGGAGTACGCGCCGACGACGGTGGCGCGCGCGCCCTTCATGCCCTCCATGTGGTCGGCGGTCAAGATCACCTTGCTACCCACCGGGTACTTGGGGTTCGTGGCCGGCTTCATCCCTGCCGGGACAGGACCACTGTCGCCGTGGTTCATCGCCATCGAGGACGAGGACGAGGTCGTCGGCGTCGATGAGGAGCCCATCGACATACCACCCATCGCGCTACTGGACGAGTGATGAGCGCCGGAGTCGGCCGACGAGGACGCGTTCGAGGAGCAGCCGGCCACCACCGCCAGACTGGCGGCGGCAGCAACGGTCAGCAGGACACGGGCGGCGCGGGTAGGGAACAACGAATTTCTCCTTCGAAGGATCTCTTTTTGCTGGTGTGAATCAGGTGGAACCGGCTGGCACAGCGGCCGTTGCGGTCGATGGTTGTCGGACACTTGCGCACGGATGGCGCGACGAACGATTCTCATTCCGGTCCTTCCGCGGGAGATGCTGCTTTAGCGGACGATCCAGTCCCCGAGTGCTTGGCGTACTCCTGCGGCGCACCGTCACCCACCGCTGTCCTGCGCCGACCCAGCAGACGCCGCGTCTTGCCGCGGGGACCGTGCGTATCTCGTACGAGAAGAGCGGCTGCGGAAGCCACCAACGCCCAGAGCGTCAGAACGCAGACCAGCAGCAACACCCACGTCCAGCCGGACACGCCGGTGTCGCCCCACCCGATCATGGCGTCCAGGGTGCGCCTCCGATGTTGTGATCAGACCGGCTGAACCCTGAAGAAACGATCAAGAAACCGCCAGCAGCTGATGTCCGGCTGCAGCGGATGCGTGCCGGCGGTGATGATGGATGCATGGTCGATGCTGCTCGAACGGTGCTGGTGGTCGAGGACGAGAAGGACCTGGCGACCATGGTGGGCTCTTACCTGGAACGCGCCGGGTACGCCGCACCGTTGGTGCACACCGGCCCAGACGCGATCGACGCCGCTCACGCCGTGCAACCGGACGTCATCGTGCTGGACCTGGGGTTGCCCGGCCTGGACGGCATCGAGGTGTGCCGGCGGCTGCGAACCTTCACCGACTGCTACATCCTGATGCTCACCGCCCGCAGCGAAGAGGTCGACACAATCGTCGGACTATCCGTCGGTGCCGACGACTACCTCACCAAACCGTTCCGCCCCCGAGAACTGGTCGCACGCGTTCAAGCCCTCCTGCGCCGTCCCCGCCAACAGGGTTCGTCGCTTGCGCAGCTGCGAACCTTCGGATCATTGACAGTCGACGCCGTCGGGCGGCGCGTCATCCTGGCCGGCCAGCCCGTCGTGCTGACCCGCACCGAGTTCGACATCCTGGCGCTGCTGACGGCTTCGCCCACAGTGGCGTTCTCGCGTCGCCGGATCATCGAGGAGGTGTGGGACCCGTCCTGGGTTGGTGATGAGCACGTGGTCGATGTGCACATCGCGCACCTGCGCAACAAGCTGGCCGACGATCCGACCGAGCCCCGGTACATCGACACTGTGCGCGGCGTCGGGTATCGGATGGTCAGGTCATGAAACGCCCTGCTACGCCCGGAAGCGGTCCAGGCATCGCGACCCGGCTCCTGCTCGCACAGGGACTGGTCGTCACCTGCGGCGCCCTCACCGCCGCCGGAGTCGCCGCGATCGTCGGGCCACCCTTGTTCCATCATCATCTGCTGATGGCCGGGGAGAAGCCGAACACCCCCGAGCTGAGGCACATCGAGCGCGCTTACACCAGCGCAAATACGATCGCCCTCGGCATGGCCGTGCTCATCGCGCTGATCGCCGCGATCGCCGTCACCTGGTATCTGTCACGCCGACTGACTCGCCCGGTGGTGCAACTGGCCGCCGTCGCCGAACGCCTCTCCGACGGGGACTACACGGCCAGGGCGACACCGGCGACCGCGGGTCCGGAGTTGGCGTCCCTGACAGCTACGTTCAATCATGTTGCCGAGCGCCTGCAACACACCGAGGCCACCCGGCACCGGCTCTTGGCCGATCTCGCCCACGAGTTACGCACCCCGATCGCGACCCTGGAGGCGTACCTCGACGGGCTCGACGACGGCATCACCGGGTGGGGCCAGGAGCCGGCACGTGTCTTCCGGGACCAGATCACTCGGTTGCACCGACTCGCCGAGGATCTGAATGACGTATCCCGTGCCGAAGAAGGCGAACTCGGTCTGGTCCTCGACCGCACCCGAGTTCAGTTGGTCGTCCAGGCAGCGGTCGAGAGCCTGCGACCCCGGTACGCCGGCAAAGGTGTCGACCTGCGCAGTGCCATCGGTGACCGTCCCGACGCCGAGGTTCTCGTCGACTTCCAGCGCTTCGCCCAGGCACTGACAAACGTGCTGATCAACGCACTGCGCCATACTCCCCCCGGCGGCAGGGTGACAGTCCAGACCATCGTCGACACACGGTCAATACGCATTGCCGTGATCGACACCGGCGATGGCATCCCCGCCGACCAACTACCGCACATTTTCGAACGCTTCTACCGCGGGAGCCTCGCGCGAGAACGCGACAGCACCGGCAGCGGCATCGGACTCACTATCTCCCGCGCCATCGCCCGAGCCCACCACGGTGCCCTCACCGCGGACAGCGGCGGTGAGGGCGCCGGCGCATGCTTCACCTTCACGTTGCCACTCGCTCCGGGAGGATTGTCGGCGGCGCATTCGAAGGGTGCTTAGAAGATGCCGCGTGCCCACAGCCAGGGCATCGGGTCGATCGCTGCACCGCCGACGTGGATCTCCAAATGAAGGTGCGGCCCGGTGGAATGACCGGTATTACCCGAGTGGGCAACGACTTGTCCTGCGGATACCCGGGCGCCGACGGTGACCAGCTGCCGGGACAGGTGTGCATAGACCGCACTGGCGCCGTTGCCGAAGTCGATCGCTACCCGCAGGCCCTCCCCGCCGTTCCATCCGGCGGCGGTCACCACGCCGTCGTGCAGCGCCCGTACCGGTGTGCCGGTGGGTGCGGCGAAGTCGTTACCTTGGTGGTACGTCGAACCGATACCGCCGGGTGAGACCCGGGAGCCGTACCCGGAGGTGAAGGTCGCGCCACACCCGGCGATCGCGCACACCCATTGGGGCCGTGGGCGGCTGGTGCTGCTGCTTGTCGCGGGGTGTTCCTGTTCTGCGGGATGTCGGGTTGCGCGGTCAGCAGCCGCCGTTGACCCGGCGGTAGACGGTCGCGGCGCGGTCGCCGTGCTGGGCGTATCCCGAGGCTGATCCCGGGACGCGGCCCGGTCTCGTGCTGCTGTGACACGAGCCGTCGCCGCCGCGGGCCGACCAACGGCCGACGAACGCTCTTGCGGCGGTGCAGTTCGCAGAGTCAGCCGGTCGTTCGCGACCGCGGCTGGCCGGCTCTGGCGCGGGCCCATCAGGCCAAGCGGCGCGGCACTGGCCGCGACACCAGCCGCCACCGCGGACGCCGTCGCCGCAACGACCACCGGTAGCGCGACCTTGTGACGGGCAAGGAGGGTGCGTGTCTGAGCGCGATGGCGCCCCACCGGGGAATGGGCGCGGTGACGCCCTGCGTAGCTACTCAACGATTTCTACCTCAGCTGATGACGTGGGCTACGTAGCCGCACGGGAGAAGGGTACCGAGCACTGACTAGCCGCACCGCAGCGCCTTGGCGCTCAAGCAGGCGCGGAAGCCGGCGTGCCCGACCGGGGCGGCTCACCCACTTTTTGGACGACATCGGGACAGTCCATGGGCCATCACGCTTCCGGGCACCTGATCGGGATGATCGGTAGCATCGGGTAACGAAGAAGCCGATCCTGGCTGGCAAGTCGAGTAGGTGCATGGATGCCTTTACTGTGGGAGGTGTGGTGCTCAAATCCGTTGTCCCTAAGGGGGCGGCCTCCGCCTCGATGAGGATCGACAGGCCCGACCAGATGCTGGTGCTGAGCATCACGGGCGTCGGCGGCTTGGTCGTCGCAGTAATGATGGCCGTCTTCGGCCTGCCGCCGGTCGACATTCACAGTCCACTGCATTATGCGGGCATTATGGATCCGCTGTGCGGCGGTACCAGGGCAGCGCGACTGACAGCTCAGGGCAATCTGCAGGCGGCGTGGCGGTATAACCCACTGGGGATCCTGGCCACCGTAGCGGCCGCATTGGCTCTGGTGCGGCTCCTCGTCGGCCTGGTGACGCGACGCTGGATCGGCCTTCGCTTCGCCTGGACCCCACGACGTCGACGTGTCGCATACGCCATCGTGATCGCCGCGATGATTGTCCTGGAGTTCCGGCAGCAGGGACGGGCAGACCTACTCATGCAGCGGCACTGACCCGTCAGGCTGGTCGATGACGAGGGGCAGCTTCGCGCGGGGTAGGACACCGGGCCAATCGCGGCCGGGGGTGCTGGGCGGGTCATCGAGTCTTCGTTACATGCCGGAGTAGTTGTGCATGCCGGCGAAGGTGGACGACAGGTTCACCAGGGTGAAGTTGGCCACCACGGCGACGTATCCAGCCAGGGCGATGTAGGTGGCGCGCTTGGATTGCCAGCCGGCGGTAGCGCGGCCGTGCAGGTGTGCGGCGAAGACGATCCAGACGATGAAGGTCCAGACTTCTTTGGGGTCCCACTGCCAGTAGGCGCCCCAGGCTTCCTGGGCCCAGATGGCTCCGGTGATGAGGGTGAAGGTCCACAGGATGAAGCCGACGATGTTCATGCCGTAGGCGGCGCGCTCTAGAGTCTCAGCGTCTGGAACGACTGCGAGCAGCCGGTGTCCGGTCATGGTGGGGCGGGTGCTGCGGCGGCGCTGGGCCAGTTGCAGCAGGGACAGCGGGAACGCGATCGTGAAGAACCCGACGGCGCAGATAGCGATGGTGACGTGGATGCCGAGCCAGTAGCTTTGCAGCGCGGGCAGCAGCTGAGCGGCGCCGGTGTAGAACAGCAACACGGCGGCCATCAGGGCGGCCAGGATCAATCCGGTGACGAATGCCCCGAGCCATTCCCAGTGGCGGCGTCTGGCCAGGGCCGCGTAGACGGTGGCGGCGGCCGCGCAGGCGGCGATGGTGAACTCGTACATGTTGCCGTTGGGAGGTCGCATCACGGTGATGCCGCGCAGCACGACCGCAGCTAGCAGGCAGGCGGCGCCCAGGTAAGTGAGGTTGACCGCGACGGCCGCGATCTGCCGGGCGTGCCTGGAATCGCCGGGGTCGGCTGTTGCGGTTGTCGGGGGCGGCTGCTCAGAGGTTTCGAGGTGACCATCGACGGCGGGCAGGTGATGGCTTCCGGGCACACTGACCGGCGTGCGGGCCTCAGCCACGACCGCCGCTCTCGGCAGGGGCTTAGTGCGGGCAGCCAAGTAGAGGGCGAAGCAGATCAGGATGACGGTGAACAGGCCCATGGCGGTGTAGACGGCCAGGTTCGCGTACGGGGCAAGGGCAGGGTGGATCATCCGGGTCTCCTGTCAGTAGGCGCCTGGTCGGTCAGGCGCGCGATCTGGTCGGCGAGCTGTTGCACCACGGCGGTGAGGGTGGGGTCGGTGCCCTTGGCCAATGCCCCGATGGTCACCACGACAGTCCCCGGCTGGTCCCCGGCGCTCGGGTCGGGCGTGCTGACGCGGATGAAGACGCGGCGCCGCTTGACCAGCAGGGAGGTGATCAGTCCGGCGGCCGCGGCCAGTGCGGCCAGCAGGGTGAGGGTCTTGCCGGGGGTGTGGCGCACCGACAGGCCGGCCCAGCGAACGGTCCGGTCGAAGCTGATCGAGCCGCGGCCGTCGGGTAGTTGGACGGTCTGCCCGGGGGCCAGGCGGATCAGCAGCGGCGCCCCGCTGGGCTTGGTCAGCCGTTTCATCTGGCTGGTGTTCAGTGTGTACACGGACTGGGGTGCGTTGCCGGGGAACAGGTTCCCGGTCCACACCGACGCCACCAGGACCGGGTTGCGCAGCCCGGGGAACAGTGAGGTGGGTCCTCGGGTGAAGTTCTGGTCGGCGGTGGGCAGGAACAACCCGTCCAGCCCGAGCTGCTGCGGTGCGGCGGTGGTGACTTTGACGACGCCGGTGGACAGGTAGTTACCGTCTTGCGGCAGGAACGGGGTGGCCTCCTGATAGACGACCGCGCCCTTGGCGTCGCGGACGGTCAGGACCGGTGCGTACCCGTTGCCCAACAGGAACACTTGCGCGTCGCCGATCCGCAACGGGCTGTTGACCGCGATCTGCGCCGGGTGTGGGCGGCCGGTGCCGGTGTCCACGGTGGCATCGGCGAGAAACGTGCGCGGCTTGCCGAATTGGCTGCCGCCGACCTTGTCTTCGAAGGTGACGTTCATCTTGGTGATCGTCAGGTTGAACGAGGGCAGGTCGGCCGGATCGACCAGGGGTCCGGCGCTGAACGTGTCCAGCGAGCCCAGTGCGGTGGAGAAGCCGCTGCCTTCGGGAACGATGACATCGGCGCGCCAGCTCCACAGGTGACCGATGGCCACGCCGACGATGACCAGGCACAGGCCGACGTGAAACGCCAGGTTACCGGTCTCGCGCAGGTAGCCGCTTTCGGCCGACAAGGTCGCCGGGTCGTGGCCGTGCACGCGGAACCGCCCGCGACTCTTCCCGAGCCGGCCGGGCCGGCCGCGCAACGCTTGCCGGGCCGCGCCCAATGCCTGCTCTGCTGACACGGCGGTGACGATCTGGGTGTGTGCGGGAAGGCGGTCCAGGCGGCGTGGTGGTTTGGGAGGCCGGGAGGTCAGCGCGCGCAGGTGGACCCGGGTGCGGGGCAGAATGCAGCCGATCAAGGAGATGAACAGCAGCAGGTAGATCGCGGAGAACCACGGGGAGGCGTACACGTCGAAGAAGCCGAGGCGGTCCAGCCATGGCCCGCTGCCTCGATGCGCTGCGAGGTACCGGGTGACTTTCCCGGCGTCGATGTTGCGCTGCGGAAACACCGACCCGGGGACAGCTGCCACTGCCAGGAGCAGCAGCAGGAAGAGCGCGGTGCGCATGCTGGTGAGGTTGCGCCATACCCACCGGGCCCACCCAAGTGGTCCGAGTCGGGGCTGGCGTACGTCACGAGCGGGTGACTTTGCGCGGGTGGGTGCGGTGGCCATATCTACAGCACCGTCTGGAATTGGGACACCAGCCGGGACTGGAGCCAGGTGATCGCGACCTCCCAGACGCCGGTCACCATCAGCGTCCCGACCAGTGCCAGGGCCAAGCCGCCGGTGACCTGGATCGGCCGATGGTGCTCTCGCAGCCAGCCGCTCACCCGTCCGGCACGCTGGTAGGCGCCCGCCATCGCAATGAACGGGACCCCGAGGCCCGCGCAGTACGCAGCGGCAAGCGCGGCGCCGCGGGTCACCGTGTGGGCCTGCGCCGACAACGGCGCGGCCAGCGCGAGGATCGCGGCCAGTGCCGGTCCCTGGCACGGACTCCATCCGAGCCCGAAGACCGCCCCCAGCAGTGGTGCCCCGGCCAGTCCTGCGGCGGGCCGCCAGGACGGTGCCCGGGCAAACCGGTTACCGACCCCCAGGAACAGCACGGCCATCACCAGGACCAGTGCTCCGCCGATCCGCAGCAGCAGCGGCTGTTGGGCCTGAAGTCGCAGACTCAGGGCGGAGATCGCCACGGCCGTCAGTAGGTACACGCTGGAGAAACCGGCCACGAACAACACCGCGCCGAGCAGCATCGGGGAGCGGCGGCGGTGTTCCAGCGCCACGTCAGACAGGCCGGTGATGTAGCCCAGAAACCCGGGTACCAGCGGCAGCACACACGGGGAGGCGAACGAGACCAGCCCGGCCAGCAGCGCCACCGCCAGCGCAAGCACGAATGGTCCCGCTGCCAGTTGCTGGATCATCGGGTACCTGCGGCCGGTGTGCTGGGGATGACGTCCTGCACGAGCCCAACCAAGGTCGTCGCGTCAACCGGGCCCAGAACCCGCGCCGCGATCCGGCCCTGCTGGTCCAGCACCAGGGTGGTCGGGGTCGCCGGGGCCATCCCATGCAATGCCAGCAGCGACTTGCCGCCCTCATAAGCAAGTGACGGGTAAGGGACCCGGTTCTTCACGACAAAGGACTGCGCCGATGCCGGGGACTCCTTGATGTCCACACCGACGAACGCCACCCGAGGACGGACGGACCGCAGCCGGGTGTAGGCCTTCTTCAAGTCCGGCGTCTCCTGGATGCACGGTGGGCACCAGGAGCCCCACACGTTGACCACCACCCCGCCGGTGCGGCCGGCCAGCGACCAGGTGCCGCCGTCAATGGTGGCCCCGGTCAGCCGAACGGGCTTGCCCCGGTCAGCCGCTGCGATCTGGGCGACGGTTCCGTCACCGGCGACATACCCCTTCTGGTCGCCGCCCTGCGCCTGCGCGGCGACCGAGTCCGGGTTGCTGGTACCGCAGCCGGCCAGCACACCTGCCCCGGCAAGGCCAAGCACGGCCAGCAGCATGTGGCGCCGGCACACAGCGGGCCGCTTCACGTCAGGCGCCGCCGGGGTGCGGAGCGCAACGACCGGTCCCGGGTGTACAGCCAGCCGATGCAGGCCACCCCGGCCAGTGCGAGTACGAACGCGGCCAGTTGCGTGCCGGTCATCCCCCACAGCGGCCGTTCGTCGACGGCGCGGGTGGCGTCGATCATCAGCCGCTGGGTGGCGTACCCAATCACGAACAGCGCGAACACGGCGCCTTCCGGGTGTAGGCGCCGCACCAGCAGCCACCACAGGAATGCGCTCAGGACCAGGGCACCGCCAAGGTCGTATGCCGGTGTCAGGTGATAACTGCACCCGGCGAAAAACCGCCCCACGTCGGCGCAGGACTCCCCAACCCCAGGGGCACGGGCCGGGCTCGGGCCGAACCCGGGCGCCAGGTCGGCGCCGAACGGCACCCGGTATGCCAGCGCGAACGCCGAACTGGCTGGTTTGCCCAGGTGATCGGTGAGCAGCAAGTCACCGATGCGCCCGATGCCGATGGCCAGCGCGATCGCCGGGGCCGCAACGTCGAGCACCAGTCGTAACGGCAGCCGGTCGCGACGCAACACGAGCAGTGCCACCGTGATCGCCGCGATCAAACCGCCGAATAGGGCCAAGCCACCGTTCCAGACCTGTAGCACGCTGCCGACGGAGTCGAACTCGCCGGGGTGAGACAGCACGAAGTCAGCCCGGGCTCCCACGATTCCCGCGGGTATCGCCCACAGAATCGCCCGCTCGAGCACATCCCATGGCAGGTCGTGCCGCCGCGCCAAGCCGCGCAGGACCCAATACCCGGCGACGATGCCTACCGCCGCGAGAATCCCGTGCGGTGAGATCCCCAGCACGGTCGGCACCGGCCGGTAGCCGACGCCCAGCGTGGCGTCGAGAGAGGGGGTCGTGATCATCGGTTCATGCCTTCGGCTCCGCCCGGCCGGCCAGGATGGCACCGGCGAACGCGACCACGGCCGCCGTCGGGTAGCCGACGGTCAGGTCGGTCCAACCGGAGGGGTTGCCGGCCATGTGCATCACCGCGTGCACGGCGGCGATGACGAGGCCGACGAGCATCAGCGCCTGTCCGAGCCGCACGAGCCGTCGGTGCCGTCGCCACCGGGCGGGCATTGACGGCGGGGCAGGTGAGGTGTCTGGCATTCGGGGATCGCTCCAGTCTGGGGTGTGTGTGCTGCCGTCACAAAGGGCCCCGGGCGCGCGGAGGCCGGGCGCGCGCCGGCGCGCGTGGGTCCACGTGTTTGCTGGGCTAGGGCCAATGCCCCCGACCAGGGCTGGCGGACCAGGTTGTTGTTGCGGGGTGGCTACCGTTTGTCCAGCAGGACGCCATCACCGTGCGGTGGGTAACCGCCGAATTGGGATTGCCGCAACCGGCTGACCTCGGCGCGCAGCTGCTCGATCTCCTCGCCTGACGCTGGGTCGGCACTGGGGCTCTGGGATCGCCCCGGGCGCATCATCAGCCACATCATCAACCCCATCCCAACGGGACATGCCAGGACCGGTAGGGCGTACAACCAATTCATCGCCTGAGCCTCTCCATGAGTTGTTTACGCGCACACCATACACGAAACAACTAAGGAGATTAGTAATTAGGCAGCAACGCCCTCAGCCAGCCGCGCTGGGCGTCGAGGCCGCAACTGAGGGGGCGGCCGTTGGGCAGTAGTCCATCCGGGTCGCCGACGCTGCCGGACCTACCGCCACCGCTACGGGCAATAGCAGCATTCCTAGGGCCGCCGCCGCGGTGAGAGCCCCGCCGAGGCGGCCTAGCGGTCTGCGCGGGTTGATGAGGCGACGGACTCTCGCCCCCGCGGTCGAGCCGCCCGCAGCCAGTGCCGCCACTGGCGCGGGTGCGCTGCTCAGTGTCAAGAGGGCGTCGGCGAGGGCGAGTGGGTTCCCGTCGTGGCCGATGGCCACGTCGTCGGCGAGCAGTTCAACCAACCGAGCGCTCTCGGCACGCGCAGTCGCGAACAGCGGCACCCGGGGGAACGCCTTTGCGGTGGTCTGTGACCAGGCGAGAACCAGATCGTGTCGCTGCCGGGCGTGGGCTTGCTCATGGCGAAGAACCAGCGTGAGTTGTTCCTCGGTCAGGAGCTGCAATGCGCCTGAGGTGACGACGATCCGTCGATGGCGTCCGGGCAGGCAGTACACCGCGGGGCGGTCGGCGCTCAGCACCACGGCATCCAGACCTGGAACCGTCGTGCCGACCAGGTCCAACGTGGTTCGATGGCGGGACCTGCGGCGGCGCGCGTCCGTCAGCACGGCGGTGAGGCACCACGCCAGTCGTCCCAGGACAGCCGTCATCAGGATCGCCCCCGTAGCGGCAGCTGCGGCACCGCCGGGCGACGAGTACTGTGCGCTCAACGCCATCGCGCATGCGCGCAGTAATTCTGCGAGGCCTCCGCTGACACTGGCGGTGGGGATCAGCAGGGCAACGCCGGCGAGGGCGACCGCTGCCACGACGGACACGGTCAGGCATTGCCACGCAATAATTGCCAATCGCGGCGCCCGGTCGCTCCACCCGCCGGTCAGGAGCATCCAAGGGCCGACCATTGCGACCACGGCGGCGTAACTCAACAGAACTACTGCCGTGGTCACTGTGCCCCCTCGGAATCAGGATCTGAGCGGTCGGAGCGGGCGGCCTCAAGCAGCGTGCGAAGTTCTGCGGACTCGGCGGGGTCCATTTCCCCCACCAGCCGCACCAGCACGGCCGAGCGGTCCTTGGCCTCGGCGAGGGCCTCACCCATCAGCTGTGCGACATAGTCCTCCCTGCTGGCCGCAGCGGCGTACAGATTGACCCGCCCGCGCTTGCGTCGGGTCAGCCATCCCTTGCGAAAGAGGATGTCCATCACCGTCTGCACCGTCGTGTATGCCGGCACCGGGCTGCGCTGGAGTTCCTCCAGCACATCCCGGACTCGGACCGGGTCGCCGAGCGCCCACACTTGGTCCATGATCGCGGCCTCCAGGTCGCCAAAGCGCGGCATCTGCAGGACTCCTTCTCCAGTCGTATGACTTCTGGCGCACATCCTAAGCGACTTAGGCAGGAGCGCCGACCCGCCAGGCGCTTCCTAATTAGCCTAGTAGAGTGTGCGCGTGCCTCATCTCAAGCAAAACATCTCGACGACCTTCGCGGCCACGACCGGCGGCCGGCCCCGCAACTGGATGTGGCTGGCGATCGGCGTAGTACTCGTGATTGTCACCGGGGTAGCAGCCCTAACGTTCGCAGCGCCGAAGTCTCGGTCGGCGGCTGACAGCCAGACCGGCGCGGGCGCACAGATCGGCGGAGACCTGCACACGGTCTTTTTCGACGCCGGCAAGCTGTATGTAGGAGGTCATGACGCCGTGGTCACCTCCACCGACGGTGGCCAGCACCTGCGACCGATAGCGTCGTTGGCCGGCGCTGATGCGATGGGCTGGGCCGCCTCAGGGAGCAGCCTGCTCGTCGGTGGTCACCCGGGTCTGTTCCGTTCGGTGGATGAAGGAACCACATTCACCAAGGTCGCGGCGCCAGTCTCTGACGTGCACTCCCTCGGCGGGGAGGGAACAGTGATCTATTTGGGATCCCCGCAAGCCGGTCTGTTCGCCTCCCTAGACGGCGGCCACACCTGGGAGCTGCGCAATGCACGCCATGGGCAAAGCTTCATGGGCACTATCTTGGTGGACCCGAAGAACCCCTCCCACGCCTTCGCACCCGACATGGCAACCGGGCTGATGCGCACCGTTGACGGCGGCCGCACCTGGCGTCCGACCGGTGGCCCGGTTGGCGCGATGGCCGTCGCGTGGAACCCTGCCGACCACCGCCAGCTGGTCGTCATTGGCATGACAGGTGCTGCCACCAGCAGTAACGACGGAGCCACCTGGCAGCCGTTCAGCGTTCCAGCTGGAACCTCTGCCGTCACCTTCGGCTCCCGCAGCACGCTGCTGGCTGGAGTCTTGCGGGACCAGCGTGCGGTGATCTATGCCAGTCGCGATCAAGGGAAGACGTGGTCAGAAGCTGACAAGTCGGCGCCACCCACCGATGGCTGACGTCGAAGCAGGCGCCAGGAACCCGCAAGAGCGACCGGCCGGCGCAGCGAACCACCGCCTACCGCACCAACTGACGATCGGCACGGGAGACCCAACGCAATGACACCACGGAAAACAAACGCTGACATGAGCGCCCGACAGCTTCGCCTGGACCAGCTCCGCCGACAACAGAGCCGGCGGTCCCGCCGACGCACAATGACATGGGTCGGAGCCGTCGTCGCAATCCTGGTCGTCGTGGGCGGCGGGGTGTCGTGGGCCGTGCTTGCCAACCGGCCCGCGCAGGTATCTCTGGGGGCGGTCAAGACGTACCCGGTGTCCCGACCCGGCCACGTCACCACCACAGTGCGGTACCCGCAGACGCCTCCGGTCGGAGGCGACCACGACCCCACCTGGTTGAACTGCGGCATCTACACCGCTCCGGTGCGAAACGAGAACGCCGTCCACGACCTGGAGCACGGCGCCGTTTGGATCACCTACCAACCATCGCTGCCCGCCACCGAAGTCAAGGCATTGCGGCAACTGGTCGGTGGGCAGACCTACCTGACCCTCTCGCCGTACCCAGGCTTGCCGGCACCAGTGGTCGTGTCCGCGTGGGGTGTTCAGCTACGACTGCAGAACGCGACCGATAAGCGGCTGAAGGCGTTCGTCACCAAATACAAGCAGGGTCCTCAGACCCCCGAGCCCGGCGCCCCCTGCACCGGCGGCACCGGGTCCCCAGCGAACTGACCGACGCCTCGGGTCCGGCCGGGCACGGGATGTCTCGCGCACTGACTTGACGTTCTGTGCGCCGGCCGGGCGCTCGGCCCAGTCGGGCAGCGTCATAGCGTGGCGCGCAACCGGGTCATCTGGCCAATCTCAGCCCGTTGCGACGTCTCTATCGCGGCCGCGAGAGCGTCTACGGCAGCATTCTGGGTAAGGGGCTGGACGGCCTCGGCCATCATGAGGCCACCACGGTGGTGGGCGATCATCAGTGTCAGAAAGCGCCGGTCCGCGGCGGCGCCGACAAGGGATCGCAGCTGGTTGAGCTGCGACTGCGATGCCATCCCGGGCATTCTTCCACCCCGATGTGTCGTTGCCTGACCGACGTGAGTCGCCGGCATCCAGGACATCGGTTGCCGTGTTGCCGCCTGAGGTAATCGCCATTGCTCGAGCCATCCGAACATCTGGCCGGCCTGTTGCTGCTGGGTGCTGATGATGTCGAAGGCGATCGTCTTGATCGTTGGATTCTTGCTCTTGTCCCGGATGATGAAGGCCATCTGGACGGCCTGCGCGTGGTGTACCTGCATATCCCTGGCGAAGCCTGCCTCAGCGCTGTCGTTGCCCGGCACCGCGTCGCCCGCGCGGTAACCAACGACGCCCGCTAACAAGACTGCTACAACCGCTGACGCGACGCACCCCAATGCCAGCACCCATGCGCGGGCAGAAGTACCGCCAGACCGCGCCGCGGCACCCGCTCGCCCGGCTCTCGGACTCCGCGCCAAATCGAGCGAACCCGCAGGGTCGTCAATGGTCATGCTTCCTTCCAAACCGTTGTTTGCTCAGTGGGTTCCGGGCTCGTGCGTGACATGTGCGGCCGGTTCGAGTTGGAACGTGGAGTGCTCGACATCGAAGTGCCCGCCCAGGCACGCCTGCACCTGGTCCAGCAGTTGCGGGGCGTGCCCGTCGGTGAAACAGGAGTCCTCGACGACCACATGCGCGGACAGGGCAGGCAGGTCCGTGGTCACGGTCCAGACATGCAGGTCATGCACGTCGACGACGTGCTCGACCCCGAGCAGGTGGGCGCGGATGTCATCCAGGTCGGTCCCCTCTGGGGCTGCTTCCAGCAGCACCCGTCCAGAGTCGCGCAACAGCCCCCAGGCAGCGTGCAGCATCAGCGCAACCACAACCAGGGAGGCGACGGCGTCGGCGCGGGTCCACCCAGTCACCAGGATGACGATCCCGGCGACCACGGTGCCGATGAACCCGTACAGGTCGGTCAGGATGTGCTGGTAGGCGCCCTCGACGTTCAGGCTGGTCCGGTTCGCCCGGGCCAGCAACCACGCGGCGCCGATGTTGACCGCGACCCCGACCAAGGCGACGACCAGGACCGGCCCACCCTCGACCGCGGGCGGGTGGATCAGGCGCCGAATCGCCTCGACGCCGACGACACCGGAGACCACCAGCAAGGTGATCCCGTTGCCGGCCGCGGACAGGATCTCGGCGCGTTTCCACCCGAACGTCCACGCCCCCCGTGCGGGGCGGGCGGCCAGTCGCATCGCCCACAGCGCGGCGGCGATGGCGCCAACGTCGGACAGCATGTGCCCCGCATCGGACAACAGCGCCAACGACCCGGACACGAACGCGACGATCACCTCGCCGACCATGAACAGAACCAGCAGGATCAGCGCGCCGCGCAGGTACCGCCGGTCGGCGTTTGCGGCCACCCCGTGGGAGTGACCACCACCAGCCCCGTGATCATGACCGCCGCCGGAGTTCGTGGCCGGCGTGGTGTGCCCGCTCGTACCGTCGGGTGCAGTGCCGACGCGCGGGTCGTTGTCGGGTGGTGAGGTACTCATGCGCTCCGCTTCCCGGCTGGCGCGTCGGTGACCGAGGCTGCTGGTTGGCAGCAGGAGTCGGTGCAGCCCGGCCCGCACCCGCACCCCGCACCGGCGGCGCTGTCGGTGCCGTCGGCCAGGTCCCGCGCCGGCGCGCAGCCACAGGATTCACCACGCCATGCCTGGAGGCCCTCGCGGGTGGCGACGGCGGCGATGACCAACCCGACGACCGGGTCGGCCCACCACCAGCCCAGGCCGGCGTTCAGCAGCAGCCCGGCCAGCAGCACCGCCGACAGGTAAGTGCACAGCAGGGTCTGCTTGGAATCCGCGACCACCGACCCGGAGCCCAGCGACCGCCCGGTTCTTCGCTGCGCCCAGGACAGGAACGGCATCACGGCCAGGGAAAGGGCAGCCAGGATCACCCCGACCGTGGAGGCCTGCGGTGCACCGGATCCGGCGAGCGTCCGGACCGCGTCACCGGTGACGTAGGCGGCCAGGGCGAAGAACGCGAAAGCCATCAGTCGAAGCGCCTGCGCTTCCCGGGACTCGGGTACGTGGTGGCGGAACTGCCACAAGATGATCAGCCCTGAGGACACCTCGACCACCGAGTCCAGACCGAACCCGACCAGCGCTGACGAACCGGCTACCCGGCCTGCGGACACAGCCACCACCGCTTCGACCAGGTTGTATCCGACGGTCGCTGCCGCCAGCAGTTGAGCCCGCAGGGCAAGCCGCGCTCGGTCTAACTCGGGAACTACCGCGGTGGACGCGGTCACCGCGGCCCCGCCGCGGCCGAGCCGAAGGTCGAGCACAGCGTCACCGCGTCCCGGGTCACTCCCAGCAGCACCTCGGCCTGTCGGAGCAAGTCCAGCAACTCGGGATGTTTCAAGGAGAACATCGAGGCTCGGCCCACGGGCCGGGACGCGACGAGATCACAGTCCTTCAGGCAGGCAAGGTGCGCCGATACCGTCGACTGCGCCAACCCCAGGTGCGCAGTCATATCCACCACCCGGTGCTCCCCGAGCGCCAAGTGCTGCACGATCGCCAATCGGGTCGGGTCACCCAGGCTCTTGAACATGCACGCCGCGGCAGTCAACGCCTCGACCTCCGTACCGACTGCTAGTGGAGTCACGTCCGCGTGAGTTTTCATCGTCACATGTCAATGATAGCGCGTAACGACGATCATGATCTTCTGCGCTCAGAGGGGCATTGCGTAGCCCCATGGAACTCACCGGTGATGGCGCCGGGCAGTTTGCTGGACTGTTCCGTGATACTGGCTGGCCTGGCCCAGTCCGCGAATCGTGGCGACGCTCTCGGAGCTGAGCGATCGCAGCAGGCCGGCGAGGACTTGCGCAGCTGACCGAGGGCTAATGGGCCAACCGGGACGCGTCACGACGAAATGCGCTTCCATCCGCTTCACAGCGCGGTGGCCAGGCCCGCCGCGAACAACACGTAGAAGACTCCGGCGCCGGTCAAAGTCTGTGCGGTCGCGCGCCGGGTCCGAATCAACCAGAGCAGGTAGAGGACGGAGGCCAGGGTGGCTCCGGCCGCCATCAGCAGCGGGGTGTCGAACATCCACGGGGTGCCGAGTAGGCCGATGCCGGACGGCACGGTGGCTTGGATCATCATCGCGCCGGAAATGTTGCCCAGCGCGAGCTGGGTCTTGCCCTGACGCACCCAGATGATCGCGTTGAGGATCTCGGGCAGTTCGGTCGCGACCGGCGACAACAGTAGGGCAACGACCACCGCGGGCAGGCCGAGCGCGGGACCGGCCCATTCCAGTTGCGCCACGAACAGCTGCGACGCCGCGAAGATGATCACCAAGGTGACCAGGGCTTGCGCGGTGACCGCCCAGGTGGCCGGGTGCACCCGCTGGGGTTGCAGCTTCAGTGGTTCGAGGTCGTCGTGGCTGGCGACCTCGTCGTCCTGGCGCATCTCGCGCCAGAAATAGACGCCGTAGGCGGCGAAGAAGACCAGTCCCAGCCAGGGTTTGATCGCGAAGGCGACCAGGCCGAGGGCGACCTTGACCACGAAGATCGCCACGAACCAGGTCTGGTCGGTCGCCAGGCGGGCACCGTTGGCTCCGGACAACGCGGCGCGCTCCTCGTCGGTGTCGTCGGAACCATCGAGCCTATGGCGTCGGCGCAGCAGCAGCATCGCGCCGGTGACGGCGTAGGCAAGCGTGCCAACCACCAGCGGGCCGCCGAGCGCGGCACCTACGGCGATGTCGTTGCCGGCCTGCGGGCTGCCGAACAGCACAGCGACCAGGGTGACCACGCTCTCGGGCAGTGCGGTCCCGGCCGCGGCCAGGATGGAGCCGACCGCGCCGGCGCCCACCTGTAGCCGGGCGCCCAGCCACTCGACGGCGTTGACGAACCACTCGCAGGCCAGGTAGATGGCCACCGCGCAGCCCAACAGTAAGAAGACGTGAACCACGAACGGGGTTCCTCTCGGATCAGGCCGCGAGAGGAAGAAAGTGAACGGGAGTGCACCAACCTCGACCCGCGGGAACCATGGACGGTTTCGCAGGCCGAAGGTCTTGCCCACCCGCTGTGTGCGCGGGCCCGGGAGCCGGGACAGAGAACTGTCCAGCGTGTCGACTCGTCGGTAGCGGGCTACTCCCCTTCAACAGAGGCGCACGATATCAGCGGTAGGCCCAGGGGCCGCAGGGCAGCCATGGGCCAGGCTGCTACTGAACCACTCCTCGGAACTCCCGCGGCGCCGCAAAGCCGATCGGCACGGCGGAGCTGTGCCATTCAATTCTCCTGGACCATAGTCCTTTTCGCGCTGCAGGTCGGTCGGCCACCCGGGGCCCTCAGCGGCGGCAGAATAGGTAGGTTAGCCTTACCTGCCATGCGAACCCGTTTCCGCCGCCACTCTCTCGCGGCCATCCTCCCTGTTGCCCTCATTGCCTCGCTCGCCGCCTGCGGCAGCGGCTCGAGCAATGGCGCGTCCGGTGGTACGTCCGGGGGCGCCTCGGGCAAGCCGTCCGGTGAGATCACCGTCTACAACGCGCAGCACGAGGAGCTGGGTCAGGCGTGGGCCGACGGGTTCACCAAGGCGACCGGCGTCAAGGTCAATCTGCGCAATGGTGACGACAGCGAGATGGGCAACCAGATCGTGGCCGAGGGGAAGGCCTCACCTGCGGACGTGTTCCTGACTGAGAACTCGCCGGCCATGTCGATCGTCAGCGCCAAGGGGCTCTTCGCGCCCGTGGACAAGGCGACACTGCAGCGGGTGCGCGCGTCATACCGCCCCACAAGCGGTGATTGGGTTGGAATCGCAGCGCGCTCAACGGTTTTCGCATACGACAAGAAGGATCTGAAGCCTGCCGGACTCCCCGCGTCGATCATGGATCTGGCTAAGCCCACGTGGAAGGGGCGGTGGGGCGCGTCTCCCTCGGGCGCCGACTTCCAGGCGATCGTCAGCGCGATGCTGCAGGTGAAGGGCAAGGACGACACCCTGGGGTGGCTCAAGGCGATGAAGACCAACGCCAAGATCTACAAGGGCAACAGCGCGGTGATGAAGGCGGTCAACTCGGGTGAGATCGACGGTGGTGTCATCTACCACTACTACTGGTTCGGAGACCAGGCCAAGACCGGCGAGAACAGCAACAACGTCGCGCTGGACTACTTCGGCCACAAGGACCCTGGTGCGTTCGTGTCGGTGTCCGGCGGCGGTGTGCTGAAGTCGAGCAAGAACTCGACGGCTGCGCAGGCCTTCCTGGCCTACATCGTCGGCAAGCAGGGTCAGAACGTGCTCAAGACCGGCTCGTCCTTCGAGTATGCCGTCGCCAAGGGCGCCGCTTCGAACTCGCGCCTGAAGCCGTTGTCCGAGCTCGGAGCGCCCAAGATCGATCCGGCCAGCCTCAACGGCCCTGAGGTCGTGTCACTGATGCAGCAGGCTGGTCTGCTCTGACCCTGACCCGAGCCCCGCAGCGGGTGGGCGCGACCCGGTCGGCCCGCCCGCCGGCTCTGGCGACCCTGCTTGCAGTCCTGGTGACGCTGGCCTGCCTGGTGCCGCTGGCCTACGTCATCCAGTCGGCGCTGGACGCCGGATGGTCCACGGCATACGAGTTGGTCTTCCGCGCCCGGGTCGGTCAGTTGCTGGGCAACACGGTCAAGCTGGTGGTGACCGCCGTGCCGGCCACCGTCGTGCTCGGGGTGGCCGCGGCGCTGCTGGTCGAGCGCACCGCGCTGCGCGGGCGAGGCGTGCTCGCCCTGCTGTTCGCCGCCCCGCTGGCGGTGCCGGCGTTCGTCGCGAGCTACGCCTGGGCGACCATCTGGCCCTCGATCGGCGGACTCGGCGGTGCGCTGCTGGTCTCGGTCGCGTCCTACTTCCCGTTCGTGTACATCCCCGTGATGGCGACGCTGCGCAGGCTGGACCCGGCGGTGGAGGAGTCCGCACGATCGCTCGGACTCGGTCCGGCCGCGGTTCTGGTGCGCGTCGTCCTTCCTCAACTGCGGTTGCCGGTGCTGGGCGGTGCGCTCCTGGTCGGAGTGCATCTGCTCGCGGAGTACGGTGCCTTCGCGTTCGTGCGCTACGACACGTTCACCACGGCCATCTACGACCAGTACCGCTCGACGTTCGCCAGCACCGCCGCTGCCATGCTCGCCGGAGTTCTACTGCTGTGCTGCCTCCTGCTGTTGACCGCTGAGGCCGGCGTTCGCGGGCGGGAGCGTTATGCGCGCGTCGGACCGGGCGCGGCACGTCGACCGCGGCTCGCACCGCTCGGCGGCTGGTCAGTGCCGTGTTGGGCCGGTGCACTGGTCGTCCTCGTCCTCTCCCTCGGGGTGCCCGGCTGGAGCATCGGTCGTTGGCTGGTCAGCGGCGGCGCCGCCGTCTGGAGTGGCGAACTCCTGTCCATACTCGGCACAACCCTGCTGTACGGCGTCCTCGCCGGGCTGATCACGTGCGCTGCGGGGCTACCGATCGCCTGGTTGTCCGTCCGCCACCCGGGCCGCTGGGTGCGCGCCCTCGAGGGTGCCACCTTCATCGCGGCATCCCTGCCCGGCATCGTGGTTGGCCTGGCCGTCGTCTCATACGCGATCCGGTACGCCCAGGTGGTCTATCAGACGCCGATCCTGCTGATCGGTGCGTATGCCGTTCTCTTCCTCCCCCGGGCGGTCGTCACTCTGCGCGCTGGCATCGCGCAGGCGCCACCCGCGCTGGAGGAGGCCGCGCGATCGCTGGGGACTTCCCACGCGATGGCGTTCGTGCGGGTGACCCTGCCACTGCTCGCGCCCGCGCTGGGCGGTGCGATCGCGCTGACCTTCCTGGGCGTCACCGGCGAGCTGACCGCGACCCTGTTACTGGCGCCGACAGGGACCACGACGCTGGCAACGCAGTTCTGGTCGCTGACCTCCGAGATCGACTACGCCGCGGCGGCGCCATACGCATTCCTGCTCGTGGTCCTCTCGCTGCCCATGACCTACCTGTTGTTCCAGCAGTCTCGAAAGGTGGCTGGCCTGTCATGACCTACGCACTGTCGCTGCGCGAAGTCAGCAAGTCCTACGGCAATACGCCTGTGCTGCAAGGCATCTCGCTGGAGGTGGCGCACGGTTCGATCGCCGCGGTGGTCGGACCGTCCGGCTGCGGCAAGACAACACTGCTGCGCTGCATCGCCGGGTTCGAGACACCGGACGCCGGCGTGATCAGCGTCGGTGATCGCGTGGTCGCCGGAGGATCCTGGGTGTCGGCCCACCGGCGCGCCGTCGGGTATGTCGCCCAGGACGGTGCGCTCTTTCCGCACCTGTCGGTGGGGCACAACGTCGGCTTCGGCCTGCCACGCCGGCAACGCAGCTCAGAGCGGATCGCTCAACTGCTGCGCACCCTGGACCTCGATCCGGCTGTTGCCCGAAAGCGACCCGACGAACTGTCCGGCGGTCAGCAGCAGCGCGTCTCGCTGGCCCGAGCGCTCGCCCTGCAGCCACGCGTCATGTTGCTGGACGAGCCGTTCTCGGCGCTGGACACCGGACTGCGCGCGCGCACCCGCGAGATCGCGGGTGCAGCTCTGCGGGAGGCGGACATTGCCACCGTGCTGGTGACCCACGACCAGGAGGAGGCGCTGTCGTTCGCCGACCAGATGGCAGTGATGTCCGACGGCGTCTTCCGTCAGGTCGGGTCTCCGGAAGCCGTCTACCAGCATCCCGTCGATGCGCAAACCGCTCGCTTCGTCGGCGACACCGTGGAACTGACGGCGTCGGCCGAGGCGGGGGTAGCGCGCTGTGCGCTCGGCACCGTCCCGGTGTCAGCGGACTTTCGTGGAGCAGTGCGACTGGTCTTGCGTCCCGAGCAGGTGCAGGTGTCTCGCGCGACCGAAACCACCGGTTGTCGCATCGTCTCCACTGGATTCCGCGGTGACCACGTGCGGCTCGTCGTATCAGTACCCGGCGAGAAGTCACCGGTTGTGCTGCGCTGCTCCCCGGGGAGTGACCTCAACCCAGGCGATGAGGTGAGAGTGACTCTCGGTAGTGCTGCACGTGTTGACCTATTGACCGGACCACAGAGCAGTCGTCCGGCTTCCGCCGTCTGCCTCTCGTAGCCTGAGCCTGGCGATAAGGCGCACCTCATTCTGAGCCACTAGAGCCATCCCCCAATACCGGTGTCTGGCCAGACCCGGGCCCAGGTGCTCAGCGCGACGCCCTCTATTGGGCTGCCCATCGGTGTGGGTGGTGTGGCTCATCACCCACAACCGGACTTGCCCGCTGGGTACCGCGATCAGCAGTGATCGTGTCGCTCCCCTCCGAACGCGCTGTGCGTCGTGGTTGTCGCATGTCGTTCGCCTACGTCATGAACTCGGCAGCGCTTTCTTGCGAGGCCATCTCATCGCGCCCGTGACGCGGCACGACGAGTTGCGTGCCGCGAATCGCTGCGGCTAGGTCACTGGTGCGTGTGCCCGCAGTGGGCTGACGTGGATCAGCGCGGCGGTGAGCCGGGGGATCTGACTGGTGAGGCGTTCTTCGACGCGGTGCGCGGTGTCATGTGCGGTTTCGACGAAAATGTCGTCGGCGATGGTGACGTCGGCTTCGGCGTGCAGCGTGTGTCCGATCCACCGCAACCGGACCGACCGGACCCCGAGGACGCCCGGGGTGTCGCGGATGACCATGCGGGCCTGGGCGACCAGGTCGGGGTCGACGGCGTCCATCAGGCGGGCGCCGACCTGCTTGACCGCCGAGCGCAGGACGCCGAGGATGGCGATCGCGATGAGCAGTCCGATGACCGGGTCGGCCCAGGGCAGCCCGGCGGCGACGCCGGCGGCGCCGATGACGACGGCCAGGGAGGTGAACCCGTCGGTGCGGGCGTGTAGCCCGTCGGCGACGAGGGCGGCGGATCCGATCTGGTGCCCGACGCGGATGCGATAGCGGGCGACAAGTTCGTTGCCGGCGAAGCCGATGATGCCGGCGGCGGCTACGGCCCATAGGTGGGACACGTTCTGCGGGTTGAGGAGCCGGTTGATGGCTTCCCAGCCGGCGAGCACGCTGGACAGGGTGATCATCGCCACGACGAACAGCCCGGCGAGGTCTTCGGCGCGGCCGTACCCGTAGGTGTAGCGGTCGTTCGCGGGGCGTTTGGCCAACCAGAAGGCGATCAGCAGCGGGATCGCCGTTGCGGCGTCGGCCACGTTGTGCAGGGTGTCGCCGAGCAGGGCGATGGATCCGGTGAAGACCACGACGACGGCCTGCAGGATCGCGGTGATCGCCAACGCCGCCAGGCTGATCCACAGCGCCCGCCGGCCGCGCGCGTCCGCTTCAAGGGCCTCGTCGACCTGGTCGGCCGTGTCGTGGGAGTGCGCGCCCAGCAGGTCGGAGACGGCATGCCGGTAACGCGCCCACCGCGTGCCGCCAGCGTGCTCGTGTGAGTGCCCGTGACCGTGACCGTGGACATAATCGCGCGCCGCGTGCTCGTGGTGCTCATGATCGGGGTGCGGGCTCATGACACGCCCTGGATGCGGTGATGGGCCGGCACGTCGTCCAGCAGGTGTTCTACGTGACCGATGGTGTCGACGACCAGCTGCCGGACGTGCCCGTTCTCCACTCGATACAGCACCGAGGTGCCCTGTTTACGGGTGGCGACAAGCCGTGCCATCCGCATTTTCGCCAGGTGTTGAGAGACCGCCGGACCGGGCTTGCCGAGCGCGGCAGCCAGATCAGAAACGGATCTCTCCCCGTCGAGCAGGAGTCCGGCCAGTTGCAAGCGGGTCGGATCGGCCAACACTCGTAGGACCTCGACCGCGAGATCCACCACGTCGTCACCCCACACCGGCGGCTGCGTATCTGCATGCATGCGCAAATAGTACAGGGCCCAGCAACTACTTCGCCGTGGCGCACGTTCACGACCGGGCAGCGGGGATGCCCAGGTGCACGATCCGAGTCCGGGCTTGTGCCCGCCCCGAGGTCGCTGATCTTGCGGGTGATCGCTTCGAGAACGCCGTTCTCTGCTTCCTGTTCGCCGCGCCACCCGCGGGCCTCGGCCTCGTTGACCTGGTTGGCAACGTCGGCGCGGGTCTGTCGGAGCCGTTGCGCACCGCGCTCATCGACCTGCGCGAGATCGCAGCGTTCGCAGGCGTATTCGTAGTCGCAGCAGCTTTCGTACTGTCGCGGACTCGGGACAGCGTCGATTGGCCCCGCCGGCTTGGGCAGTTCCAGGCCGAGCCGGCCGAGCATTTTGTTGGCTCGCCAGAAGACAACTACGGATCACCGGTGAGCTGATATCACGCATAGCCGGTAGCTCAAGGAATTCACGTGCGTCACCGTGTTGAGCCAGGTTTCACGGCCGCCCAGTCCTCCTTGACGTCGGGCCTCTCCTGCGCCGACGACTGGGACGAGTCCGTGCCCGCGTCGAACCTCATCGAGTTAAAGAGCGCCTTGCCCGCCAAAGACAGCCCAAGTGGGACCACCAGGGCGCCGATCAACCACGACTTGTTCTACACAACCGAATGCATCACCGTGCTGACAGAGTCAGGCCGGGAGTTGGTTGGGAGGACGCAGATCCGCTCGGATGCGTCGTGCCGCGTACCTGGATCAGCTGTTCCAGTGCGCCCCAGCCTCGTGAAGTCATGTCGGTGCCCCTGTCACTTCGAGATGTGCTTCCACATTCCCAACGGCGATCAAGACGGCGCGGCGTCATCTCTGGCCGTCTACGGGTTCAGGAATCACCACGGCCTTCCGGATCGCCGTTGCGCGGCCCTGGAATTTGCCTCCGTTCGTGCTCTGCGCCGGGTAGCACTCGACTCGGCGCCAGCGAGGGCTCTGCATCTGGGCCCCAATGGCTGCTCGCGACATGCTCTCGCAAGTAGTCACGCAGCCCTGGCAGTGTGAAGTCGAACCGGCCATATCCGTGGGGTTCGATCACTTCCGCTGCGATAAGCCGCAAGCGGTACTGCCCGGCATAGGTTCCGTCGACGCCAAGTCGACGCGCAATATCGGCAAGGCGACTCGGCCCGTCATCGTGGGCCATGGCCGCGAGAAAGGACCGATCGACATCGGAAAGGTCTCCCAACGCGCTGGCGTGCACCAATTGGCCAACCTTGCGACGTGCCCGATCGACACCGCGCTGCGCTTGGGCGCTATCGATGACTAGAGCAGCGCTGTCAGCGCGCCAGGCATGCAACCCGATCAGTTGAATCATGAACGGGTAACCGCCCGTCCCCGCCACGGCTATTTGTAGGGCCTCTGGCGTGATGTCGCGCCCGGCTGTGCGAATGGGCACAGCGAGCGCTTCGGCGACCTCGTCAGGACTGACCGTGCGCAGATGCCGGCGGTCGGCGCGGCGCAGGAACGTCGAGACGTCGTCGGATAACAGCTCTTCGACAGCGGACGGAAGGCCCGCTCCGACGAAGGCAACATTGCGTTGCTCCCGGAAGGCGTGCTGGATCGTTGTGCCCAGCTCTCGCAGGTCGTGCAGTCCCTTGCGGTGCACCTCGTCGACGGTGATCAGCACCCCACCGCCTTGCACGGCGAGCAGGTCGGCCAACTGGAACAGTTGTGATCTCAGGCCGGGGCGTGGGGTGTGCCGCTCCGTGACATCGCGACTTGCTCCGAGCCCGCCCGGCAACGAGACGCCGGTGAGATGCGATTCTGTTTGGCGTGGATCGGCATCGTGAAGAAGCGCGGGCAAGTGCTCGTGCGTAATACGGTCCATGAGGTTGGGCGTTGTTGTCTCGGAGACGACAACCCACCCTTCGCTCTTGGCCAGATCCTCGTAGGCGTTTAACATGACAGTCTTGCCAGTCCCGCGCAGACCAGTCACGAGTGTCGCGCGCTCGGGCGATCCGGGGCCGCCGCGCAAGCCTTCACGGAAGTCCTCGAGGTCACTATCCCTGCCGACGAGCAGAGGCGGGCTTGTTCCGAAGCTCGGGGTGAACGGGTTCATGCACCCAGATTACCCGAATTTTAACGGCCTTTAGTTCCTTTAATTCTTTTCATGGCCTTTAGCCACTCGCACCTTCGAGTGCCGAGGTGCCCGGACGGGTCACCCTGTCGTCGCGCGCGTATGCGCACGATCACTGTTACGCGACGGCGGCTCGGACTGCCCTGTCAGTGTGTGCCGACTGCCTGCGCAGCAGGCCTGGACTGAGGGCAACAACCCTTCCGAGTACGGCTACGGCGCCCGGACCTGACCGGACTCACCGGGTATGCCCAGGCAGACGCCATGCCACCGCGACCAGCGCCGGAGCGCTCGATCTGGGAGTCAGCGTGTGGCCACCGGTTTCGCCATCACCACGAGGTTGTCCAGGTGGGCGTAGCCGCCTTGCTTCGGAACTCGTCCGATGCTGCCGGTGCATGTGACCAGGGCGAGCTGGTGCGCTCCCCCGGTCGCCCATACCGCCGCCGGTAGCTTGCCCTTCGGGTAGGTGGCCGCTGACTGCACTCGCCACGCCTGCACCGTCCCGGTGTGCGTCGTGGTGTAGACGACGGCGCCGGCCTTGATCTGCGGGAGCTTGTAGAACGCGCCGGGGATGTTGTTGTACGTCACGTGCCCCGCGATGACCGTCGTCCCGGCGCGGGTGGTCAACGAGGGCGTCCAGTTCAGCCAGCCGACCCGCGTCTCTCCGATCGGGATCGATGCCAGGCCACTGGACTGCCCTTCCGAGAGCACGGTGACCGAGACACCCAACGACGGGATCCAGACGCTGTCTGGGCTCATCGTCGGTGCCTTCTTCGCCGGCGGCGACGGTGCCCTGTGAGACGTGCTCGGCGGCTGCCCGCCCGGTGTCGACCGCGCGGGCTTCGTCCGGGAGCTGGTGTCCTTCGCCGGCGTCGTCGCTCGAGGTTCTCGCGTCGACGTCGCACGGTGCGCGGCCTGCGACGACGACCCGGCCGCGTGCTGGTTCCGTCTCGTCGTCGCACGACTACTGCGAGGAGCCGCGGCTGCTGCCGGTGTGTCCGAATGTGACACCGGCGGCGCCGCGCTGAGGTCCTTGGTCTGGAAAGTGTGTGCCGGGGTTCCGGCCGCAGCGGCGGGCGGTGATCTCAACCAACTGGTAGCGATCATGCCGACGCCACCGACGACCACGGCTAACACCCCGGCCAGGATCAACGCCACGGGGCCGCTCACTCGCCGCGCGTGGCCCTGGACGACGTCCTTGACGGTGTCGAGGCGTGCCACGTCAGTGCCGGTTGTTGCGGCGGCGCATCGCGCGCCGTGCCAGCACACCGGCTGTGGTGCCTCCGACGCCCAGGAAGCCGGCGCCGACGAGCAGCCCGGCCATGTCCGGGCCGCCGAACGAGACCAGGCCATCGGTCGGGATCACCGGCTGGGAGCTCGGCGGTGTCGGCTTCGGGGCCGGCGGTGTCGTCGAGGGCGGTGTCGGCGTGGGTGTCGGTTTGGGTGCTGCGACGGTCAGCGAGCCCCACTCGTTGACCTCACCGAACTGGGTGGCCACCAGTCGTTTCTGTGTTCCCGCCTGCCACACGTTCTCGTTGATCGATCCGCACCAGGTGCCGGCCGTGACATCGCTGGGCAGCTTGCTGGTCAGGTGCAGCGGGATCTGCACGTCCGTGTTGGCTGCCGCACCGGTGACTTTCGCGGTCGAGATCGTGGAGACCTTGCCTGCGTTGAAGGCCTTCTCCCACTGGTCGACGCCGACGTTCTCGCATGAGGCCACTCCGTCTGGGCGGCGCATGACGGCTGCGGCTGCGGTGATGTCGACCTTCTGCGATTCCAGACCTGAGGTGGTCACCGTGTCGGTGATGGTCTTGCCGGGGACCCACTGCTGCGTGGACACCCGGGTGATCGCCTTCGGGACCGCGACCTTGATCGTCACCGGTGTTCCAGTGCCTGCTCCTGTTCCCGCGGGCGCCGCGCCGATGACCCGCTGCTCCCCCACGTGCGGGGCCGCGTATTCGTAGTAGGTGGACGCGGGGATGCCCGTGAAGGACCCGGTCAGGGTGACCTTGTCGCCGTTCTTGGCTGTCGGCGTCGCCGTCCAGGGCAGTTTTGTCGCGGCGGTGGAGGTTGTGCCGTTGGTGGTTGCGCTGCTGCTCTTGCCTGTCTTCAGGGTGCGGATTCCGCTGGTGAAGGTGGCGCCCGTTGCGGTGGCGCGGAAGGCGACCCCGGGCACGAACTTCCCTGTGGCTGAGGTGATTCCGACCGTCGCTGTCCCTGTCCGGACCGTGCCGGCGGTGGAGGGTGTGCCCGCCGCGTTGGTCACCACCGGCTTGTATCCGCCGGCATAGTTGGCTGCTTCGGTGTTTAGCCGGGCGACGCGAGCCTTGATCGCCGTCTGGTCTGCCGTGCTGAGGGTGCCGAACGCCTTCTGGTCGAAGGACCAGCCCGGGTCCAGCAGCTGGCGGGAGATGTAGGACAGTGCCCCGATCGTGGGCTTGTCGGAGCTGTTCGCGTACCGGCTGAGCAGGTAGGACAGCTTCACTTGCTGGGTGCGGGTGACCGGTTTGGAGGGTGCCTGCGACGGTGCCAGGTTCTCACCGTCGATGCAGTACACCAGCAGCCCGGCATAGTTCATGCGGCCGAACCAGATCGAGTGCGATCCGCCTTTTGGCGACGTCACCGGTTTCGTCTGGTATCCCGCGTAGGTCGGGGCGACGCGAGGGCTGGCCGCCAGCTTCGCCTGGCCGGCCGCCCTGTTGGGCGACACTCCCTGGTTGGTGATCGACGATCCACCGGTGTCGGCGTGCGCCGGCGTGAATGCCGTGCCGGCGACGGTGAGCGTGAACATCCCCGCAGCTGCCAGCACTCGTTCGCTGGTGTTCGATTTCAAGGCTTCCTCCTGGTCGACGAGCAGTGCACTTTCGTGCTGCTATCTCCCAGAAGGCGGCCGGGCGGTCTCTGGCGGTCACCGGCCACGACGTGATTACCGATCGGGTTGCAAAATTTCGCCGGATCTTTCCGTGGCGTCGTTGAGCGGCGGCCGGGATCGATGGCGGCCACCCTCGACTACGGCTTCTGCTGGGGGCCCGTCTCCTCGGATTCGCCGCCGGCATCAGCCTGTTCTCGGCCCGGCTCGCTGGTTGGCGCGACTGGCGCCGCCTTCGTGTAGGGCTTGTGCTGGCAGCAGCACGATCGTTGCGCGTCGGCGGGCCGGCGGGCGTCCTCGCAATCGGCCGGCTGGTGTGGCTCGCGGCACCCGGTGCAGATCATGGTTCGTCCTTCCTGTTGGCCTGGTTCCGCGCGACGACGTCTCGCAGCGCTTCGTCCCAGGCCGCTCTCTGGTGCACGCACAGGCTGGCCCGCCACTGGGTGTACCGGTCCGCGTCGCGGCCGGTGGCCGGCTGCCCGTTGTCGTCGAGCACGATCCATGGCCTGCATGGGCGCAGTTCCAACGTGACCATGCCCGCCACCACAACAGCGACGGCTGGGGTCAGCCACCACAGGCCGACTGCGGTGAGTGCTCGCATCAAGATGCCAGCTGACGCCAGTTGGAGGACGACCAGGATGACCCTGGTTGCTCTGCGGCTCATAGGTTTTCGCCCTCTTCGGATCAGGCGGCGGCGTGCGCTGCGTCGTACGCGTCGCGCACCGTGTTCGGGATCTTGCCGTAGCCCGGGCATTCGATGCCCTCGCCCTTGGCCCACCTGCGCACCTCTGGCGCTGGTGCACCCAACGGTGGCGCCGTCTTGGTGCTACGGGTCTTCGGCCGCAGCTTCTTCAGCTCTGCCTCCAGCTCCTCGATCCGCTTGAGCCTCTTGGCGTTCGCGGCCTTCTCGGCCGCCTGGGCAGCTTGTTCACGCTCTTCTGTCTCGAGGCGCTGGCTGAGGTCGCCGAGCAGGCCAGCGACTTTCACCCCGAGTGCTCGGGTGCGCGCTTTCGGTGAGGTGGCGGCCGCGACGATGAGCTCGTTCGCGGAGGGCTTGACCTCGCGTGCGGTCGAGATGACCGGTCGCGGGTCGGACGGACGCGGGGTCGCCCCGCGCGGGGTCGTGACGTCGCGCCGGAACCGCGGCTCTGATGGTCGGCCCTGGTGTCGCGGTCGCAGCCGCGGGTTCGTTGACCCGCTCCTCCAGCTTGTCGCGAGACCACTCCATCTTGTGCATCTCGGGGTACCCGTGGCTGACCTTGATGTCCTGGACCTGGGTGATCGCGAGGCCCGTCGCCTCGGCGATGAACGTATCCGTGCGGCCGTTGATGAGGTGCTTGACGACGGTCAGAGTGGTCTCGGTGGTGACTTGCTTGGTGGACATGACATGTATCTCCTCTTCAGGACTGTTTGAGAGTGCGTGCGAGCTTGCGGCGGCGCCGTTCTGAGACGCCGCCCCAGATGCCGAAGCGTTCGTCATTGGCCAGCGCCTGATCGAGGCATTCGGCCGCGACGGTGCAGCTGTGGCAGATGCGTTTCGCGTCTTTAGTGGATCCGCCTTTCTCCGGGAAGAAGATCTCCGGGTCGGTCTGCCGACAGAGCGCATCGGCCTGCCAATCCAGCGACTGCTGCGGATCCGCGGTCTCCGGGACGACGGCTTCGATCGCCGGTGGGGCTGCCGGTTTGCGGGAGCGGTCGATGCCGTGCCGGACGGCGTAGTAATGAACCATCGAGGTGCTCACGCCGACTGCGTCGGCGATCTCCTGGCTGGGCAGCCCGTCGCGGATCAGGCCGAGCATCAGCTCGCGCTGGTCCGTGCTCAACCGCTTGCCGCTCATGCCGCTGGCTCTTTCCAGCCGGACGGGATGCCAGCCGCCTTACGGATCCGTTGCACGGTGCGGCCACTGATCCTGATGCGGGCTCCGATCTCGTTGTCGCACAGTCCTGTCGCGGCCAGCCGCCCTACCGCTTCGGCTCGCTCGGTTGCGGTGAGTGGGACGGGTTCGCCGGCCACCGCACGCATCACGGCGACTTCGTCGACCAGGTCGTCATCGACGGCGTCGTTGCTCCAAGGCTGCGCGGTCGGGTCGTCGAGCGTCTCCTCGTCCCAGGCAAGCGGCGGTGCGAAACCGAGCCGGCGGGCGGCGCCGAGGGTCTGACGGGAGGAACCGGGCTTGTCCCACAGCTGTTTGTAGGCCCGCAGCACTCGGTCGTGGTTGGCCCGGGAAATCCAGTCACCTGGGTGGTTCTTCAGGTTCCTGACCGCATCCGCAGTGGCGCCGTCCGCCATGGTCTCGGCGATCGTCGTCGACGAGTGACCAATTGCCTGGAGGGCCTCGATCCGTCGACGGGCCCCGACAGCTGGCACGAAGTCGTCGGCGCCGCTGCGAGCCAGAATCGCGGCCGGGGTGACTGCCTGGATACGGGCGGCGTATGGCCGCCGTACGTGTGTCTGCCCACCGGCGATCTTGCTCACCTGGCTGATGGAGACTCCCGCCTTATCGGCGATCGCCCGCATTGACGCGCCGGCCGCGCGCAGCTGCTCGATGTGCGCCCGGATCGGCGCGGCGTCGACGTACCTGGAGATCCCGCGGTGTTGGTCGAGGCGGAAGTGTTTGGCCCAGCGCGGGTCGGTGGTGGGCATCACGAGCTCCTGGTCGACGCGCACCGTCCGCAGACGGCGACCGGCGTCGTACCGTCGCAGCTGCACACCGTGGTGGCGTCCCGGTCGCCGCACTGGTCGCACAGGATCCGTAGGTAAGTCGCCGCGGCCGGCTCACCGTGGTGGTGCTCCCGGTTGTGCGTCCGGGCGAGCCACTCTGCCTCACCGAGACTGGCGCTTTCGATGATCGAGACTCCGCATGCCAAACAGCCGGCCGACCAGAGTTCGGCCGAACATGTGGGCTTGAGCACGCCGTTGACGAGCGAGTGCATCTCGCCCAGCATCATCGCGACGGCGCCATCGCTAGTAGCGACATTGAATCGGTGACCGATCAGCAGGATGTCGACGACCCAGGAACCCGATCGCGGGTCCTGGTGGCCGCGGGCAACGGAGAAGGCGCTCGCACCGATACCCAGCCGCAGCTCGAGGTATGTCTCGCTGTGCCGGATCAGGTCGACCGGGACCGCAGGCCCGATCGGCGGGGTCAGGATCCACGAGGTGACCTTCGGTCGGTCCGTCACTCCGGGAACTGTGTGTGCGTTCGTGAGCGTGGTCATGTTGAACACTCCTCTGTTTCTTGGGCTTTCACTGCTGTCGTCACATGCGACCGAGTAGTTGACGACGTGGCCCGTAGACGCGGACGGTGTCGCCGTCGCTCGGGCTGTAGTCGATCTGGCCGCCCTCACGGCGGACTTCCGCGGCCGCGGCGTCAAGTTGCCGATGAACCGCGAACAAGGCCTGGTGCCGTCGGTCGCGGCGCTGGTCGTCAGCTGAGGTGACGCACTCCCCCGGCTGGCGACTCTCACGCTCAGCTCGCCAGGTCGCATACGCCTGGCGGTAGGCGGCGTTCGCGCGGAGGAAGTCGGCCGCCGCGCTCTCCAACGCCGTGGCGGCCGGCGAGGTCGAAGGCGTGGCCACTCGATGGGCGAAACCGACTCGGATCCGTGGCGCTGTTTCTGTTTTTCGAGTCTGGATGATGCTCACGTCATATCCCTAGTCGAGTAGAAAGAGTAGATCTTCTGAGTGTGCTCCTTCGGTGCTGCGGTTCGCTGGGTTGCGCGCCGCCCTGTGGACAAGCCGCCCGCTGCTCGGGGCGTCTTTATTTCCCGAAGGCGTTCGCGGGCCTCGTGGCGGTCATCTGCGGCGACGACAGCTGTTGTCGCTCTGTCCCTCTAGCGTGCCGCCGAGGCCTCCACGACGGTCCCGCAGTCCCGGCATTCGCGGCCGAGTTCGCCGCGCTGGGTGTGCAAGTGCCAGCAGTCGTCCTCACACCACCGGGCGATGATGCTCACCTCAGCGATGCGATTGCGTCCGTGCGCGTCGGTGAATGTCACCAGCAGGCCACTCTCGCCGTGGATCGCACCGGCCGGGTCGAAGGCGGGGTGCATGTCGGCGCTGGCGCCGATTCCGTCGACGTGGACATCGGAGCCATCGATGATGTGCATCAGATCCGGGCCGACATCACCCAGAGTGAGATTGGAGACGCTCATCGGTGCCGATGACGTGTCGTGTGCTTCCGCGGTGTCGTTCATGGTCGAAATCCCTTCCAACGAATGGCTTTCGAATGAAAATACTCTTTCTACTCGACCGCCGATCGTTGTCCACAGGCGGACCGTTCCGCCCAGGTCGGGTGCGTCTTGATCAGCCGCGCCATGAGTCGAGCCTTCGCCGGCGGACTCGCCAGCCAAGCCGGTGCTCTGTTGGCGGCCGCGAACACGTCGGCCGCACGCTCCTGGGGTAGCACCACCCGGCGGGCTAGCACGGCCAGGGTGATTACGAACGCGATCGGCAACATCACGATCGACCACCGCCAGAATGCCGCGCCGATGATCGCCGCCAGTTCGACCGCGCCTCCGGCAGCCAGGTAGGGCGCGGCGGCGCGCAGCTGCTGGCGGCGGCCGCGGGCGTGCCCCAGTACGACGTGCCCAACCTCGTGCGCGATGTGGAAGCGCATGGTGGCGACGTCGACGAGTATTTCGGGAGCGAGCGTCAGCTCAGCACCGGCGTCCGTCATCCGCGCCGCGCCACCGGCGCCAGCGGCCCATGTGATCCCGGCCAGCTCTACTCCGTGCGAGGCCGCCAGCTGGGTGGCCCACCGTTCGGCGTCGGCCGGCGCCGGCATAGGTCAGGCCCGGCTGCGCGGGCGGTTCGGCAACCGGTCCGGCGCCGGCGGCAGGCCCCGCCGGCCGCGCCTGGAGCGCGTTTCGCCGATCGCCGCGATGACCGCCTCGCGGGCGAACTGGGAGCGGCTGATCATCCGGCCGGCCTTGATTCGGTCGTCGACGATCGCTCGCTCGACCTGGTCCAGCAGCTCCTCGGGTACGACGTGCGTTTTGGTGAAGCCGTCGAGGGGCTCCCCCGCGTCTTTGAGTTCCTTCTGGCTGCCCCTCGGGTTCCGATCCGGGAGTGACACCTCGAGTGCCGCCCGCGACCGGGCGCTGCGTCGCACATGCCGCTTGAGGGCGTACTGAAACCACCCGATCCATGAATCCGGGCTCTTCGGCAGGTCGTCGAGGTCGGCCATGTATGCCGATCGCGACACATCCCAGGTCGCCCGGTCCCAGTACACCGCGAACGCCGCGGATCCGGCGGGCAGGCTTGGTGTGCGCTTAGACGCCATCCAGCTACCTCCCTCGTCTGCTCTCTCTACTTCGCCCAAAGGGTAACCGCGGCCGAACACACCGGCGTTGTTGTCGTCGACCGTCTGCGCCAGACCCTGAGGCCTAACACCCTCCCGGTATTCGACCGGAGGGTTCACGCCCAGCCGGCGCCGGCCAGGTCGAGGGTAGGCCCGCGCCGCGCCGAGTCGCCCGTCGCCGCTCCGGCATCGGCGATTCCCACAGGGTCACCGCCCGCGCCGCGTTGTCCACAGCCGCGCGAGAGCCAGCCCGAGCCGTACGCGCGCGCGGGCAGGATAGCACTACCACTTTTTCTATTCCACTCAGGAGGAATCATGAGCACAGCCACCACCGTAAAAGCCGCCGCCGCTGAGACCGTGGTCGCTATTGACCCGCGCCAGGTGCAGATCGGCGCGAATGTGCGCCTGGACGCGAACGTCGACAAGGAGTTCGTCGCGAACGTGCGCGAGGAAGGCGTCATCGTCCCCGTGGTCGGTTACTTCGATGGCGATGGCCGTTACGTCGTCGTGGATGGTCAACGCCGCACCTTGGCCGCAATTGAGGCCAAGCAGGCGACCATCCCGGCATTCGCCACCCGCCGCCGTGAGGACGCCGACAGGATCGTCGCTCAGATGTCGGCCAACCATCACCGTGTGGCCATCACGGCGGCCGAGCGGGCGAAGGGCTTCGAGCAACTGGCCGGGTTCGGTCTGTCCGCTGCGCAGATCGTCAAGAAGACCGGCTACAAGCGGCCCGAGGTCGATGCCGGTCTGAAAGTGGCCGGGTCCGATCTGGCCAGCAAGGCGACCGAACGCTGGGGATTCCTCACCTTGGAGCAGGCTGCCGCCCTCGCCGAGTTCGACCAGGATGCCGACGCGCTCCAGGCGCTCACCGTTGCCGCCGAGCGGGGCAGCGGATTCGACCACGAGTTGCAGCGGCAGCGCGACAAGCGTGACGACCGCGAGGCAATCAAGGCGTTCGCTGAGCAGTTGACCGCCGACGGTGTCACCGTGATCGAGCGGCCCCCGCACGACCACAAGACGATCCTGCGCCTGAACCAGCTGGACGACGCCGAGGGCAACCGGATCACCCCCGAGACGCACGCCGACTGCCCCGGGCACGCCGCCTACGTGACCCGCGAATGGCGCTGGATCGAGACCGACGCCGAAGACGACGACGCCACCGACGAGCAGGAGCAGGTGACGGTCGCGACATACGTCTGCACCGACGCCAAGGAGCACGGCCACGTCGATCGCTGGGCGGGCGGCTACGGAGGCAGCACCAAGAAGAAGGCCGCCGACATGAGCGAGGCCGAGCGAGAAGCCGCGCGCGCCGAGCGACGCGACGTGATCGAGTCCAACAAGGCGTGGAAATCCGCCGAGACCGTACGCGCCGCCTTCGTGGTCAAGTTCCTGACGCGCAAAACCGCGCCGAAGGGTAGCGCCGCGTTCGTCGTCGCGACCATTGCCGAAGAGGGCCACTGGCTCAGCGACCACCGCACCCCCACCAAGGCAGACGAGCTGCTGAACGGCGGCAAGGCGCGGATGCGGGCCGACCGCGCGAAGGCCGCCGAGAACGTCACCGAGGGCCGCGCGCTGATGCTCGCGGTCGGCCAGTGCTGCGCCGCCTACGAGGCACAGATGGGCACACACACCTGGCGGAACGTGACCCCCGGCCCCGCGCGCTACCTGGCGTTCCTGGCAGCCAACGGCTACGAGCTGGCCGACGTCGAGAAGCGTGCCGCCGGACTCGACAAGCCCGCACCCAAGCCGCGCGCGAAGAAGGCCCGCAAGACGGCGACGCCCGAACCGCAGACGAGTCCCGCCGAGGGCGACACCGCTGCCAGCAGCGACGAGCACCCCGCCGCCTGACCTCTCCCCTACCCGTGGCCGGTGGCGTGCACGTGCGGTGCACGCCACCGGCCCTCACGAAAGGACACCCATCCATGAGCACCACTTCATCCGACACCGCCGCCGAGACCCGTGACGAGGTGTGCGCTTTCCTCAAAGTCCGATTCAGCGGAGAGCGACGATTCGTGTTCGTCACCCCGTCGTTCGGCACCACCCGCTCGAAGATGCACGCGGCGATGATCCCGACTCGAACGCGCGCGATTGCCGCCGCCGAGGCTCAGCTGGAGCACGCGTCGGAGTACGGCATTGAGGCCGTCGCGGTCATGCAAGGAGGGCGGCGCGTGTTTCACCGGCTGGCCGCGACCGCGAAGGAGGCAACACGATGAGCGTGCGCTACGAATGGATGCGCGCCCGCACGGCCAGCACCGAGGTTGTGACTGCCGGGCGCGAACTCGGCACGGAGGTCGTCGACGCACCCCTCGCGCTGCTGCTCGCGTGCGATGAGGTGACCGTCATCGAGGGCAGCGGCGAGGAACTCCAGGAGCTGCTGAACCGCGCACTGGACCAGGTCCGCGCGGCGACCGGTGACCCCTCATGAGCGCGGCCCCCGCAACCCCGTCCGACACGCCTTCCGCGTTCACCTATGACCGGTGGCGGCACGGCGGCTGGTACGTCCTCGAAGTGCGCTACCCCAACGGCGCGATTGGCTGCGTCAGTCGCAACTACCCGGACCGCAAATGGCGCATCGTCTGCGACCGGCGACCGGGCGACATCACCTACCGGTCTCGCGACGCGGCCGCGCGCGCCGAGTACCAGCTAGCCCGCGCACAGCATGCCGACACATCGACCGCGAATTCGTCTGCCCCTGTGGACAACTCAACTCAGTAGAGTAGAAAAACTAGAATTGAGTTTGTCAGGACAGAGAACCACCCGAGAGGAACCACTCATGGCTCACCAGATCGAAACCCACGGCGACCAGGCCGCTGCCGTCTTCGCGCGCAAGGACGCGTGGCACCGGCTCGGCACCGTCGTGCGCGACCGCGCGTTCACCGCCGAAGAAGCGATGACGCTCGGCCACCTGGGCAATTGGAACGTCCGCAAGGTGCCGCTCACCGCGACCGAGATCACCGAGGACGGCGTCACGACGATGGCCGCGCCAGGGTTCGCGACCGTGCGCACCAACCCGTTCACCGAAGAGGCCGAGGCACTTGGCGTCGTCGGCTCCGGATATACGCCCTTGCAGAACGAGGAGCACGCCGCGTTCCTCAACACGTTGTCGCACGAATCCGGCGCAGTCTTCGAGACCGCAGGCTCGCTGCGCGGAGGCCGCCAGGTGTTCGTCACCATGCGGCTACCGGAGTCGCTGAAGGTGGGCGGCTCTGATCGCGTCGACCTCAACATTGCCGCCTTGAACAGTCACGACGGGTCGTCGGCGTTCCGCATCGTGATCACGCCCGTGCGCGTGGTGTGCGCGAACACCCAAGCCGCCGCGCTGCGCGACCACGTGTCCAGTTTCAGCATTCGGCACACGGCCAACGCCAAGAGCGCCGTGCAGGAGGCCCGCGACGCCCTGGGGCTGACTCTCGCCTACTGCGAAGAGTTCGAGGCCGAGGCCGAGAAGCTGATCCAGACCACGATGACCGACACCGAGTTCGACTCGCTGGTGCGTCGCTGCTTCCCCGAACCGTCGTCCGCGTCGGTGCGCACGCTCAACGCGCACCGAGAGCGCAACGCGAAGCTGTCGCACCTGTGGCACGACGCCGAGACGCAGGCCGGCATCCGGGGCACCGCGTGGGCCGGCTACCAGGCGGTCGTGGAGTACATCGACCACTTCTCCCCCGTGCGGGCCGGCAACCGCGACCAGGCGTCCGCCCGCGCGGCCCGGTTGCTCACCAGCGACGACCTGACGCGGGTCAAGCGCACCGCGTGGGACGAGCTCGTCCCGGCCTGATCCACCCGAGCAACGGTGACGCCGCGCCGATCCACGCGACGCGGCGTCACCGTCCACCACCACCGCAACCGATCAGCAAGGAGTCACCCTCATGACCACAACCCGACGCGACGGCGTCACCGCCCACCCGGACGGCATCCAGCTGGTGCTGGGCGAGTCCGTCGTTTTCCACGACGGCGACGGCAACGTGTTGACCGCCGCCGTACGCCGTGACGACGACGGCCCGGCGACCGTCGTCGTCGCGGTCGAGGGCGATGCCCTCACCGTCACCCCGCGCACCGCTCGCGCCCTGGCAGCCGCGTTGACCGGCATCGCCAACACCGCCGAGATTGTCGAGTGCCTGCCCGTGTAGTTCCTGCCCTGACAAGACAAGGCGACCGGCTCACCCGAGCCGGTCGCCTTGTCGCGTCTCACCACAGCGCGAGCTGCTCCCCGAACAGCGCCCGCAGCCGCTCCAAGTCGTCGGCGACCTCACGCGGATCCCGACGCGCCATATCGCGTAATTCGCGTGCGCGGCGGCGTGCCCCGCGCGGGTCGCCCAGCGGGGAACCGGTCAACGCGCGACGGGCAACCCACTCGCGCCGGTTCTCGGCCGCCGACGACGCGACGACATGCCCCGGCGCGACTCGCTGACACAGCGGGTTGTCGCACTTGTGACCCAGCACGCGCACCGCGTCGAGTGCGTCGGCGCCGTGGACCGTACCGACGCGCCGCAGCGGACGCGCTGCGGGTCACCCGGCGGTGAGCTCGTCCAGTCGCGCCACCAGGTCGCCCAGGTCGTCGACCACGCGGTCGTGACCGAACCAGAACCGACCGTGCCCGCGCCCGCTGATCGCACCGGTCCACCAGGCGCACTCAGTGCCCGGAACCTGCACCACCTTGGCCGCATAGCGCGCGACGACTTCAGGGTCCGCCAGTGCCTCAGCCAGCGCGGCCACGCCGCCCGGCCCGAGCCGCCGCGCGCTCACCGGCTCACGACGCCGCCGAGGTGGGCGCGTCCGCGCCGGTGTCCGCGCCAGCGCCGTCGTCCTCCTGTGCGGCCTGGTCGGCGGCATCCGCCGCCACGCGCCGTAGTCGTGCGACTTCGCGCGTGCTCACCTCATCGCCGCACCACTGCACGGCCTCGCGCGCCGAGAGCCGCTCGGTCTCGATCATCTCCGTCAGCGCCTCACCCGCGCGCCGGTCGGCCGCCTCGCGTTCGCGGATCGCGACCAGCACCTTGATCGCGAGGGCCTCCACCCGGCGCTCTCGCTCCGCGCGTTCCTCGCGTCTCTTGGATTGCGCATCCAGCGCCGCTCGCCGAGCTTCCTGCCTGATCGTCTGCTTGCCCATTGATGTGCACCTTTCTCGTGTCGAACCATCGCACCCCCCTAAGACATCCCGACCTCCGTCAGCGGCCACCGCCGACCACCTGAGTTCCCGTCCAGCCAGCCAGCCACGACCCCTCGCCCGTTCCCCCTCCTGAACCTTGGAAGTCGAAGCCCTACACAGCTCTTGCATTCCCGGTTTTTGTTGATTTTTCAATTTGTGACCGCCAGGGCGGATTCCGCCCCTTCGGGAGGTGTGACGATGGGCATTCACAAGCTGACAGCGGGCTCCGGATACGACTACCTGACCCGCCAGGTGGCGGCCATGGACGCCACCGACAAGGGCCACACCGGCCTCGCGTCGTACTACAGCGAAAAAGGCGAGGCCCCCGGCGTCTGGGTGGGGTCCGGGATGGCCGGGATCGACGGCCTGTCCGCCGGAGACGTCGTCACCGCCGAGCAGATGCAGGCTCTGTTCGGTTCCGGGCACCATCCCCTCGCCCATGAACGGCGAGAAGCTCTCCAGGGCCCGGACCTGACGAACGCGGATTACCGAGCGGCGACCCGGCTCGGGGTGCCGTTCAAGGTGTACGAGAACGACGTCTCCACCTACCGGATCGAGGTGGCGAAGCGGCTGGCCGACCTCAACGAGGAGCAGGGACTTCCCAGGGACTGGCCGGTTCCGGCCGAGGACCGAGCCCGGATCCGCACCGAGGTCGGTCGAGAGTTCTTCCGGGCCGAACACGGCCGCGACCCCCAGGACGCACGCGAGTTGTCCAGCACCATCGCCCAGCACTCACGCCCGAAAACCAAGGCGGTCGCGGGGTTCGACCTGACCTTCAAGCCGGTCAAGAGCGTGGCGGTGCTATGGGCGTTGGCCGATCCAGCGATCGCCGCTCGGGTCGAGCGCGCGCACCAGGCAGCCATGAAGGACGCCCTCGATTTCATCGAACAGAACGCGCTGTACTCCCGAGAGGGAACCAACGGAGTCCGCCAGGTCGACGTCAAGGGCTTGGTCGCCACAGCCTTCACACACCGCGATTCACGCGCCGGCGAGCCGCTGCTGCACACACACGTGGCCGTCGCCAACAAGGTGCAGACGCTCGACGGCAAGTGGCTGGCGATCGACGGAAGGGTCTTGTTCAAGGCGACCGTGGCAGCCTCGGAGGTCTACAACAGCTCGTTGGAGCGGCACCTGGCCACCGACCTGGGGGTCGAGTTCGAGGAACGCCCGGACGGCGACCCGCGCAAGCGCCCGGTCCGGGAATTGGTGGGCGTCGATCCGCGCCTGCGGGAACGGTGGTCGTCTCGTCGTGCGGCAATCGAGGTCCGCCGTGACGAACTCGCCACCGACTTTCAGCGCGCGCACGGCCGGCCGCCGACCCCCATCGAAGCGGTTCAGCTATCCCAGCAGGCCACCCTGGAAACTCGCGACCCGAAGCACGAGCCACGCACCCTCGCCGAGCAGCGCGCAACCTGGCGGGAGCAGGCGCGCGAGATCCTCGGCGGCGACAAGGGCATCACCTCGATGCTCTCGGAAACGTTGGGATCACGCTTCCCCAAAAGGCTAAGCCGGTACGCCCGGGTCGACGTCACCAAGACGGCCCGGACGGTCATCACGCAGATGGAAAACCGGCGGTCCAACTGGCAGGTCTGGCACGTGCGGGCCGAGGCCGAGCGACAGATCCGCGGCGCGGGAGCATCACCGGGGCGCATGCCGGGACTCGTCGACCAGGTGGTCGCCCGTGCCCTGGAGATCTCAGTGTCGATGGCTCGCCCCGAGCGCGACATCGTCGAGCCGGAGCCCCAGCGACGCCGGGACGGATCTTCGGTCTACTCGGTGGCCGGCGCCGATCTGTTTACGTCGACCAAGGTGATCGCGGCCGAGAAGCGGCTGGTGGAGGCTGCCAGCCGCACCGATGGGCTCGCCGTCGATGAATCGGCGGTCGATATGGCCCTCATGGAGAGCGTTGCCAACGGGGTCACGCTCAACGCTGGCCAGACATCGCTCGTGCGTGAGATGGCCACCTCCGGGGCACGCCTCCAGCTCGCGATCGCGCCCGCCGGGTCTGGCAAGACGACCGCCATGCGGGCCTTGTCGGGCGCGTGGATCGAAGGCGGTGGCCAGGTACTGGGGCTCGCCCCATCCGCGGCCGCAGCGGCGGCACTGCGGTCCCAGATCGACACCAGTACCGACACCCTGGCCAAGCTCGTGCACGAGCTCACCAGCCGCGACCCGAACGCCCGCACCTGGCTTGACGTCCCGATCAGCGAGAAGAACGAGGCAAAGGCCGCCGGTGCCCGTTGGGATCCGCAAGCCCGCTCCTGGTACGCCCCCGCAGGCGCGAAACAGGTCGCCGAAGGGGCACCGCTGGCGCCCTGGCGGGTATCGGCCACCGATATCGGGCCCAAGACGCTGGTCGTTCTCGACGAGGCCGGCATGGCCGACACAATCTCCCTCGATCTGGCAGTCCAGTTCGTCCTCGACAGAGGCGGCAGCGTGCGCTTGATCGGCGACGACCAGCAGTTGGCCGCCATCGGCGCCGGCGGTGTCCTGCGCGACATCCAAACCACCCACGGCGCCTGCCGACTGACCGAACTCGTCCGGTTCGTCGACCCCGCCGAGGGTGCCGCATCCCTCGCGCTGCGCGAAGGTCGGCCCGAGTCGCTCGGGTTCTATCTGGATCGGGACCGGGTCCACGTCGGTGACCTGGCGACCATGACCGAGGACGTGTTCGGGGCGTGGCAAGCCGACCGCGGCAAGGGTCTGGACTCCATCATGCTCGCGCCGACCCGCGAGCTGGTCAGCGAACTCAACCAACGCGCCCGCGCGCACCGACTCGAGGGCGCCGGTGACGACGCCGTCGACGACCCCGGCGAACAGGGGCCGACGGTGCGCCTGGCGGACGGCAACCTGGCCAGCGTCGGCGAACTGATCATCACCCGCTCCAACGATCGCCGGCTGCGGTCATCCTCGACCGATTGGGTGAAGAACGGCGACCGCTGGAGCGTGCTCGAGATCGACGACGGCCAGCTGCGGGTGCAGCACACCCAGAGCGGACGGCTGGTGACCCTGCCGGCGGACTACGTCAGCAAGAACACCGAGCTGGGCTACGCAACGACGGTGCACACGGCTCAGGGCGTGTCGGTGGACACCATGCACGGGCTCGCCAGCGGTGACGAATCACGGCAGCAGCTGTACACGATGTTGACCCGCGGAAAGCAGTCCAACCACGTGTACCTGGAGGTCGTCGGCGACGGTGACCCGCACAGCGTTATCCGCCCGGAGATGACCCACCCGCTGACCCCGACCGACCTACTCGAGCAGATCCTGGCGCGCGACGACGCACCCCGATCGGCAACCACCATGCTGCGCGAGCAGAGCGAGCCGGCGACGCTGCTCGGTCAGGCAACGCAGCGTTACCTCGATGCCCTGTACACCGCGGCCGAGCATCAGTTGGGCACGGAGAAGGTCGCCGCTTTGGAAGCGGATGTCGAGCGTGTGGTCCCCGACGTCACCGAGCAGCCCGCCTGGCCGGCGTTGCGCGCCCACCTGATCCTCACCAGCGCTCACGGCGTCGACCCGATCGTGCAGCTGCGCGCGGCCGCCGAGTCTCGTGAGCTCGACACAGCCGGCGACACCGCTGCGGTGCTGGACTGGCGGCTGGACGACACCGGCCTGCGTGGCGGCGGCCGAGGACCGCTGCCGTGGATCCCCGGCGTGCCTTCGTCCCTGTCCGAGAACACGGTGTGGGGCTCCTACCTGGTCCAGCGGGCCGCGAAGGTCACCGACCTGGCAGCCACTGTTCGTGAGGACGCCACCATCGGTACGACGCCGAGCTGGGCATCCGCCGGCGCCGGCCGGCCCGCCGATGCGGTGCTGGGCGACGTGGCGGTATGGCGGGCCGCGATGCTCGTCGACGACGCCGACCGGCGTCCCACCGGTCGGGCGCAGATGCAGAAGGCGGCCGCGATCTGGCAGCGCAAGCTGAATGAGCGGCTCGTCGGCGACCGTGCGCCCGCGATGGAGGAATGGGGCCCGCAGATCGCCGCTGCCTCCCGTGCCACCGGCAGCGACCCGTTCGCGCCGATCCTGGCCGAACGGCTCGCTGCGATGGCCCGCTCCGGGGTCGACGCCGCCGGCATGCTGCGGCGTGCTGCCGCGACGGGCGCCCTGCCCGACGATCACGCCGCTGCCGCGTTGTGGTGGCGCATCAGTCGTCACCTGTCCCCGGCGGTCGCCGAACAGGTCGACAAGGACCGCCACGTTGAGGCCGCCTGGACGCCGCGCCTGCCGGAGCTGCTGGGTCAGGACCGCGCAGCCGAAGTGCAGGCCAGCCCGTGGTGGCCCACCCTGGTCACCACCGTGGACCGCGCGCTTCAGCGCGGGTGGTCGGTCGAAGACTTGTTCCGCAGTGAAGCAGCACAGCCGCTGGAGCCTGGCGACGATCCCTGCCAGGCCTTGATCTGGCGGTTGTCCGTTGCGATGGACCCCGTCCCCGACGAGCATTACGACGCCTACCCCGACGAGGACGAGGACCTGTGGGAACACGTCCCGTTGCCCGACGATGCCGTCGTGATGTTGCCCCCCGACGTCACCGTCGATCAGCACCCGCCGCTCGAGGACGAACCACCGCCGGACCTGGTGGACGAGATCGACGAGGACGACCTGGAGCGGCAGCTGCTCCTGGCCGAGCTGCGGCGTGATGCCCTCGGACCGCTGGAGATCTCCGACGAACAGATGGACCGGTCCGCCGACCGTGCGATGCGGTTCGCGAGCAGCCCGGTCAGCAACGACCGGATCGCGCACATCAACACGCTCACCCTCGCGTATTACCGCCAGCAGCTGCCCGGGTCGTGGGCCGCACAGCACCTGGTCGACCGGTTCGGCGACGATCTCGCCGCGGATGAACGATTCCGGCCCGGCTTCGCCCCGCCGGGGTGGGAGCGCCTGGTCAAGCACCTGCGCACCTTGGGCGTCAGCGACGAGGAAATGGTCGCGGCCGGTGTCGCGAAACGGAACGAGTCGACCGGGCGGATCCGCGACCATTTCGTCAATCGCCTGGTCTTGCCGATCGTCCACCGCCGCGACGGCTGGGAGAACTTCGAGACCGTGCCCTTCGCCGGCGGCGATGTCGTCCTGGGCTTCGTAGGACGCCGGCACCCCGACCTCACGGACAAGGACAAGAGCGGCCCGAAATACCTCAACAGTCCGACCACCTCACTGTTCGCCATGGGTGCGCAGTTGTATGTCGCGGGCAACGATCTCTACGAGAACGGCGCGCGGCCCGTGCTCGTCGAGGGTCCGATGGACGCCATCGCGATCACCCTCGCCTCGGCGGGGCAGCTGGTCGGGGTCGCCCCGCTGGGCACCTCCCTCACCGAGGAACAGTCCCAGCAGCTCGCTGCGATCCGGGAACACTTTGGCGCGGGCACCGCCTCCGATCTGGACTCCTCCGCGACAGAGTTCGACCCGTGGCTGATCGTCGCCACGGACAACGACGAGAACCTGTCCGGACAGGTAGCCGCCGAGCGCGACTACTGGCTCCTGGCCCCCCACGACCTGGACTCCGGCCACGCCACATTCCCGTCCGGTCTCGACCCGGCCGACATGTACACGCTGCGTGGGCCGGCCGCGCTGCGTGAGGCGCTCAAGCAGCCGAACGCGCTGGCCAATTCGCTGCTGGAAGAGCGGCTGACCAACCTGCCTCCGGGCCAGGCCCGCACGGCCGGGGCACAGATCATCGCTGCCCGCCCGGCCCGGCACTGGCAGGACGGGACGACACGTATCTCCGACCGGCTGCACATCAGCACCGCTATGGCACAGCGCGACTTGATCCCGGCCGCCGACTCCTGGGTGGGCGATCGCCGCCAGGCGGCGCGCACCCAGCTCGACCAGGTTGCGGAGGTGCGAGATCGCATGAAGCAGGCCGCGCAGCTGCCACCGCGCGAACGGTGGGCCGGTCTCGCCGGCGAACTCGACCCTCGACTCCCCCGGCAGGCCGACTGGCCGGCGTTGGCGCAGATGCTCGACCAGGCAGCCGCCGAAGGGCACGACGTGCCGGCAGTCGCGCGCCAGCTGGTCGCTGAACGTCCGTTGGCCGAGCAGCCAGCCCAGGACCTGCGCTACCGCCTGGTCGCGACGCTCGACGTCCAGGTCGACACCGGCGGACCAGTTTCCGGCACACCTCAGTCGGGTGCTGCGCAGGAGCGGCGCGCACCGACCACGGCACCGACCGATCGCCCGGTCGGTCCTCGCCGATGACCAGCCCTGCCGTCGTCGAGCAGGTTGCGGCGCTGCGGGCCCGGCTGCTCGAGCCAGGCAACGTCCAGCAACTGCGCATCACGGCACTTCGCGACGACCTGATCGTGATCGCCTTGCTACAAGTTCCGAAGCCGTTGCGCCGTAACGGCATTGGGACTCAGACTCTCTGCGAACTGACGGCGGCCGCCGATCGTCACGGCTGGATTCTCGCGGGCACTCCGGACACCTCATTCGGTTCGTCCCGTGCCGGCCTCGACCGGCTGTATCGGCGGTTTGGGTTCACGTCCAACCGTGGCCGGCACGCCGACTTCACGATCTCCGAGAGCCTCGTACGCACACCCCAGCGGATGTCTACGACCTCCACCAGCAGCGACCGCGGCCCGTCGACTGACCTGGATCGCGCCGAGGCCCAGCAGGTCAGCAGGCGTCGAGATCCGTCCCGGCCGGATCCGGCACCGAACATGACCGTTCGCCTGCGCGCACCCCGGCGCTGAGGAACTACACGTAGCGCGCCGGGGGCTGTGGATGACGCAGCGGCGCGAGCTGCCGATTCCCGTACCGTCAGCGCCATGGACACCGCAGGTTTCACCGTGGCCGCGGCACTGGTCGGCGCACTCACCGGGGTCCTGAGCGTCCGCAACCTACGCGCCCTGCGGTACCGCTACGACCATGAAGCTGCTCTTCCGCGGCCGTCCTCGGTGGCATGGGTGTTGCCGACTGCCCTGATAGCTGCCGCGGCCCTGGGCCTGCGGTTGTCACCTGACCGGCCGTGGGCGTTGCTGTTACTGGCGCCATTGGCGATCACCGGGCCGTGGCTCGCCGCGGTCGACCTGGACGTGCACCGGCTGCCGGATCGTGTGCTCGGACCGGTTGCGGTCGCCTCGCTACTCGCGGTCGTCGTTGTCTCGGCCGTGACCGACCGGCTCCAGGTGCCGGTCCTGGGTGGAGTCGGCCTCGTCCTTGCCGGTGGCTGCTACTTCGCGCTGCACCTGGTGGGCGGTGGCGCGGTCGGGCTCGGCGACGTCAAGCTCGCGGCCGTCCTGGGTCTCGCCCTCGGGGCTGTCGGCCTTGGTGTGCTGTGGTGGGCGATGTTGCTGTCCTCGTTGTTGTGCCTGGCGTGGGTTGCGGTCACGCGGCGCGGCAAACCCAGCATCACTCGGATCGCGTTCGGACCGTGGATGCTGCTGGGCTCACTCATCGCCGTGGCGGTCTTCGCGCCCTGATCTTCGACTACTCCGGTTGGGGACCCTCGGGTAGATCGTCCAGCTCGCCGGTGTCCAGGTTGACCGAAGCCAGCCGGGGGCGGCTCTCCTCCTCGACCTTGTGCTCGATCCTGCGGCCGAGTGCGGTCGTACGAACGTCGGCGGCGTAGGTCTCCTGCCGCTCATGCACCGTCTGATCGCTTGTGAACCGGGCATACCGGCCTCGGCCCGGCCAGCCCTGGTGGCCGTCCTCGCAGTGATCTTTGAGCCGGTTGCGCATCCGGTCGGCGAACGCCGGCAGCGCGTAGCGGTGCCATTCCTCCATCGCGTTGCTGTCGAAGGCGAGGCCCGCGCGGCGACGTTGGTCCGCCAGCACCGCGATCTCGTGCACCAGGTGAGGGTGCTGAGGCCAGCAAGGAGGAATCGCCCCGGCCACGTCCCAGGTGTACTCGCGATTGAGCCAGCTGACGACTTCCTCCAGCCACTCCCACAGCTGCTCGCGCAGTTCGGGTCGACGACACGTCGGCGGATCCCACGGCCGCGGCAGCATGTGCAACGGCCCGAGAGCCTTGACCTGGTCCTTGTCGCCATTGGCGGCGATGCTGAGCTCCCGGTAGGCCAGCCGCACCATGCTGCCGCCTTCCGGGAAGGGGCGCACCATCGAGGCGACCAGGGGTTCACGCGCGGCATCGGTATTCACTGCTGACTCCTGTCAACGGTCAGGCCCCGGCGCTTGGCTTCCACCAGGGCTGCGGTCGTGCGGGCTTCGGGGGTGATGGCCTTGCGGCGGACGGCCGCCAAAGAAACCCGCAGCTTGTCCTGCTCGGCCAGCAGCTGCCTACCTGCGGCCCCGTCGATGGACCGATGCAAGCGGGCGATGATCGACTTGCCGTTCTCGGCGATCACCAAGGCGTGCCGCTCCTCCAACTGCCGAATCTCCTCCGGCCGCAGGATCGCGATGTCCTCCCCTGAGGTGGTGCGTCCGCCCATCTGCCCGGTCTGCCAGCTGGTGCGTGAGACCCGGACCATGCCGACCAGGTCCGAAATCTCCTGGTTGAACGCCACGTCCTTCGAGCCGCCGAACACGATCACCGAGTTGGTCAACCCGAACAACGCCCGAGCATCGTTCTCACCGAAAATCGAGGAGAGCTGGCGCCAGGTCTGCGCCGCATAAATGAACGACAACCCCAGGGCTCGTTCGTTGGCCATCCGAGTCCGCAACGTCGGCAACGGCGCCGTCGACGGCAGCTCGTCCAGGCAGGCCAGGAACGGTGGGCACAACCTGCCCCACGGTGAACTATTGGCCGCCAGTAGCGCCATATCGAGGACATGCTCGGCAACCGCGGTCATCAGCGGCGATGCGCTGGCGTACGGGTCTTCCCGGCCGAGCAGGTAGATCGTCCCACCCTGCTGGATGACCTTGGCGATGTCGGTTGCCGGTCGGCCGTCTCCAGGCACGCACCGGCGGCGGATGTCTTGCTGGAAGAACAGGCTCATCGCTTGCTGCACCGTGGTGATGGTGTTGCCGGCGGTGCGATCGTCACCGTTCAACGCCCCATGCAGCAGCCCGTGCCAGAACGGTGCAGCGTGCGGGTGCTCACGCAAGATCTCGGTCGGGTCGGTGGTGCTCTGCGGATTCGCCACCCACCGCAATACGTCTTCCAGGGTCCTGCCACTCAGTGCAGCAGCGTGGAAATAGGCCTGGAGGACCTTGGCCGCCTCCGCGGCGTAGAACCGGGCGGCGTCATCGCCCTGCCCTCCCTGGATAGCTCCCTTGACGGTGCCGGCGGTGAACGCTTTGGCTCGGCGTTCCGCGATCATCGAGTCGACGCAGCCGGCGATCGGGTCGAAGATCAGCTCGTCCAGTCCGCTGGCCAGCCCGAAGGGGTCGAGCACCACACACGGTCGGCCATCTCGCCGCCGGGCGGTCAGGCTCAGCAAGAGGTCGTCGAGCTTGGTCAATGTCACCAACGCCCCACCGGGTGCGCCGAGTAGCGCTGGGATCAGCAGATCGAGGGTTTTACCGGAGCCCTGGGGTCCGATCACGCCGGCGGTACGGTCCCACGGCTGCCACAGCTCGCCACCGCGTGGCTCGTGCGCCGTGCCGATCTTCCAGCCAACCTCGGCCGGGTCTACCCGTAACGCCCTCATCGGCCGCTCCTCTTGCCGTACAGGTCCGGTCGGACCACCGGCGCGACCTCCCGCAAATGCGACCGGCCCAGCAGCTCTTCAGCTTCCGCACGGCTGGCCATTCCGCGCAGTCGGTTCGGTCCCCAACGGTCCATCCCAACTTTCACGCCCCAGCCTGCGGCCACGATCAGGCCCAGTTCGACGACGATCACGCACGCCCACAACAGATGCGCGCCGGCGACGTGGCCTGCGCCAGTGAGGCCGCTATCGGCGTGCCCGCCCAAGACCCCCGGCAAGCTGCTGAACAGCTCGACTCTGGGCGCCCACGTCCAACCGTCCCCCGACAACAGGTTCGCGATCGCTCGACCCAGCTGCACGCCGAGCGACAACACCACCAGGACGGCCACCGTGATCGCGAACGGAATCTCCCACGTCCACGGGACGGGGTCGCGGCGACGAGCTCTCTGCATCGTTCCTCCTAGGTTGGCTCTGCTGTCCCGAAGGAGAAGGAGGCCCTCCCGGCGGTCACCGCCGCTCACCCGATTCGGACGCCCGCGATGACGGAGGGTGACTGACTCGTGTGCAGTCCAGATATCTAAACTATAGCTAACCTATTTACATTGTGTGTTTGCCGCTATCCGAGATGTCACCCACGCGCCACACCTGGAAGATGTGCTTGTTCTTCATGTCGTACGAGTAGTCGGTCATCGCGACGCCGATGCTCGGGTTCTGCGCGCCTATCGCTTGATGTGTGGCGGGGTTGAAGACCATTTCGACGTGGCCGATGGCGTTGGGGCCGAGGTAGCTGTCGAAGAAGATCAGGTCGCCAGGCTTGGCGTCGCTGGGTGACACCCGGAATCCGTTCCCGGACGCGAGCCATTTCTGCTGCACTTGGGCGGTCCTTGGCATGGTGATGCCTATTTGTCGATATGCCGCCGAGGCGAAGCTGGAGCAGTCCCAGGTGTGCGGCCCGTTGGCCCCCATCACGTAGTTGTCACCCAGGTGGCTCCTGGCCCAGGTGAGCAGTTTCTTCACTCGTTTGCTCTTCAGCGGAGGCAGGTCTGGGTTTCCGTTGCCTTTCCCGGTACCGCACTCGGTGGGGTCCCCGTGCACGGTGCCGCCACCGTATTTGGCGGCGTAATACAGCACGTCGTTGACGTACCACTGGGCGTGGTTGTATCCGAAGATCGCCCTTTTGACGCCTGCTGCTCCGCCGGTGGTCACGCCGAGCTTTGTCAGGTAGTTCGCCGCAGTCATGATGGAATCGGCGTTGTTGTCGATGTCGGCCTTACCGTCGCCGTCGCCGTCGACCCCGTATGTCGCCCAGGTCGAGGGCATGAACTGCATCAGCCCCTGAGCCCCGGCGGAGCTCACACCCAGATTGAATCCGTGCGAGGTCTCTTCCATGCCGATTCCGGCCAGCAGGGTCCACGGCAACTTGTAGCGCTTGGCGGCCTTCACGTAGAACGCCTTGATCGCGCTGGGGATGACGATCGGCGGGTTGTGCAGCGACGCCTTCCGTGGCTTTCCGGGCGGCGGCAGCGGGAAACCGATCCCGCCCTCGCCGCCGGGGTCGCCCGGGGGCGTTTTCTTGGGTGGGGTCGGTGCGACTTGTTGCCCGTTGAGGGGCGCGCCGTGCTGACTCATGAACGGCACGGGGTTGATGTACTTGCCGTTTTCGGCGACGCCGAAGTGCAGGTGGTTGCCGGTCGAGTTTCCTGTCGATCCTTCCAACCCGAGGCGCTGCCCGATGGTGACCTTCGATCCGACCTTGATCTTCGCGTCGAGCTTGGCCATGTGGCCGTAGGTCGTCGAGATCCCGGAGCCGTTGTCGAGTACGACGGCGTTCCCCAGCCCGCCGTAGGGGCCCGCGACTTTGACTGTGCCGGCTGCGGCGGCGAGCACCGACGCCGGCTCGGGGAGCATCGCGATGTCGACGCCTTCGTGGTAGGTGGAACCGATGCCGTCGCCTGGTGATGTCCGGTGGCCGAACCCGGAGGTGATGACATACTTCTGCGCCGTCGGCACACGCCATGGGCCGGTCGCGACCGTCGAACCCGACTGGCATTTCTGCGCTTTGAGCTCTTCCCCGGCAGCTGGGGACGACACCACGACGATCATCACGGCTGCCGCGAGGGGCGCGGCCACCATGAGGGCCAGGACCATCGCGAGACCGATGACGACCTTCTTCATGGTTCAGGCCGCCGACTCGATTGCCTCGTTGGTGAAGGTCAGCTCGCGCTCGAGCGGGTGGAGCACCGTCTGCACCTTGTACATCTGCTCGCCGACGACCCACAGGCCTCGGCCCTTGCCTTGCATGCCCCAGCCGGTGATCAGGGATCGGGCGATGGGGCCCAGGCCGAGGAGCTGTTCGAGTTCGTCGCCGATCGCGTTGTCTTGGCCCATCAGGATCTTGATGTCTGCCAGGTGCATGAGGTCTTTGGCGATCGCGACAGCTTGCGATCCCTGGTCGCCCGCCGACATCGGGTCTGACGGCTTGTGGGCGTTGGCCCACTGGATGTCGCCGTCCGTGCGGGAGAGTCGCAGATCCGCGTCATACGCCTTGACTGCCTCGGGGCCGAGGCGGAATTGCTTCCAGATCTCGTCGCGGACCACAACTCGCAGGTCTCCGGGGTCGGCCATCTCGCGCATGCCGCGTCCCCACGAGCCGACGCAGGTCAGCGCGATACCCATCGCGTCATCGCCCAGCGGTTCGAGTCGGCGCAGGCTCAGGCTCTGAATGGGGGCTTTCCAGTCGACGTCGATCGTGGTGTGCGCATCGAACATTCCGGCCAGTGCACCGGAGACCAGCTGACCGAGGGCGTTGCGCAGCAACCGTGTCTCGTCGAGGAAGTGCCGGTCCGAGCTGTAGCGGCATTCGGCGATCAGTTCCTCGGTCGGGTTGTGCAGCAAATACCAGAGCTCGGGGATGGTGGTTTCCCGCAGCCGCGATGCGCCGGCGCTGTATCCGGTGAGCACCCGCAACGCGTTCTCGACGACGTTGCCTTCGTCGGGGCCGAAGGGCACACGGTCGTCACCGATGCGTTGGGAGCCGACGAGCCCGCGGACCAGGGTGAGCCATCGCCCGAAGATGATCGGCGCGCGACGCTGCGCCTCTTCCGCCGAGAGCTTTTCCCACCCCTGACCCAGCGGACCGAATGCCAGCGGATTGATCCGCGCGGGCATTCCGGGGCCGATCGCAAACGGCTCCACTCCCAGAGCCAGGCAGAGCTTTTCGTATTCGTCTTTCGGGTCGCCCAGGATCAGCGTGCGGTAGCCGAAGTCCATCATCCGCAGGCAGAAGGCCTTGGTGTTGCCGGACTTTCCGCGGCCCGGTTTGCCGAACTGCATGATGTTGGGGTTGGTGACCGGGACCTCGTCGTCCAGCACCCATCCGAGTGGGTCGGCGAAGAACGAGCCGCCGCTGAGCTGGTCGATACCCATCTGCGCGCCGGTGGGCGGCAGACCCGGGGTTGCCACGAAGGGCCACAGGACCGGCGCCTGGTCCGATGTCATCCGCCAAGCGGTCACGGGTGCCTTGGCTGGCGCCCAGCCTCGGCCGCGACGTTTGGCTCCGCCACATGAGGCGTAATGGAACAGCCGCAGGTCTTTCGGGGTCGGCACCGGTGCGGGGACCCGTGGCAGTTCGTGCCCGAAGTCGTGAAGCAGGCGGGCCATATCGCGGCCGTCTTTGCGGTGTGGCTTCATCGTCGCTTCTGCTCCTGAATCGCTTGCGCGAGAACGGCTTTGAGCGTTGCTCCCTTGCCGTGCTTGATTCGTCCGAAGCGGCGTTGGTCGTGCAGCTCGAGTGGTCGAGCCGAGCCGGTGCGCGTGCCAGGTACAGGTCTCATGCGTCCCCCTGCCGGGAAAGGCTGATGCCGAGCGGGACGGTCGAAGCGGCGAAAGCCGCGTCCTGGGCGACGTCGAGACGCAGCGGCGCGAACCCTGCTCGGCGGACCGAGGCGTCCAGCCGACGCCCGTACTCGCTGATCCGAGCGGTCTTGGGTGCCGTCACGGTGCACACGGCGTAAGGGCGGATCAGCGCGTTGCCGCGCGCGAGTTTGGTGTCCAGACCGCGAACCTTGGCAGCTTCGTTGCGCTGTCGGGCGCGGGCCTTCACCTTGGCTTTGCTCCGCAGCGCGTCGGCGACGTCGGCCTTCCACTCAGAGTTTCCTTGTTGCCGATCTGCCTTGGCCTGCCGCACGATCGGGTAGCAGACCATGAAGCTGCGTCGTTCCCCTGGTTCGCCGGGGGTCAGCACCGGCGCCAGTGCTCCCATCACGGCGCCCTTGGTCGGCAGCTTCATGGTGCTCGACACCGAGTTCCACGCGTCGTGGCTGTAGTGCCGCATCGCGGCGTCGGCACCAGAGGGCCCCGCCATCGCCCAAGGGACATCGGTGTTCACGTCGGTGTCGCGCTCTCGAGCTGCCAGGGCGTCGACCACGCTTGCCCGATCGCCCGGGGCGAACCCGGTGCGGCACGCCAGCGCCAGTTCCGGGGAGGTCAGCCAGGCCACGTTGGTCATCGCCATGCCGCCGCGCAGCTGTGCCTCGATTTCGGCCATCAGGCTGTACAGGACGCGGCATCGACCGTCCAACCCGCCGCCGGTCTCCTTGGCTTCGCCCTTCAGCCGCGACTCCGCGACGACGATGGTGCAGAACGCCTCGGTGCGCACGCCCGCTGCGGACAGGCCGGCCTGGAGCTCGTCATTGATCTGTCGCGCCAGCGTTGGCCCGTTGCGGCGGTGTCGTTCGACGTAGAGGTCTCGCTCGGCACCATCGTCGGGCACCGTGCGAATGAGGAAGATGATCTCTTCGACGAGTTCGGTGCGCATCGCGGTGTCCAGCAGGTCACTGAGCCCCGTCCCCTGCTGGAGCCGCTCGGCCGCCTCTTTCAGGCCGATCCCGGGATGTACGACCGAAGCGGTGACTGCCCATGTCTTGGTGGCGTGGTCCTGGATCACCGCGATCCGAGCCAGCGATGGCCCCGAGGGTGGGCCGTCGTGGATCTGCACGGCCTGGATGACTCCGGGCAAGTCGGCGTCATCCAGGTTGTCGATCTCTCCGGTGACCGCCTTGCTCCGGAACCGTGTCCAGCCCAAGAGCCCGCCGACCGCCGACCGCGTCAGCGCCCCGAACCATCCCACTGCCGAGCGGCCGCGCACCGGCGTCACGGTGACGACGAACAGCACCACCCACAGCAACGCGAACAGGCCGAGCGAGGCCCACGCACCTTTGGACAGGGCCCAGCACGGTGGCAGCACCGCGACGGCGAGAGTCCCGGCCTGCCATCCGGACAGCCCGAAGAACCAGCCGATCCGATCGCGTGAGTAGTCGTTGTAGATCGTTGCCATTTCAGTTCACTCCTTCTTCGCTCACACCGCAACGACAGCCGCTTCGCTGGCGCCGCCTCCTGCTGCTCCGCCGCCGGCGCCACCGGATCCGCCAGGGGCGCCGCCCTTCGGACCACCGCCGCCGCCGCCCTTCGACCCGCCGCCCTGTTGGCCGCCGCCCTGTTGGCCCCCGCCGTCGCCGCCTGACGGAGACGTATTGGGTGGCATAGGTGGTGTCGGCATCTCGGGTCCCTGCGTGGCCTGCCCGGGGTTCGTCGGGCCCTGTTCGCCGTCGGCGCCTTGCCCGGTGGTCGGGTCGTTCTGGGTCGAACTCGAGGGGTCGTTGGGACCCGCGCCCTGCCCGTCGCCGCCGCCTTCGCCGTCCTTGTGACGGTCCGGGTTCTCGTCCTTGCCGCTGTTGCCGCTGCTCTTCTGCTGCTGCTTCCCGCCGCTGAAGTCCGGGTAGTAGTTGTTGTGTCCGACACCCATTTGGTTCGTCAGATCGGCACCGATCGCGGCGCCCCGGGTGCCAACGGTCTGCATCGCGCCCAGGCCCTTGCCCGCTGCTCCGCCGATGGCTCCGCCAACGCTGCCGAGCATGCCGCCGGCGGACTGGAGCATGCCGCCCTCGGCCTTGTTGAACCGGGACGAAGTGGCGTCCTCGCCGGATGCCTCTCCCTGCGAGGTGCCGTTCTCGTCCGAGCTGGACGCAGCGCTGGACCCTGCGTCTTCGGCTCCGCCACCGCCGCTGAGGAGCCCTTGCAGGCCGCCCTGGGCATCGAGGCCGGCGCGCAGGGCGGCTCCCGAGGTGGTGCCCGGGTCGACGAACGCGAGCAGCTTGAAGAGGGCCAGCGGGCAGAACGTGGAGATGAGGATCAACACCACCCCGGGCACGGCGGTGCCGATCGCCTTCTGGGTGGAGTCGGTGAATCCGGTAGCTACGCCGGTGCTCAGCTTCACCCCGAGGCCCAGGACAAGCACCATGATGACGGGCGAGAAGGCCGCGGCGATGAACCACCGCAACGATTTCCAGAACCACGGCCGGCCGACGTCCGAGACCAGCCCGGCCGCCGAGATCGGTGTCGTCGTCGACAGGACGAGCAGTGCGCCGGCCCGGGTGAGCATCACCAGCAGGTGGCCGATCGCTGCCAGCCAGAGTAGGCAGCCCATGCCGCCGAGAACGGTGGCGACTGTGCCATCGGTGATGGTCTTGGTGCTGATGTCCTGAAAGGGGCTCCAGGCGGACCAGGAGTCGACCTTCAGCAAGGCCAGCATCAAGGCCCGTTGCAGCCCGCCCGCGGCGGCAAGCACCATGACGGCGCCGCCGACCCAGCAGGACCAGACGAGCGTGAATTGGCCGGTGCCTACGAGGGCAGTGGCGATGCTCTTGCCATCGCGGCGGATCGCGGCCACCCCGAGCTGGATCATCAGCATCAGCACAACCAGTGATCCCGCGATCCAGAACGTGTACTGGTAGACCTCCGACCCGGCCCCGTTCTCACTCAGATCGGGAGTCAGGAACGCGTCCATGATGTTCAGGACCAGCCGCAGCATCCATAGCCCGGCGTTCCAGAGGCCGAGCATCGCCATGGTCCACCCGCCGGTCACGACCTTGCCGGCCTCGCCGGCGAGCCAGCTGAACGGGTTGGGCACATGAGGCCAACCGATTGCGGGGATCACTGGTCGGACCCCTCGTCGGCGCCGGCCCAGGTCTTCCAGCCGGCCTTGTTGCTGATATCGCTACCTGGCCAGGTCGACGGTGCCGGGTACGGAAGGGCCCCGGGTGCGATCATCCAGCGGCCGGTGTGCCACTGCATGCGTTCGCAGTAGCCGTATCCCATCTGGGCGTCCTGGGTGATGGTGGCGTGCACTTTCACCAGCACGCACGCCAAGACCCAGTCCGGTCCGTCGCTGCCCTTGACTTGGGCACCGACAGGGGTGACCACCACGGTGCTCGTGGGGTCGAGCGTGCCGCCCATTTGAGCGTCGCCGAGGAACGTTTGAACGTCCTGGGTCAGTGGCCACTTGGCGACGCTCGGCGCGCCGGGCATCGCCCAACCGGCGTGGATACTGTCGACCTGCTGGATGCTCATGCTTTGCAGCACGACTTGCTCGATGGCGGCCAGTTGGCCGACCGCGCCCTCCGGAGAGTGCGGAAAACCCGATGGCACTCCCGCCGGCCCCTGTGTGGTGCTCTGCGGGATGTTGACCGTCTTCGCTGCCACGGCGGCCGGCGGCGCTGGTTGCGCCGCGTCCTCGTCGACCGTCAGCATCGGCTCGGCCGCGATCTGATTGCGGTGAGCCGTGCCGGTGGCGTGCGTGCTGGTATGCGACTCTTTCCCGGCCGAGCCGGAGTCACTGTGTCCGCCGGACATCGCGGTGGAGATCGCGAAATAGATCGCAAACCCCAGGCCGAGGATCAGAGCGACCCCGGCTGCGACCACGACCCCGAGCACGAACACCAGCCGACGACGGTCCCAGCCAACGGTTCCATCGAGCTGCGCACTCATGTCACACGCAGCCCTTACCGATGACTGCGTTCAGCATTCCGGGCAGCACCAGGTAGGCGATCGCCGCGCCGAACACGACGCAGATGCCGATGATCGACATCTTGCTCGCGTGCGGCATCGAGAAGACGCGGCCGGCGACGACGCCGCCGACGCCGACGAGCATCCCCAAGCCCATGAGAGCGATGACGCCCCACATCACGTAGCCGGTGATGTCGTTCATCGCCCCCGTGGCGCCCTTCGGCGCCTTCGGGCAGACCTTGGCCGCCAGAGCGACCGCGTGCACACTCGTCTGACTCATCATTGCGGTGTTCCTTTCGTGGAGTCGTCCAGCAGGCGCTGGGCGAGTTGGTCAGCTGCCGACAGCAGCGGCTTGGGAAGCGGGCACCCGGTGAGCCCGTCGACCGCCAGGGCGGCCTCTTCGGGGATCTCGAACAGCAGCCCCTGCCGGTCCAGGTCACGGGTGACGCGACCGGCCGTGTGCTCGACGCTCTTGGGCCACTTCTTGCGGCGCGGTCCGAGGACCGCGGCGCACGCGTGGTCGTTGCCGAGCAGGTCGAGTGCCCCCTCGAGGCGGCGCATGCCGGGCACGGTGGCGGTGGTGGTCAACACCACGTGCGTGGCATCGCGGACGAAGTCGCCGATCCAGCCCGGAGTGGTCAGGACCTGGCCGAGCTCCCACCCGATGTCCAGCACGGTGAGCGTCACGGGCCGGTCGGGGGTTGACGGGTGCGGGATCTCTTCGGCGGTCGTGAGGACGTCGACGACCCGTTCGAGCAGCACATGGTCGCGGCTACCGCGACACCAGGCGCTCTCGTAGGCGCCCAGTTCCGCGGTGCTGGCGGCCGCCAGACCGGAGGAGGTGACTGACGAGCACTCCACGACCCGGGAGCCGGCCCCGGCGGCGGTGGCGATCGCGACGGCCAGCGTGGTGGCCCCGGAGGATCCTCCGCACCCGAGGACCGGCAGGACGACCTCGGTGGGGTCGGGCTGCCACGGGCTGGTCGTGCGGGTCCGGCGCGGGTCGACAGCGGGCTGCGCTGCGGGCCGTGTGGTGTTAGCCCGGAATTGTCCGGCCTGCACCGCCACCCATGCGCGTTTGAGCTCGTCGACGGAGACGGCGGGCCGTTCGGCGACTACCTGTGTCATGCGGGCTCACCACCGAGGGCTGCCCGGCGAAACTCCAGTGCCGCCCGCAGTTCCGGCGCCGACAGGGTCTTGAGCGCGGCCTTGGCGTGCTGCACCTCGTGCAGGCGTGCCATGCAGCCGTCGAGCTGGCGGATGGCTTCTTCTTCGCGGCCGGCCACGTCGAACAAGGCCGCGATGTCTGCGGTGCTGCGTCCAGCCTCGTGCTGGGGTTCTTCTGCCGGGGTTTCCGTCGTCTCGGTCACTGTGATCACCTCGACCGACCTAAGGTGCCGATGGGGGTGCTGGCGGTCACTCATGCCGTCGCCTTCCCGTGTCCGCATGCATCGGTCAGGGCGTCGATGCTGCGGCGGGTGCGGCGGCGCAGTGTCCGCACCGAGATCCCCAGCTGGGTGGCAACCTCTTGGTTCAGGCCGTTGGCCATGAGCCCGGCGCCGCTGCGGCCGGTGCGGTTGATCGCTGTCCGGTCGGCCGCCTCGACCAGGCACAGCAACAGCGACCGGTCAGCGGGGGTGATGACGTCGTGGTCGCATGCCCACTCCAAAAGTTGGAGGAGCTCCTCGGCGGCCGCGTCGTTGGGGTCGGCCGGTCCCTCCAGCCAGAACCAATGGGACGGGTCGACCGGGCTGGTGCGTGACCATGTCGGGTCGGTCCGTTCGAGCTGGGAGTGGGCGCCGCATTCGCGCAGTACCCCGGCGCGGGTGTTCAGCAGGATGTTGGCGGAGACCTTGGTCAGCCGGCGCCACGGGAAGGTGCGCACTTCCAGCCACAGCTGTCCGGCGACGACTTGGTCGATCTCCGGGGCGAGCGTGCCCAGCCTGTTCGCTAGGGAGCACACCCCGGGCATCAGCGCCCAGGCGAGAGCGGCGGCCGCCGCGACGTCGTTGCTGCCGTCGGTGGCGGCCAGTTCCGCCAGGCACCGGAGTAGCTGGTCGCATTCCTCGGTGGTGTGCTGCCGCAGCCAGGACCGCATGGTCGTGGTGTCGGTGGCGGCACTCAGCCTGGGATGTTGTTCGCACCATGTCGGCCACGCCTGGTCGGCCTGCGCCAGCAGCTCGCTGTTCGGGGAGAGACCGAGGCAGTCTTCAACGCTCATCGCCTGAGTTCCTGTCTGTCGAATCGGACAGACAGAAGGTCCCCAGCGGACGTATCCGGCTACGTGCCTCCAAGGGCACCGTGGCTGGGGGAACGCAGGGGGAACGTTGACCGCTACGGCACGTTGACCTGCACAAACACCTCGTTCCCCCTCTTCTCAGAATTTCTTCCGGCCAGGGGTTGCGCCAGGTGGTTGGACGCGCATCGGGCGTGCGCTGTCGCCCGATCCCGCACCCTCCGCCGGCGATCTCGCGGCGGGGATCTACTCCCTCACCGGGCGCACCGCACGGGAGGGAATCGGTGACGAAACACGGACCGGGGCGGCATCCCCTGGGTCTACTGACGGTCGCCAAATAAGGCGCCCGTCGGCGTGCCGGCACCGTTGGCCAACCCGGGTGTCAGGTCGCCGCGACACAATCCACGGCATGAGCTCCTACGCCGTGACGCTGACCTACTCCCCCGCACCCGACGTTGCTGGGACGGTGCCCAGTAGCGAGGACCTGGAGCAACTCGTCACCACAGCACGGGACCTGCGGTGTATGACCGGATCCAGCAGGCTCTATGAGGACGTGCAGCTGGTCGACGACGTGGTGCGCTGCAGTGTCATGCGCTACTACTCCGATCCCGCCCCAACCAGGGGGGCGTGTCACGGACCAGAAACACCAAAATTGCGATAGTCCCCGGCAGCTAGCTAGATACGAACACGACCGTTGAATACCGCGGCTCAGGGGCGCGGATCAGTGGGAATCGTTGTTCGAGTGGCTGATTCACTACTGCGGGTGCCTCGCCGCAGGGTGATGAGTTTGCCGAGAGCGGCATCGCGCTCGGCGCGCGGCTGGTCCAGTCGTGCGGCGAGGTCGGCGAGTTCGCGCTGGTGGGCTTGAGTCGCGCCGGGAAGCCTTTACCGGGCGTGCGTGTGCACTGCGCTCAGTGGATCGAGTCCGCCGGCGACGGGCCAGTAGTACACCCAGGTGCCGCGGCGTTCGCAGTCGATGAGCCCGGCCTCGCGCAGTTTGCGCAGGTGGTGGGACACGGTCGGTTGAGAGACGCCGACGTCTTGGATGTCGCACACGCACGTCTCGCCCGCGCAGGACGCGATCCGGGTGTACAGCCGGAGCCGGACCGGGTCTGAGAGCGCTTTGAAGACGGCCGCGGCGCGCTCGGCGGTTACGGCGTCGAGGCCGTCTCCTGGCACGCATGCGGTGTCGCACACCGGCGTCGCGGCGGGTGGTGTGCGGGTCGTCTTGGTTGCGGTCACCACACCATATTGACAATCATCGATGCAATGCGCAACGCTGACCATATCGACATTCATCTAATCAGTCGTCTAGTCAGAAGGTGTGGTCGCTGATGGTTTCCGTTGTCCCCCAAGAGCTTCCGGTCGCTGTGATCGGTGCCGGACCGATCGGTCTGGCCGCCGCTGCGGAGTTGGTCGGCCGCGACCAGAAGGTCGTGGTCTTCGAGCAAGGCAACGAACCGGCGGCCGGGGTGCGGACCTGGGGACATGTGCGGTTGTTCTCCCCGTGGTCCGAACTCACCTCTCCGGCTGCGGAGAAACTGCTGGCACCCACCGGATGGGCGGCACCGAACGGGAAGCGGTATCCGACCGGCACCGCGTGGATCACGGACTACCTGGCGCCGTTGGCGGCAGTGCTGGGCGACCGGGTACGCACCGGTGCCACCGTGGTCGGTGTGTCGCGACTGGATCGGGACCTGCTGGTGGAGTCCGGCCGCGACGAGCAACCGTTCGTGCTGCACGTGCAGTCCTCTCATGGGTCGATCGAGCGGGTGTTCGTGCGGGCCGTGATCGACGCGACCGGCACGTTGAGTGTGCCGAATCCGCTGGGTTCGGAGGGATACCCGGTCTCCGGTGAGACCGCGCACGCCGACCGGATTCTGTACGGCATGCCGGACGCCACAGCGGACGGTAACCCGTGCGCGGGTATGGCCGTCGCGGTCGTCGGCTCCGGTGCGTCGGCGCTGACGTCGCTGATCGCGCTCACCGGCGACGGCGTCCACACCCCCGGGTCCCGGGTGGTGTGGGTGCTGCGCCGCGGGACGGTCGGGAACTCCTACGGCGGCGGCGACGCCGACGAACTTCCGGCACGTGGCGCCCTGGGCGCCAGGGTCCGTGAAGCCGTCACCGATGGCCGGATCGAGGTCGTCACCGGGTTCCGCACCATCGCCGTCGAAGACGCCGACAACAACAGCGGCACCGACAACAACGCTGACGGCCGAGTTGTGTTGGTCTCTTCTGATGGTCGCCGCATCGAGGGCCTGGATCAGGTGGTGTGCGTGACCGGGTTCCGTCCCGACCTGTCGTTCCTGTCCGAGGTGCGCCTGGACTTGGATCAGCGGTTGCAGGCACCGGCCAAGCTCGCCCCGGAAATCGACCCGAACTGGCACTCCTGCGGGTCGGTGCAGCCCCACGGGTATGACGTCCTGGTCCAACCCGAGGACGGCTTGTTCCTGGCCGGGATGAAGTCCTACGGGCGTGCCCCGTCGTTCCTGGCGATGACCGGGTACGAGCAGGTCCGTTCCATCGCCGCGGCGTTGGCCGGTGACCTGGACGCGGCCCGCCAGGTGGAGCTCGCCCTGCCCGACACCGGCGTGTGTGGCGGCGCGGGTCTGTTCGATTCCGAGGAAGGCTCCGGCGGCGGCTGCTGCGGCCCGGTCGGTCCGCAACCGGTCAGCCTCGGCGGCCTGTCCACCACGGGTGGTCTGTCCTGATGACCACCACGAGGCAGGCTCCGGCCCATGATGCGGTGGTCGGGAAGCTGTCCACCCTGGACCGGTTCCTGCCGGTCTGGATCGGCGCCGCCATGGTCGCCGGGATACTGCTCGGGCGCGCCATCCCCGGCCTGGACAACGCGCTGAGCGCCGTTGACATCCAAGGCGTTTCACTGCCGATCGCGCTCGGGCTGCTGATCATGATGTACCCGGTCCTGGCCAAGGTCCGCTACGACAAATTGGACTCCGTCACCGGCGACCGGCGGCTGCTGGTCACCTCACTGGTGCTGAACTGGGTCATCGGGCCGCTGCTGATGTTCACCCTCGCCTGGATCTTCCTGCCCGACCTGCCTACCTACCGCACCGGGCTGATCATCGTCGGCCTCGCCCGGTGCATCGCGATGGTGATCATCTGGAACGACCTGGCCTGCGGCGACCGCGAAGCAGCCGCCGTGCTGGTCGCGATCAACTCCGTCTTCCAAGTCATCATGTTCGCCGTCCTGGGCTGGTTCTACCTGTCGGTGCTGCCGGGCTGGCTCGGCCTGCACCAAGAACACCTCAACGTGTCCGCGTGGAAGATCGCCGGGTCCGTCCTGGTCTTCCTCGGCATCCCGCTGCTGGCCGGGTACCTCTCACGCCGCCTCGGGGAGAAGGCCAAGGGGCGTACTTGGTATGAGGAGAAGTTCCTGCCCCGGATCGGTCCCTGGGCCTTGTACGGGCTGTTGTTCACGATCGTCATCCTGTTCGCGTTGCAGGGCCACCAGATCACCGGTCACCCGCTGGACGTGGCCCGCATCGCGCTCCCGCTGCTGGTGTACTTCGCCCTCATGTGGGGCGGTGGGTACGCCCTCGGTCGGGCTGTCGGCCTTGGCTACGAACGCACCACCACGTTGGCGTTCACCGCCGCAGGCAACAACTTCGAACTGGCCATCGCCGTCGCGATCGCCACCTTCGGAGTCACCTCCGGCCAAGCCCTCGCCGGTGTCGTCGGCCCCCTCATCGAGGTCCCGGTCCTGGTCGGCCTCGTCTACGTGTCATTGGCGCTACGCAACAGGTTCACGACAAAGGAGTCGGCCCATGCCCTCACCTGACGCACCCTCTGCCCCGGCCCGGCCGGTCGAGCTGGCGCCAATCATCGACGACCTGGCCTACCAATTCGACGGCGTCTTCACCCGCGACCAAGTCACCGTCGCCGTCACCGACGCCCGCGACCTGCTGGAACCGCCCTCGAAGATCGCCACGTTCCTGCCAATCCTGATCACCCGGCACGCCAAGGAACAACTCACCGCGACCGCGCAAGCGGCCGGCCTGGTCGCCAAGACCGTCCCGGAAATCCTGTTCGTGTGCGTCCACAACGCCGGACGCTCCCAAATGGCCGCCGCGATCGCCGCACACCTGGCACCCGGGAAAGTGCACGTACGCTCCGCCGGGTCCCACCCCACCGGGGGCGTCAACCCGGTCGCCGTCGAAGCCCTGCACGAGCGCGGAATCGACCTGACCGAGGCCTACCCGAAACCGTTGTCCGACAGCGTCGTCCACGCCGCCGACGTCATCATCACCATGGGCTGCGGCGACGCCTGCCCCGTCTACGCGGGCAAACGCTACGAAGACTGGAACGTCGCCGACCCCGACGGGCAACCCCTGCCCGTGCTGCGCGACATCCGCGACGACCTCACCACCCGCGTCGGCACCCTGCTGCGCGAACTCAACATCTAACCCCTTTGCTCGGAACCACCCGTCCTGTCCTTGCACGTCCCGTGACCTTCCCGTTCTGAAAGGCCAACGTCCATGCACCTGGTTGCCATCGGCGGCTCCGACGCCGGTATCTCCGCCGCGCTGCGCGCCCGCGAACTCGACCCCACCACCGACGTGACGGTCGTCGTCGCGGACGCCTACCCGAACTTCTCCATCTGCGGCATCCCGTACTACATCTCCGGCGAAGTCACGCACTGGTCCAACCTGGCCCACCGCACCCACGCGGACCTGGAAGCCACCGGCATGCGGCTGCGGCTGGACACCTTGGTCACCGACATCGACGTGGCCGGCCAACAGTTGATCGTCAAGACGGCCGATGGAGGCACCGACACGATCGGCTACGACGAGCTGGTCGTCGGCACCGGTGCCGTACCCGCCACACCGCCGATCGAGGGACTCGACCAGCTCGGTGCGGGTGACGGGGTGCACCTGCTGCACTCCATGGGCGACACCTTCGCCCTCACCGACTCCCTGGACCGGATCAACCCCACGAACGCGTTGATCGTGGGCGCCGGGTACGTGGGCCTGGAAATGGCCGAAGGACTGACCGGCCGCGGCATTGCCGTCACCCAGGTCGAAATGCTTCCCGAGGTCCTGCCCACGGTCGACCCCGACCTCGGCGCCCTCGTGCACACCGAACTCACCAAGCACGGCGTCGCCGTGCACACCAACACCACCGTCACCCGCATCACCAAAACCGGCGACGGGCTGCACGTCACCGGGACCGGCCCCGACCGAGAGCCCCTGTCGTGGGACGTCGACCTGGTCCTCGTGGTCGTCGGCGTCACCCCGGACACCGACCTACTCGTGCGGGCCGGAGCAACCACCGGGCCACGCGGCGCCGTGCTCGTGGACGAAACGATGGCCACCGGTCTGCCGCACGTGTGGGCCGCCGGTGACTGCGTCGTCACCCACCACCGGCTGCTGGGCACCACCTACCTGCCGCTGGGCACGACCGCGCACAAACAAGGGAGGGTCGCCGGAGAGAACGCCCTCGGCGGTCACGCGAGGTTCGCCGGGTCCCTGGGCACCCAGGTCGTGAAGGTGTTCGACCTGGTCGCCGCCCGCACCGGGCTCCGCGAACACGAAGCAACCCCAGCCGGTTTCGCACCCGTCTCAGCCACGGCGACCCCGGACGACCACAAGGCGTACTATCCGGGCGCGCGCCCCATCACCATCCGTGTCACCGGTGACCAACACACCGGCCGGCTGTTGGGTGCGCAGCTGGTCGGAGCCCGCGGCACCGAAACCGCCAAACGCGTCGACACCTACGCCACCGCCCTCTTCCACGGCATGAGCGTCGAAGCCGTCAGCGAACTGGACCTGTCCTACACCCCGCCCCTCGGGTCACCGTGGGACGCCGTCCAAATCGCCACCCAGACCTGGGCCCGCGAACACGCGACCGCTGCGACAACAGCCACCACCGGGGCCTCGACGCCATGACCAACAACCCACCCGGCACAGCCGATGAGTAAAGACGATCGGAAACCGCCCGTCCTGATCGTCACGGTCCGGGGCAGTACCGAACCTGCCAGCGGGTCACGCCTACTGACACCCATCGCCCACGCGATCAGCCACCGGTACGCCGGGGAGGTGCAGGTCCACAGCCTGCCCTACCCGGCGACGTTCGAAAGCTTCACCGCGACCTACCCGGCACGCATCGACCTCGGACATAGCCCGACGATCGGCGTGCGCAACCTGGTGTCACTGCTCAACGACGAAGCCGCCTCCCGCCCGCAGCGACGCACCGTGCTGCTCGGCTGGTCCCAAGGCGCCCAAGTCATCACCGACGCACTCGTGCCGCATGAGGTGCGGTATGCCGGAACCGACGCACCCGACCTCGACCCGCCAGCCATCGACCAGATCGCCGCCATCGCGCTGTTCGGCAACCCCACCTTCACCGCAGGCGAACCCCACAACGCAGGCGAGCCCGCCCCCGGAGTCAGCGGAGTGATACCCCGCCAATCCGGCATGCTCGCAGGGCACGTCTCCAAGATCCGCGACTACTGCGCCCGGGGCGACATCTCCGCTCAAAACGCGCCAGGATCAGACGTCGAAGGACACGTCGCGTACTTCCACAACGGCATGCCCGACCAGGCAGCGCAATTCGTTCTGGCCCGCCTGAGTTGAGCAGTACCGGCCCGACGACAGATAACCGGACAATTCGCGCATCTCATCCCGCCCCGTAACGGGTTCGGGCAGCGGCAACGAGACGGACGATCACGGCCGTTGGCCAACGCCAAGAAGCGGTTGGGGGCGAGGCTTCAGCGATATAGTGCTGACGGTTCGACCAGCAAGAACGCCCAGAGCAGGCGTGACGAGTACAGATAGCATGCGGTCCATCCAGATCCGCATCCACTCCCGGTGGTCGGGCCCGGCGTCCAGGGCGCAGGTGTCGGCGTATTCGATCAGCTCACCAGCGTGCACAGCCCCCATGCTGACCGAGGGCACTGACACCTCAGATGGTGTGTCAGGCGCTGCGGTACGCAGATCGAGCAGGCCCGTCGACGGAGACCAATCGCTCGTCGGAGCGGCCCTCGACACAGGAGCTATCACTGCCTTGGTGGGCGAGCGAACCTCCCGCGACGCGTAACACGGCCTCGACCACCGGACGAGGCACGTCGTCACGCCACCGGTCGCGGTCCGCTGCCGGCAATTCCGGCCATGACGGCGGGTGCGGCAACACATTGCCGAAACCGCTCGACGTCTCGTACATCGCCCGCGCCGCTGCCTCGAGCGCCGCTGCGAACACCGGACCGTAGGCCGTGGAAGTTGCGGAGCCCGGCATCGGTCCGCCGGCATCGGGTCCTGTCATCGCTTTCCCTCCTGGCTGATCGTGCACGTCCCCCACTGACCACGGCGGGCACGCTGCGCCTCCCTTTGCGCGGCAACATACTGTGCGCGGCGTGACTCCGGGGCTGTCGAGCGTGGGTGATATTCCGACGCCCTGCCCGCCTGGATCATCGCCAGTCCGACGTCGCGGCCGTCGAGAGTGACGTAACGCAACAGGCGCCCGTAGCGATCTACAGTGTCGCTGCCCGGGCCGGGCGACAATGTGACGGTGTGGCGCCAGATCATTCGATCCAGCGCGGTCCGGGCATCCTCTCCCCCGCATTGCTCCGGCGCGGACCCGTGTCGGACCTCCGGAGAGTTTGTCCCAAGGAACCTAATTCGCTGCGACCGGCCATCGACGTCGGCGCGGAAGGTGTCGCCGTCTGTCGTCGCTGTCACGTAGGCCTGCACTCGCCCGCCGTGGATGGCTGCGCGTGTGGTCGACGAGCCGCCCACCGGCGACCACGTCGAGGCCGTTGACTGGCACCCGGTCACCAGGACCGCAGAGGCAACCAAGCTCGCAACGCGCCAGCTCATCACGACCGCTGCGTTCGCCGCAGCGCGACGGCCGCCAGCACGACTGCGGGCACGAGCAGCACGACCAGGATCGGCAAGGTGAGCAGCTCGCGCGGGTCGTTGTGCCCCCAGCGTGGATGCCACCACCGATCCGCCAGATAGCACGCAACGAACACCGCGGGGACGCACGCGACCAGAGTGACCCACACCTGCACCCACGGGTACCGGGGCCGGTCCGGCTTGTCGTAGCGGCTGCTTATCGGTGGCATCGGGGTCACAGCCAGGTGCCGGTACGCCCGCCGCGGCGACGCGGCCGCGCACCCTCGATGAGCCGCAGGTTCTCGTCGTGCTTCCCCTCGGCCTCCCGGCGAACCATGCCGCCGACTACCGCGCTGCGGGCGAAAGTGATGTCCCGTTGGGTGTCCCCACGGTCAGCCTCGTCCTGGGCGTGCGCGATCGCCGCGCTCAACACACGTCCGGCACCTATCAGGTCAGTCGCGGTGACGATCGGCCCGAGGTCCCAGCGATCCGCCTGCGGTACGGGGTTACATGCGCCACCATGCCGCTCCAGCGCACTCTGCGCGGCGCGCAACACCTCAACGTGCTCGCGCGCGCTCTCGTGCTCGTGACGGAGATGGTGCTGCACCACCAGGTCGACGTCCTCGGCGCTGATCCCGGCATCCGCGAGGATCTGCAGTTGCTCGGCCTCGTCCGCCTCGTCCGCGCGAGAGAAGTAATTCCCGCCTCCCCGGCCGACCATCACCGATCTCCCCGCGCGAGCAACGACCGTGCTTCAGCAACGGTGAATCTCAGACCCGGCCAGGCCCCAGCAGCGAAGACGAAACTCGTACCGTCGTCGTCGACGACAGTCAGCGCCCCATCGCCGGCGTAGCCCTGCGACAGATCAGCCGGATCAAGCGGACTGAGCCGGCCGGCGCTGTCACGGGAGAACAGCACGACGTCTCTGCGTTCGACGTGCAGTTCCTTTCCCTCAGGGTGTCGCGTGACGGTGTCGAGACGGTCCACGGTGATCGGACCGACACCCGGCACCAGCAGCGCCAAGTGCGTCACCACGTTCTGTGTCTGTCCGATCTGGTTCATACCATCTGTCACGGGTCGAGCTCCTATCTCGATTCCGGGGCCTGGCCGGCGATCGCGATCATCATGATCGATCTGCCCCGACCGAACTGCCGAGCGCAATTCCGACACCACCCAGGAGTGCCAGCACCCATGCGAAGTTGAGTACGGGCCCACGAACCCCGCACACGGTGAGTGTGATTGCCGCACCGAACAGGAGCACCACGAACAGCCCTCTGGCCAGGCTCAGCATGATCTCGACGTCGGAACGTTCCCGCGCGAACATGTCGTCGGCCTCAGAATTCTTCGAGTGCATGGTTATCTCCCGTTCGGTTGTCGCAGGTTCGGGGTGTCATCGTTCAGGTGCACGGTGTGATCCCGTCGTCCGAACCATGCCGAGACGGTTCGGCGTCCGACGGCGCATTCGTCGCCTCGGCCAACACCGTTAAGTGGGGTACGGCGGCGGCCGTGAGGCCCTTCCTTGCTAGGTCGGTCGCGAACACTGCGTAGCCGCCGGGGGCGTCCGGCGCTGCCTGCCACGGCACCAGCGCGGTCGCGGCAAGACCGGCGAGTCCGTCCCATTCACCACGGGCCGCATACCCGTTGAGACGCAAGTAGTCGCGGCGGGCCTCGACACACCAGTCACACTCTGTATTGAACGAGGTACAGATGTGTACCAAGCCGCCGGTAGCTTCGTCGCGGCTGACGCATTCGTGATCCGGCCACTGTTGCCGATAGAGACTTCCCCGCGCGGCGGGCGACGTCGTGATCATGTTTGCCATCTCCGAGTTTCAGCGCTGCTCGTCGTGTTCGACGACGAGCACCTCGAGTGGCTCGCCCACCTCGTACTGGCGCAGTGTGTCTTCGATGCAGCGCAACGAGGAAGCACGGTCAAAGCCGCCCGATCCTGATCCGATCAGCGGCATCGCGATGCGTTGCATCCGGTGGGTGCTCGCCGCTCGAAGGGCCGAGTGCACAGATGCCTGGATTGAGGCCTCGGTAGCCCTCCAAAGGAGGTTGAGTCCGGCCACGTGGATCAGCTTCAGGCGCGTGCTCAACTCGCCGGCATCGGTGACCACGCATCCGCCTGTGGGGAGAATCCCGGCCTGGGCGAGTTGCTTCCATGGTGCTGGTCCGGTCTGCCGTTTGAGCGCCCTGCTGACCCCGCCGGGGTAGAGCAACCAGCGCGGCATGTAGTTGCGGTTCCACGTGTTGATCAGGGCGTCGACGTCGTGCTGGTCGGCGAGGTCGCCGCTGATCCTGCGGATGCGCACCGCGACCGCTGCCCGTTCGGGCGCCGGGTCGAACCGTTCGGCGGCCATCAGCTGGCCGCTCGGTCCGGGTTGAGCCACTCGTGATTACGGATGATCGTCTCGGTCCGCTCGGACAGCTCCACCGGTGCCCCACCGTCGTCTGACCGGTTGCAGACCTCGTCACGCAGGATTCTTTCGGCATCGGCACGGTGGCCTTCTGCCTCGAAGACCGCGACCAGGTCGAGTTTGGCGATTTCTGAGTCTGGTGCAACGGCGGTGGCGATTTCAGCCGCCGCCCGAGCACGGACGAGGTCCCCAGATTCCAAGCACGAGGTGGTGACCATGTGCGCGACGTCGACGATGGCGGCGTTCATGTGGTGATCGATCCGGTCGCCACCGGCCAGCCACTCTCCACCGCCCGGGCGCATCTGATCGAAGGGGCGTCCGTCGACCAGCTGGAGGGCGCGCAGCAGATCGGCGATGCCCTCGCTCCCGCCTCGGGCTTCACCTCGGGCGCGCAACCTGCGGAACAGGTCGATGTCGACCAGGATGTCCTCCACCTCGTACACCCCGACGCCGCGGCATTTGGCTGCTGCGGATTCGCGCGCGTTCGGCAGGTGTTTGTTGCCGGTGCGTGGGTTCACCCCAAGCCAGTCGCGCACCATCTTGATGTCACTGCGGGCCCGTCCCTCGGTGAGGTTGAACGCCTCAGCCAGCTGGGCCGGGGTCGCACCGTAGGGCCGTGTTGCCAGGTACGCCAGCAGCTCGGTGGCGTAGGGCTTGCGCTTGGCCACTGCCACGGCGGAGCCGTGCGTTCGTGCATGGATCGGGCCCAGCAGGGTCAGACGCGGCAGCGGACAGTCGTCGTTGAACCAGGCCGTGACGTCGTCGTCGAGGGTGGGGTCGGCGGCTTCGATGTCCGCCCGGACCTGGGCCGGGACCTGTGGGGCCAGCGCTTTCAGGTCTTCTTCGGTTGTCGCGGCCGCGGCGACGTAGTCGGCGTCCTCGGCGTCCAGCACACTCTCGGCTGTCTCGTCGTCGCGGTCCTCGCGTGGTTTGGTGTGCTCCTCGCGCAGCGCGCCGGCCTCATTGGTGAACGACCGCCATCCGTCGGTGGCGTCTTGGTCGACCGGGATCGCGATGTCGTCGAGGACCTCGCTGTTCGCGAACAGTGTGGCGCAGCCTTTGGCCTCGTCGGCGGTTAGTCCGACCGCTACCAGGTCGAGTCCGGCGCGAGGCATCGTCAGCCGCCCAGCGGAGCTGAGGTTGAGCACGGTTCCAGTCGGGGGTTCTTCGCTCTGCGTGGCTGACACGACGATCGCGGTGCCGGTCTTTCCGCTGTGCTGCTCGACCAGGTCGAGTAGCTGGTCGACGACCTTCCGATCCGCAGTCCGGTCGGCGTCAACCAGCAGGAGCCGGGCGGGCCACACATCGTCGTCGGTTTTGCTGCCGCGGCCAGTTGTCACGTCGACCTGTTGCGCTTCGGCGCGGTCGATCATCGCCACGGCATCGGCGACGGCCTCGGCGGCGGCGTCACCGGACGCGTCGTGGTAGCGGACCCGCTCGGGGTTCAGCCCGGCGATTTCGCTGGCAACGCCGATGCAGTCGACCGTGACGCCGGCTGACCATGGGTTGAGCGCGAGTTCTGCCGCGAGGTATCGGGCGAAGTCGTGCGCGTAGGTGGTGTCTCCGGTCAGGTTGATCGCGGCGAGGTCCTCGCAGTTGAGCAGCCACACGTGGTCGTCGTCGCTGGAACCGATGGTGACCAGGAGCGGGTAGGGCGCCGGCTGGTCTTGGTCCAGGTCGGCGGGCAGACCGGCAAGGCCCTCGGCCGGGCACACCCAGTGCAGCTGATCGTCGGTGCCTTCCCATGGCTCGGGCAGGGAGCTCGGGCTGCTGAGGTGCAGCACGATCTGTGTGGTGCCGAGTTCAACCGCGGCGACCGGCGGCAACGTCAACCCGGCGTCCGTGGCGTGGGACGCCAGACCCCGCAGCAGCGTGTCCATCTGCTCGACCGTGGGAGCCGACGTCGCACCGACAGCGGTGATGGTCTTCTCGACCGGTGCCAGCTCGGGCTCTGGTACGGCGATCGTTCGCCCCGGACGGCGGGCTCGGAACTGGGTGCGACGACGCCGGCGCAGCGTGAGCCACGCCGATCCCGCCAGGATCGCGCCGGCGCCCGTGAGGCCGGTCAGCATCCAGGGCGCGCTGCTCGCGTGCTGTTGGTCCAGCTGGGCCTCGTGCGGAACGGTCTGCTGTTCCGTGGACTGTGCCGGCGTCGGTGTGCTGTGCGTTTGTGGCGGCGCGGGGGTTTCGTGCGTGGCCTTCGGCGCGGGCGCCTGGTGGGTAGGAGCAGGAGCCGCAGGTGGTGTCGCCGTCGCAGTGGGTTTTGGTGCACTGTGTTTCGGTGCGGGCGCATGGTTTGGTGCCGGGTGTTGGGTGATCGCCTGCTTGACGTGACTGCTGCTCGTCGAGCCCGGGATGACCAGCGTCCATCCTGCGCCGATGTGGTTGGGGTTGGTCAGGTGGGTGCCGCCCGGCTGCACGAGCGCCTTCGAGGCCGCTTCGATCTCGGGGTATCGGTTGGCGTCGCCGAGTTGCTTTTGCGCGATCCCGGACAGGGTTTGCCCGGCGTGCACGGTCACGGTGTGCTCGCCGGTTGACGTCTGCCCCGCGGGTGCCGGCAGGTGGAGGGTCCAGCCGGGTTTCAAGAAGCCGGGCTTGTTGCCCAGCACGTCGTGATTCAACGCGGCGATCTCGGTGTATCGCTCGCCCGAACCCAAGTGGTCTCGGGCGATGGACCACAAGGTCTCACCTGGCTGCACCGTGTGTTTGACCGTGTGGGTGGCTGCCGGTTTGGTGGCCTGTTGGCCGTGGCTCGTGTCCTTGGCCTGCGGGGCGGACTTGCTGCCGGGATGGGCGACGGAGGAGGCGGTCACGTTCTGCGACGCGGGCAGCGGGGCGGCGTTGGCCAGCTGAGCGGTGACGGGCGAGGCAGTGAACAGCAGGATGGCCATGCCGACCATGCCCTTGGCGGCCGACTGCGGCATGTGCAGTCCGGGCAGCTGCGGTGCCCGGACTCCTCTGGCGCGGGCGAAGATCTCCAGCACGATCGACACCGTGAGGAACGCCCATGCCACCCAAGCGATGACTTTGACGGCCGACAAGGCGAGGGTGCCGTCGTCGGGGTTGGTCAATGCGGTCTTGATGCCGTCGAGCGTCGGCACCGACAAGTGCGCCGGGTTGGCTCCCACGGCAAGCAGCACCAGGGGCAGCCCGATGATGATGCCCAGGATCAGCAACGTGGCGAACAGCCCGGCGAGCCGGGCGCGGATGCCTCTCATCGGGCTACTCCATTCTGCGCGCGGATCAGCCGCGCGCTGCTGTGGCCGGTGACGTGCAGGCTCCCGATTCCCATGACCGACAGGAACTTGGTCTGGTAGTTCTGCGAGGTCGTCACCACCAAGGTGTCGTTGCCTCTGACCGCAACCGTGCCGTCTACTCCGGCTGCTGCCAGGTAGCTGCGGGCAGCGGCTGCCGCTGCGTTGGTGTCGATCTGGGCGCCCTGGCCTTCGACAGCGGGCCCGCCGAGGACCTGCTCGCCGCCTGCCCGTGCGGCCTGGCCGGCCACATCCCGGGCGCGTTGCTGAGCGGCGACCTGCCCGCCGAGGTCGACGGCCAGACCCACGAGCACGATCATCACGAAGGCCGCCGCGGCCATGAAGATGGTTACCGAACCGCGTTCGCGGTCGAGTTCCTGATGCTGCTTCTTGCCGTTCTGCATCATCGCTCCCGGTATGTGTCGAGCGGGCTGGTCATCGTCTCGGTGATCGTCATCGACCCCGGGACACCAGGCACGGACACGTCCGACAGGTCGACAGTGCAGCGAACCGTCGCCCGGATGGTGGCCGGTGTCCCCACGGGAGCGGCGAAACCGGAGGCGTCGACGTCGACGTGTTGCGAGATGCAGTGCAGGCCTTGTGATGTCAGGCTTGCCGCCGCACCACTGGCCCCGCTGCCTTGTGCGGCTCCTTCGGTCCGTTCCAGTGATGCTGTCCGGGCGGCTTCGGCTGCTGCTGACTGCACCGCCTGGTGCGCCATGGCGACCCGGCCGCCAAAGATCACCAGCAGCACGAAGAGCATGAACGCTGGCACCGCGATGGCGGCCTCGATGGCGGCCGAGCCCTCCTCCGGGTCGCGACGGTTGCGTGGCCACTTCATCGGGTGAGCCTTTCCACCGGGACCGTGGCGCTTTGGTGCACCGAGATGGTCCAGCCAGGGATGATGCTCATCGAGGTGCCACTGACGGTGACCGTTGCCCGGTTTCCGGAACGGCCGCCGCTGACGTGGACGCCGGCGAGCACATCGCTGCCGCCGGCATCGCTGACGAAAGAGGCAGCATCGCTGATCCCGGCCGCCGCGGACCCGTTCTGCGCACCGGCGGTTCGTGCACCCTCTTGTGCCGCGGCGATCGCGACGGACCGTGCATGGAACCAGAGGGCAGCTTGCATGCCCAGGAACATCACCGTGAAGAGCGCAGGCAGGAGCACAATCATCTGGATGGAGCTCGATCCGCGTTCGTGTTCCGCCCCGGCTCGGCGGCCGAGTCGGGTGCGGAACAGCGTGACGATCCTGGTCATTGCTCTGCCCGGTCCGTCTACTTGATGTCGCCGGACTTGCTGCGGACGTAGGCGGTGATGGCTGTCACGACGATGCCGGCGATCGCGATCACGGCAACCGCCCAGACGACGGACTCGATCGAGACCGAGCCCTCCTCCCGGTTGTCTCGCATGGTGGTGCGGGCCTCGTCGAGGCTGTTCTGCATGCGTGCGCCGAGAGTGTGCAAAGTGGCGATGAGCTGAATCATGGTTGTGCCTTTCTTCTAGTAAGTGGCCGGCGGCCCGGTTGGTGACGGTTCAGTTCGGTTGGTCTGGTGTGGCGGGGAAATAGGTCCGATCAGCTGCCACCTCCGACTACTCGCAGCAGCGCCGGCGCGATCAGCAGGGCCATGAAGATCACCCCGAGCAAGCTCATCGGGATGCTCATCCGTTCGCCTACCTCGTTGGCCTTGGCGAGTTCGGAGTTGAGCATCGCGGTCCGCATCGACGCCGAGCGGGCGCGCAGCTGGGTGTAGATCTGAGTTCCTTCCTCCCCGGACAGCCGCATGATGTCGGCCAGGTCCTCCAGCTCGGTCAAGCCGAGCTCGTGCCCCAGTGCCCGGATGGCTTCCCAGGGCGCCTCCCCCGACCACCGTGACCGGGTGAGTTCTTCGCTGAGCCGGCGGAACACCCAGCTGTCGCCGACACCCGCCGCGACTTCCATCGCCTGCCGGGCACCCGAGCCTGAATTGCGCTCCAGCGCAACAAGATCGATGTACGCACCCAGCGCCCGGTTGAATTCGTCGCGGGCCTTCTTGGCGTCGTCGCGTGCGTTGTAGTCGGGTAGGAAGAACATCACCCCGGCGAACACGAGCGTCGCGACGACCGGGATGACGAACGGCAGCCGCAGTCCGATCACCGCGAAGAAACTCGTCAACAACGGCGGGACGACCAGGCCGAAGACGGCGAACAGCACCTTCTCGCCGTAGAAGCGGGTCAGCGGAATCCGCAGCAGCGCCAGCTCCCTGTGTGGGGTGCGGGCCCACGCGCCAGGCGGGAACGTCTTGAGCGCCCACTGACCGACCCGCTCACGGGAATCCGCCGGCTGCGCGGCCGTCTCGGCACGATCACGAACGCGACGCGGCTGGTCCGGGGAGAGACGCCCCAGGGCGTCCCCGAGGTCGGGTTGAGCGGGCACCAGCCGCCACACCAGCAACGCAATGCCGAGGCCGATGAACCCGCCGCCGACCAGCGCCAGTTGCAGTCCCGTGATCATGCTTTCCCTCCCTCAGCCTGCATCCCGATGAAGCGCGGAAGGGCCGCGCCGCGCGTCATCGTGCGCATCCAGATCAAGGTGGCGACGTACGCGCTCAACAGCACAACCAGCAGGACCTGCCCCAGCGGCGAACCGTACGGTGCGACATACCGTCCGGTGAGTGCCAGGAACGCCAGCACGCCGACAGTGATCAAGGTGATCCAGCGGGCAGTCGCGCGAGGCTTGGCGCGGTCGGCCTCGATCTGCCGGCGAGCCCGCACGTCAGCAGCCACCGACTCGGCCAGTGACTCCAACACGTTGGCCAGGCCGCGACCGCGGCGCCGAGCCCCGAGGATCAGGTTGGCGGCCACCAGGTCTCCCGTGGCGTCGTCGAGATCCTCGGCAAACGCCCGCAACGCGTCCTCGGTACCCCACCGGGCACCGAGCCGAGCGACCAGCCGGGTCACCTCCGGGCGTATAGCGTCCGGGGTCGATCGCAACGTGGCGATCAATGCCTGCTCGAGACCGACTCCGGCCGTGAGGACACCCGACAACGACCGGGTCCACTCCTCCATCGCTTCGAGCCGCTCGATTTCGGACGCCGCACGAGGCGCGGTCAGCAGCATCGGCAGCCCCACGATGATCGCGGGCACCGCAAGGATCGCGATGAACCATCCCGTGACGATCGCCACGATGAGACCTGCACCAGCCCCGACCAGCAATAGCACCCGGGTTCTAGGGGAGATTTGACCCAGCCGTGCCACCAAGGGCAGGTGCGTCCGGGCTGGTGCAGGTGGCTTCTCCGGCGCGGGTCGAACACCCAGCACAGCACCCAGCACGCCGGCCACGATGAGCGCACCCGCCAGGCCAGGGACCAGGGCGGTCATGAGGTTTCGCCCCCGTGGATCCGGCGCTCGTCCTCGAACGCGCGAGTGTCGAATCCGTGCTCTTCCAACACCCCGCGGATGTGTTCCGGCAGCACGCTGGCGACCGCCGGCCCGCCAGACTTAGGCCGGAACACATGCTGAGTCGCATACCCGGTGGACTCTTCCCCGGGCTCGACCGAGACGATCTCAGAGATCCACCGCTGCGGCCGCCTCTCCTCGTCGGTCCCCTCCTGCGCACCGGGCTGGTAGTGCAGCTGCACGATCAGGTCGACGTGTCCGGCCACCGCACTCACCGCATAACCGTCGGAGATGTGCGCGCCCGCCTCCATGGCGCACATGACCAGTTTTCGGATCGCCGCCTTCGCGTTGGCCGAGTGCGTCGTGCTGATCGACCCGGACGTGGACTGCATGGCCTTGATCATCGACAAGATCTCCGGACCACGGACCTCACCCACGATCGTGCGTCCGAGCATGAACCGGAAGCTGTCGATGAGCAGCTCATCGAGCGTGATTTCACCGGCCTGCCGGCCGTTCATGCCCACTTCCCCCGATCCCGGACGGGACTCGAAGGCGATGACCCGCTTGTGGCGAGGCATCTCATCCAGGAAGAGCTCGTACTCCGTCTCGAAGGTGCCGATCTTCTCCCAGGGGTCGATGGCGGCGCACAGCCCGCGCACCATGGTCGTCTTTCCCGCGCCTTGCGGGCCGGCGACGATGATGTTGAGCCGGGCCTTGACTGCCGCTTCGAGGAAATCGGCTTGCAGATCGCTGAGCATCCCGGTCGCGGCCAACTCACGCAGGTCCGTATCGCGCACGCGGTGCCGGCGGATCACCACTGTCGGCCTGGTGCAGCTCCAGCATGCGGCAGCGAGTCGAGCGCCTCCTGGAAGGTTCATATGCAACCGGGGTTGCGCCTCGGAGAAGGGCCGTCCGCTGCCTGCTTTGCTGCCCAGGAACGTGAGGAACTCAACCAGCTCCTCGTCGCTTTCGGCGACCGGCGGGCCTTGTTCGATCCGCCCGTCGTCGTGCAGTAAGAGCACATGATCGTTGCCGTACGCCTCGATGTTCTCCACCGTCTCGTCATCGACCAACGGCTGAAAACGACCCAACCGGAACAGTGCGTTGAAGATCGCGTCGGCCATGTCGTCCTGCTGGTCCAGGGACCACGACTGACGGCCGGCCGAAACAGCCTCTGCTGCCTCGCTTTCCAGTAGTTCGACGATGATCGAGCGCCCGAGTTCCTCCTGGGCTTGCTCATCCAACGTGCGGTCTTCACCGATCGCCGCACTCAGCTGCTCGGATGCCCTGCCGCGGAACGCAGCGACCAGCCCCCAGTCGATGCCGTCGTGCGCGTTCGCGCCCGTCTTGCGTCGTCGTGCTGATCTGCCTGCCCGACGCCCTCGCCCGCCATCGGACTCGTCGTCGTCCGACCCTGGCTGGTCGACTGCATGAATGTAGGCGCGGCGGTCGTGCGACTGCTCCCCCAGCGAGAACGATGACCGCACTCGGCCAGTCTTCGGCTGGGCCGCGGCCGCGCTGTCGTCGCCGGCGAACAGCGGCAAGGAGGTGGGGTCTGTCGGGTCATCCGGATCGGACACCCAGGGGTTCGACTGGGTCATGCGGGGCTCCCTACGTTCTTGGTGGCCTCAAGATCGGCGCGGTTGCTTTCGACCGCGGCCTGGATCGCTGCCCCGGTCGCGCGCAAGCCGCGCACCAGGCTGGAGTTGTCGAACTTGCGCGGGCGGTTAGCTCCGGTGGAGAACACGGAGGCGCCGCCGGTATCCCACGGAACGCTCTCTATGACGGGCAGTCCGAGGACTTTGCGAACTTCCCGCGCGCCGTATGGCTGTCCCTCCCCGATCAGCAGGGTGCCCAGCCGGGGCAGAGAACCGATCTTCTCGAACTCCTCGCGCAGTGACTCGGCCCAGGACCTGGCACCCGATAGCGCCGGCAGGCTTGTCCGCATCGTCAGCAACGCCAGATCGGCGCCCATCATCAAGGGTCCCGGCGCGCCCTCCAAGCCGAGTCGGCCCGCGTCGACGATGACGTCCTGGCCGTTGCGCTCCAGCCCGCGTAGTGCGCTTGTGAGGGGACCCCACAACGTCGTCAGGCTGCGCGCTTGCGCGTGGCTGCGGACCCCGGGAAGCAGCAGGGCGTTCGAACCCGGGATGGGCACCATCTGAGACCACAGCGACTGCGCCAGGTTGCCTTCGCGGTGTGCCACCGCCAAGTCGATCAGACCGCCGGAGTGAGCGACCTCGCCGTGGAAGTAACCCGCCAGGAGTCCACTGCCACCGGTCGGGTCTGCCTCGACCAGCACAGCTGGACGCGGCCAGGTCAGTGTCAGGCCCAGGGCAGTAGCCGTCACGCCGGGCGATCCCGAGGCTGAGGTGAGAATGATGATTGCCATGGCTCAGTGCTCTCGCGAGTCCAAGACGAGAGCGACCTTTCCGGTGGCCGCCATCGATGCCACGTCGGGCGCCTGGTCCTTGGGGACCAGGACGTCCACCACCTTCTGCCCGTTCGAGCCGCCGTTCGAGACGCCGACGACGGTCGCTGCGACGTCCGTGGGTGTCGAGTCGGTCTTGTACTGTCCCTGCTGGCCCGGGGTCAGCACGATCCGCACATCGTCGCCGTTCTCTAGCCCGTTGGCCGGAAGAGCACCGGGCGCCAGGCTGATCCCAACCTCGCTCTCGCCTGCACCGGGCACCACGCTTGAGGTGATCTCGTCACCGGTGACCAGCCCGCCCGCGGCGATGTCCATCGCTGCGCGCTTTCCGACCACGTTGTTCAGTTGCGATGCTGACAGCGGTTTCAAACCGGGGTCCACCCCCACGCGGACGGTCATCACGTCCCCACGAGTGATCACCTCACCGCGGTGCACCGTCGATCGCACCGCGAGGACTTCCTTCGCGGAGTTCATCGACGTGAAAGCCATCACGGCCAGCAACGCCCCCAAACAGACCGCAGCCACCGATGCGGCGATAAGCAGTGGCCGCCGGCGCATCTTCGGCGGCGGCGCCACGGTGTCACTCGAAGCCGCGGGTCCGATCGCGTCCTCGGGATCCTTGGTCCCCCGGTCGCGGCGGCGCGCGCTGCGCTGCTCGTCTGTTGGTGCAATTGCCATGGCTGCTGTCTCCCCAGTCAGTCCGTGTTCCGTTGGATACCGCTCACTTCGTGANGGATCCTTGGTCCCCCGGTCGCGGCGGCGCGCGCTGCGCTGCTCGTCTGTTGGTGCAATTGCCATGGCTGCTGTCTCCCCAGTCAGTCCGTGTTCCGTTGGATACCGCTCACTTCGTGAGCACTTGGGCCTCGCCGATTCGAATGGTCGTTCTGCGGGCCGTGGTGACCGGGATCGTGCCGGTCTGACCGATGCCAGACCAGGTGATCGTCCAGTAACTCGTCGCCGTCACCGTGTAGCTGCCCTGCTTGGCGTACTCGTTGTGCCCGCACGTCGGGGACTTCGCCTTGCCGGCCGCCGCTGTGTACGGCGTACCCGGCCCATCGCAGGTGATGATCTGGCCGTCGCCCATGTTCCACACGACGCGGTCGACCTTGCCGATCGCCGTCACGGTGTACCCGGCAGCGGAAGCGCTCTTGGTGATCGGGCCGAACGTGTTCGGGGTCGGATTCTTCACCCACATCCACTGTGGGAGCCCGACCAACCCGACCTTGCCGGGGTCGTTACCCGGGACGATCCCGATCGTGATCGCCTTCAGCTGCATGGCCGTGACTGCTTCGCGTGCCAACTGCACCGGGTCAGGCGGCGCCTTCGGCCCGCCCGGCTGCGTCGCAGACCAGAAGAAGAACCGAGACGTAATTAAGTCGCACTGGTAGATCGTGCCGTTCTTGTGCCCCTGCCACACAGGATCAGACTTCGCCGGTTGCGGCTTGGCAACGCTCACGTAGCACTGCTTCGACGGCGACCACCACGCATTGCCCTTGGAGCACGGAACTTCCTTGCCAGTCACGCTGCTCTCGCACTTCCCCTTGCCCTTCTTGGGCGGCTTCTTGCCTGGCGGGGTAGGTCCCGGCGGGTCTGGTGTCGGGCTCGGCGGGCCGGGGACCACGATGCTGATGACGCAGATTCCGGTTTTGCCATTCCATACAGTCCCCGGCGGGCACTTCACCCCGCCAGCAGCCTGGGCAGTCGGACGGGTGATCCCCACGAACGCCAGCGACACTCCAGCTGCGAGAACGGCTGCCCGCACCCAGGTCAGCATGTCCCGAGCACTTTCTCATCAGTGACGTACCACTTCTGGGTCTTCGTGTCCTGGGTGACCGCGAACCTCGTCCGGGTGCGCACAGGGGCGCCGGACGGCCGTGGCTGGGGCTTGCCCTTCTTCAGAGTCTTGTTCCCGCTGACATCAACACAAGCCATGACGTTGTACTTCGACACCTTGGACGTCGTTGTGGCGGAGGGCTTTTCGATCATCGTCTTCCCTTTGACTGTGATGCCTTGCTCCCGGCTACTGCCGATGTTGTATTGCCACTGAGCTAGCTCTTTGCCACGCGCCACCTGATCGAGGGAAGTTAGATCACCCTTCGGTTTGGCATAGAGGGCATCGACGCGCTTCTCGAACGCGATCACAGACGCGATGGCCGCTGCCTTGTTCTTCGCCAACGGGTCACTGCTCGTCGTTGTGGACGAGCTGGCCGGCTTCGTTGACGACTTGGTGCCGGGAGGCGCCGTGGCGGTCGTCGATGGCGCCTTGTTGCCGTCGCTGCTCCCGCACGCAGAGACCAGCAGCACGCTCCCCATAGCCAGGGTCGCGCCTGCCATCCGCATCGCCTTCGTCATGTCGGTCTCCTTGTTGTCTCGCCTGCCAGAAGGTCCGTATAAGGGGTCCTGGCGGTCACGTCGGCTCAAATCGATGCACTTACACTAGTGCATTATGAATCTTTGAAGGTGCTCGTCCACAACCTCGTATCGCACTTGTGCCACCAGAGCCTCCCTTCCGCACGGCATCATGGGTTCCGCCGCCTCTTCACCCTGCCTGAGCACGATGCGTCGGCCGTCGAATAGCCACCGGTGACGCGTGTGCCGAAGACGCTCGGCCAGCACCTCGGCGTGCGCCCCGCAAGGATTAGGTCGTTCGATTCGTGGAGTTCTGCGTCGCACGCCGGCCCCAACCACAGTTCGAAAGTCTCGCCCTGGCGCCGCCACCTTCGGGCGTGCTGCGTCAGCTGGTCCGCAAGATCAGACTGCAACGGCATCGCCACGCAGATCTGGTCGCCGTCGCTGCGAACCACCAAGACGTCGTCCACGGCGATATGCCGCAGAACCTGGATGATGATGTGCCGGTAGCAGCCTGCCCACCGTGGAATGCGGACGGCGTCCTGGATTGCTGGTGCAGCGCCCTCCCCCTGGAGTGCGCGCCAGCTGCTCGACGGCATGCTCTAGTCCCTCCGGCGCCTTCCCCGAAAGGGAACGCCGTGCTAAGCAGTGCCCGTGAGGCACCACTTTTTTAGCTCAGGACTCCGGCCGAAACATCAGGCGCAGAGCCGATCTCACCTGCGTGAGCGGCAGCGAAATTTTACCCCGCACAGGTTCGATCGCGCTATGCGCGCAGAGCCTCGTAGTGCCCTCATCACCGGCGCGAGCGGGGGCATCGGCAGCGCCCTTGCACGATGCCTCGCTGGCACCTACGAGTCCTTGATTCTTGTTGACACAGATAGGAATTCGCTCGATGCACTAGCAGCCGAGCTGCCGTGTCAAGCAGTGGTCGCGCCGTTGGACGTCACGGCCACGGACTACCGACACGACCTCGCAAATTGGGTTGAAAAAGCACCGGCTCTTGACTGTGTCTTTACCTTCGCGGGCGCTATGCATACGGGAACGGTGCGCCAGAGCACATTCGAGGACTTGGTGCGAGTCATCGACATAAACCTGATCGGCACCATCGCCACCGTGCACGCATGCCTGCCGTACCTCGAACGTGGATCCAGCATCGTGACCGCGTCTAGCGCGATCGAAAGCATCGCGGTCCCCCGCCACGCGTCGTACGTTGCGAGCAAAGCTGCGGTTTATGGGTTCACTCGCACCCTGGCCAACGAGCTGGACCTTGAGAGCGCTGGAATCCGTGTCAGCACGGCCCTCATCGGCGGCGTTCACACCGACATCCTGCGCAACGGCAGCTTCGCCGAGAACGAGAATCCAACGGAACGGGTGGCCAGCTTCGACCGCCAGATCGCACGGTCAGCGGCCGACGACATCGCTCGGGCCATCGTCCGCGGGCAGCAGCGCGGCTCGCGCGTCATCTACGCGGGCCGGGATTCTCGGATCGCGGCGCTGCTCGCCCGCACCGCCGGTCGATACACTCGACTTCCGCGAGTCTGATCTTGGGGGTGCAGCCATGTCCGGTCCTGAATGGTGCCTTGTTGAGACCTTTGGCTTCAAGCCGCCGACACTGATCGGTCTCGGCTCCAGACCGCGCAACATGGTGCCACTAGACAAGTTCTTCGCCCGCAATCGGGCATCTCTGGCCATGGCACAGGCCGCCCTCGACCACGTCACCACCGCCGCCGAGCCGTACGACACGGTCACATCTGCCGGGCGGCACTGCCTCGCCTACCCGCTCAGCGCGTACGACGGCCGCGTGAACGGCGCCTGGTTCTGGCTCGGAGGGCCCGACGAAGCCGAGCCGGCGGTGCCCCATGACCTCGCCGGCGCCTGGTACTTCAATCTCACCAGCTTCGAGGTCGCCGGATCCGACGAACTGCTCGACCTCTACCACCAGTCCAAAGACGACAGGCGCACCAAGCGCGCTATGGGCGAGGCCTTCACCCGGCTCACCGCCGGCCCGGACGCTTCCGAGGCCTTGGCCAAAATCGTGCAGTCACAACCCGGCAGCGAGCACCAGGCAATCTGGACAGTCGTCTGCGACGACGGCGACCGACGCGCGGCGCACTTCTCGTGTCGAGCCCTGCTGCACGACACGGACGACGGTCCGCAGATCGTCATGCACGGCATCACCCACGACCTCGGCCCCGCAGAGGACGTCCCCCAAGCACCTCGCCTCGCGGTCCTCGAGCGCCGCGTTCTGGATGCAGCTGCCCAACCAGGAACGCACCGCGCGATCGTCGACGTTCGCACCGGCCACATCATCCAGTGGGTCGACTCGCCTCCATCGACGATCGACTGGGCCGTGCCAGGCATCGACATCTTTCATCCCGATGATGCCGAGGTCGTGCAGGATCTCAACCGCCTGGTCGACGGCGCGGTCACACGGCCGATCCGCCTGCGAGGCACCCACACGGAGTGGACCACCGTGAAGGTGACGAGTCAGCCGATGCTGCTGGACAACTCGACGACAGCCGCGCTCTGGACGATCGACGTGAATTCGTAGGGCAGCTAAACCTCGCGCCGGCGCCGAGACTCTTCTAGCGCGTCACGTAATACCTTCAGGCGGACGCCGAGCACACGGGCCAGCGGCGTCAGTTCCGCGTCAGCCGGCATCCTACTGAAGGCCCCCGCCTCCCACCGGATATATGTCGCGGCCGCCAAGTGCGCGAGACGCGCGGTCTCTCGCGAGCCGTAGCCGGCCTCCAGCCGCAGCAGCCGCAAGTCGGCTGGCCCGTCGACGTCCGCAAGGAGGTCCGCAATCCGGACCCCGAGAACCTTCGCTAGCTTGCTGAGGATCGCCGGCGTCGGCGTCGACGTACCCAGCTCCCAGCGGGACACGCGCTCGCCCCCAGCAACGCCAATCCGGTTAGCCAACTGATGCTGGGTCAAACCAGCGTTCACCCGGGCGTCACGCAGCGCTTTCGCACGAAATGGTGAGTGACCGGACACGATGGGATCGTATTCGTTTGGTGCGCCCCCGCACTGGTTGGGTTGTCACTCATTGGTTGGACCAGTGACCGCTGCGCTGGAGCTTCGTCGACCTCCGTTGGGTACCGGCTGAGCAAACGTCGGGTTCGCCGCTGCCAAGTCGTCGCGCTTTCACCTTGTTCCAGTGACCAAGGGCCGAGGTATTCGACGCGACGCGAGTAGCCATCGACGGTCCACGAGGCCGTCGACCACATGCCCACAAATCTCCATCCTCGCGTGTGACCGCCAGAGGCGCGATCTGTCCTTATGTAACTTGAAAGGAGAACAGTATGCCTACCCCCACAACACCCCGCCGCCAGTTCGAGACGCTGGCCGACGCGGCTGAGCGGACCGGCCTGAGCATCCGCACCCTGCGTCGCAGAATCGCTGCCGGCCAACTGCCCGCCTACCGCAGCGGACCTCGCGTACTTCGCGTTGACCCTGCCGACGTCGACCGGCTGATGGTCCTCATTCCAACGGCGTAACACCTCATATGACTCGCGCACAAGACAACCTGCTTTCGCGTTGCCATCGTCCTCGTCGTCGACGATCACGTCCACACTTTGCAGGGCAGACTGCCGGCCAGTCTCATAGCCTCAATTCGATCGTCCGGCGGATCGCAGCAGGATAGCGCGCCCTGCGCCTCGGACGATCAGCATCGTCCAAAAGCTGCTGCCTACCGCCCAGATAGGGCTACTGACCGATCCGCTTCCCATCACCGGACTGAGCGGCTTCCGCGAGGGTCGACGAGATTGGACCCAAAGAAACGAATGCCAGCGTCCATTCGCGGCAGCGGAGTCCGCGACTGTCGCAACTTCGGATGCTTCTAGGAAGCATCCGAAATTCTGACACTCCCTCGCAGGTTGCACGCGACGCCGGCCCGACGAGGAAGGTCCTCTCGACGGCGTGGATAGTAACCAAGTAAGAGGCATTGACCCGTATGGGGTGAGTATTCTCAGGGGCAGCAGACGCTGGGCTGAACTACGCAAGATCTGACCGGGGACGTGCAATGGGGTTCTACGTGCGCAAGACCGTCAAGGCTGGGCCGCTGCGATTCAACGTCAGCAGATCCGGCATCGGTGTTAGCGCCGGAGTGCCTGGTTTCCGCGTTGGGTCGGGTGCGCGGGGCAATTATGCGCACATGGGCCGGCACGGCGTCTATTACCGCACTACGCTTCCGCGCCCTCATACCGCAGCGTCGCCTCCCCCTGCACCTCTGCCTCCGCAGCAGGACCAGCGCCGCGCCTCGGATGCCTTGGTGATGCAGGACACAGCAGGGGCGTCGGCGCTGACTCTGACACCGACCGGGGAGGGGGACATCGTCGAGCAGCTGAACGCAGCCTCTAAGCGGCACGCGTGGGGATGGTTCACAGCCGTCGCCGCGCTGATACTCGGACTCGTGACAATGCCGATCGGCCTCGTCATCTGGCTGATTGGCCTGCCCGCGAGCTGGTGGATGTTTCAGCGCGACATTCGTAACCGCTCGGTAGTGTTGTTCTACGACGTTCAGGACGATGCCGCGGCTTGGTTCGACACGCTCGTGTCGAACTGGGTCGAGCTCACTTCCTGCGCAAAGTTGTGGCGCACCATCCAGACGGCGCCCACCACGACCACGCACCAGCGTAAGATCCATGCAGGCGCAGGGCACGTGGTAAACCGTGCGACCGTGAAGGCGACACTCGTTGGTCCCAAGAATCTGAAGACGAACATTGCGGTCCCCGGACTTGAGAGTGGGAAGGCAGCCATTTACTTCCTGCCAGACCGCGTATTGGTGCGGGAGGGTAAGCACTACTCGGACGTGAGCTATAACCACCTACGCGTAGCTGGGCGGCAGTCGCAGTTCATCGAAAGCCCAGGGGCGCGCCTTCCGCGCGACGCGCAAAGAGTCGGCCAAACCTGGCAGTACGTCAACGTGCAGGGAGGTCCCGATCGCCGGTACAAGCAGAACCCGGTCCGCCCGATAGCCCTCTATGGGCACATGCACGTCAGCAGTCCCGGGGGCTTGGATTGGAGATTGCAGACCTCACAACCGGGTCCCGCGACGACCGTAAGCAACACGTTGTCGAGATGGCCGGGACCATGCAGCACATCGTCCCAAGGTGACGACGGATTGTCGCTAGCCCCACCGCAGATTCTCGCGCCGCCAGCATCTCCGGAACTCCCGCAGCAGATCGCGGCGCCGTCTCCCGCAGCAGATCGCGGCGCCGTCTCCGCCGCGGCGATCAACCTCGAACCACCGGTGTCCCCATCGCGACCGAGATCTGTTGCTGAGCCCCGCCAGCCGGGCGACAATCCCACGCAACTAACAACGGCGGCAGTCGAGCCATGGGCCAAACCAGAGTGGCCAGCTGTCGATGTGGCAGGCGCCTCCCATTACAAAGAGAACGCCCTTCGCGTGCTTGCGGTTGCAGGTCGTGGGCGGCTCGAAGGCGGCAGCAGCGAGCTCGAGCTCTCGGCAGAGCTTCAACTCGATTCACGGAACGAGTACGACGCAAACGCAGTCAAAGTGCTCATGCACGGTATCCACGTCGGCTACCTACCCCGCGAGCTGGCGGCAGCGTACGGTCCAGCACTCGATGACCTCCTGGACGACGGCAAGCACTTGGTCGTTCCCGGACGCCTACGCGTATATCAGCACGAAAAGTGGGACGAGCCCGGAACAATCGAGACTTACTCCTACCCTTCGCTGCGCCTCCCGCCAGTCGCTGGCGTACAGCCGTTCAATGCCTTTCCAGATGAGCCATACACGGTCCTGCCCCGCGGCAAGACGATCCAGGTCACCGAAGAAGAACTCCATATGGACATCCTCGGAATGTACGTCGGACGAGGTGACCGCCACGTCGCTGTCACGCTTCACACGGTCGAGCGCCAGAAGACACCACGGTCGCAAATGGCGGAACTCGTCGAGGTGCGACTTCGTGGAGAGCCGATCGGAGTTCTGACCAAGGCGATGTCCGCGCAGCTGCTTGACGTCGTGCGGTTCGTCAGCTCCAAGAACCTCCTCCCAGTGGCACGTGCACGTCTGGCCGGTTCCCCCCTGCGAGTCGAGGCGACCCTGGATGTCGCGAAATCTGCAGAGGTCACCCGGGACTGGATGGATGGACTCGCTGAGCGAGGACTAGGCACTCGGCACAGTGCGCGTTCGATGGAGAGCTACTGACAGGTTCCGGCGTCAGTTCGGCCACTCGCGCTCCATTAGGCCGTTCGCACTCGGAAGGCGTGAGGTCGACGGCATCCCATCAATGTCGAATCGAACTACGACCAAGGCTATGGCTGGGTTAGGGCGGCGGACGTCATCACCACCACCCTTAACGAGTTCCGCAAGGACGCGGCGGCCAGACGCAAGGAGCGGCAATCGAAGTGCTAGGTAGCGCATCGGCATCTCGGCTGCCGAAGCGGTCGGTGCCGCTCAGACGCCCAGAGAGTTGACGTATGTTCGGACAGAGAGGACCGCCTCCCGACGTTCGCGGTGGGTTCGGAGCGGTGGGTTCGGAGGCGTGTCATTTCGCCGCCTGAGGGGCAGCACAAGCGGAAGTCCGCGCGAGTGGTTGCCGAAGTCGAACCACGAGCGCGCCCAGCCGGACACCCGCACTTGGGCGGTTCCTGTGGTCGCGTAGCGGCAAGGGTTCCGGGCAAGAGATGTCGCGGCCGGATACTGAACGCGAGAGGTGGTGGCCGCTGCGGCCTACTCGGAGGCGTCCGAGGGCAGAGATCCTAGAATCCAGGCTTCTACTGCTTCCATCTCGGTATCGTCGAGGTCCAGTCCTGCCTGCTCGCAGAGGAAGAGGACGTTTCTCAGCCATTTCGCTGCCAACTCACGCGCTCCCCCTTCAGCAGTACGAGGATCGCATCCTGCATATACCAATCCAGTCACGACGTAGTCGACCGAAGAACGCGGCACCGGTGCTGCTGAGTCTGCTGCGCGCTCGCGCACGTCGTACCCGATGCGGGCGAGTCGCGGCTGCACTTTGGCGATGCTCGACAACTCTTGGAATAGCACCGCGTACTGCTCACTTGATAACGGAGGCACCTTGGTTACTCGGGCAACGCGAGCACGAATGTCGTCGCCTTCGTCAGTTGTCGTGACCGCATTGGCTTGGTGGCGTGCCGGATCCAAGAGCAGACCGCCGCTGTCAGTCGACTGATAGGTCAGCTCAGGCAGATGCTGTCGCACGAAGGCCGCAAAGCCGCCGGTTCCTGCCCACCTTGACTTGACGATGTCAGGCACGACTCGGCGGGCGGCTGCGGCTGCCGCTGAACCAGGAACAGCGTTGTCACTCTGAGTAACTCTTGCTCGGACCGCCTCGGCTGCACTGGCGACATCCTCCTCGCTGATTGGCGAAGCACCTTCCACTCCGTCAGCACAATGCTGGGCAAGCGCCGCATCTCGGGCAAAGGCGGCGACGAGCTCCATGGCACCCACAGCCGCGTCACATACCGCTTGGTAGGCAGGTGCCGTCTTGCCAGCAGCCACCATCACGGTGCGCCGGTCATGCCGACGTAGTTTTGTCATAAGAGGGCTGAAGTCCGCGTCGGCCGAGCAGATCACGAATTCGTCATAACGAGTTGCGTGTGAGATGGCGTCGACCACGTCGATGACGATATGGATATCGGCCGCCGACTTGCCACGCTGGGTAAGGGAGGGGCAGTCGATTACACGGAATCCTGCGGCAACGAACTGAGCACGGAACCTAGCGAAGCTATGCGGGTTAATGTAGCAATCCCGCACGAGGAATCTTCTCTGGAAGTCACCTTCGTCATCCGTTCCGTGACGTAGGAAATTGACCAGACGGCCTGGGTCGTTGGCGAAGGTATCGGCAGTCTGTTCGTCGAGCTGCCTCAAGCCGCCGAAGACGTTGTCGAAGTCGACGTACAACGCCGATGTCACTGTGCGCATCGTGGCCCCTCAAGTGATCCGTTGCCCTTGCATCGAAGGGTAGGGCACTTCACCGAACGAGACATTGCCGTGGTAAGAAGAGCGCCTGCGGAAGCGCCGGTTCGCTGCCTCTTCTCGATGGACCACGTGACTTACCGTGCCGATCCGGTCCTGGCACGTCGCTAACACCTACGCCATACCGCCGCGAGTGCGCGGACTGTTCGCCTGGACCTGTCGACCAATGCCGCTACCGTCCGAACATGAGCATTGACCTCGATCCGATCTTGGTGGATTTCACAGCGGTGGCTGACCGCCTAGGACTAGCCGGTTGGCCCGCGAACCTTCCTGTTGA
>NZ_JBMAMH010000006.1:0-199719 GCF_058148645.1 Flexivirga sp. YIM B11880
GCGGTCGCCGGCCGGCGGCGCTGCTCCGCCGTACGCCTTGTCGCCGAAGTCGTTGCGGACGTGGAATGCCCCTGCGGGCAGGTCCGTCCCGTCGCCGGCTCCTTCGGGCAGCGACGTCACGTCGGCGGGGATCCCGAGCAGCAGCCAGTGCCAGAAGCCGGACGGTGTCGGCGCGTCCGGGTCGAAACAGGTCACGACGTAACCGGCGGTGCCCTCCGGAGCATTACTCCAGGACAGCTGGGGTGACTTGTTGCCACCGGTGAATCCCCAGTCGTTGTAGACCTGTTGGTCCGGCAGCGGGTCGCCGTCGGCGAAGGATTCACTGGTCACCGTCAGCGACGGGACGCTCGGCAACAGCGAGTAGGGGTCGGGGGCTTCGGGGCGTTCCAGATTCATGGTCCCCAAGTTACCCGGCAGCGCGAGCAGCCTCCATGATGAGCGTGTATGACGCCCGCCGCTCGGACGGGTCGTGCACGTTGGTGGTGATCATCAACTCGTCCGCACCGCAGGCCTCCGCTCGGGCCTTGATCCCTGCGTACACCTCCGCGCCGGTGCCCGCCGTCACGAAACGTCCGAGTCCGTCGACGAGGTGCTGTTCTGCCGCGGTCCACTCGTGGGCGGCGGCTTCCTCCGGCGTCGGGAGCGGGCCCGGACGGTTCTGCCGGAGCCGGACCGTCGACAACGCTGCCGCGCGCTCGAGCTCGGTTGCCCGTTGGCGACTTTCGGCCGCGATCGCCGACACGGCAAGCATGCTGTGCGGTTCGGCGGGACTGTCCGGACGACCGTTCGGCTGGAACGAGTTGCGGTAGGCGTCGAACGCGTCCCTGGGATCGACGCTGCCGAAATGGCCCGCGAAGGCGAAATTCGTGCCGAGCAGCCCCGCCGCCTGGGCGCCATACATGCTGGACCCGAGGATCCAGATCGGCGGCAACGGCACGTCGGCAGGCTGCGCGCTGATCGGCGCGAACGGATGGTCGTGGGGGAATCCGTCGACATACGCACGCAATTCGGCGTACTGCTGTGGGAAGTCGTCCGCGATCAGCGCCTCCTTGCTGCGGCGCAACGCGAAAGCGGTGAGCTGGTCGGTGCCCGGCGCACGGCCCAGGCCGAGATCGATGCGACCGGGGTGCAGCGCTTCCAGCACCCGGAACGTTTCGGCCACCTGGAGCGGCGCGTGGTTCGGCAGCATGATGCCGCCGGCGCCCACCCGGATGCGGTGGGTGGCGGCGGCAACCGTGGCGATCATCACGACCGGCGAGGAGCTTGCGACGCTCGGCAGGTTGTGATGCTCGGCGACCCAGAACCGTTGATAGCCGAGTGATTCGGTGTGTCGGGCGAGGGCGATGGTCTCCTGCAGCGCGCTGGCGGCCGAGCGCCCGGCGGCGATGGGGGAGAGGTCGAGCACGGACAGCGGTATCGCGGCATCAGTCACGGCACCTGCAACGTCCCCGCCGGTGGCCGGCATTCCGGACGAGTCCGGCCCCCTACCGGCCGGTACTGTTCGCGCATGGAACCGATCTACTCCGGCGTCATCACCTTCGCGCGCGGTGTCTTCGCCGTGCAGGGACTGAGGTTCGAACGCACCGGGTCCGACCTCATTCCGCGCACCGGCGGCGCGGTGATCGCAATGAATCACATCGGCTACTTCGACTTCGCGTATGCCGGTTACTCCGCGCTGGATGTCGGTCGCAAGGTGCGCTTCATGGCCAAGAAAGACGTGTTCGAGCATCGGGTGTCGGGTCCGCTGATGCGCGGCATGAAGCACATCCCGGTCGACCGGTCGGCGGGCGCCGACGCCTACCGGGCAGCCGTGGAGGCGCTGCGGGCCGGCGAGCTGATCGGGGTGTTCCCGGAGACGACGATCTCGCAGTCCTTCGAGTTGCGGCCGTTCAAGTCGGGCGCGGTGCGGATGGCCCAGGAGGCCGGAGTACCGGTGATCCCGATGGTGCTGTGGGGTTCGCAGCGGGTCTGGACCAAGCGTCTGCCGCGGAAGCTGTGGCGGCCCAAGGTCCCGATCCGGATCGACGTCGGCGCACCGATGCCGATCGCTCGGGACGCGGACGTCGAGGCAGAGACCGTCGCCCTGCGCACGCGGATGGAACAGATGCTGCACGCCGTGCAGGAGACCTACGAGCCACTGACCGGCGCCGACCTGAAATACCTGCCGGCCCGCCTCGGTGGCACCGCGCCGGCTCCCGAGGACGTCGAGCGTCGTGCCAGCGTCGAAGGAAATCGGCCTGACCGACGGCGTTGTCGGTGCCCACTCGCAGACTGACACCATGACCTCCGTGGCAGCTCCGACGATCGAATCCGTCGCCGACGACGTGCTCGCCGTGCTGGCCGGGCCCGGTGCCCGACTGCGCGACGGGCAGCTGGACGCGTTACGCGCCCTGGCGCAACCAGGCTCGCGCGTGCTGGTGGTCCAGGCCACCGGGTGGGGAAAATCGGCGGTCTACTGGATCGCGACGTCCTGGCTGCGCGCACAAGGCCGCGGGCCGACGCTGGTCATCTCGCCGCTGCTCTCGCTGATGCGCGACCAGGTGGCCGCTGCCGCGCGCGCCGGGTTGCGTGCGGCAACGCTCAACAGCTCCAACATCGGTGACTGGCAGGACATCGAGGCGGAGCTCGCCGCGGGCGACCTCGACGTGCTGCTGGTCTCGCCGGAGCGGCTGGCCAACCCCACCTTCGGCGCTCGGGTGATGGAGTCGCTCACCGGCGCACTCGGCCTCGTCGTGGTCGACGAGGCGCACTCGGTGTCCGATTGGGGCCACGACTTCCGGCCGGATTACCGCCGGGTCACCGACGTGCTGCGTCGGCTCAACCCGGACACCCCCGTGCTGGCCACCACCGCGACGGCCAACGCACGTGTCGTCGAGGACATCGCCGCACAGTTCGGTGACGGCACCCTCGTGCTGCGCGGCCCGCTCGCCCGGGCAAGCCTGCAACTCGCGGTGCTGCCCCAGCTGGACCCGCTGCAGCGCTTCGCCTGGGTCGTCGACCGCCTGCCGCGGTTGCCCGGCTCGGGCATCGTCTACACGCTGACGGTCGCCGACGCCCAGCGGCTCGCCGAGGCGTTGCGCAGCCGGTATGGCGAGCAGCTGCCGGTCGCCGCCTACACCGGCCAGCTCGACTCCGACACGCGGGAGGAGCTGGAGGAGAGCCTCCGCGCCAACCGGGTGAAGGCACTGGTCGCGACCTCGGCGCTCGGGATGGGCTACGACAAGCCGGACCTCGGATTCGTCATACACGTCGGTGCGCCGCCGTCGCCGGTGTCCTACTACCAGCAGGTCGGCCGCGCCGGCCGGGCGATCGACCACGCGCTCGTGGCGTTGCTGCCGTCGGCCGGTGATGACGGAGTCTGGGACTACTTCGCCACGGCGACCATCCCGAAGGAGCCGCAGGTCCGGCGGCTGCTGGAGGTGCTGAGCGCCGCCGACGACGCGATGTCGGTCCCGCAGCTCGAGGCGGAGACCGGTCTGCGGCGCACCAAGGTCGACCTGCTGCTCAAACAGCTCGCGGTCGACGGCATCACCGAGCGCACAGCGTCGGGATGGAGCGCCACAGGGGCGCCGTGGAGCTACGACCAGGAGCACTACGACAGCGTGCTGGCCGTGCGACAACGCGAGGCCGACATCATGCGGCGCTACATCCGCGGGGAGCAATGCCTGATGCAGTTGCTGCAGCAGTCCCTGGACGACCCGCAGGCGCAACCCTGCGGCCGCTGTTCCGTGTGCCTGGGCCGGTTGCCGGAGCCGCTCGGTCCTACGGCGTCACCGGAGACCGTCGCGCAGGTCCGCCACGTGCTGCGCACCGAGCAGCATGTGCTGGAGCCGCGAAAGATGTGGCCCGGCGGCGAGTTCGGGCGTCGCGGGCGCATCCCACCCGCAGCGGCCGCCGAGGAGGGCCGGGTGATCGTCCATGCCGACGCCGTCGAGTGGGCCGACCTGCTCGCGGGCCCCTTGCGCGAGGACGGTCCGCCGCCGCCGGACCTTCTCGAGGCATGTGTGCGCACGCTTGCGCAGTGGTCCTGGCCCAGCCGGCCGGATGTCATCGCCGGACTGAGCGTCGCCGGGCACCCCCGGCTGGTCGACGGCGTCGTGGCGGCGCTGGGCGCTGCCGGCCGGCTTCCGTCCGTGGGCTGGCAGGTACGGGGGACGCCACCGGACGACGCCACCTCTGTCGACGAGGCGATCCACTGGCGGGATGCGATCGCGGACAGTGCGCTCCCCGAGGTCGAAGGTGCCGCCGTGCTGCTGGTCGTCGACCGCTCGTCGTCCGGGTGGGCCGTCACACTGGCAGCGGCTGCGTTGCGGGCTGCCGGCGCCCGCATGGTGCTGCCGCTGCTGCTGCACCGCTCGATCGGCTGACGCCTGCACTCCACCGGGCGTTCGCCGGCGCCTCACCGACGTCCGGTAGCTTCGCTGCATGCGAGCTCTCACCGTCATCCCGGGACATGCCGACAGCCTGAGCGTGCAGGACGTTCCAGAGCCGGAGGAGGCCCTGGGCGACGTGCTCGTCGACGGCCTGGCCGTGGGTGTCTGTGGGACCGACCACGAGCTGGCCGAGGGCCTGTACGGCTGGGCGCCGGAGGGCGCGGACCGGTTGATCATCGGGCACGAGTCGCTCGGCCGGGTGCGCGAGGCACCGGCCGACAGCGGCTTCGCTGCCGGCGACCTCATCGTCGGTGTCGTCCGTATGCCGGACCCGGTGCCGTGCGGTGCCTGCGCCCATGGCGAGTGGGACATGTGCCGCAACGGTCAATACACCGAGCACGGGATCAAGCAGCTGGACGGCTTCGCCGCCGAGCGCTGGCGGGTGCACGCCGCGCACGCCGTCAAGCTGGACGCGGCGCTGGAGCCGGTCGGCATGCTGATGGAGCCCACGACCATCGTCGCGAAGGCCTGGGAGCAGGTGGACCGCATCGGCGGCCGCGGATGGTTCGATCCGAAATCGGTCCTCATCACCGGTGCCGGTCCGGTCGGTCTGCTCGCCGCGCTCATCGGGAGGCAACGCGGTCTCGACGTGCACGTGCTCGACCGGGTTGCCGACGGTCCCAAGCCGCAGCTGGTGCGGGACCTCGGCGCCACCTATCACAGCGGCCCGCCGACGGACGTGGTTGCGCAGCTTGCCCCGGACGTCGTCATCGAGGGCACCGGGGCAGTGCCGGTGATCGAGGCGGCGATCGCCAACGCCAAGCCCTACGCGATCACCGTGCTGACCGGCATCTCCAATCCCGGCACGACGGAAGCGGTCGACCTGGGCGCGATCAACCGCGCAGCCGTCCTCGGCAACACCGTCGTCGTCGGCTCGGTCAACGCGAACCTGCGTCACTACCAGGCGGCCGCGCACTGCCTCGCAGCCGCCGACCTCACGTGGCTGGAGCGCCTCGTCGCCCGCCGGGTGCCGCTGGAGCAGTATGCCGATGCGTTCGCGCCCCAGCCGGACGACGTGAAGGTCGCGCTGACCCTTTGCTGACGCCCTGGCGCCGAGTGTCACAGCCGTCCGGAACAATGGCCCGGTGCGTTCCACGGCCAGCATCATGCATCTGGACCTCGACGCATTCTTCGCGGCAGTCGAGCAGCGCGACAAGCCGTCGCTGCGCGGTAAACCGGTGTGTGTCGGGGGAGTCGGCGCGCGAGGTGTCGTCGCCACCGCGTCATACGAGGCCCGACGCTTCGGCGCCCGTTCGGCGATGCCGACCGCGGAGGCCCGTCGGCGCTGTCCGCCTGGCACCGCCTTCCTCCATCCGCGCGGCGACGCCTACCGGGCGTCGAGCCGGGTCGTCATGGACCTCTTGCGGCAGCTGTCGCCGTTGGTGGAGCAGGTCAGTGTCGACGAGGCGTACGTCGACCTCGCGGCCGGTGACGGCATCGACCTGAGCACCGAGGGAGTGCGCGGTGCGGTCAGCGCGTTGCTGGCCGAGATCACCGTGGCCACTGGCGGGTTGACCGCGTCGGCCGGCATCGCCAGCTCGAAGATGCTCGCGAAGATCGGCTCGGATCTGGAGAAGCCCGCGGGGCTGGTGGTCGTGCCGCCCGGACACGAGTTGGAACTCCTGGGGCCGCTCTCGGTCCGGGTGGTGAGCGGCATCGGCCCGGCGACCGAGGCCCGGCTGCGCAGCTTCGGCGTGGAGACGGTGGCCGACCTGCAGCGAATGGAGCGGGCCGACCTGGTCAGCATCTTCGGTGCCGCGCACGGTGGCAGCCTCTACGAGCTGGCGCGCGCTCGCGACGACCGTGAGGTGGTCGTCGAGCGGGAGGCGAAGAGCGTGTCGGCGGAGGAGACCTTCGAGCACGACGTCGTCGATCGTGCTGTGCTCGACGCGGAGTTGGCGAGCCTCGCACGTCGCGCCGCGGCCCGGCTCGGCAAGTCGGCGGCCTTCGCGCGGACCGTCACGATCAAGGTGCGGCAGCACGATTTCGCCACCTCGACGCGCTCGGAGACGTTGCTGCACCCCACGGGCGACGCCGGGGTGATCCTCGATGTCGCCCGGCGGCTGCTCGAGGGCGTGGACGTCTCGAACGGCTTGCGATTGCTCGGTGTCGGCGTTTCCGGGCTCAGCGCTCACGCGCAGGAACAGCTGCACTTCGAAGGGTCCGGCGACTTCACAGCCGCCCAGCTTGCCGTGGACGCAGCGGACAGCCCGGACGACGACGTTCCTGCCACCCCGGCCGGTGACGTTCGCCGTACCCCCGGTCCCGCGGCATACCCGACCGAGCCGGCACCGGAGTGGTGGCCGGGGCAGGACGTCGAACACGCCCAGCACGGCGCGGGTTGGGTGTGGGGCAGCGGACTCGGCCGGGTCACCGTCCGGTTCGAGGGCCCGACCACTGGCCCGGGGCCGGTGCGCACCTTCCGGACCGACGACCCGGAGCTGCGGAAGACCGATCCGCCGCGCTGGTGAGCGGCCGGCGAATTCCGGTTGACCGGGACGGCAGCATGGAGCCATGCGTTCGTATGACGAGCTGATCGACGAAGCGACTGCCGTCGACGTGTCGGGGTGGGACTTCTCCTGGCTGGACGGCCGAGCCACCGAGGAGCGACCCGGGTGGGGCTACGCCCGCCTGCTGGCCAGCACGCTCGGGCAGGTCAACAGTGCGCTCGACCTGCAGACCGGCGGCGGAGAGGTGCTGGACGCCGCGCCGCAGCTGCCGCCGCGGATGGCCGTCACCGAGGGCTGGCCGCCGAATGTGCACGTCGCGCGGAATCGCCTGGAGCGCAAAGGAGTCGAGGTCGTCGAGGTCGGCGTCGACGGCCCATTGCCCTGGCCGGACGACAGTTTCGAGCTGGTGTCGTCGCGCCACCCGGTGAGCACGCCGTGGCCGGAGATCGCCCGCGTCCTGCGTCCCGGTGGGCGCTATCTCGCCCAGCACGTCGGGCCGAGTTCGGCATTCGAACTCATCGAATGGTTCCTCGGACCACTGCCCGCAGCGGTGCACGACGGCCGGCACCCGCGACACGATCGCGCAGGCGCGCGCGCCGCAGGCCTCGTTGTGGACGAGATCCGCAGCGCCCGCTGCCGGATGGAGTTCTTCGACGTCGGAGCGGTCGTCTACATCCTCCGCAAGTGCGTGTGGTGGGTCCCGGACTTCACGCCCGCGCGGTATGACGCCCACCTGCGTGAGCTGGATGTTCGCATCCGCCGGGAGGGGTCGTTCGTCGCGCACTCCACCCGGCTGCTCGTGCGGGCGCATCTCCCCGGCTGAGCCGGCAGCGTACACAAGTCACGACGGTTGCGAGTTGGGTGCAGGTTTGCGCCGGCGAGCGTACACAAGTCGCGACGGTCGCGGGTTGTGTGCAGGTGCACCTCAGGCTGACGTCGGCGATGCGTCCAGGAACCAGCCGCGCACCATGCCGTCCGGGCGGCCACGCTCCAGGAAGTATTCGGTGCCGAACGCCGACGCGAAGACCTCCGGCGGCATCGCCATGAACATGCCGATGTCGGACACCTGGCTGCTGTGTGACTGCATGGCTGCCCGGATGCGGTCCAGATAGTCCGAAACGTCGACAGCCCAGTGAAGTTCGGCCTCCGGCAGCCCCATCGGGTTGCCGTCGTCCATCGGTCCGTCCGGGTCGAACGGCACCTCCATGCCGGTGTCCCGGGCTGCCTGGAGCTGCGCTCGCATGACGTCGCGGTTCATCGTCTCCTCGAGCACGCGCGGGGGGCGTGCGGCCAGCTCTGCGGCGGCGTAGGTCACCGCGTGCACCTTCACGTGGTCCGGATGCCCGTAACTGCCGTGCCAGTCGTAGCCGACGAGCACGTCGGCGTCCTCCTCGTCCAGGATCGCGGCCAGCCGCGCGGCCGCTTCGTCGACGGGCGCCTGGTGGAAGGACTGCGGGTCGGAGTTCTGCTCCCAGCCGGTCATGCCGGAGTCGTGGTAGCCGAGCCAGGCGACCCGCGAGGTGCCGGTGATCTTCGCCGAGGCCTCCGCCTCGGCCCGGCGCCGGTCGGCCAGCGTCTCGCCGGCCGCGAGGTCGGCCGGCAGCTCGCCGTGCTCACCGCCGGTCGCGTAGACGACGACCACGCGGTGGCCCTCGTCGGAGGCACGGGACATCGAGCCAGCGGTCTGCGAGCTCTCGTCGTCGGGGTGCGCGTGAAAGAAGACGATGGTCGCCATTCGACGAATTTTGGCAGGAGGCACCGACAGCCGGTACAAGAGGTGAGTGATCACCCCACGAAGTTCTCCCCCGCTTCGCTCCTCCGATACTTCGCGGGGGCCCCGATGACCGACGCGCATCCGATGACCGGGCAGCACTTCGAGTCGCCGGTGCCGCCCGGGAGTGGGTGGCCGGGTGACCGGGCGACCGGCGAGACGCCTGTGGCCCATACCGCTGCCGGGGTGCGTCGACTCGCGCGGTCGGCGCAGACGATCGACGCACTGGACGCCCTGGTGTCGGTGTGCCGGGCCTGCCCGCGTCTGGTGGCGTGGCGCGAAGAAGTTGCGACCAGCGGCCGGCGCCGATCGTTCGCGGGCGAGCCCTACTGGGGACGTCCGGTGCCGGCGTTCGGCGATCCTGCCGCGACGCGGCTGATCGTCGGTCTTGCTCCGGCGGCGAACGGGGCGAACCGCACGGGGCGAATGTTCACCGGAGATCGGTCCGGAGACTGGCTCTACGCGGCGCTCTACCGGATGGGTTTCGCCACCCGGGGGATTGCCGTGTCGGCCGGAGACGGCCTGCAGCTGCACGGCATTCGCATCACCGCACCGGTCCATTGCGCTCCGCCGGCGAACAAGCCGACGACCGCCGAAAAGGTGACCTGCGCCCCCTGGCTGGAGCGCGAGCTGCAGCTGTCCGAGGGAACGGTGCGCGTCATACTCACCCTCGGCGGAATCGGTTGGGACGCCACGATTTCCACCGCCCGGTCGCTCGGTTGGGAGATCCCGCGGCCCAAGCCGAAGTTCGGCCACGGCGCACGTGCGACCCTGCAGTCGCCGGGCGGTCCGGTGGAGCTGGTCGGCTGCTACCACGTCAGCCAGCAGAACACCTTCACCGGACGTCTCACCGAGCCGATGCTCGACGAGGTGCTGGCGACGGTGCGCGAGCTCGGCTGAGAGGCGTTACCGCGCCGGTAAGACGTCGGCGAAGACGAAACCGTCCCGGGTCACCACCTCGCCGACCTCGACGTCGATCGGGCGGGCGAAGCCCGGCGCGTCCCAGACGAAGGTGTGGAACTCGCCGTGCTCACCGCACGGGTCGACGCCGGCGGGCAGGTCCCGCAGGAGAGCTTCGTCGAAGGACCGGCCCACGAACGACGGGTCGAGCTGCGCCGGGTCGACGCAGGTGAGGACCGCACGCAGGCCGGCGGCAACCATGTCGTGTGCCAGCTGCTCGGTCGGCCTGCCCCAGAGCGGGAACAGCGGCTCGATCCCGGTCCCCGCCATCGCGTGCTCCCGGTAGGCGCGGACGTCGGCCAGGAAGAGGTCTCCGAACACGACCGCTTCCACCTGGTCCGCGCGCGCCGCGGCAAGCGCCTCGGACATCTTCGTCTCGTAGACGTCGTTGGGACAGGGCGACGGGATCTCCACGACGTGCACCGGCAGGCCGATGCGCTCGGCCTGGGCGTGGAGCAACGACCGGCGTACGGCGTGCATGGCGACCCGGTCCGCCGCGGCGTTGACCGTCACCAGCAGGCCCACCACCTCGATCTCCGGGTCGGCTCGCACGACCTCGAGCGCCGTCGCGCTGTCCTTGCCGCTGCTCCAGCTCAGCCATGCGCGTTTCGTCACGGGGTCGAGACTAGGGCGCGACCATCAGGCAGAACTCGGTGCCGTCCGGACCCGACGCCGTGCTCGGCGAGGGGGCCGACCACGCGGCCGTCGTCCCGCCATACGTCGAGCAACACCTCGACCGCGGCGTGACAAGCCGCATCGGACCCCGGTGCGGCCCCGTACGGCGAGTCGTGCAGCAGGACGGTGCCACCCCGACCGCCGCCATCGCGCAGCCGGCTGACGATCAGCGATGGTTCGGGTGCTTCCCAGTCGCGCGCCCACGCGGTCCACAAGACGGGTCGCAGGCCGGCCCGGCGGGACGCCCAGAGCGCGGTCCCGCTGAGGGCGCCGTACGGCGGGCGGAACCACAACGGCCGATGCCCGGTCAGCTCCCGGAGGAGCGCCGCAGTGTACTCAACCTCCTGCGCCGCAGCAGCGGGAGTGAGCCGGAGGAAGTCGATGTGCGACCAGCCGTGCACCGCGAGTTCATGTCCTTCCGAATGAATTTCGTCGATGAGTCCGGGGTGGCGCCGTGCTCGTTCACCGACCACGAAGAACGTTGCGTGCACACCGTGCGCGCCGAGGAGTTCGAGCAACGCCGGCGTCGTGGCCGGGTCCGGACCGTCGTCGATGGTCAGCGCCACGTGCTCGGGGATGCCGCGCCCCGCGAGAGCCGGGAAGAGGCGCCGGACCGTGGGCAGCCAGGTCGCCGCGGGCAGCGCCTGCGCGAGCCCGAGCGCCACCGGCATGGCCAGTGCCGCTGTTGTATGACGGGCCGCTCCCGAAGGCATGGGATCCATGACGTCCGGGTACCCACATTTCCGTGACGCACATCTTGGTGCTGACCGCGAGCATGGGCGGCGGTCACAACGGAGTCGCCGGGGAGTTGGCACGACGGCTCCGGGACGACGGACACGACGTCGACGTGGTCGACCTGCTCACCGTCTTCCCGTGGCGCCTCGGGCATGGCATGCGGGCCGGCTACCGCGGCATGCTGCAGGTCGCGCCCTGGCTCTACGAAGCGATCTACCGCGGGTTCTTCGTGCCTCGTGACGGAGCCGGTCCCGACGCGTCACCGGCCGTGCATCTTGCGGCGAACGGGCTGCGGTCGGTCGTCGCGGCGGATCCGCCGGACGTCGTGGTGAGCACGTTCCACCTCGCCGGGCAGGCCGCGAACCAGTTGCGCCGCGAGGGCAGTTTGCAGGCGCCGAGTGTCGTTCTGGTGACCGAGGCCGAGGCGCATGCCATGTGGCGCGACCCGACAACCGACCTCTACCTGTGCGTCTACCCGGGTCAGGCCGACCAGTTGCGCCGCGAGCTCGGCGTCGATGCGCGCCACGTGCAGCCCGTGGTGCGGCCGGAGTTCCGGCGCGGCGCGTTGCACAGTCGTCCGTGGTCGATCGCCGGGCGGGACCGGTCCCGAGTATTGGTCTCGACCGGTTCGTGGGGTGTCGGCCACCCGGGGCGCGTCGCGCACATTCTGGCCAGCACGGGTCGTTACCGGCCGGCGGTGCTCTGTGGTCACAACGACCACCTTCGACGTCGGTTGACGCGCGATCTCCGGGACTGCGAGGTGCTCGGCTGGGTCACCGACATGGCGTCCCTGATGGCCCAGTCATCGGTGCTGGTGGAGAACGCCGGCGGGGGGCTGACCTGCTGGGAGGCTTTCGCGGACGGCCTTCCTGTCGTGACGTTCGATCCGATTGCCGGGCACGGGCGAGTCGGCGCGGCGCGATTGCAGGAGGCCGGACTGTCCGTATTGGCTTCTGCTCCTTCGGAACTCGTGTCGGTGCTCGATCAACTGAACTCGTCGGCTGCCGGAACGCGGCAACGGCTCTGTGCAGCCGGGGCGGCGATGTTCGACGACGGAAGTCCGCACGCCGCGGAGGTCGTGGCCGAGCTGGCACGGTCGCACGCGCACAGCACGCCCGGCTGAGCCGGTCGACGGTCAGGGCTGATCCGGGTCGTCGTCACCGGCGACCAGGGGCGAGCGGGCGAGTTCGACACTGCCGGCGACGATGGCGGCGACGCCGAACACCTCGAGCACCAGCCACACGCCGAGCCGGACTTGCTCGTGGAAGAGCAGGACGCCCAGGACGACGCCGGTCACCGGATCCGTGAAGGTCACCGCCGGCTGCGCCGCGACGAGGGTGCCGCTCTGCAGCGCGTTCTGCAGCAGGAAGAGACTGAACACACCGGCGGCGACCATCACCCACAGCTGCCAGGAGGCGAAGACCGCACCGAGACCTTGGGGGAGGTACGCCGTTGCCGACTTCATCAACGCGGCCGTCATACCGAAGCCGAGGCCGGCGGCCGCACCCAGGAGGCAGGCACCGGTCGCCCCTCCGACCCGGCTCAGCACGATCAGCGTCAGGGTGACCGCGACAGCTGCGGCGCCGGCGATGACCCAGCGGATCCAGTGCACCTGGGCGGTGCCCGACGCCGGCGCCAGGCCGATGAGGAACGCCGCCAGGCCGGCCGCCATCACGACGGCGCCCAGTCGTGCTCGTCCGCCGGTCGGCCGGTGGAACACCCGGCCGGCGATGATCAGCGTCAGCGGAAGTTCCACCGCGAGCACCGGCTGCACGATGGCAAGGTCACCCCCGCTGAGCGCGGCCGCCTGGAAGCCGAACCCGGCGATCAGCGCGCCGATCCCGGCGAGCCAGACCGGTCGGCGGACCAGGTCAAGCACCAGCGCGAACCGGAATCGTTCCGTGGCCGGCGCTTCTCGTGCGGCCCGGCGTTGCAGGACAGTGGCCACCGCGTTGCTGACCGCCGCGCAGAGCGCGAGCACCACCGTGATCATGACCCTCCCTCCTGGTCCTCGGTAGGTCGTTCGCCGACCGCCTGCGCGAGCAGGTCCGACGTCGCGATCACATAGACACCGGCGACCATGGCCACCAGGCCGCCCAGCTCCAGTGCCACCGCCCAGGGCGCCGCACGGATGTGGTCGCCGAGCGCGACGATGCCGAAGACGACGCCCGCGATCGGCTCGCCCACTGTCACCGCGGGAAGCGTGTCACGCAGCGGCGCGACCTCGAAGGCGCTCTGCTGCAACAGGATCACCACCACGGCGACGGCCACGACGGCATACGGCTCCCAGGCGTGGACCGCTCCTGGCAGCCCGTGCTGGAGACGCAGCACCGACATCCGGGTCAGGCCGTCCTGCAGCCCAGCAAGACACCCGGCGGCGCCGGCCAGGAGCGTGCCCTCTTGCAACTTCGGCTGTCCCCGCCCGACCGCGACGAGCACGCCCGCGACGGCGCAAATCCCGCCGACCGCGCTCCAGCGGCGCGGACCGGCAAGCCAACCGCTGCCGGCGGCGGGGGCCCCCGCCGCGAGGAACGCGGCGAGCCCGGAGCCCAGCACGAGGCAGCCGAGCCAGTCGGTGCGGCGCAGGCGCGACCGGGTCACCGCACTGGAGAGCAGCAGCGCGATCAGCAGGTTGGTGGCGAGCAGCGGCTCGACGATCGAGATACTGGCCTGGCCGAGCGCGATCGCACTGACGATCTGGCCGCAGACCATCGACGCCATACCGCCCAGCCACTGTCGCGAATGCGCAAGATCCCAGAGCAGCCGCAACTTCAGCACGTCTGCCTGCGGTGCCCGTGATGCAGCCCGTTGTTGCAGCACGAAGCCCACGCCCAGCAAGAAGGCGGCGACGAGGGGGAGAGCGATGACCATGTCTCCCACTCAGTACCCTGCGAAGGTGAACTTGCCACACGACGACATCGACCCGGACGGCCTGCTGGAGTATTCGGTCGTCTTCACCGACCGCTCGCTCAACCACATGTCGCAACGTTTCGTGCGGGTGATGCAGGACATCATCGACGTGCTGCGCACCACCTACAGCGCCCACACCGTGGCGATCGTCCCCGGCGGCGGTTCCTACGGGATGGAGGCGATCGCCCGGCAGCTCGCCAACGGCAAACGGGCCCTCGTCATCCGCAATGGCGCCTTCTCCTATCGCTGGTCGCAGATCTTCGACGCCGGGCACATCACCGACGACATCACGATCTGTGCTGCCCGCCCGCTGACTGACGAGCACCAGGCGCCGTGGCAGCCGGCGCCCGTCGACGACGTTGTCGCCGAGATCCGTGCGAACCGACCGGAATTCGTGTTCGCCCCGCACGTCGAGACGGCGTCGGGGATCGTCCTGCCGGACGACTACGTGCGTGCGGTGGCGGCCGCGGTGCACGAGGTGGGCGGCCTGTTCGTGCTCGACTGCGTGGCCTCCGGTGCGTTGTGGGTCGACATGACCGACCTGGGCGTCGACGTGCTCCTCACCGCGCCGCAGAAGGGCTGGAGCGGCACCCCCTGCGCCGGCTACGTGATGCTCAACGAGGCGGCCCGTGCCGCGGTCGAGGCGAGCACGTCGACCAGCTTCGCGATGGATCTGAAGAAGTGGCTCTTCATCACCGAGTCGTATGTCGAGGGCCAGACGCCCTACCACGCGACCATGCCGACCGACGGTCTCGCGCACAACGCCGAGCTGATGCTCGAGGCCCGCGAGATCGGACTGGACACCTTGCGCGCGGCGCAGCTCGACCTCGGGACGAACGTCCGCGCCGCTCTGGCGGAGGCCGGGTTCCGGTCGGTCGCGGCGGACGAATTCGCCTCTTCCAGCGTGGTTGTCGTGTACACCGACGATCCGGAGCTGAAGACGGGTGCGAAGTTCAAGCAGGTCGGTCTGCAGGTCGCGGCGGGTGTGCCGTTGTACTGCGGCGAGCCGTCCGACTTCTCGTCGTTCCGGATCGGACTGTTCGGGCTGGACAAGCTCACCGACGTGGACGGCACCGTCGAGCGCTTCACAGCCGCTCTCGACAAACTGGGTGCCTGAGATCCGGTGGCTCGGATCGGGCGCCGGAGCAGGAACAGCCGTAGTTGTAGCAGTTGATCGATGCGGCGGTGACCCCGCGACCCGCGACAACCCGCGCGACGCAGTCAGGCCGGCAGAGAGCCGGTGAGATGCACGACGCTGCCCATCACGATCGTTGCGACGACGGGTGCTGCTGCCAGCTCGTCCGGGTCCGCGGACAGCGGGTCGACCGCGAACGCCGTCAGCGAGGCGCGTGAACCTGGAGCGATGACGCCGGCGACGCCCTGCTCGCCCCGGGTGATGGCGGGCTGGGTGGTGTAGCCCCCCAGCGCCATACGGGCGGACAGTGCTTGGTCGGGCAGGATCGGTGTTTCCTCCGGGTGACCGGCACGGCGGCGCAACCGGGCTGCCGCGAGGATCGCCCGCGGATCGTATGGCGCAACCGGCCAGTCAGAGCCGAGGACGACCACTCCGCCCGCGCGCCGGATGTCGCCGAACCGGAAAGCTCGTGCCGCCCGGACCGGACCGAGCCGCTGGGACCATGCGTCCGAGCCGTCCGCAGCGCTGAAATCGGTGCAGTGCGTCGGCTGCATGCTGGCGACGATGCTGGTCTCGGCGAAGCGGGGGATCAGGTCGTCGGGCACGGTCTCGATGTGTTCGATCCGGTGCCGTGCGCCGGAGGGGAGGGGCGGCGTGGCTGCGAGCGTCTCGAGCGCGCAGCGGACGGCGGCGTCGCCGATCGCATGCGTGGCGGTGGGCACGCCCCGTTGCGCCAGGAAGTGCACCGCCTCGCGGTATTCGGCCGGGTCACGCCAGTTCGGCGCGGTGCACTCGCCGCACCCGTCCGGCTCGGCCAGCCACGCGGTGCCGCCCTCGACAGTGCCGTCCAGGAAGAACTTGGCACCGTCGACCGTCCAGCGGCGGCCACCGCGGCGCTGCTTCTCCAGGACCGCCTGCCATGCGGCGAGGCCCTGTCCCGGCTCGACCCACGGGTGACAGCGGATCCGCATCGGCAGCTCGCCGACGTCCTCGGCGGCCGCGAACAGCTCACCGGCATCGCCGTTGAAATCCATCGCGTCACCGTCGGTGATCCCGACCGCCGCCATGGCCGCGAGCACGGTGCGCAGCCGGTCGCGACGGGTCTCGAACGGCTCGGCCGGCATGACCGATTCGACCAGGTCGATCGCCTCGAACTCCCGCAACTGGCCGGTGGGGCGCCCGTCGTCACCGCAGACGATGCCACCGCCCGCGGCGAACTCCCGCGGTCCGGTGATGCCCGCGGCCGCCAGTGCCGCCGGACTGGCGATCACCGAGTGCGCGTCGAACAGGCGCACCACCGCGGGGACCTCCGCGCCGAAGGCCGCGCGCAGCGGAGCGTCGGTGATCGGCGCCCGGCCGAAGGCGTTCGGATCCAGCCCCCAGCCCCTCACCCATTCCCCGTCGCGGCGCGCCGCCCGGAGGGTGGCGACCACCTCGTCGAGGGAGTGCGCCGCGCTCAGGTCGACCCCTGCCGTCAGGTCCGTGCCGAGCACCGGGTGGAAGTGTCCGTCGATGAGTCCCGGTGTCAGCGTGGCGGATCCGAGATCCAGCACCTCGGCGCCGCGGAACTCGTCGAGCAGTGAGTCGTCGCCCACGGCGAGGACGGTGCCGTCCGCGATCGCCACGGTCGTGGCCGGAGCGTCCGCCTCGGTCATCGTGTGGACCCGTGCGGCCCGCACGAGCAGTTGTGCCGATGTCATGGCTGGATCACCCTTCCGCGGTTCAGTCCGCCGCACGGGATCCGACGACGGCATACACCTCGGGCTTGGTCCGGCGCAGTTGCCAGCACGCGAGGACACCGAGCACGATCGCCCCAGGGGTGACTGCCAGGATCGCGATGTTCACTCCGCTGCCGAACGGCACGGATCCGGTCAGCAGGGTGATGTTCTCGGTCACCAGGAAGATCGCGACGATCATCAGTACGCTGCCGGCGATCGGGGCGACCACGACCCGCCAGACGCTGTGGCCCTGACGATCGCGCCAGAAGTAGCGCACCACCGACACCCCGACGAGAGCCTGCAGCAGCAGGATGCCGAAGATCCCCGGGGTGTTGACCCAGATCAGCAGCTGGTTGAGCGGGTCGCGCCCGGCGACTGCGAAGGCGATCACGACGACTGCGGCCAGCGCGCTCTGCCACATGCTCGCGATGTAGGGCCCGTCGTACTTCGGGTGCAGCTTGCCGAAGTGGCGCGGGATGACCTGCTCGCGGGAGAGCGCGTAGGCATAGCGGGTGATCGCATTGTGGAAGGCCAGCAGGCTGGCCAGGATGCTGGTGATGATCAGCAGATCCATCAGGTCCTCCGCCCAGGTGCCCACATAGCTCTGCATGGCGTCGAAGAACATCCCGCCGGCGAGCTGGTTCGCCTTCGCCTGCGCGGCGCCGGGTCCGTACGCCTGCACGATCACCCAGATCATGAAGGCGTAGAAGATGCCGAGGAACGCCACTGCCGCGTATGTCGCACGCGGTATGGCGCGGTCGGGGTTCCGCGCCTCCTCACGATAGAGAGCCGTGCTCTCGAAGCCCATGAAGGCCGCGAACGCGAACGCGAGCACGGCACCGAGCTGACCGGTCACCACGTGCGCCGGCGTGAACGAGGTGAAGGTGATCCCGTGCCGGTGCTGGACGAGCACGGCGATCGCCAGCAGCAACAGGACGGCGGTCTCCAGACTGAGCAGGATGACGAGGAACTTGGCGTCGACGTCGATCGAGTGCGAGCCGAGGAACCACACGATCAGCACGCCGATCAGTGCCCAGCACCACTACGGGAGATTGACGTGCAACAGGTTGTTCAGAGTGTCGTGGGTGAAGTAGCCGAGCGCGCCGAACATGCCGATCTCCAGCACGTTGTAGGACACCAGCGCCACGACGGAGGAGACCACGGCTGCGCCGGCGCCGAGGCCCTTGGCGATGTAGGCGTAGAACGCACCGGCGTTGCGCACGTGCTTGGTCATCGCGGTGAAACCGACGGCGAAGATCCCCAGCGAGACACCCGCGAAGAGGTAACCCGCCGCGGCACCGATGCCGCCGATGCCGACGGCGAGAGCGCCCACCACGGCCATCACGAAGAGCGGAGCGGCTGCGGCGACCACCAGGAAGGCGATCGCCGAAGCCGACAGGGAGCCGGTCAGCTTCTGCTCCGCGGGTGCTTGAGTTGTCTCGATCATCAGAACCACCACGGGATTTCGTCGTGTCCGGAGTCGTGGAAGGTGCCGAAACGTCCGGCGTTGAAGAGCAGCGCGTTGCCGTCGCGGTACCGGAGGTTCGCCACCTCCCCGAAGACCACCGTGTGATCGCCGATCACCGTGGTGTCGTGCACACGGCACTCCGCCTGCACCAGCGCGTCCTTGATCAGCGGCATACCGAACTCGCCGAGGTCGTACTCGATGTTCTCGTAGCGAGAACCACCGCGCGTGGCGAAGTGCCGTGCGACCGCCTCCTGGCGGCAGGACAGGATCGAGACGGTGAATCCGCCTGCCTGCTCGACGATGTCGGTCGTACGCGAGCCGTGGGTCAGCGAGATCATCAGGACCGATGGGTCCAGGCTGATCGAGGTGAGTGAGCTGATCGTCATACCGCACCAGTTCTCTCGGGAGACACCGGAGCTCACCACCGCGACCCCGGTGACGAAGCGGCCCATGCTGGCCCGCATGTCACCGGGAGTGACACGTGCGAAGTCGGGGAGTGTCATGACGATCGACCTACTTCGCGCCGTATCTGACTTCGAAGGTCGTGACGCCCTCGTCGCTGCGCCACGGACCGTGCGGCATGCCCGGCGGGCGGCATGCGTACTCACCCGCCCGGAAGGTCTGGTTCAGGGTCAGGTCGACGAAGGATCCGTCGAGGATGTAGACCTCTTCCCAGAAGTCGTGCTTCAGCTGCCCCATCGGGGTGGAGTCGGCTCCCGGCTCGTAGCGCAGGATGCGGGAGGCGAAGCCGGTCTCGGGATCCCGTGACAGGATGCGCTCCTTGATCAGCGGGTTGCCGCCGTCGCAGACCGTGTAGTCGACGTCGGTGACCGGGAAGAATTCGTACTCGGGCTTCGGCATGGCTCAATCTCCTTCAGTGAACGAGGGTTTCGACGTTCTCCCCGTCGAGGGAGTAGCTGTCCAGGAAGCCCTGCACGGCTTGCAGGGCACCGTCGTAGTCGTAGTTCCGGTAGGTGTAGACCCCCTTCACCACGAATGGTGCGCCGGCGTAGAACATCTCGTACTGCTGGTGGCGGCCGGCGAATTCCGAGCCGAGGATGTCCCAGGCCAGCTTGAAGAGTTTGACCCGCTCGACCGAGGGGACGCCGGGGGACTGCACGTAGCGCTCGATGTCGGCGCGGCTCGTCTCGCTGGTCAGGTCGTGGACGCTGGACGGCAGTTGCAGCACGCCGCCCCCGACCAGGTCACGGAGTATGGCGAGCACCCGGGGATAGGTCTCGGACTGCAGGCCCATCGAGGCGTAGAGCAGCGATCGGTTCGGCAGCCACTGGCCCTGCTCGTCCGGTGCGGCGGTGTATTCGGCTGCGAGCACTGCGGATTCGACAGCGCTGACCACGGCTGCCAGCTCGCCCAGCTTCTCCTGCACTGACGGGATCTTGTCCACGCCGTTGACCTGGGTCACTCGGCGTGCGACACCGGCGATGAACTTCAGCTTGGTGGCGAATCGGATCTGCGCCTGCCAGTTGCCGAGCACGTGCGCGCCGGTGTCGAAGAACTGCTGTCGCACCTTGGTGGTGTCGCGGTCGACGAACACCCGGTCCCAGGGGATCAGCACGTCGTCGAAGACCAGCAGTGCGTCGGACTCGTCATACCGTGTGGTGAGCGGGTAGTCGAACGAGCTCGTCGCGCCGGTGATGTAGGGCCGCCGGCAGTAGAGCTTGAGACCGTCGGCGTTGGTCGGTACCAGGAAACCGACCGCGAAGTCCTGGTCGTCGGGTCCGAGCGGCTTGATGCAGGAGACGAAGATCTCGTCGGCGACGGCGCCGCCGGTGGCCAGCATCTGGGAGCCGCGGATGACCAGACCCTCCGGCGTCTCCTCGACCACGCCGGCCTGGAGGTATTCGCCTTCCCAGCCGGACGCGGTGGTGGCCCGAGAGACCTGCGGCGGGATGATCGCGTAGGAGAGGTAGAGGTTGTCGTCCAAGAGGCGCTGGTAGTGGGTGCGGACGTTGCTCGCAAAGTCGTGGTCGCTGCCGTCGACCGCGAAGACCTGGCTGTTGGCGGCGAACGACGCCATGAAGGTGCCGACGTGGTCAGGACTGCGGCCGACCCAGCCGTGGGTGTGCTTGGCCCAGGTCTCGATGGCCTTGCGACGCGCCACGAGCTCGTCCTGCGAACGCGGTACGGCGAAGGTGCGGTTGGCGATCCGACCCGTCTCCGGGGCGGTGTACTGCATCACCTCGGGCTGCTCGTTCGCGATGTCGAAGAGTTCGGCGATGGTCCTGGCCATCGGCGCGAACGCCGGATGGGACGAGACGTCGCCGACCTCTTCTCCGTCCAGGATCACGGTCCGGCCGTCGTTGAGCGAGGCCACATATTCGGCTCCGGTGCGCATCGGGTTCCTTTCGCAGTGCTTGTCGCGGGGGGCCAGGGATTTGTTCAGGACTCGACGGTGACGGTGTAGGAGTGGGTCAGCTCGGTGCCGTCGGGGAGAGTGATCGTCAGGCCCCAGACAGCCCCGGGGACGAATGCTCCGTCGATGAGGGGGAGGGTGCCGCCGTAGACGACCAGATCACCGGCCGCCAGCTCGTCGTCGCGGTCGATCAGGATCTTCAGCAGCTCGTCCGGCCGGCGCAGTCCGGCCAGCGAGCCTTTCTGGTAGATCGCGTCGTCCACGGTGCAGGTCGCCTGGCAGGCGTCGTAGTCGAAGGCCGCCCAGTCGGCGACTGCCGTCACCCGGGAGCCGATCGGCTTGGGGCAAGCCCGCTTCGACTCGCCGATGTCAACGGTCTCCAGCGTGCGGTCCGTGTGGTCGGAGCCCACGCCGAGGAACCACTGGCCGGCGTGCCGGACGAAGACCGGCTCGACCTCGCCGGAGGTGTTGTCGCCGGTGACGGTCAGCGTTTGGGACGTGGTCAACAGCTCGGGCGGCATCGGGTAGACCATCGGGACCTGCGGCGGCGGCGCGACACCGATCGCAGCGAGTTCGTCGATGTGGTGGTGGACCTGGGCCTCGTCGCGACCGGTGTAACCGGCCACGATCACCTGGATATCGGGGTCGAGGGTGAAGGGTGTTCCGCCGATGGGCGTGAGAGTGACTGTCATGGGGTGGTGCCTTTCTCGGTATGTCGGGGGCGGTCAGTCGAGAACGCTGTAGTCCGCGAGTCGGTTTGCCAACACGGGGAATTCGGCGCGCGTGCGTCGTACCAGGGCCGGGTCGATGTCGACGGTGGTGATGCCCTCGTCGGTGCCGGCCTCGACCACCACCGCGCCCCAGGGCTCGACGATCCGGCTGTGCCCGGCGAGCTCGACCCCGGCCTGCGTGCCCACCGCGTTGCACGAGATGACGAAGACCTGGTTGTCGACGGCCCGGGCGGCCGTCAAGAGTTGCCAGTGCGCCAGGCGAGCAGCCGGCCATGCGGCGGGGACGATCACGAGTTCGGCGCCGGCGTCGACCAACCGGTTCCACAGACCGGGGAAGCGCAGGTCGTAGCAGGTGGTGCCGGCCAGCTGCCCGAACGGCGTCCGCACACTCCGTGCTCGGGTGCCCGGGGTGAGCAGCTCGGTCTCGCGGGACTGGTAGCCGAAGATGTGCACCTTGTCGAAGCTGTGGACCAGCGAGCCATCAGGGCCGAGCAGGACACCGCTGTTGCGCAGCACGTCGCCGTCCTGATGCACGAAGCTGCCGGCGTGGATGAAGCAGGAGCGCTCCGCGGCGATCCGCGAAAAACTGGAAACGGTTGCCCCGTCGAGGGATTCGGCTTCTGACCGGTAGTCGTCGAAGTGGTTGAAACCCACTCCCCACAGCTCCGGGAGCACGATGAGGTCCGGCGCGCCGTCCACGGTCGCGACCGTCTCGGCCACCCGTTCGCGGCGGCCAGCGGCCGACTCACCGTCGGGGCTGGCGACCTGGACCAGTGAAATCTTCATGAGGAGGATTCCTTCGTCGTATGTCGCGCGGCTCAGGCCAGTGGTCGCAGGGGCAGCACGACGCGCCCGAACTGGTGGTTGATGACTTCGGCCGCCGCGATGTACCAGACGACCAGTGCCAGGGCGATCCCCGCCCACCCGCCGAGGTGAACGGCGGTTTCGTTGCCGGTGGCGTCGCCGATGATCGCCGGCAGCAGCGTGCACTCGACCAGCACGAAGGCGATGAAGATCGCGACGTTCGTCCTCAGTGAGCCGATCAGCATGTACAGCGTGAAGATCGCCCAGGGCGTCAGGAAGAGTGCGGTCGCATGCCCGCGCTCGGCCGCCGGAATGTTGCCGGCATAGATCGTGGCGAAGAGCGCGAACGACACCCAGAACGCGCCGAACGCTCCGAAGGTCACTGCCGGGAAGAGGTGGTTGTCGCGCAGCAGCCAGAACGCGACGAGGATCTGGATGACGCCGCCGAAAATCCAGCCCGTCGCCGCCGCCGTGCCGAGGAGGCTCTCGTGTGCGAAGCCGGCGTTGACCCAGCTGAGGAGGAACGTCGTGCCGGCGAACGCGCTGAACGCCAGCGCCGACGGGTTGACCGGCAAGTGAGCGGGTGCCGTGTTGTTGACCGGCGAATGAGTGTGGGCGCTGTCGATGGCCATGGGGATTCCTTCCAGGTCTGTGCGCGGGTAGGCCGCGTGCGAGGCACCTCTGGCGGTCCGAGAAGCGGTGTCCCTTGAGCCAGCACCGCCTGTGGTGTGCGTCACTGCTGAAGTGATGACTTCATGGTGAGGCCGGATCTACCATGCTGTCGAATGCCTGTTTTGCACCGACTCGATGCCTATAGGGCATGTTGGAAGGTGGTCCGCGCGGCGGTGGGACACCCGCTCACGTCGTGCCGCGGGTGACCAGCCGGTGGCGCACGATCAGTTCCTGTGGCGGAACGGCGTTCGTGGGGCTGTAGATCCGGTCGGCGAGGCACTGGAGCGACTGCTCGCTGATCTGTCTCTTGTCCGGCGCGATGGTGGTCAGGGGCGGATGGCTGTAGCGACCGTCCTCGATGTCGTCGAACCCGACGATCGCAATGTCCTGCGGCACCCGCAGCCCGCGTTCGTGGGCGACGTGGAGCGCACCCAGGGCGAGTTCGTCGCTGAAGGCGAACACCGCGTCCGGGTCGGCGGAGCCGTCGAGCAGTTCCGCCATCGCGCGGGCACCGTCCTGGCGGTGCAGCGCCGCCACGGAGCGTTGAGCCTCTGGTGGGTGGGGGAGTGCGGCGCGATCCAGGGCACGTGCGTAGCCCTCGGCGCGGAACGCGGCGGTGCCGTTGTTCAGGTGCGGCTGAAGTCCGATGGCGGCGATGCGGCGTCTGCCCCGGTCGACCAGATGGCTGGTGGCGTCGTCGGCGGCCGAGACGTTGTCGACAGCCACGTGGTCGGTCGCTCCGTGGGTGCCGCGTTCGCCGAGTATGACCACCGGGACGGTGGGGGCCGTCGCGGTCAACTCGAGCGGGTCCAATGCCCAGGGGCTGATGATGAGGCCGTCGACGACGCGGCCGCCCGCCCGCGTGAGCAGGCGGTGTTCGGCGTCGGCGTCGCCGCCGGTCTGGTCGATGACGACGGTCCACGAACGACGTTGCGCGTCATTCACCAGGAGACCCGCGAGTTCGCTGAAGTAGGGCGAATGCAGCTCCGGAATCGCCAATCCGATGATGCCGGTGCGCCCGGCCCGCAGGCTGCGCGCGGCGAGGTTGGGCCGGTAGCCGAGTTCATCGATCGCTGCCTGCACTCGTTGGCGCGTCTCCGGCGCGACAGCACCGGACCCGCTGACGACGTTGGACACCGTGCGGGCGGACACGCCCGCGCGTGCGGCGACGTCCTTGAGGCGACTGGTCACCGACGCATCCTTTCGTGAACCCGCGGAACAGGTTGATCGATTTCGACGGTTGCAACGTTGAATGCATCGATGCAACCATGTCCACGGTTCCAATTCAAGGAGGAGACATGACTACATCGGAGACCCGTGGCGATCAGGGCGTCGACGTCACAGAGGAGGTGGCGCACCTGCAGGTCGACGGCATCACGGCCCGTAGGGGCGCCTTCACCACCGAGTGGGTCGACCAGCTGCGCGAGGACATCGAAGCCGCCTTCGACGAGGCGCGCTCGCGGCCGGGCGGTGCCGTGGGGCGGGGCCCGCACCGCTATTACGTGGAGATCCACCCCGAGCAACTGCGCGGGTTCGTCGATCTCGTCGACCATCCTTGGGTCCGGTCGGTGGCCACGGCCGTTCTCGGCCCGGATTACCGCATCGTCGAAGTCGGCTTCGACGTGCCGCTCGAGGGTGCCGTGAACCAGCCGTGGCACCGCGACTTCCCGATGCCCGACGAAACACGGACCGAGCGACGGCTGACCTCACTGGCCTTCAACGTCACCGCGGTCGACACCGCGGAAGACATGGGTCCGTTCGAGATAGCACCCGGCACCCAGTGGGACGACGGACGCGACTTCGAGCACGGAATGTTCCCGCCCCGGGAGTGCTACTCGCGCTACGAGCAGCTCGCGGTGCGCAAGTATCCGCAGCGCGGCGACATCTCGGCCCGCAGCGCGCTGACCATTCACCGTGGCACCAAGAACGAGTCGACGAAGGCGCGGCCGGTTCTCGTGCTCGGCGTCGACGGGCCCGATGCGAACAACGGCGAGCGCCATGACCTGGCCGTCACCCGGAAGTTCTGGGAGTCGCTCTCGCATCGGATGCGTCACCACCTCGACTGTCCGGTCGTCGACGAGCTGACGCCGATCACCCAGAAGCACACCATCGAAGGTCTCGTCATGGGCGATGCCTGAGCCCGGTCGCGTCGATCCCACCTCGGTCGTGTCGTCGGCGAACTCGTCGATCGCGGAAGGCGATGGCTCCGAGCTGTTGAAACTCTGCGCCATCCAGTGCACTCTGGGGACACCGTGCTCGAAGATGCATGGTTATGCACGATTTCGGTCGTGTTCTCGCCATCACTGAATCGGAAGGGCGGACGCCCGTGATCCCTGCGGAACGACAAGCAGCAATCCTCGAGCTGGTGCGCACTCGGGGTGTGGTGTCCTTGCGCGAACTCGTCGAGACGACGGGATCGTCGGAGGTGACGATCCGGCGTGACCTCGGGGCGCTCGAGAAGCAGAACCTGGTCGACCGACGGCATGGCGGTGCGGTCCTTCCCGGTGGTCTGTCCCACGAGCTGACCTACGTCCAGAAGGCGCGCGTGGCCGCGGAGGAGAAGTCCGCGATCGCCTCGGTGGCCGTCGGACTGGTCGACGAGGGTGACGCGATCCTGCTCGGCGCGGGAAGTACGACGCAGGCGATGGCGCAACGTTTGTCGACCTTCCGCGACCTGACCGTTGTGACGAATTCCCTTCTTGTTGCTCAAGAATTGGCGGAGAGCACGGTTGAGGTGGTGCTGACCGGCGGCACGCTGCGTGGCTCGACCTTCGCCCTCGTCGGCGCCGCGACCGAGCGGAGCCTGGCCGACCTGCGGCTGCACCGCGCCTTCATCTCGGGCAACGGGCTGAGCGTCGAACACGGGTTGTCGACGCCCAACATGCAGGTCGCCAGCTCCGACACAGCCATCGTCCGAGCCGCCTCCGAAACGGTCGTGCTCGCCGACCACACCAAGCTCGGCGTCGACACGATGTGCCGCACGGTTCCGACGGACCAGATCGACCACCTGGTGACCGATTGGAACGCCGACCAGCAGATGGTCAAGGCGTTCCGGGAGCGCGGTGTAGTGGTGCACGTTGCCGAGCAGGGAGCCAGCCACGGCTGTCCGAATGAGTCAGTATTTGATCGGAAATGATCGAAACTATTGACAGTGGTGTGGATCACTAGTTGACTTCCTGCGATGACCGACCCGCCGGGCCGGCACGCATCTGACGGAGGGTCCACATGGCCGCAGCACCGCTCACCAACTCCTCCGGGTCCGCGGGTGCCACCCGACGTGCCTTCCTGCAGCTGACGGCGGTCGCCGGCGTCGGCGCGTTCGGTGTGCTGGGAGCGCCGGGCCGCGCGGTGGCCGCGACGTCGTCGAAGACGCCGACCTTCACGCCCGTCCGGCCGCCCGCGATCCCGTTGGCGGTGCGCTCGCCATACCTCAGCACCTGGCTGCGTGCCGACAACCCGTCGGGCACCTGGCCGACGTTCTGGACGGGGCACATCACCGCCTTCACCGCCATCGCGCGGGTCGACGGGTCGTCATACGTGCTGATGGGGAGCCCGGCGCTGCCGAACACCACCTTTCCCGCGTTCCGGGAGATCGGCTTCGAGCTGACACCGACGCATTCGAACTTCACCCTTCAGCAGGCGGGCGTCCAGATCGTCCTGTCGTTCTTCTCCCCGGTCGAGCCCGGTGACCTCCGGCGGCAGTCGATGCCCCTGAGCTACCTGAGCGCAACCGCGAGCAGCACCGACGGTAAGGCCCACTCGGTGCAGCTGTACTTCGACATCTCCGGGGAGTGGGCGCACGGGGACACCGGCACTGCCATCACGTGGGATGAGGAGACGTACTCCGCGTCGGGCGCAGCGGTGAACACGCTCACGTGTCAACCGGCTTCACCGCAGGTGCTCAGCGAGTTCGGCGACATGGCGTCGTGGGGATCAGTCGTGTGGACGGCTCCCGACATCCCCGCGGCCAGCTGGCAGACCGGTCAGGACAGCACTGTCCGGCAGCAGTTCGTGTCCCACGGCTCGCTCACCGGTGTCAACGACACCGACCAGCCGCGAGCGATCAGTGATCGCTGGCCCGTCTTCGCGCACGCCGTCGACCTCGGCTCCGTCCGGGCCGCGACCGCGCCGTTCGTGCTGAGCATCGGCCACGTCCGCACACCCGCCGTGAGCTACCTCGGCCAGCCGCTGCCGCCGTTGTGGGAGACCTACTATGCCTCGACCCATGAGCTGATCGGAGCCTTCCACGCCGATGCCGCGGCAGCGGAGGCGCGGGCCAAGCAGCTGGACAACCGGATCACGGCTGCGGCCACGAAGGCCGGCGGCGCGCACTACGCGGCGCTCTGCGCACTCGCCCTGCGGCAGGCGTACGGCGGCACGGAACTCGTCAGCAACAACGGCAAGCCCTGGGCGTTCTGCAAGGAGATCTCCAGCGACGGCAACATGTCGACCGTCGACATCCTCTACCCGGCGTTCCCGGTCTTCTCCTACCTCGACCCGGCATTCCTGGCCCTTCTGCTGGAGCCGGTCCTCGACTACGCGGAAACCGGTGGCTGGCCAAAGGAGTTCGCACCCCACGACCTCGGCAGCAGCTATCCGAACGCCACCGGGCACAACGACGGGAACGAAGAGGACATGCCGGTCGAGGAATCGGCCAACATGCTGCTGATGGTCGCGGCGGCCCTGCAGGGCGACGGCGTCGCCGACAAGCAGGCATACGCCGGCAGCCACTACCGGATCCTGCGCCAGTGGGCGGAGTACCTCGTCCAGAACGCGCTGGACCCCGGCTTCCAGAACCAGACCGACGACTTCACCGGCTTCATCGCGCACAGCGTGAACCTTGCGCTCAAGGGCATCCTCGCCATCGGTGCCATGTCCCAGATCGCGACGGTCGCCGGCAACACCGCCGACGCCGCTCGCTACACCCAGATCTCGAAGGACTACATCGGGCAGTGGGTCACCAAGAGCATGGACAGCTCGGGCAAGCACCTGAAACTCGCCTACGACCAGGACGGTACGTGGAGCCTGAAGTACAACGGCTTCCCGGATCAGCTGCTCGGCCTGGGCCTGATCCCGGCGTCGGTCCAGAAGCTGGAGGCCGCGTGGTACATCTCGCACGCGAACACGTATGGCGTGCCGCTCGATCCGCGGCACACCTACACCAAGGCCGACTGGGAGATGTGGACCGCCGGGTGGCTGGCATCCGACAAGACGGTGCGCGGCAACCTCGTCGAGAGCCTCTACCAGTTCGCGAACACCACGGGCAGCCGAGTGCCGATGACGGACTGGTACGACACGTTGAGTGATTCCGCGGTGGGGTTCCAGGCGCGGCCGGTGGTCGGCGGGTTCTTCGCGCTGCTCGCACTCGGCTGACGGATGTCACCGGCGGCTCCCGGCCCGGGTTGGCCCGTCGTGGCTCGAGGAGGTCCGACGAATGAGTACGTCGAGATCCGTTCAAGGATCTCGCCCAAGCGAATGATCCGGCACAGCACAGAGAAAGAAGGTTCACCATGAATAGCCGAGCAAGTTCGAGGACGGTGAAGGCGCTCAGCGTTGGAGTGATCGCGATGTTCGCGGTTGCGGGCTGTGCCAACAGCGGTGGCGGCACCAAGTCGTCGAGCAATGCGGGCGGTGGCGGAGGCGGCGCCTCGACCAGCGTGTCCGGCGGCAGCGGCGGTGGCGGCACCCAGCAGGCGACCGTCGCGGCGGGCACCTGCACGTACAAGAGGTATGACGGTGGTGTTCCCAAGCTCGACCTGAAGTCCGCCACGGTCGGCTTCTCGCAGTCGGAGTCGACCAGCAACCCGTTCCGCGAGACGGAGACCAAGTCGATCACCAGCGAGGCGAAGAAGCTGGGCATCAAGCTGATCCAGACCAACGCCGGCGGCGACGTCTCCAAGCAGAACAACGACATCGAGTCGCTCATCGCGCAGGGTGCCAAGGTGCTGATCGTCGCGCCGGAGAACAACACCGGCGTCGCCTCGGCCCTCGCACACGCCAAGGCCAAGAAGATCCCGGTCCTGACGATCGACCGCACCGCGGGCACCGCCGCGTGCAAGGACTTCATCTCCTTCATCGGCTCGGACTTCACCGGCCAGGCGAAGATCGCCGCGGACGACCTCGGCGCGGCGCTCGGCGGCAAGGGCAACATCGCCGTGCTCCAGGGAACGCCGGGCAACAACGTCGCGCAGGAACGCACCAGCGGGTTCACCGACGAGTTGAAGGCGAAGTACCCGGGCATCAAGATCGTCGCGATGCAGACGGCGAACTTCGACCAGCCGACCGGCCAGAAAGTCATGGCGCAGATGCTGCAGGCGCACCCGAACATCAGCGGGCTGTACGCCGAGAACGACGGCATGGCACTCGGTGCGTTGCAGTCGATCCGGCAGGCCGGAAAGGTGCCCGGAAAAGACATCAAGGTGGTCAGCATCGACGGCACCAGCGACATCGTGAAGTTGGTCGCCAGCGGTCAGGTCGTCTCCGACATCGAGACCAATCCGCGGTTCGGTCCGCTTGCCTTCGAGGTGCTCACCAAGCTGTATGACGGCACCGGCGTGCCGGACACGGTGATCATCAAGGACCACCACTTCACCAAGGCCAACGCGCAGCAGGCGTTGTCCAGCGGAGACGTCTACTGAGCCCCGGTTGATGCGTTCCGAAGGTCGTCCGACGCACTCCGCGACCCGCCCGCATGTGTGGCCGGACGGGTCGCGGGGTCGTCGGCGTTCTGGCCGCGTGGACCTGATTGGTGGTCAACTGCCCGCCATACCAACGGCGTTCGGTTGTCCGGAAGATACTTCACGGCTGCGGAGCACCGCAGCATGAACGAAAGGGGAGTTGCGTGACCGACGACGCGGTCGCAACGGAACCCGTACTTCAGGGTCGTGGCCTCAGCAAGTCCTGGCCCGGGGTCAAGGCGCTCAAGAGTGTCGATTTCACTCTCTTTCCCGGTGAGGTCAACGCGCTGATCGGTGAGAACGGTGCCGGCAAGTCGACACTGATCAAGACGATGACGGGGGTCTACGCCCCGGACGCGGGCGAGGTCGTGCTCGAGCGGTCGACGGTCGACTTCCACTCGCCGCTGGAGGCGCAGCACGCCGGTATCTCGACCATCTACCAAGAGGTCAACCTGGTGCCGCTGATGAGCGTGGCGCGCAACCTCTTCCTCGGGCGGGAGCCCAAGCGGTTCGGGCTGATCGACAACCGCACCATGAACAAACAGGCGCGGGAGATCCTGCGCGAGTACGGCGTCGACGTGAACCCCGCACAGCCGCTGAACACCCTCGGACTGGGCGCCCAGCAGATGGTCGCGATCGCGCGTGCCGTCCAGGTGCGAGCTCGTGTGGTGATCATGGACGAGCCGACCTCATCGCTCGAACAGCGGGAAGTACAAACGCTTTTCGAGGTGATCGCGCGCTTGAAGGCGCAGGGGATCGGGATCGTCTACGTCAGCCACCGATTGGAGGAGCTGTATGCCGTCTGCGATCGGGTCACCATCATGCGGGACGGTGCCGTGGTCCATGTCGGGCCGCTGGCCGAGTTGTCCCGGCTGGAGCTGGTCTCGCACATGATCGGCCGGGACGCCAAGGACCTGAAGCTCTCGGCGATCTCGGAGACGGCCACCAGCCATGACGGTCCGCCGGTCCTGTCCGCGCAGGGACTCACCGCCCGGCACCGCATCGACGAGGTCTCGGTCGATGTCTGGCCCGGCGAGATCGTCGGCCTCGGCGGCCTGCTCGGCGCCGGTCGTAGCGAGACCGCGAAGGCGATCGTCGGGGCATTACACACCGAGCGGGGCGGCATCAAGGTGAAGGACAAACCGGTGCGCCGCAACTCGATCGCGGCGTCGATCAAGGCCGGCGTGGTGATGCTGCCCGAGGACCGCAAGGCCGAGGGCATCATCCCCAATTTGTCGGTGCGCGAGAACATCGTGCTCGCCGCACTGCCCCGGATCTCCCGGTTCGGGCTGATCAACACGGCCAAGCAGGACGAGGTCGTCCGCGAGTACATGGACCGGTTGAAGATCAAGGCGTCGAGTCCTGATCAGAAGGTCAGCGAGCTGTCCGGTGGCAACCAGCAGAAGGTGCTGTTGGCGCGGTGGCTGTGCCTGCATCCGGAGGTGCTGCTGCTGGACGAACCGACCCGGGGCATCGACGTCGGGGCGCGCGCCGAGGTGACTGGTGTCATCGAAGAACTCGCGCACGACGGATTGGGCGTGGTGATGATCTCCTCGGACATCGACGAACTCGTCGGTGGTGTCGAACGCCTCGTCGTGCTCAAGGACGGCAAGGTGATCGACGAGCTGCGCGGTGCGCAGATCAGCGCCGACGCGCTGATGAACTCCCTTGCCAAGGCGCCCACCACCGAGGGTCTGGTCGGTGCCGGCGAGGAGATCCCGCTCGACACACCGAGCGGTGAGCAGGGCGACACGGTGGGTGCCGACCATGACTGAGCTGACGATGCGCGACCGACGGGTCGACACCGGGGCGGTGCTCGAGTGGGCGCGGCGGTACGGCGTCTACGCGGCCACCGTGCTGTTGTTCGTCTTCAACGTCTTCTACACCCAGAATTTCCTGAACACCGCCAACCTGCGCGTGCAGCTGCTGCAGGTGACGCCGATCATCATCGTGGCCCTCGGTATGGCGCTGGTGATCGGCACCGAGGGCGTCGACCTGTCCGTCGGTGCCATCATTGCGCTGGCCGGGGCGCTCGTCCCGCTCTACATCGGCTACGGCCCGCTCATCGCGATCCTGGTGTGCGTCATCGCGGGCGCGGTCTGCGGTGTCATCTCCGGAGGTCTGGTGGCGTTCCTGCGGATTCAGCCGATCGTCGCCACGCTCGCCCTGATGATCGGCATCCGCGGGCTGGCGGTGATGATCAACGGCTCGGGGCCGAAGCAGATCACCGACGCGATGCTGCTCGACCTGGGCAGCGCCGACTGGGCCGGCATACCGGAGATGACCTGGGTCGCGGTGGTGATCGTCGGGATCGTCGGGTTCCTGATGTCGCGGACGACCTTCGGGCGACAGCTGATGTCCATCGGTGACAGCCGGGTCGCGAGTGCGCTGTCCGGACTGCCGGTGAACCGGGTCCTCATCTCGGTCTACGTGATCTCGGGAGTGCTCTCGGCGGTCGCGGGCGTGATCATGGCGGGCAACGCGGCATACCCCGACCCGTCCCAGCTCGGCCTGCAGTTCGAGCTCTTCGCGATCACGGCGGTCGTCGTCGGCGGCACGCCGCTCTCGGGCGGTCGCGTCGCGGTGCTGGGCACCGTCGTCGGCGCGATCTTCATGCAGCTGGTGCTCGCCACGTTGAAATTGAACGGCGTCCAGGACTCCTGGCAGTACCTCGTCCAGGCGGTGATCATCGTCGCCGCGATCTTCATCACTCGTGCAAGGAGCGGCCGATGACCCTGAAGCCGACGACCGCCGGCCCGGTGGAGTCCGACGACGTCGTGGTCGCGGGCCTCAACCGGGACCAGTTCATCCTGCTCGTCCAGCGGCAGGGCGCGTTGGTGGTGCTGGTGCTGGTGTCACTCGTGGCGTCGTTCACGGTGAGCGGCTTCGCTGACACCGGCAATCTCAACCAGATGCTGGTCGCCGCCTCGCTGCAGAGCCTGATGGCACTCGGTATGACGTTCGTGATCATCGCCGGCGGCATCGACCTGTCGGTCGGATCCGTCTTCGCGCTCGGTGCCGTGCTCGCCGCGTGGGGCGCCCAGGAGGGCGGTGTGCTGCTCGGCGTCCTGGTGCCGCTGGTCGTGTGCGGGGCCTTCGGAGCCGTGCAGGGAGTGCTCATCGCGCGCGGCCGGCTCGCACCGTTCATCGTGACGCTGGCCGGCATGCTGGGCGCCCGCGGCCTGCAGCAGTTGTTCTCCAGCAACGGAAACGCGGCGTACCGGGTCAATTCCGGGTTCAGCTCGCTCATCGACGGCAGCCTGAAACCGCTGCTGGTGGTGGCGGTGATCTTCGTGCTCGGGGGCGTGCTGCTGGCGCGGACCGGGTTCGGCCAGTCGATCTTCGCCGTCGGTGGCAGCGAACAGGCCGCGTCGTTGATGGGCCTGCCCGTCATACGGGTGAAGGTGCTGGTGTACGTCCTGTCGGCGATGCTCGCCGGGGCATCCGGGATGCTCACCACAGCGCGCTCCTTCCCGGGCGCGGCGGCGTCGACAGGGGTCGGTTACGAGCTCGTCGCCATCGCGACCGTCGTCATCGGCGGCACCCTGCTCACCGGCGGCGCCGGGTCGGTGTTCGGCACAGCGGTGGGCGTGTTGTTGCTGGCCGTCATACAGAACCTGATCCAGTTGCTGAATCTCTCCCAGAGCAGTTCGCTCTCCGACGTCGTCAACGGGGCGTTCCTGCTCGTGGTCGTCGTCATCCAAGCGGTCCTGACCCGCCGTCGTCAGTAGCTACTGGGAACCGGTGGCCCCGCCACCGCCCCCTTCTCGAGGCATCGCCCGCGCCCGGTGTCTTCCTTCACCGACCCCGCAAAGCCCATCCAAAGATCGAAGGAGTGTCATGTCAGTCTCCTCAACGAGAAAACGCAGAACGCGTTGGGCGGTGCCCGGCGTCATGGCGGTGGTCGTCGCCGTCGTGTCGATGCTGTGCGTACAGCTCGCCCCGACGGCGAGGGCCGACGCATCATCACCACGTCCCGGCCTGCGCGCGGACTACTACCGCGTGCCGGACACGAACAACACGGACAACACGCCCGGGCCGACCTTCCCGCCGTCGGGTGCGCCCAGCGCGACGATCGTGGACCCGAACATCGACTCCAGCGACCTGACCGGATCGCTCGCCCAGGTGACCGGATCCTCCGACGACGCCGGCATCCAATGGACGGGAAACATCACCGTGCCGACGACCGGGTCGTACACCTTCAACTACTACGGCGACAACGGTTTCCGGATGTGGATCGACGGCACGAGCGTCATCGACAACTGGGTCAACAACTGGAACGTCAACGTGCCCGGACAGGTGACCCTGACGGCGGGCACGCACACGTTCAAGGCCGACTATTACAACGCGGTCGGCGGTGCCTTCGCCCAGTTGTCGTGGCAGCCGCCGGGCACCTCCGGTCTGGTGACCGTCCCGCCGTCGGCATTCACGCTGCCGGACGGGTTCACCCCGACCGTGCAGAGCGGAACGCTCTCGAGCGACGGCACCACGATCCGACTGAGCTTCGGAAAGGCGCTCGGCGGCTGGGACTCGAGCGCCACCAGCCACCTCACCGTCGCCGGCCACCCGATCACCTCCGCCAGTATCGATCCGAGCGACTCCACGGTGCTGGTCGTGAAGCTGGCGAACCCGGTCTTCGAGAGCTGGGGAAACGTTGCCGTCCGGTATGACGGCAACGGTGGTGCGACATATGCGGACAACAGTGCGGTGCCGGCCTTCTACACCAACGTCGCGGACACCTCGACCGCCGCGATGACGACACCGTGGACGTCCAAGGTGGATCCCAACAACCCGTTGCCGGAGTATCCCCGGCCGCAACTGACCCGCACCAAGTGGCAGTCGCTCAACGGCAAGTGGGCGTTCAAGGGGCTGGGCTCCGACGGCGCCGACCAGATCACGACACCCCCGGCGGCGGACGCGAAGCTGGGTAGCTCGGTCGTCGTGCCCTACCCGATGGAGTCGACCCTGTCGGGAGTGCACAAGCACTACGACTACTCGTTCTACCGGCGTTCGTTCACCGTGCCGACCGACTGGCGCCAGTCCGACCGTCGGGTGATCCTCCACTTCGGCGCGGTCAACTATCACGCCACCGTGTGGGTCAACGGCAAGGTGGTTGCCACGCACACCGGGGGCTACCTGCCGTTCAGCGCGGACATCACCGATGCATTGTCGGCGACGGGCGCCCAGCAGGTGACCGTCGGTGTCACCAATACCGGTGCACCGAGCCAGCCCCAAGGCAAGCAGGTGCTGAACCCGAGCGGCATCTTCTACACCTCCAGCAGCGGCATCTGGCAGAGCGTGTGGATGGAGCCGACCCCGGCACAGAGGGTCGATCAGGTCGTCTTCACCCCGAAGCTGCCCAACGCGCCCAGCACCAAGGGTGCGTCCGTGACGGTGCAGGTGAACAGCAGCACGTCGGCGTCGGGCCGGGTCAACGTCCGCTTGTATGACGGCGACCAGCAGGTCGCGCAGGGGAGCGGGACCGCGAACTCGCCGTTCTCGATCGCCCTGCCGAACGCGCACCTGTGGTCACCCGACGATCCCTTCCTCTACCGGGCGAAGGTGACGTTGCAGGGCACGACCGGTACCGACCAGGTCGGGTCCTACTTCGGTGAGCGGACGGTCAGCACCGGCAAGGTCAACGGGGTGCCGAAGATCTTGCTGAACGGCAAGCCGACGTTCGTGAACGCGACGCTGGACCAGGGCTTCTGGCCGGACGGCGAGTACACCGCGCCGACCGACGCCGCGTTGAAGTGGGACATCACCGCCACCAAGGACCTCGGCTTCAACGCCATACGCAAGCACATCAAGGTGGAGCCGGCGCGGTGGTACTACGCGGCCGACACCACCGGGATGCTGGTGTTGCAGGACATGCCCTCGATGGAGTCCGGCCATACGGCGACACCGGCAGAGGACACGGAGTTCCGGTCCCAGCTGCACCAGATGGTGGAGGATCTCAAGGGCGAGACCTCGATCATCTCGTGGGAGCCCTACAACGAGGGCTGGGGCATGGACCGCAACGACGTCAGCAATGCCGTCAGTGAGGTGAAGTTGGCGGCGGCGCAGGTGGGCAAGGACGACCCGAGCCGACTCGTCGACGCCGAGTCCGGCTTCAACTGCTGCGGCTCCGTCAAGACCGACACCGGTGCCGGAGACATCATCGACTGGCACACCTACACCGGCCCCGCGCGGCCGCAGCCCGATGTGGCCGCAGGCCGTCCGGCGATCGACGGTGAACACGGTGGTTGGGGTCTGTCGATCCCGGCCCACGACTGGAACCCCGGCTTCATCAACTACGCCGGTGCGGCCGACTCGGAGCAGCTGACGCAGAAGTTCGAGACCACCCAGGCCGCCCTGGCCAAGGAGGCCTCGTGTCAGCTGTCCGGTGGTGTCTACACCCAGATCACCGATGTCGAGGGTGAGATCAACGGGTTGTACACCTACGACAGGAGGGTGCCCAAACTCGACGTGGCCCGAGCTCGCGCCGCGAACGAGAAGGTGATCGCCGCAGGTTCCACCGCCGGCAACTGCGGGTAAGTCTGCAGGCGAAGGTTCGACCGTTCTGGGCCGTCGGAGTGTTCCGGCGGCCCAGAACGCTGTCGGGTGCAATGCCGAGCAGGCTCTCGTGGGCGAGATGTGCCATGCTGTCCGACGGCTGTCTCAGACCAATCGGATGCCTAGGAGGCATGGTGGAGCTGCGGGTGATCCGCTACTTCCTGGCGGTGGTCGACACCGGCTCGATCACCGAAGGCGCGCGGAGGATGCACGTCTCACAGCCGAGCGTGTCACGTCAATTACGTTCGCTGGAAAAGGAGTTGGGCGCTGACCTGTTTCAGCGCGGGCAAGGGTCCGTCCGACTGACACATGCCGGGCGTCGCTTCGAGAAGGTGGCGCGGGACCTGGTGCTGCGCGAACGGCTGGCCCGTGAGGCGGTGAATCTCGAGGACGTCCGTGAGCTGCGCCTCACCGTCGTCGGCTCGTTCACGACTATCACCCGGGTGATGGCGCCGTTCGTGGCAGAGCACGGCGCCGAGTTGCCGTTGATCGATGCGCTCGAGGAGACACCGTCCCGGATCTTCGAGCGGGTCGTGGAGGCGGACGCTGACCTCGGCATCTCGACGACGCTCCCGCCGCCCGGCTGGCGCAGCAAGGCACTGCACTCGGCTGGCCTCACCCTGCAGGTCGGCCGCGGGCATCCACTGCACGGGAGGCCGCACATCGACCTCCATGACGTCATCGGTATGCCGCTGATCCTGATCGACCGGACCAACGCCGCGAGGACCGTCTTCGACGAGGCGCTGACCGAGGCCGGGCTGACCGCGACCGATGCCATCGAGCTCAACTCGGCGTATCTGGCGCAAGCGCATGCGGCAGCGGGCCGCGGCGCTGCGGTCGCGACCAACGCGCCCGCCTTCGGTCTGCATCCGGTCCGCATCATGAAGAACCGCAAGCAAGTTCGCGTGCATCTGGTGGCCGGATGGGACCCGGCACACTATGCGTCGGCAGTGATCGAGCAGTGGTCGGACGAGTTCGCCTCCTGGCTGCCCGGCGTGCCAGATCTCACGCCGTTGGATCTGTGATCACCACGTCGGCTGCTGCCGCCGAGCCGCGCACCAGCTCGGCGTTGCGCTCGTCGTTGCCGAGCGTCCACGACGCGGCCTCGTCGGCCGACTTGCCGAATGCCTGATGGCGCCGGATCAATCGGTCCTGGCGCGTGGTGCCGGGCAGGTCGAGGAACCACGTCTCGTCGACGAGGTCACGGACCGAACCCCACGGCTCCGCGTCGAGGAGGAGGTAATTTCCCTCGACGATGACCAGCGGCGTGTCTCGGGGCACGGCGATCGATCCGGCGACCGCTGTCTCCAGCTCTCGCCGGAAGTCCGGCGCGTAGACGACCGGTTCGGTGTTGTGCCGCAGCCGGGTCAGCAGGGAGAGGAACCCGTGCGCGTCGAAGGTCTCCGGTGCTCCCTTGCGGGCCGTGAGCCCGAGGTCGGCGAGCACCTCGTTCGCCAGATGGAAGCCGTCCAGCGGAACCAACGCCGCGCGGCCGGCCGGCAGCTGCCCGATGAGAGCGGCCGAGAGGGTGCTCTTGCCGGCACCGGGAGCTCCGGCGATGGCCAGCAGCCGGCGCGTGCCGGTCGCGCTCAACCGCTCGGCCCGAGCACGCAGTTGTGCGATGTCTGACGACGGGATGCGCTGCGAACGCTGCTGATCGATCACTGGTCGTGCTCCACGTCCGTGCAGCCGCAGGACTCCCGGCGATGAAACGTCGAGGACAACGCGTGCCGTTCGGTCGGTCCGGTGTAGCCGTCGATGCGGCGGAGCAGGAGCCGGGTGGCCATGCTGCCGATCGCGGGAATCGGTTGGGCGACGGTGGTCAGCCGAGGGGACATGAGGTCGGCCCACTCGAAGTCGTCGAAGGCACCCACCGCCACGTCGTCGGGAACGCGCAGGCTGAGGTCGCGCAAGCCCCGCAACATCCCCACTGTCATCGCGTTGTTGCCGCTCACCAGAGCGGTGGGCGGATGAGGGCCGCTCATCAGCGCCTTGACAGCGCGCCGGGCCGGACCGATCTCGGAGGCGCCGGCGCGCACCAGCCGGCGGTCGTAGGGCAGGCCGGACTGCTCGAGTCCGAGCTGGTAACCGGCCAGCCGCTCGACCGTCGTGGAGAGGCCGGGGCGACCGCTGATGAACCCGATGCGGGTGTGGCCGTGGCCGGCCAGGTGTTCGACAAGTTGAGCGGTCGGCTGCACGTTGTCCGCGCCGACCTCGTCGAACTCGCCGTCGGCGAGCCGGTCGACCAGCACGGTCGGTGTGCCGCTCGCTGCGAGCCGGCTGATGATCTGCTCGAGGTGCCGGGCGGCCGGCGCGATGATGATGCCGTCCACCCGCCGGTCGAGCATCACCTTGACCTGGGTCACTTCGTCGGTGGCGTTCTCGTGGTTCTCGGTGAGCAGCAAGGTGTAGCCGCGTCGGCGTGCGGTCCGGTCGATCTGGGTGACGAGGGGCGCGAAGAACGGGTTCGACAGGAACGACATCACGACGCCGATCAGCATGGTGCTCTGGGTGACGAGCGCGCGCGCGACGGTGTTGGGCGTGTAACCGGTTTCGTTGACGGCCTTGAAGACTCGCTGACGGAGCTCCTCACTGACCGGGCGAGTGTCGTTCAGGACGTGCGAGACGGTGGTGATCGACACTCCGGCGCTGAGCGCCACATCGGCCATCTTGACCATGCTCGCTACCTCCCAGTTCACAGGCTTTGATCAGGACCCTACGAAACGCCGTCCCGGCCGTGGCCTGCGACACATTTAACAGCGTGGCACGCGCGCGCGCAAACGCTTGCGAATTGCTCGCAAGCGCTTGCCAAAGCGTTTGCGGTGCCCGTAGCGTGTGGTGCGTCACACCCACACAGGTAGCTGTTCCGGAGGTTTTTTGACATGACCAGTCGCGGAAAGACGAGACCGCAGCGGCGGATGATGGCCGGCTTGCTCTGCATCGGCGCCGGGGCTCTCGCGCTGACGTCGTGCAGCAGCGGCGGGACCGCGTCCTCCAAGGGCGCCTCGGGAGGCAGCGGCGGCGGCAAGGTGAAGGTCGCGCTGATCCTCAAGGAGTTCACCAACCCGTATTGGATCTCCATGGAGAAGACCGCCAAGCAGGAGGCCGCCAAGAAAGGCATCCAGTTGCAGGTCACGGCCGGGAAGTCGGACGACGACACGACGTCGCAGATCACCCAGATCGAGCAGGCGATCGCTGCGGGTGACAAGGGCATCATCATCGCGCTGAACGGCGACGCGGTGAACAACGCGTTGCTCAAGGCCAAGAGTGCCGGCCTGATCGTCGTCGCAGTCGACACCCCGCCGATCCCGCCGACGGTCGCGAACGTGACCTATGCGACCGACAACACCCAGGCCGGATTGCTGGACGGCAAATGGGCCGCCGCCAAGCTGGGCGGCAAGTCCGCCGACATCGCCATGCTCGACGACCTCGCCGATCAGGTCATCACCGTCGACGTGGATCGTGACCACGGCTTTCTCCAGGGCATGGGGATACCCGTCGGAAACCCGAACGTCAACGGCAAGGAACCGAAGGCCGGGCACTACACGGGTGGCAAGGGCGGCAGCTACAAGATCGCCTGCCAGCAGCCCACGAACGGGTCGGTCACCGGTGGCCAGACCGCGATGGAGACCTGCCTTTCGAAGGACTCGAACATCAACGTCGTCTATGCCATCAACGAGCCGGCGTCACAGGGCGCCGCGCACGCGTTGAAGGCCGCCGGCAAGACCGGTGTGACGGTGGTGGCGATCGACGGCGGTTGCAGCAATCTGTCCTTCATCTCCAGCGGTCAGGTAGGAGCGACGGCCGGTCAGTTCCCGGGCAAGATGGCAGCTGACGGGGTGGACGCCATCGCGCAATACGTGAAGACCGGGAAGAAGCCGACCAACCAGCCGGGCAAGGACTTCTACAACACCGGCACCAAGCTCTACACCGACAGTCCGCAGTCCGGCGTCGCGAGCATCACCTCCAAGGCTGCCGCCAAGATGTGCTGGGGGTGAGGCACATGACACTCGACACGGCCAAAGCCACGGCGGATCCGCCACCCTCCGGTCTGGCAAAGCCCAGCGTCGGCAACCGCGTTCAGCACCTGTTGCACGCGCACCCGTCGCTCGGGCCGCTGATCGTCCTGGTCATCTCCGCGATCGTCTTCGACGTGATCAACGGCCGGTTCTTCAGTGCGGCCAACCTCTCGATCATGCTGCAAGAGGTGGCGGTGATCGGTCTGCTCGCACTGGGCCAGACGGTGATCATCCTCACCGCAGGCATCGACCTCGCGGTGGGTGCCGCGATGATCCTGGCGCAGATGGTGATGGCGGGCCTCGCCATCAACTCCGGCTGGCCGGTCGTGCCGGCGCTCGGCGTCGGTCTGCTGGTCGCGCTGGCCACCGGGCTGGTCGACGGTCTGCTCGTGACGCGGTTCAAGGTTCCACCGTTCATCGGCACCCTGGGCACCCTGGGCGTCTTCACCGCGCTGGGCTTGCTCTACGCCAACGGCCAAACCCTCAACCCCCTGCCCGGCAGTCTGCTGCTGTGGCCCGGCAACCTGATCAAGATCGGCTCGTTCTCCCTGATGACCGGCGTGATCGTCATGCTCGCGCTCTACGCCATCGTGGGATACGCGCTGGGTCGCACCGCGTGGGGCAAGCACGTGTATGCCGTCGGGGACGACCCGGAGGCCGCGCGGCTCGTCGGGATCAACGTCGGGCGGTTGCTGCTCAGCGTCTACGTGCTCGCCGGACTCATCTACGGCATCGCCGCATGGGTGCAGATCGGGCGGGTGGGAGACGCGAGCACCAACATCTCCTCGACGCTCAACCTGGACAGCATCACCGCTGCGGTCATCGGCGGTGTCAGCTTGTTCGGCGGCCGTGGCATCGTCCTCGGCACGCTGTTCGGGGCACTCATCGTGCAGGTGTTCCAGAACGGCCTGGCACTGGCCGGGGTGCAGGACCTCTATCAGCAACTCGCCGAAGGTCTGCTGGTGATTGCGGCCGTGGCGGTCGACCAATGGATTCGGAAGGTCCGGACATGAGTGACACCGAGCGCGAGGAGAGCCGCCGGCCGGTGCTTGCCGCCACCGGGCTCACCAAGTCCTACGGCCGGGTCGAGGCGCTGCGCGGCGCCGACTTCGAGCTGTTCCCCGGCGAGATCCTCGCCGTCATCGGCGACAACGGCGCGGGCAAATCGTCTCTGATCAAATGCCTTTCGGGCGCATCGACCCCGGACAGCGGTCAGATCTTCCTGGACGGCAAGGAGGTCCACTTCCGCACGCCGCAGGACGCGAAGGACGCCGGCATCGAGACCGTCTATCAGACGCTCGCGGTGGCGCCGGCGCTCGACATCGCCAGCAACCTCTATCTCGGCAGGGAGATCCGCAAACCCGGGCCGCTGGGGCAGGTCCTGCGGCACCTGGACATCGCCCGGATGCGTCGTGAGGCGCGTGATCACGTCAAGCGGTTGGGCATCGAGACGCTGCAGGACATCACTCAGGCCGTCGAGACGCTCTCGGGTGGACAACGGCAGGCGGTGGCGGTCGCGCGTGCGGCGGCATTCGGCAGCAAGGTCGTCATACTCGACGAACCCACGGCCGCGCTCGGTGTGCGTGAGTCCGCGCAGGTCGCCGCGATCATCAAGCAGTTGCGGGATCAGGGTTTGCCGATCGTGCTGATCAGTCACGACATGCCGAGCGTGTTCGACCTCGCCGACCGGATCCACGTCCAGCGGCTCGGCCGGCGCGCCGCCGTCATTTCGCCGGAGACGCACAGCATGGAGGACGCGGTCGCGATCATGACGGGTGCACGCGCCGCCTGATCGCGCAGCTCGGTGACCGATGCCGGAGCGTCGGTCACCGAGCTGAGCCGTCGGTCCGGCTCAACTCTCCCTCGGGACGCGGCCCATCAGATAGAACTCCTTGTTGGGCATCAGTCCGCTCCAGTGGACCAAGCGGTTGCTCATCGAGAAGAACGCGGTGATCGTCCCCACGTCGTAGATGTCCTCTTCCGACAGGCCGTGCCGCCGCAGCTCCGCCAGGTCTGCGTCCACGATCTCCCAGGGGCGGACGGCGAGCTTCACCGCGGCCGAGATGATGGCACGCTGCCGCGAGTCCAGGTCCGCCTTGCGCCAGTCGGTCGCCAACTGGTCCGAGATGTACGGGTTCTTGGCGCGGATGCGCGCAATCGCACCGTGCGCGACGACGCAGTAGAGACACGAGTTCTCGGCGCTGGTTGCGACGACGATCATCTCCCGGTCCGCCTTCGTCAGCCCCGGCGTCTCGCGGTCCATCAACGAATCGTGGAAGTCGAAGAACGCGCGCATCTCGTCCGGACGCTGCGCGATGCCGACGAACACATTGGGGATGAATCCGGACTTCTCGCTCACTGCCATGATGCGGTCCTGCAGGTCCTGTGGCAGGTCCTCCACGTCGACGACGGGGAAGCGCTTCAGGATCGTGGGGTCCATCCGACCGGGCATTGCTGTCTCCTTGTGCTCCACCGTTGTGCCAAGAGTGTGACTCCGCTGCAGCGAGGGTAATCCGAATGCGTTGCACCTGCCGATCGCGCTGCGAGGGGAGCGGGACCATGACCATGCGTGCGCGTTACGTGTATGCCATCACTCAGTCGATCCCCGACGTGCTGCTCGCCGGCGTGACGGGCATCGCGGGCGCTCCGGTCACCACGGTGCGAGAGCGCAACCTGATGGCCGTGGTGAGCGACGTGGACCTGCGGGAGTTCACCAAGGACTCGGTGCGCGCCAAGCTCGAAGAACTGGCCTGGCTGGAGGGTCTGGCCTGCGCCCATCGCCATGTCGTCGACGAGGTATCGGTGCTCGCACCGATCGCTCCGATGCGGCTCGTGACGACCTGTCTCGACGACGAGGCGGTGCGCGATCGGCTGGTCGGCTGGCACGATGAACTGGTGCGTGTGCTGGCGCAAGTGGAGGGCCGCCTGGAGTGGGGCGTGAAGGCGTTCCCTCCGCCTCCGGCGGACCGGGCGGCCCGCTGTCCGGCCGGTCCGCTGAACGGCGTCGACCATGTGCGTGACAAGAAGCTGCGCGCCGGGGCCCCCCGACCTCCCGGTCCGTCCTTCATCCCCGCAGCCGAGGTGCACCGAGCTCTCGCGGCGATCGCCGACGCAGACCGCCGCCTTCCGACACAGGATCCGGTGTGTGCGGAACGCGGTGCCGACAGGGTGCTCAACGCCGCGTATCTCGTGCCCCGGTCGGCGGGCAGCGCCTTCCAGGGGCGCGTGCAGACCCTCCGCGAGGAATACCCGGACCTGCGCATCGAGTGCGGGGGCCCTTGGCCGCCATACACTTTCGCGTTGCTGGACCACGACGGATGATTCGAAGCGCTCCGGGTGGGTAGGGCGTGGGGCATGCAGTCCACAGTCCGCCAGGATTCCGCAACCCGTCGGCGGATGCGTCGGGGAAAGGTCAAGCGCCCGCGTCGTCCCGGTGAACGCTTGTGGGCGATCATCACGACGACCGACCACAAGGTGATCGGAAACCTCTATCTCGGGACGTCGTTCGCGTTCTTCATGATCGGCGGCGTGCTCGCGCTGCTGATGCGGGCGGAGTTGTGGGCGCCGGGGCTGCAGATCGTCGACGACCCGGAGCAGTACAACCAGCTCTTCACCATCCACGGCACGATCATGCTGCTGCTCTTCGCGACGCCGCTCTTCGCCGGCTTCACCAACGCGATCATGCCGCTGCAGATCGGTGCGCCCGACGTCGCGTTCCCGCGGCTCAACGCCTTGTCGTACTGGATGTACCTGCTCGGTGGGATCGAAGTGATCTCCGGCTTCCTGACCCCGCAGGGCGCCGCCGCGTTCGGCTGGTTCGCCTACAACCCGTTGAGCGGCTCGACATACTCACCGCACGTCGGGGGCAACCTGTGGACGATGGGCCTGGTGCTGAGCGGTTTCAGCACGATCTTCGGCGCGGTCAACTTCATCACCACCGTGATCTGCATGCGGGCGCCCGGTATGACGATGTTCCGGATGCCGATCTTCACCTGGAACACGCTCATCACGTCCCTGATGGCGCTCATCGCGTTCCCGGTCCTGGCATCGGCGCTCTTCGGGTTGGCCGCGGACCGCGTCCTCGGCGCACACGTCTTCGACGCCGTCAACGGTGGCGCCATGCTCTGGCAGCACCTCTTCTGGTTCTTCGGGCACCCCGAGGTCTACATCGTCGCCCTGCCGTTCTTCGGGATCGTCACCGAGATCTTCCCGGTCTTCTCGCGCAAGCCGTTGTTCGGATACGTGACCCTGGTGTTCGCGACGATCGCGATCGCCGCGCTGTCGATGACGGTGTGGGCGCATCACATGTACGCCACGGGGCAGGTGTTGCTGCCGTTCTTCGCCATCATGACCATGCTGATCGCCATCCCGACCGGGGTGAAGTTCGTCAACTGGATCGGCACGATGTGGGGCGGGTCCCTGACGTTCGAGACACCGATGTTGTGGTCGATCGGCTTCCTGGTGACGTTCCTCTTCGGCGGGCTCACCGGGGTCATCCTGGCCAGCCCGGCGCTCGACTTCGAGGTGACCGACTCCTACTTCGTGGTGGCGCACATGCACTACGTGCTGTTCGGCACCGTCGTCTTCGCCATGTTCGCCGGGTTCTACTTCTGGTGGCCGAAGCTCACCGGCAAGATGCTGGGCGAAACGCTCGGGAAGATCCATTTCTGGTTGCTCTTCATCGGTTTTCAGACGACCTTCCTGATCCAGCACTGGCTCGGCGTGGAAGGTATGCCGCGCCGCTACGCCGACTACCTCCCGTCCGACCACTTCCAGTGGATGAACGACGTCTCCTCGGTCGGTGCGCTCATCCTGGCCATCTCCATGCTGCCGTTCTTCCTCAACGTCTGGGTCACCTGGCGCACGGCGCCGAAGGTGGAGATGGACGACCCGTGGGGATACGGCTGCTCGCTGGAGTGGGCAACCTCGTGTCCGCCGCCGCGGCACAACTTCGACTCGCTGCCCCGGATCCGGGGCATTCGGCCGGCGTTCGACCTGCACCATCCGGAGGCGAGCACGGTGCCGCAGGTACGGACGCAGTGGCTCGAGCAACACGATGAGCAGGAGCAGCACGATGCGACCTGATGCGCTGCGGACCGAGACCAAGATCTTCGCGTTCTGGACGCTCTTCTTCGCGGCGGTTGCCATCATCTACGCCTGGTTCACCTATGGGGACGAGCCGGCGGGCGCGGCGGCGCTGGGCGTGACCACACTCATCTCCGGGGGCCTGACCTTCTACCTGTGGTGGACCGGCCGGCGCATCGACGAGCGACCCGAGGATGACCCGGGCGGTGAAATCGACGAGGTGGAAGGCGATTACGGCTACTTCGCACCGCGCAGCATCTGGCCGCCGCTGGTCGCCCTCAGTGCCTCGATCGCCGCGTTCGGGATCGCGCTCGGCTGGTGGCTGGTGATGCTGGACATCCCGATCGCGTTCTTCGCGATCGTCGGGTGGACCTTCGAGCACTTCAGGGACTGAGCGCAGATGGAGCACGGAATGCCAGCAACCACGTCGCCCCACCGTCGGGGCGACGTCGCCGACGCCGTGGTGATCGGCGCCGGTCCGAACGGGCTCGTGGCGGCCAACGCGCTGGTCGACGCTGGCTGGGACGTCGTGGTGGTGGAGGCCGAAGACCAGGTCGGCGGCGCGGTGCGCAGTGCGGAGATCTTCCCCGGCTACACCACCGATCTGTTCAGTGCGTTCTACCCGTTGGCGGCGGCGAGCCCGGTCATCCAGGATCTGGACCTGCAGGACCACGGCCTCGTCTGGCGTCGTTCACCGTCGCCGGTCGCGCATGTCCTCGCGCCGGACAGCGCAGCGGTGCTCTGGTCGGACGTCGACGAAACGGCCCGCGGCCTGGACGAGTTCGCCGCTGGGGACGGCGAGGCATGGTCCGCCATGTTCGCGACATACCAGGGCGTGCGCTCCACCGTGCTCGACGCACTGTTCACGGTGTTTCCCCCCGTGCGGGCGATCATGTCGTTCGTCCGCCGGTCCCGCATCGCGGGGGCTGCCGAACTGGCCCGGCTGGCAATCACGCCGGCGCACCGAGTGGGGGAGGAGAACTTCCGTGGCGACGGCGGCCGGGTGCTGCTCACCGGCAATGCGATGCACAGCGACCTCGGTCCGAACGGCGCCGGCGGCGGCTTCATGGGCTGGCTGCTCGCGATGCTCGCGCAGGATGTCGGCTTCCCGGTGCCCGAGGGCGGCGCCGGCCGACTGGCCGAGTCCCTGCGCGGCCGGGCAGAGGCAGGCGGCGCGCAGTTCCGCTGTGGGACGGTCGTCGACGGGGTGGAGGTCGAGCACGGGCGCGTCACCGGAGTGCGGCTCGCCGACGGCACCCGGCTCGGCGCGCGGCGGGCGGTCCTGGCGGACGTCTCCGCGCCGGCGTTGTACGGCGACCTGGTGGACAGGTCACACCTGCCGGCCCGGATGACGCGGGAACTGCGCCGGTTCGCCTGGGACCACTCGACGGTGAAGCTGAACTGGGCGCTCGACCGGCCGATCCCATGGCAGCACAGCACTCTCGGCAACGCGGGCACTGTCCACCTCAGCGGGTCCAGTTCGACGCTGCTGCGCTCGGGTCTGCAACTCCAGGCCGGCGATCTGCCGGACCGACCGTTCATCGTGCTCGGCCAGATGGCGCGCCCTGACCCGACTCGGGCACCGAAAGGATGCGAATCTGCGTGGGCCTACACCCATCTGCCCCAGTCGATGGCGGACGACGCCGAGGCGGTCGAGACCGTCATCCGCCGGGCGCGGGCCGCGGTCGAGGAGGCCGCACCCGGGTTCGGCGACGCGGTGGTCGGGGAGATGGTGCAGCGGCCGGCCGACCTCGAGGCGATGGATCGCAACCTCGTCGGCGGTGCCATCAACGGCGGGACCTCGGCGCTCTATCAGCAGCTGTTCTTCCGACCGACCCCCGGCCTCGGCCGCCCCGAGACCCCGATCACCGATCTCTACCTGGCGAGCGCGTCGGCGCATCCCGGCGGAGGGGTGCACGGTGCGTGCGGCTGGAACGCGGCCCGGGCCGCGCTCGCCGCGCACGGACGGCTCGGTACGGTGCACCGCGCGCTGGTGCGCACGGCATGGAATCGTCTGCTGCGCAGTGATTCCTGAGGCGCCAGCCCTGCTACGACCGGCCTTCTGCGATGAAGGCGAGCCGTCGTAGGCACTCGCCGTTGCGGTGACCGAGGACAAGCTGCCGCGCGGCGCGGGGCAGTGCCCGGGCTGGGCCCGAGGTGACGTCCTCGGTCATCGTCACCACGCTTCCTCCGTCGCGTTCGTCGAGCGTGATGCGCAGTTCGGCCCGACCCCAAGGCATCGCGCGGGGCGCCAGCACCAACTCGGCACGCGGCGTGCACTCCAGGACGTCGGTGTGGTCGTGGAGCAGCAGCGGCCAGGCTCCCACCGAGTGGTGCAGCCGGGAGCCCACCGCCGGCCAGTCTTCGTCCACGTCACGGATGCGGGCACTGCCGACCACCCAGGAGGCGTACGACCAACCGTCTCGGAGCACGTCCCATACGGCGTCGACGGGTGCTTCGATGGTGCGGACCGCCGACCGAAGGGCCGCAGCGTTTCGGATGTCCATTGGTGACCTCGCGTGCAGATGCCGGGAACCCTCGCACTACCCCAGGGCCGAGGGACCGAACCCGTGTGCAGCTCCGCAGGTCGGGTAATGGGCCGCTGTGAAAGTGGTGGTGACCGGCGCGACCGGCAACATCGGCACGGCGCTCGTGCCGCGGCTGCTCGCAGCCGGGCATGACGTGCACGGCGTGGTCCGGCGCCCCGCTCCCGGTTGGCCGCGCCCTGCAGCGGTGCGGTGGACGACCCTCGACCTGGCGGACGACGAGGCCGGCGAACCTTTCCGGCGGGTGTGCGCGGGCGCGGACGCGGTCGTGCATCTGGCGTGGGGGTTCCAGCCGATGCGCCGCCCGGATCGGCTCGCCGCATCCGGTCCGGAGGCCGCCGGTCGGTGCCTCGACGCCGCGTTCGCGACCGGCGTCGGCCGGGTGGTGCAGCTTTCCTCGGTGGCGGCATACCGCGCCCGCACCTCGCTCGACCCGGCCGACGAGGGGCACCCCCTCGGTGGGATCCGGTCGTGCACCTACAGCCGGGACAAGGTGCGTGCCGAGGAGCAGGGCCGAGCCGCCGCCGCCCGGTACGACGCCTCCGAGCACCTCACCCTGCTGCGCCCGTGCATGATCGGCCAACGTGCCGCGGGCGGGATGATGCTGCGCTGTTCCTTGCCGGCCGTCGTGCCGTCGTGCGCGGTGGACCGGTTGCTGTTACTGCCGGTCGACCCTGCGTTCCGAATGCAGATCATTCACGCCGACGACGTGGCGCTCGCCATCGTGCGGTGCCTCGAGCGGGACATCGGTGGCGCGTTCAACCTCGCGGCCGACGAGCTGCTGACCGGTACGGACATGGCGAAAGCGTTGCAGGCTATGCCCATCCGCGACGTGCGGCCCGGCATCCGCGGGCTGGTCGCCGGTGCCTGGGCCGCTCATCTGCACTCACTGGAGCCGGGCTGGGTCGACATGGCGAACCGCGCCCCAATGGTCAGCTGTGCACGGGCGCGCGCGGCACTCGCCTGGCGGCCGCGGCACGCCGCCCATGACGTGCTGCGGGAGTTGATCAGCGGTATGGCGGACGGGTGCGGCGCGGCCACGCCGGCACTTCGCCCGCGCACCATCCGGGACGGCCTGCGACGCTTCGTGCGGGAAGGCACCGTTGCCCGGCGGACGATGACGTGACCTCACTCTTCGTCGTCGAACAGCGGGAGTGTCTCGCCGCGGCGGGGAACTGTGATACTGCGGGCGAGGCCGTTCAGTCGTGCCCGAGCGATGAGGGCCGAGACGGGAGAACGGAACACGCGGTAGTCGTCATGGTGCACGGGGAGCACTCGTTTGAGCGGGAGCCGGTGGATTGCGTCGACCGCCTGCACGTCGTCCATGGTGACTGTGCGCAGCAGGATCCTCGTGCCTCCGCAGTGCAGGATGCCCGCGTCGATCCTGGGGTGTCGTTCTGCGATGGCGTCCAGGTGCGGCCCGGTCAAGGTGTCTCCGCTGACGTAGAGGTGGCGATCCGGTTTCCCGGCGACCCGATGCGTCAGCAGGCTGCCCATGACCGCCGGTAGCATCCGCCCGAGCAGACCGGTCGCGTGGACAGCGGGGAGCGACTCGACGACGAGTTGCTCGCCGTCGCGCTCGAGCGTCGTCGTTTGCCAGGTCTGCAGCCCTTCGGTCGCGAATCCGCTCCTGCCCAGGCGCTTGGCCGCTTGCGGCGTGGTCACCAGCGGGACGTCCTTGTCGAGTTGTCGTCGGGCGATCCGGTCGAAGTGGTCGCCGTGCAGATGCGACAGGACGACTGCGTCCAGCGGCGGCAGTTGCGATGGCCGGAGCGCCGGATCCACCAGTCGTCGAGACACCAGACCCCAGCCGAGGTAGGCGAACTGGCCACGGTGCAGGAAATTCGGATCGGTCAGGACGGTGAAGGATCCGATGCGTAGGACGCTTGTCGCGTTGCCGACGAAGGTCATCGTGTCGCGGTGCATCGGCAAGCCCTACCCGGAGCCCGGTGCGGTCACACCACGGTTTGCGGCGAAGAGCCCCGGGTAGTTGGTCGTCGTTATGCCATCCCGATGCTCGAGGAGGCGCATGATGGCTACGACCGTCGCGGACTATCTGCTCCAGCGGCTGCGCGAATGGGGCGTGCAGAAGGTCTTCGGTTATCCCGGCGACGGCATCAATGGGCTGCTGGCGGCCTGGGCACGCGCGGAGAACGACCCGAAGTTCGTGCAGTCCCGGCACGAGGAGATGAGTGCCTTCGAGGCCGTCGGCTGTGCGAAGTTCACCGGTTCCTTCGCGGTCTGTGCGGCGACGTCGGGGCCTGGCGCCATACACCTCCTCAACGGGCTGTATGACGCCAAGCTCGACCACGTGCCCGTGGTCGCGATCGTGGGGCAGACGAGCCGGTCGGCGATGGGTGGCTCGTATCAGCAGGAGGTGGACCTGCTGTCGCTCTACAAGGACGTCGCGAGCGAGTACGTGCAGATGGTGACGGTCCCGGAGCAGCTGCCGAACGTGGTGGATCGGGCGATCAGGATCGCCCTGGCCGAGCGGGCGCCGACCGCGATCATCATCCCCTCGGACGTCCAGGAGCTCGAATACGTAGCACCGACCCACGCTTTCAAGATGGTTCCGTCGAGCCTGGGCATCGACCGACCGCGTCCGGCGGCGGATGACGAGGGCATCGCCCGCGCCGCAGAGATACTCAACGCGGGCAAGCGGGTCGCCATACTCGCCGGTCAGGGGGCACGCGGCGCGCGTGAGGACCTCATGCGTGTTGCCGACGTGCTCGGTGCCGGCGTCGCGAAGCCGTTGCTCGGCAAGGACGTGCTCTCCGACGACCTGCCGTACGTGACGGGGTCGATCGGGCTGCTCGGCACTAGGCCCAGCTACGAGATGATGCGCGACTGCGACACGCTGCTGGCCGTCGGCTCGAACTTCCCCTATTCGCAGTTCCTCCCGAAGTTCGGGCAGGCGCGTGCCGTGCAGATCGACATCGACGGCAAGTTCATCGGGATGCGGTATCCCTACGAGGTGAACCTCGTCGGCGATGCCGCCGCGACCTTGCAGGCCCTGCTGCCCAGGCTGGAGCGCAAGGGGGACCGGTCCTGGCGCGAGCAGATCGAGTCGAACGTCACCGACTGGTGGGAGACCATGGACCGGGAGGCGGAGGTCGCCGCTGACCCGATCAACCCGATGCTGCTCTTCACCGAGTTCTCGGCACGCCTGCCGCACAACGCCATGGTGACGGCGGACTCCGGTTCGGCCGCCAACTGGTATGCCCGCAACGTGCGTTTCCGCGGCGACGTGCGCGGCTCGCTGTCCGGGACGCTTGCGACCATGGGCCCGGGGGTTCCGTACGCGATCGGTGCCAAGTTCGGCTGTCCTGACCGGCCGGCGATCGCGTTTGTCGGTGACGGTGCCATGCAGATGAACGGTATGGCGGAGCTGATCACCGTTGCGAAGTACTGGCAGGAGTGGTCCGATCCGCGGCTGGTCGTGGCGGTCCTCCACAACAATGACCTCAACCAGGTGACCTGGGAGATGCGGGCGATGGAGAAGTCGCCGAAATTCGTGGAGTCCCAGTCGCTTCCGAGCGTGGACTATGCCAGCGTGGCGCGCGGTTTCGGACTGGGTGCCGTCACGGTGACCCGTCCGGAGGAGCTGGGCGCCGCATGGGACGAGGCGCTCAACGCCGACCGGCCGACGGTTCTGGACGTGCACACGGATCCCAATGTGCCGCCGATCCCGCCGCACGCGACCTACGAAGAGGTGAAGTCGATGGTCGAAGCGGTGGCGAAGGGCGATGAGAACGCCTGGGACTTCATCAAGGAGGGCGTCAAGACGAAGGCCCAGGAACTCTTCTCCTGACCACCACACTTCTGAACCTGCGAAGCCGAGGAGCAGTCATGCAACTTCATTCATGGCACCACTTCGACCTGGCCGGGCGACGTTTCGCCACCGTCGCGCTCGACACCACCCGGGACAGCCCGGGTGCCGCGCACCGCATCGAGTTGCGGTGGGCATCCGCTCGGGAACGATTGTCGGCACTGGGTGTTCCGGCTCGTACGGTGGAGCTGATCGGGGAGCGCATCGGCGTGATGGACGGGCGTTCGGGAGAGGTCGGGCGTTACGTGGTCGCGTCCCAGCCGGCGAACGACGAGGGCGACGCCGAGATCGTTCTCGACGTCCCGTTGCCGGAGATCCCGCAGGAAACCGTGTCGTATGCCGCCGTGCCGGACCTGCTGCCGCTGCTCCGTGCCGGGCAACGCCATCCGACCTACCTGCAGGTCGACATCGACCGCACCGGCGCGGACATCATCGTGCGCGGCCCGGTCGACGAGGAGATCGACAGCAAGACGGTCAGTGGCGATCACGATGTCATCCACAAGGTGCGCGCCGGCGACGCGTCCGAGCAGCGGCTGCACCGCCGCGCCGAGGACTCCTGGGAGCGGAATGCGACCGAGGTGGCGCGTCACCTGGACGACCTGACCCGCCGACACCGGCCTGCCGTGATCGCCGTCGCGGGCGACGACCGTGCGACGAGCGCTCTGCGGGACCACGCGTCCGAGGAGGTGCTGTCCAGGCTGGTCGTGCTGGACTCCGGCGGCCGGGCGGCGGGGGTGGACGAGGGGGCCGAGGACAGCGCGCTCCGCACCGCTCTGGACGGCGCCGTCGCTCGTGAGGTGGAGGATGCCACCGCGCGGCTGCTGGAGGCCGAAGGACGGCAGGACCGTGCCGCGCAGGGCTGTGACAACCTGGTGACGGCGTTCGGGCGTGGCCAGGTGGACACCTTGCTGCTGACCGACCCGCCGCCCGGCGAGGCCGTCCTGGTGGGTGAGGACGGGATGCCACGCAGCGAGGGACCCGGTGAAAAGCTGGATGCAGCAATGGCATTCGCGGCGGCGGCACTCGCCACCGACGCGGATGTGGTGCTCCTGCCCGCCGAGGTGACGCTCCCGGACGGGGCGGCGGCCGTGTTGCGCTGGGCGGACGCCGCGACACCGCACGACTCCGGCCCCAGCATGCCCGGCCACGGCGAACAGCCCGGCTGGCAGACGTGACCGCGGTCGAGACCCGCGGCGCGCCCGACCTCGATCTCGACCGCCTGGAAGCCGAACTCCGGGCCGGTGTCGATGGTGAGGTGCGTTTCGACGACGGCACGCGAGCCGCCTACTCGACGGACAGTTCCAACTTCCGTCAGGTGCCGATCGCCGTGGTCGTGCCGCACACCGTGGAGGCGGGGGCCGACGCGGTCGCGATCTGTCACCGCAACCGCGTGCCGATCGTTTCCCGCGGGGGCGGCACGAGTCTCGCGGGCCAGGGCACCAACACCGCCGTACTGATCGACTGGGCAAAACACTGTCACCGCCTGCTCGACGTCGACCCGGAACGCCGCACCTGCGTCGTCGAGCCCGGCATCGTGCTGGACGACCTGAATCGCCAATTAGCGGAGTATTCCTTGCGGTTCGGGCCCGAGCCGGCCACTCATCCGAACTGCACGCTCGGCGGGATGATCGGCAACAACTCCTGCGGTGCGACCGCGCAACGCACCGGCAAGGTCGTCGACAACGTCGCCCGACTCGAGGTTCTGCTCGTCGACGGCACCCGTTTCTGGTGCGGAGAAGTGTCCGACGAGGAGTATGCGGAGATCGAGCGGCACGGTGACCGCCGAGCGGCCATCTACCGGGCGTTGCGTCACCTGCGGGACGAGTATGCCGACGACATCAGGGAGCGCTATCCCGACATACCGCGCCGGGTCTCCGGCTACAACCTGGACTCGCTGCTGCCCGAGCACGGGTTCGACGTCGCCGGGTTGCTGGTGGGCAGTGAGTCGACCCTGGTCACCGTGTTGCGGGCCGAGCTCGAGCTCCTGCCGGTGCTGCCGGAACGCACCCTGGTGGTGCTCGGGTTCGATTCCGTCGCGGACGCGGCCGACGCGGTGCCGGAGATCCTGCCCTACCAGCCGATCGCTCTGGAAGGCTTCGACGAGCGGCTGATTCACGACGAACAGCTCGAGCACCTGAACGACGCGGCCCGACGGAAGATGCCCGACGGCTCGGCGTTCCTGATGGTCCAGTTCGGTGCCCAGGAGAAGCAGCAGGCGGACGACGATGCCGACCGCATGCTGCGCGGGCTGGGCCTCGCGAGGGACGACCCCCACGTGGCGGTGGTGTCCGATCCCATCCTGGAAGGCGATTTCTGGGCCGTGCGCGAAGCCGGACTCGGAGCGTCCGCCCACGTCCCCGGCGAGCCGGACGCGTGGTCCGGCTGGGAGGATTCGGCCGTCGCACCGGACAAACTGGGCGACTACCTGCGTGACCTGGAGGCACTCTTCCACGAATTCGACTACGCCAGCGACGCGGTGCCCAGCATCTACGGCCATTTCGGCCAAGGCTGCATTCACACCCGCATCCCGTTCCGGCTCACCGACCCGGCTGGCATCGCGACCTACCGACGGTTCATGGAGATGGCTGCCGACCTGGTGGTGCGGTATGGCGGGTCGTTCTCCGGAGAGCACGGCGACGGACAGTCGCGGGCCGAGCTGCTGCCGAAGATGTTCGGCGACCGCATCATGACCGCGTTCGCGGAGCTGAAGGCCACGTTCGATCCGGAGAACCTGATGAACCCCGGAAAGCTCGTGGCCCCAGCCAGATTGGACGAGCACCTCCGGCTCGGCGCGTCCTGGGCGCCGCACCTCGATGGCGCGACGGCCTTCGCTTACCCCGATGACGGGACGTTCGCCCAGGCGGCGAACCGGTGTGTCGGCGTGGGCCTCTGCCGCGCGCCGCAACCGAAGGACGACGACGTGATGTGCCCGTCATACCGCGCGACCCGGGAGGAGATTCACTCCACCCGGGGCCGGGCCCGGTTGCTCTTCGAGATGCTGCACGGGCACGCGGACGGCACCATCACCGACGGCTGGCGGTCGGAGGCGGTCCTGGGTGCGCTCGACCTGTGTCTCTCGTGCAAGGGGTGCGCGAGCGACTGTCCGGTCAACGTCGACATGGCGACCTACAAGGCCGAGTTCCTCTATCACCACTACCGGCACCGGGTGCGGCCCCGGGCGCATTACGTGCTCGGCTGGCTCCCGCTCCTCGCACGCGGCATCACTGCCACCCGCAGTGCGCGGCTGGCCAACGCGCTCGCCGCCGCACCGGCGGTCCGGCGGCTGGGTGCGCGAGCCGCCGGCGTCGCGGACCGGCAGGTCCCGAGGTTCGCCACGCGCACCCTGCAGGACTGGTGGCTGTCGCACACGGCGCACGGCTCGGGCGACCGCGGCCCGGTGCTGCTGTGGCCAGACACTTTCACCAACCACTTCGCCCCGCAGATCGGTCGCGCGGCGGTCGCCGTCCTGGAGGACGCCGGCTACCGGGTGCAATTGCCGACCGGACCGGTCTGCTGCGGGCTGACGTGGACCTCGACGGGTCAGCTGGACGTCGCCCGCCGCGTGCTGCGGCGCACGGTGGCGAACGTGGCACCGGCGCTGCACGACGGGGTGCCGATCGTCGGGCTGGAACCCAGTTGCACGGCGATGCTGCGTTCGGACGCACCGCGCCTGCTGCCGGCTGACCTGGACGTCCGCCGGATGGCGGCGCAGACGACGACGCTCGCCGGGTTGCTGCACGACCACAGCGACGGCTGGCGGCCGCCACAGTTGGGCGTCGAGCGGGCGCTGGTGCAGGTGCACTGCCACCAGCATGCCGACGACGGCTGGCACGCGGATCGGGCGCTCCTCGAGGACGCAGGGGTGGACGCGCAGAGCATCGGCGGATGTTGCGGTCTGGCGGGCAATTTCGGCTTCGAGGCCGGTCACCTCGCGGTCAGCCGGGCGTGTGCGGAAGACCGGCTGCTGCCGGCGCTGCGAGACGCGGACCCGGGCACCGCGGTGCTCGCCGACGGCTTCAGCTGCCGGACCCAGATCGCCGAGTTCGACGACACCGGCGCGCAACCCCTGCACCTGGCCGAGCTGCTGGCACTGGGGCTGGCGCCTGATCGCTCCCGGTGACCCCGCTCAGCCGGCGGTGTCGGTCGACTCGTCCGGCGCGTTCGCCGCGTGCGGCGACTCGTAGGCGTTGGCGTCCGACATCGCCCCGGCCAGGACGCGTTCTTCACAGATGATCGTCACGAAGCCGCCCGCGTTGCGGAAGATCTCCTGCCACTTGGCGACGATCGTCTCCGGGTAGTAGACGCCGAACCGGTCGTTGACCTCGACGATGGAAGCCGTCATCTGGTCGGCGTCCGCGTCCCGGTCCTGCGCCACGCTCCACAACGCTTGCGCGTAGTCGGTGGCGGAGTCGCCCAGCTGCGTCACGAGTTCGGTGGACAGCGGTAGTTGCGAAGCGGGATGTCCGGTCTCGCCCATCCCCCTGCTGGAGTCCATCTCCTGCTTTTCGCCCTGATAGCTGCTCTCGTCATTCATGGCGTTTCCCTCGATGACATCGTGTCGGGCGGGTCGGAGCTGATGTCCGCCAGCACCGAGGCCGGGTCGCGGGCGATTGCGAGATCACCGAGCGAGATGATGCCGATCGGGCTGCGGTTCTCCAGCACGACGATCCGACGGACGGCCTCCTGGCGGGCGACACCGACCACCCGGTCGATCGAGTCGTCGCCGTCGACGGTGACCAGTGTCGTGCTCGCCACCTCACCGGCGGTGCACTGGTCGGGGTCGAGATCGCCGGCCAGGACCCGCACGACCAGGTCGCGGTCGGTGAGTATGCCGGACACCCCACCTGCTTCGTCGCTCACCAGCACGTCGCCGATGTCGTGATCGGCCATCTGCTTGGCGGCCTCTCGGACGGTGCTGGATGCGGTGACGGAAATGATCCCCGGGGACGCGAGATCGGCTGCAGTCTGTGCCATGGTGCCTCCTTCTCCATGTCGAACTGTGGCCCTACCCCCGGTGGCGAGCACCGAATCACCGTGCAGTGGGCAGCAGATCGGGCGTCGTGAGGAGGTCGCCCACCGCCGAGGACACCTCCTCGACGGTGATGGAGTCGAGCCGCGGGTCGATGTGGTCGCTGTGCGGGTCGCCGGCCCCGCCGTCGTCGTGCCAGATCACCCGGTGCAGGTCGGTGTCGATCGTCGGCCCCCACACGCGGGGAGACACCGGGCCGAACAACGTCACGGAGCGCACGCCGTATGCCGTCGCGAGATGCGCGATACCGGTGTCCCCGGAGATGACCAGCCTGCTGCCCACGACCAGGGCGGCGAGCTCGGCCAGCGTGGTGTCGCCGGCGCAGCACTCCACGGGCAACGCCTCGGACACCGCCCGGCAGATCTCCTGTTCGGCGGAGGTTCCGGTGACGACCACGGGGTGACGACTCGGCAGTCGGGTGATCACCTCCCGCCACCGCTCGACCGGCCAGCGCCGTGCTCCTGACGCGGCGCCGGGGTGGACGAGCACCCGAGTCGGCTCACCAGGTCCGCCGCTGCCCGGCAGCCGCAGGTCTTCCCGGTCGCACGCTCCGCCGATCCACCGGACCAGCGTGCACCAGCGGTCGACCTCGTGTTGGCGGCTGTCCCAGTCGGGCCCCTCGGTGAATCCTGCTGCAGGACAGGAGAACCCGAACATTTCTCCGGGCTGGGTCGCGCGGAGGACGGCGTGGCTCTGCGGGCCGCGTCCGTGCAGGTTGACGGCCACATCGGGACGAGGGACGTGGGGGAGTGGCGTCATACCTCTCGCCATACTCTTCGTCGGCACGACGTCGTCGACGATGCCCATGCCGGCCAGCCAGTTGCCCACGTGTTCGTCGCAGGCGAGCAGCAGCCGCGCGCCGGGAAAGGCGCGCCGTAGCCCGCGCAGCGCTGGGACGCCGGTCAGTGCATCACCGAGGCCGAGTGCGCGCAGGACGAGCACCGTCTGTGTGGCATGACGTCGTGGGGCAGCCATGCCGGTCGATTACCCGTGGCGGAGCGGCGGCAATCCGGCCGGTCCGCGGTTCGGTGCCCACGCTGCCGGGTAGGGGCTGAGGCAGCCAGCCCGAGACAGTTGTGTCGCAAAGGAGATCGATCATGGGTAGCGCCGCTGAGGACCGCGCGAAGGCAGCGAGTCTGCCGGAAGGAGACGTCATCCGGATCCTGCTGGAGCAACACGCGCGGATCCACGACCTGTGCGACGAGGTCGCATCCACCCGAGGCGACCACAAGCAGGCGGCGTTCGGCGAGTTGCGCGCGCTGCTCGCCGTGCACGAGACCGCCGAGGAAATCGTCCTGCGGCCGGTGTCGAAGCCACTCGCGGGAGACGGCATCGCGGACGCACGGAACGAGGAAGAGGCAGAGGCCAACGAGGTGCTCGCCACGCTGGAGAAGTTGGACATCTCGTCCACCGACTTCGACACCAAGTTCCAGGCGTTCCGCACCGCGGTCGACCAGCACGCCGAGAACGAGGAGAAGGAGGAGTTCCCCGCGGTGGTCGCCCAGTGCGACCTGGAGAAGCGGCGGGACATGGGCAGCAAGCTGAAGCGCGTGGAGTCGCTGGCCCCGACGCACCCGCACCCGTCGACTGCGGGATCGACTGCCGCCCAATTGGTGGTCGGCCCGTTCGCGTCTCTGGTGGATCGCACCCGGGACGCACTGAGCAGCGCAGACCAGTGAAAGCGCTGACCTGGCAAGGGCGCCAGCACGTCGCGGTGTCCGAGGTCGCCGACCCCGTGCTGCAGGAGCCGACGGACGCGATCGTGCGGGTCACGTCGACGGCGATCTGTGGTTCGGACCTGCATCTGTATGACGTGCTCACGCCCTTCATGCAGCCCGGCGACGTCCTCGGCCACGAGGTGATCGGCATCGTGGAGGAACTCGGTCGAGAGGTCGACCGGCTCACCGTGGGTGACCGCGTCGTCGTGCCGTTCAACATCTCGTGCGGGCACTGCTGGATGTGTGAGCGGGGATTGCAGTCGCAGTGCGAGACGACGCAGGCGCGCGAAACCGGAAAGGGCGCAAAGCTGTTCGGCTACAGCAGCCTCTATGGTTCGGTGCCCGGCGGTCAGGCGGAATACCTCCGAGTGCCGCAGGCCCAGTACGGACCGATCGTCGTCCCGTCGCTGCGCCCCGACGAGCGCTACCTCTACCTGTCCGACATCCTCCCGACCGCGTGGCAGGGCGTGCAGTATGCCGATGTCCACGCCGACGACTGCCTCGCCGTCATCGGGCTGGGCCCGATCGGTCAGCTCGCCTGCCGGGTCGGGTCGCGCCTCGGTGCCCGCGTGATCGGAGTGGACCGGATCGGTGACCGCCTGGAGACTGCTGCGCGGCACGGGGCGGAGACCATCGACATGCGCTCTGTGGACGACGTGCCGGCAGCGATTTATGACCTCACGAACGGCCGCGGTGCAGACGGGGTCGTCGACGCGGTCGGCATGGAGGCGCACGGCGACCCGATCGCCGAGACGGCGGCGGTCGTCGCGAGCCGGTTGCCGGCGGCGATCGGCCGGCCGGCCATGGAGCACTTCGGCATCGATCGCCTGGCTGCCCTGCGGACGGCCTTCGCCGCTGTGCGGCGTGGGGGGACGGTCTCGATCAGCGGGGTGTATGGCGGGAGCGTCGACCCCATTTCGATGATGGACCTGTTCGACAAGGGCATCACCATCCGGATGGGCCAGGCGAACGTGCGGCGCTGGACGGGCGAGCTCATGGACATGATCTGCGACGAGGACGTGTTCGACCTGGAAAACCTTGCCACGCACCGGCTTCCGTTGTCCGCCGGCCCCGACGCCTACCGGATGTTCCGGGACAAGTCCGACGCGTGCCTCAAGGTGGTCCTGCAGCCCTGAGCGCTCGGTCTCGGCGATGGCCGGACGAGGTCGGTCACCGTGGCCGGGTTCGGCACTTCGGTCATCGCTCGAGGTGCAGAACTTCTGCGCTACATACACGCGCCTCAAGTGAGGACCGCGATCCGGTCCGTCATACGGATGACGCCTGGCCGGCAAAGTGATCACCTCCCGCGTCGCGTGACCGGAGAACGGCTTCAGAACTCCTGGTCGACTCACCGCTGAACATCAACGCTCCTCTGGCTGCAAACCGGCGTTCGCACGCACGTTCCATTTCTGGAAAGGGATTGTCGGTGGTGCCCGCTAGCCTGAGAGCAGTCGAAATAGTTGTAGTGGGAGGAGGTGAGGCGTTATGGCAGTCGATTCCAGGATGGTGTTGCCGGAGCAACCAAGACGGAATGAGTCGCTCGAAGGCGTAGACGGTTCCGCGCGTCCGGTGCCGGGTCGGGGGCCGGAGGTGCTCGCGCAGTTGCGCGCCATGGTGGGGTTGTTGGAGGAGGTGCCGGGCACGGTGCATCAGCTCGGCGGGTCCGAGTTGACCGAGTTGGCGCAGGTGTTGCTGCGGGTGCATGTCCGGTCCGGGCAGGTGGTCACGGTTGCGACCGGTGATGCGGTCCAGCGGGGCACGGTGGCGGAGTCGGATGCGGCCAGCACCCAGCAATGGGTGCTGGGTGCGGCCGCGTCGGTGGGGTGTGCGCTGGAGCCTCGGGAGGCGCACACGATCGCGGTGGTGGCCGAAGCGTGTCGGGAGCGGCGTAACGAGGTTCTTGCCGCAGCGGTCGGTGATGGTGGGTGCACGTTGGCGGTGGCCAAGACGGCGCTGAACGCGGCGAAGAAGGTCGCGCCGGTGATCCCGACCGCGGACCGTGGCGAGATCCTGGGCTGGTACCTGCAACTGGACCCCTCGCTCGGGACCGCCGGGGTGGACGCGTTGACCCGGAAGATTCTGGCCGCTTACGGCCCGGAGGAGTTGTCGGTGGATGACGCGGAGTTGGAGGAGGCGGAGTCGCTGACCTGGTCACGCACCCCGGCCGGGATGCTGCGCCTGGTGGCCGAACTATCCCCGGCCAACGCGGCGATTGTGAAGGCGGCGATCAGCGCCGGGTCGGCACCCAAACCCGCCCCGGGTGGGTGTGCCGGGCACGACGAGCACGCCCACGCCGGGCGGGGAGAGGACTGCGCACGGGATGCGCGGACGCCGGGGAAGCGGCGGGCGGATGCGTTGCTGGAGCTGATCAATGCGGGCGCGAAAGCACTGACCGGGAAAGGCTGCCCGGCCGGGGCGGCGACCGTGCTGGTGACGATGGGGTTGGAGGCGTTGACCGCGGGTGTGGGTGGGGCGTCCACGCCGACCGGGGACGTGCTGGACGCGGGCGCGGCGCGCCGGTTGGCGTGCAACGCCACCCTGATCCCGGTGGTGCTGGGCGGCCCGAGTGAGCCGTTGGATGTGGGGCGTGAAGTGCGCCTGGTCACCGGCGGGTTGCGGGCCGCGGTGCTGCTTCGCGATGGCGGGTGCACGTTCCCGGGCTGTGACCGGCCACCAGGGTGGTGCGAAGTCCACCACGTGACCCCGTGGTGGGCCGGCGGTGATACGTCCCTGACGAATTCGGCCATGCTCTGCCGGCGCCACCACCACACCGTCCACCAACGGGGCTACACCGCAACGGTTTCCGGCACCGGCATCACCTGGCACCTGATCCCCGGCCGCATGCCCGGACACACCATCAACGCCGCGTGACCGGCGGCGGTACGCCGCGTCGCTCTTCGTTCAGTTCCGCGCGCCCTGCCCTGCGGGCGGCGCGCCGGGATCGGGCAGCAGTGGCAGACCGAGTCGCTCGAGCGTGTCGCGCACCCAGTGAATTTTGCGCACGGAGTACTCGGTCGGGTCAGTGGCACCAGAGGCGACTGCGTCGTGCTTGACCGCGGCGTACTGCTTCCGCAGAGCGAGATCGTCACGTAACGCCTGCGCGAGGCCGTGCTGCGCGCGAGCCTCATCGGATCCGGCGACGATCACATGCACGTGCACGTTCGTCACCTCCGCGTCGTGCTCGACCGCGCCGAGGAAGAACGGCCGGTCAGGGCGTGACCCTCGGGCATGCTCCAAGCCCAGCTGCTCCAATCCGCCGGACACAGAAGCGATCTCCGTCTTGCTCGCCGGTAGCACCATGACGTCGACATAGCCCTTGCCGGGCATGCCAGGCACCGAACTGCTGCCGATGTGTTCCACCGCCACGTCGGGCAGTTCGGCTGCGACCCGAGCTCGAACGGACTCGAAAACGTCTTCGGTCGCCGCGTCCCAGTCACGGACCTGCGCCGCCGCTCGCTGATAGGAGGTGAACTCCATGCTTCCCAGCGTATGACGGGCGGCGACGCCAGGAACCGGCTATGCGGCGCCGGACGCGACCCGGCGGGCGTGTTCGAGATCCTCGACCAATCCGGCGCGCAGCTCCTCACGCTGCTCACGACCGCGCAACACCGCCGACGGGTGCACGGTCGCAATGAGTGCGGGTGGGCGTTCGAGCGGGACCTCGTTCTCCGGCCAATCGAGCAGCGTCCCGCGGCTGCGCCCCACCCGGAAGGACGGGCCGAGCACGGCCTGCCCGGCGCTGGCACCCAGGAGCACGACCACATCCGGTTGCACGAGCTGGATCTCGGCCACCAGCCAGGGCCGGCAGGCGACGATCTGGGTGCGGTTCGGGGCCTGATGGATGCGCCGCTTGCCGCGCTCCCGGAACCGGAAGTGCTTGACGGCGTTGGTCATGAACGTTTCCGCGGGGTCGATGCCGGCCGCCTCCAGGGCACTGTCGAGCACCTTGCCGGCAGGCCCGACGAACGGCTCGCCGGCGATGTCCTCGCGGTCCCCGGGCTGTTCACCGACGAGCAGGTAGGCCGCCCGTGTGGACCCGGAGCCCATCACCGGCTGCGTCGCATCCCGGTACAGGTCACAGCCCCGGCACTCGCGAGCGCCCTCGAGCATCGTCTCGAGCGTGCGGTCCGCCGGCGCCGGCACCCAGGGCGACGCATCCGATCGCGAATTCATGGTGACGCTCTACCCGGGCCGACGACGAGCAATCCGGTCCACGAACACCCGTGTGAGTGCGCCACCGTTGGGTAACCCTGTCGCATGACTGATGAATTGCGAGGACGAAAAGTCGCGTTCCTGGCCACCTCCGGCGTGGAGCAGGTCGAGCTGACCGGCGCGTGGGACGCGGTCGAGAACGCCGGCGGCACACCGGTGCTGGTCAGTCCCGAGGCGGAGAAGGTGCAGGCCTTCAACCACGACGTCGAGCAGGCGGACACCTTCCCGGTCGACGTGCAGCTGGCGGACGCGAAGGCCGACGACTACGACGCGCTCGTGCTGCCGGGAGGCACCACCAACCCGGACAAGCTACGCATGATCGGTGAGGCCGTGCAGTTCGCGCTGGCCTTCCGCGACAGCGGCAAGCCGGTCGCCGCCATCTGCCACGGGCCGTGGACGCTCGTCGAGGCGGACGTCGTGCGCGGCAAGCAACTGACCAGCTGGCCGAGCCTGCAGACCGACATCCGCAACGCCGGGGGAGAGTGGCACGTCGACGAGGTCGTTATATGCCGGGCAGCCGGCTGGACCCTCGTCACCAGCCGCAAACCCGACGACCTGCCCGCCTTCACGCGCGAGCTGGTCAAGGCGTTCGGCTGACTTCAGCCGTTCTCCCGCGGAGCGCGAGTTCCGAGCACGGAGGACGGTATCCGCTCGACGAGCGCGAGCGCGTCGTCATACACCTCGTCCGCTCCGGCCCGCTGCAACTCGAACCTGCCGATGCCGCCGCTGGTGAGCCCGATGCACGGGTAACCGGCCCGGCCGGCTGACTCGACGTCCCAGACCGCGTCCCCTACGGCGATCGTGGCGTCAGTCGCCAGACCGTGCGCGTGGGCGGCCTCGGTCATGACCTCGGGGTCGGGCTTGCCGTGCGTCACGTCCTCCGACGTCGTGACGCCGGCGATCACGTCGTCGGCATCGATGATCGGCAGCATCCAGTCGAGGTCGGCCTTGCGCGCACTGGTGGCGAGCACCACGGTCCAGCCGAGTTCACTGCACCGACGGAGCAGATCGCTCGCGCTCTTCATCGGCTGCACACCGTAGCGCTCGCGCAGGCGCTGAAAGTGATCAGCGTGCGCGTCGACCAGGTCGGGGCGCTCCGCACCCGCCAGTCGCTCCACCAGCGCGGCGCTCGGCATGCCGATCGAACGGTGTATGTCGGCCATCTCGACACGCACCTCGTGGTCGCAGAACGCAGCCGACCAGGCGACGACATGCAGATAGTTGGTGTCCAGCAACGTCCCGTCGATGTCGAAGACGACGCCGGGACGAGCCGTGCTGTCCGTTCCGCTCATCCGACCGGGTCCGCGGTCCGGGCCCGGTCCAGCGCCGGGCGAATGCCCAGCGACTCGTCGACCGCCGCGCAGATGCCGTGCACGGCGATCAGGTGCCCCTCCTGGACCGCTGCTGTCGAGCGCGACGCGATCGATATGCATTCGTCGGCGTGGCGCGCCAGCGGGTTGGGCACCCGGCCGGTCATCGCCCAGACCCGCAAGCCGAGATCACGGCCGACGCCGGCCGCCCGGAGAACGTTCGGGCTGCGACCACTCGTCGAGAGCAGCACCAGCACATCGCCGGTGCGACCGTGCGCCGCGACCTGCCGGGCGAAGATCTCCTCGGTGCCGTAGTCGTTGAGAATGGCTGTCACGCTTGAGGACTCGGCAGATAGGCAGATGGCGGACAGCGGACGGCGCTCCTCGTCGAACCTGCCGACCAGCTCCGCCGTGAAGTGTTGCGCCTCGGCCGCGCTGCCGCCGTTTCCCGCGACGAGGAGGCGGCCACCGGTCACCAGGTGCGAGGCGAGCCGGGAGCCCCAACTCCGGATGCGCTCGTGCTGGCGCGCGAGCGACTCGATGCCGGCCTGCAGGTCTTGCACGTGCTCGGTCATCCACTGCGAATCAGCTGTCATGACCGCCCAGTACCCACCTGCTCGGTCGTCGAACCGAGTGGACCCGCTGGGTCTGGGGTACAGCCCCGGAATGGCTGAACGAGCCGACGAGCGCGCATCCAGCATCGCTCGCGCGGGCCGGCGCACGCACCACCGGATGGTCGCAGTGACGCTGAAAACCGCGCTCGCCGCAGGTGTCGCCTGGCAACTCGCGACGATGTTGCCGGCATTCCTGCCGCAGTACGCGTACTACGCGCCGCTGGGTGCTCTGACGGTGATGTACTCCGCTCTCTACGACTCCTTGGTCGAAGGGGTGCGTGCCGTCTGTGCCGTGTCCCTCGGCGTCCTCGTGTCCGTCCTGCTGCATCTGATAGCGGCACCCGACGCCTTGACGGTCGCGGTCGCGCTCGGAGTGGGCATGGTGCTGGGCAGCCTGCGGCGGTTCGGCGACCAGGGTTCGTGGGTGCCGATCGCCGCGCTGTTCGTCTTCACCGCCGGACGAACGAACACGCTGCACTACGTCGCGGGTTACGTCACCCAGCTGACCCTCGGCGCCGTGGTCGGGCTGGTGATCAACACCGCACTCTTCGCTCCGCTCGGACTGCACGAGGTCGAACGTGCGACACGGGCGGTCCGGCAGCAGATCGTCCGTGTGCTGAGCTCCCTGGTCGACCTGGTGGACGCCGACGAGGAGTCGATCGACGCGCGCGCCGAGGCCGTCGAGGCGGCCCTCGCCGATCTGCCCGAGACACGGCAACGGCTACGGACAGCACGAGCGCAGGCTCGGCGGGCGCAACACGGCAACCCGCGGCGACGGCGCTGGCGCCAGGAGCATACGGACGTCCTGGCACTCGCGACGTTCACCGACCGGGCGGCGAGTCTGCTGGAGGACCTGGCCCTCGAGATGCTCGAGGAACGCACGCCCCTGCGGCGAGCCGACAGCGCCCGGCTGGCGCAGGCAACCGCGGCGTTGCGGGATGTGATCGCCCAGTCGCGTCACGGCATACCCGACGAGGACCTGGTGCACCGGACCCGTGAATTGCTGGAGGACGCCGTGCCGGAGAACGCGCCGTTCGTCATGCAACGCACCGCCGACGGGCTGCGCCGCTGTCTGCGGATCGCCACCAGCTGGACCGAGTGACTGCGGCCTTGCGCGGTTTTGCTGCTCGAACCCGCGGGTACCCCACCGTGAGCAGCCACGCCACCACGTTGGAGGACCCACATGCGGATCGGCTATTTCCTCTCGTGCGAGGAATACACCCCGTACGAGCTCGTCGACCAGGCATGGGCCGCGGCAGACGCCGGCTTCGACTGCTTGTGGATCAGTGATCATTACCACCCGTGGAACGACGAGCAGGGGCAGAGCGCGTTCGTCTGGTCGATCATCGGTGCTGTGTCGCAGGCGTGCGAGCTGCCCGTGATGACCGCCGTGACGTGTCCGACGACGCGGATCCACCCGGCGATCATCGCCCAGGCGGCCGCATCGAGCGCTGTGCTCCTCAACGGTCGGTTCACCCTCGGTGTCGGCACCGGTGAAGCGCTGAACGAGCACATCACCGGCGACGTGTGGCCGCACGAGCAGACCCGGCTGGACATGCTGGAGGAGGCCGTGGACGTCATCCGCCGGTTGTGGACCGGTGAAGTCGTCTCCCACGAAGGGCAGTACTACACGGTCGACACCGCCCGGGTGTACTCGCTTCCGGAGGAGCCGCCGAAGATCTACATGTCCGGCTTCGGTCCCAAGGCCATCGATCTCGCCGGCAAGATCGCCGACGGCTTCATCTCGATGAACCCGGATGCCGGTGCAGTGGAACGGTTTCGGTCGGCGAAGGGAACGCACGCACCTGCGGAGGCAGGACTCAAGGTGGCCTTCGCGCCGACCGAGGAGGAAGGCATCGACCACGCGCACCGGCTCTGGGCCAACTCCGGTGTGCCCGGTGAGCTGGGCCAGGTGCTGCCCTCGCCGCAGCACTTCGAGCAGGCGTCCCAACTGGTCACCCGGGACATGACGGCGAAATCGGTTGCCGCCGGCGCCGATCCGGAAGCCCACCTGGCCGCGATCCGTCCGTTCGTCGACGCGGGCTACGACACGATCGCCATCGGCAACATGGGTCCGCACTACCGCGAGATGATCAACTTCTACGGTTCGGTCATCCTTCCCGAACTCGAATCGGACGACTGACGGCCCGAGTCGCGCGACGGACGATCACCGACTGATGATCACCGACCGACGATCACGCCGAGTCGTCGCCAGCACGCGCCGGCTGTTCGGCGCACACGTTCCGGGCAGCGTCGACGATGGCTTCCGCATCGATCCCGGCCGCTCGCATCAGCTCCTCCGGAGTGCCCGACGTCGGCATGATGTCCACGGCGAGCTTGACCACCGGCGGCCGGTCCGGCGCGTCGGCCAGCACGGCGAGCACCGCGTCGCCGAGACCTCCCTCGGCACGGTGGTCCTCGACGGTGACGATCGCGCCTGTCTCGGCGGCCGCGCGGCGGACCGTCTCCTCATCGAGCGGCTTGACCGAGTAGCAGTCGATGACGCGCGCCGAGATCCCTTGCTTGGCAAGCGTTTCCGCGGCATCCATCGCCTCGTCCACGGTGACGCCGCAGGCGATCAGGGTCACGTCGTCGTCAACGTCCTCCCGCAGGGTGCGGCTGCCACCGATCCGGACCGGCTCGTCGGCCGGGGTGCGGACGGTGGTCTTCCCGCGCAGCACCCGCAGGTAGGTGATACCGCTGCGGTCGGCCATCTCCTCCAGCAGTCCGGTCACCTGGTTGGCGTCGGACGGATGCAGCACGGCGCTGCCGTGGATGGCCCGCAGGGATGCCATGTCCTCCAGCGCCATCTGCGACGGCCCGTCCGCGCCGATGGAGACGCCGGCATGCGATCCGCACAACCGCAGATCGGCCCGGGACACGGCGGCCATCCGCACGAAGTCGTAGGCGCGGGCCCAGAACGCGCCGAAGGTGGACGCGAACGGCGTCCAGCCACGGGTGCCGATCCCGACCGCCGCGGCGGCCATCTGCTGCTCGGCGATGAACATCTCGAAGTAGCGGTCCGGCTCGACCTCGGCGAAATCGGCCGAGTGCGTGGAGTTCGACACTTCCCCGTCGAGGGCCACGATGTCCTCACGCGACATGCCGAGCCAGGCCAGCGCCGCGCCATACGCCTCCCGGGTCGAGCCCTCGGCACCGACCTCCCAGCCCGGACGGTCGGCGCTCTTGGTCGGGAAGCGGTGCGGCTGCGCGCTCGTGTCGGGAGGCTGCACCTCCACCTCGAGATCGCGGAAGCCGCCCAGCTCCTGAACCGCCGCCGTCGCGTCCTCGAGCGGCTTGCCGTGCTTGCCCGGTTGGTCCTCGGTCTCCTTGACGCCCTTGCCCTTGAGCGTCCGCGCGATGATCACCGTCGGCTTCCCGGTGACTCCCTCAGCCTCGTCGTACGCACGGTCGATGGCCGCCACGTCGTGTCCGTCGACCGTGATCGGGTGCCAGCCGAAGGCCGTCGCCCGCTCGGCATACTCCGACAGGTCGTGCCCCAGCATGGTCTCCCGCGTCTGGCCCAGCCGGTTGACGTCGATGATCGCGGTGAGGTTGTCCAGGCCGCGCCAGCCGGCATACTGGAACGCCTCCCAGATCGAGCCCTCGGCCATCTCCGAGTCGCCGCACAACACCCAGACCCGATAGGGCAAGCGGTCCAATTCCTTTCCGGCCAAGGCTATTCCGACACCGATCGGCAGCCCCTGGCCGAGTGATCCGGTCGCGACATCGGTCGGCGGGATCCGCGGCGTCGGGTGACCCTCCAGTCTGCTGCCGAACTGCCGGTAGGTGCGCAGTTCCTGCTCGTCGATCACGCCGGCGGCGTGCAGCATTGCGTAGTACAGCGGTGAGGCGTGACCCTTGGAGAAGATCAGGTGGTCGTTGTGCGGGTCGTCATTGAGGTCGGAGCGCAGGTGCCGGCACAGCAGCACCGCCATGAGGTCGGCCGCCGACATCGAGGAGGTCGGATGGCCCGATCCCGCCCGGTCACTCATCACCACTGAGTCGAGCCGTAGCTGTTGGCCCAGCTCCGTGCAGAAGTCGAGGTCCGGCCGGGTGTCCTGCGAGTCGCTCATGACCTGGCGCTCCTTCGTCGCGCTCCGTCATTCGCCTGTGCCTTTGGTCGCTCGCTGCGCTCGCTCATGAGTTCGCGCTCCTTTCAACGCTGATTCGGTGCCCTACCCGTCGCTCAAGGCGTGGAAACCGGCGCGGCGGAGCGAATGTGACTACGAACGGCCGGGTATTCGGCGGCCATGACGCCTGCAGCGGTGGTGGACCAGGTGGAAGTACGCGCGCTGTCGTTCCCCACGGCGGCGCCGCAGAGCGACGGGACCCTGACGTGGGACCACACAGACGTCGTGACCGTCGAGATCCGTGCCGGCTCGCGCGTCGGGCTCGGCTGGTCGTACACCTCGCCCGCGGCCGTGGAACTCATCCGGTCGGTCCTCGCGCGGGAGGTGCTGGGTGCGGACCCGTCCAGCCCCGGGCGGCTCTGGGCGCAGATGCACCGTGCCTGCCGCAACTTCGGGACGCGCGGCATCGTCCTGGCCGCGATCAGCGCCGTCGACATCGCACTCTGGGACCTGCGCAGCAAGCTGCTCGGCGTGCCGCTGGCGGAGCTGTGGGGTAGCCATCGCGACTCGGTCCCGGTGTACGGTTCCGGCGGCTTCACCTCGATGAGCATGGAGCAACTCGACGCCCAGGTTGCCGAGTGGCTCAGTGCGGGATGCGCAGCGGTCAAGGTGAAGATCGGGGAGGACTGGGGACGCAACGTCATACGGGACCTGGACCGTGCGGCGCGCGTTATGACGCTGGTGAACGGTGACGCCGATGTCATGGTGGACGCGAACGGCGCCTATTCGCGCTCCCAGGCGATGCACGTCGGTCAGGATCTCGACCTGCTCGGTGTCACCTGGTTCGAGGAGCCCGTGTCGAGCGAGGACCTGCGCGGACTGGCTGCGCTACGGGACGGTCTGAGTCTCGACGTCGCGGCGGGGGAGTATGTCGCGGAGCTGTCCGACGCCCGCTCGATGTGTGAGGCGGTGGACTGCCTCCAGCTCGACGTCACACGGTGCGGCGGGTTCACCGGGTGGCGGCGCTGTGCGGCATACGCGCACGCCGCCCACGTGCCGGTCTCGGCGCACTGCGCCCCGGCCCTGCACCTGCCGCTCGCCCTTGCCGACGACGCAGTCCGGCACGTCGAGTGGTTCAGCGATCACGTGGCGGTCGAAGCGCAATTGGTCGAGGGCGCCCCCACGGTCCACGACGGCCGTATGACGGCCCCGCGCTCGCCGGCTCCGGGGCACGGCTACCGGCTCAAGGACGTGTCGCAGTTCGTCGTCGACGAAGCCTCTTCCGAGCCGTCCGGCCTGCACGTCGTCACCTCGCTGGACTCCCGCCGCCATCGCCGGCGATCCACCTGAACCTCACACGGGATGGCGCCGCCGGGCGGGCGGTTCGGCGCGGATCCAGCGCGACTCGTAGGGACCGAGCCGCACGATGTGCTCCGGAGTGGGGTCGTCCTGCCGGCTCGGGCTGTTGCCGAGCACCCGGTAGGGTCCGTCCGGCAGGTCGTCGGGGTCGACCGCTCGCTTGATCTCGTGGCCGGACAGATTGTGCAGCACGACGACCGAGCGGCCCAGCCAGTCGTAGCGCAGCGCCAGCACGGCGTCGTCGTCCGTGGGCAGCGTGCTGCACTCCCCGTGGCCGATCTCGGCGCACTCGCGGCGAGCCGTGATCGCGCGACGCACGTCCGACCACATGCTGTCGTCGCGATACTGCTGGCCGGCGACCGTTTCCTCCGGCCCGGGCGGCGGGTCGGACGGCTGCCGGATCCACTCGTCCTCCGGAGCGGTCGAGAAGCCGTGCTCGACGGTCCACGGCATCGGCACCCGGGACGCGAGTCGCGCGGGCAGTGACAGGTTGTCGCGCAGGCCGATCTCGTCGCCGTACAGAACGATCGGCATACCGGGCAGCGAGAGCACGAGCTGGAGCAACAGCCGGATCCGGTCGGTGTCGTCGTCCACCAAGGACGCCAACCGGCGGCGCAGTCCACGGTCGTAGATGCGGCCGGCGCCGTCGGGGTCGAAGGCGTCCCAGACCTCCTGCTCCTCCTCCTTGGACAGGACGTTCTCGAAGGTGAGTTCGTCGTGGTGGCGGGCGAAGACGGCATACGCACAACCATGGGGCAGCACGGGGCGCTCGGCGAGCGTCCCGACGATCGGCGCGGCCGACTGCCGGGCGAGCGCGAGCCAGAGCGCACCCTGCATGGCGAAGTCGAACAGCAGGTGGGTCTCGGTCGACTCCCGGGGGCACTCCAGCGGTCCGAAGAAGCGTCGCTGCTCATCGCGCGGCACGTTGGCCTCGCCGAGCAGTACCGCGGAGCCGCGGCGTCTGCTGAGGAAGTCCCGCATGACCTCCAGGTGCTCGTGACGCTCGTCCGTCGACTCGCCGGAGCCGGGCTTGTCGATGAGGAAGGGCAGCGAGTCCACCCGGAAGCCGTCGACACCGAGCTCCAGCCAGAAACCGAGGATCTTGTGCACCTCGTCGTGCACCCGGTCGTTCATGAACGCCAGGTCGGGCGAGAAGTCGTAGTAGTGGTGGAAGTAGTAGCGCTGTGCCTTCTCGTCCCACGTCCAGGTCTCGGTCTGTTCGCCTGGGAACACCGGCGGGTGGGCGTCCGGTGGTTTGTCCTTCGACCACAGGTAGAAGTCGCGGTATGGCGACTCCGGGTCGCTACGTGCCTGCTGGAACCAGGGATGATCGATCGAGGTGTGGTTGACGACCAGGTCCATGATGACCCGGATGCCGAGGGTGTGTGCGGTGCGCATCATCTCGACGAAGTCGCCGAGCGAGCCGATCCGCGGGTCGACCGTGTAGTAGTCGGTGACGTCGTAGCCGTCGTCCCGGAGTGGGGACGGGTGACACGGCATCAGCCAGAGGCAGTCGACACCGAGTTCACGCAGGTAGGCCAGCCGCTCGGTGAGGCCCGGCAGGTCGCCCCACCCGTTCCCGGTGGAGTCCGCGAAGGTCTTCACATCGAGGCAGTAGCAGATCGCGTTGCGCCACCATACGTCGCTGGTTGCCTTGTCAGTCATACCGATTCGCTTCCGTACGGCGGTGCGCGTGCGGCTCGACGTCGGTCTGCTCGCGCCCGGCCGGTGTCGCCGGTGCGAGCAGGAGCGCCTGGTCCGGCGCGAGCTTCCCGTCATACGGCTCGAGCTCCGCCTCGCCACGGAACGCGCGACTGTCCACGTGCACCTCCCACTCGCCGTCCAGTGGCACCTCCCGCTCCGAATCGGTGAAGTTGACCAGGCAGACGAACGCCTCGTCGTCCAGCTCGCGCCGGAAGCCGAGCACGCCCCGGGTGATGTCCAGTTCGGACCATGCGCCGTAGCGCAGCGCCGGGCTGCTCGAGCGCAGCCGGATCAGCCGCCGGGTCAGGTGCAGGATCGAATCCTGATCTGCCCGTTGCGCTTCCACGCTGTGCTCGTCCGAGTCGGGTGAGAATGGCAGCCACGGCTCCGCACCGTCCCAGCCGTGCGGCGGCTGCCGCGTCCACGGGATCGGCCCGCGCGAACCGTCCCGGCCGCCTGGGTCGCGCCACTGGGACCTGCGCAGGTCGACGTCGGCGAGGCCGAGCTCCTCACCCTGATAGACGAAGACGGTCCCGCGCAGCGAGAAGAGCAGCACGACGGATGCGCGTGCCCGGTCGAGCGATCCGCCATACCGAGTCCGAACCCGCGAATTGTCATGATTGGCAAGGGTCCACACCGGCCACGCGTCGGCCGGGCCGAGGCGGTGCTCGATCTCGGCGATGATCGACCGCCAGACGATCGGGTCCCACGGCGCGTCCAGCGGCGGGAAGTTGAAGGTGAGGTGCAACTCGTCACCGCGTCCGTAGTACTCGACGATCGAGGCCTCGCGGCGCAGGTTCACCTCACCGACCAGGACCGCTTCGGGGTCGGCCTTGGTGACCACCGTGCGGATGTCGCGCAGCAGCTGGTGCGTCTGCGGCTGGTCGTTGAAGGAATTGATCGGTTCGCCGGCCAGACTGCGGTCGTTGTCGGAGAACGTCAGGTCCTTGCCGAGGCACTGGGTCGAGTCGATGCGGAAACCGTCGACGCCGCGGTCCAGCCAGAACCGCAACGTCTCGTGCATGGCCTCGACGACGTCCGGGTTCGTCCAGTTGAGGTCCGGCTGCTGGGGGAGGAAGAAGTGCAGGTAGTACTGCTCGGTCGCCTCGTCGAGAGTCCAAGTGCTGCCGAGGTCGATCGCCGACCGCCAGTTGGTCGGCCGGTCCCGCCAGTAGTACCAGTCACGGTGTTCGGCATCCCGGCTCGACCTGGCGTCGACGAACCACGGGTGCTGGTCGCTGGTGTGGTTGGGCACCCAGTCGATCAGCACCCGGATGCCGCGCTGGTGGGCGTCGTGCAGCAGCCGGTCGAACTCCTCCAGCGACCCGAAGAGGGGATCGACGCCGCAGAACTCGGCGATGTCATACCCGTTGTCGGCCATCGGCGACGGGTAGAACGGGCACAGCCACAGGGCGTCGATCCCGAGCCACTCCAGGTAGTCCAGGTGGGCCCGCACGCCGCCGAGGTCGCCCTGGCCGTCGCCGTCGGAGTCGGCGAAGGATCGCGGGTAGATCTCGTAACAGACGGCACTCATCCACCACGGACGATCACCGCTGCCCGGCTCAGTGTTCCCGGAGCGCATCGATGAGTTCGTCCTTGTTCATCGACGACCGGCCGTCGATGCCGATCTCCGCGGCCCGGTGCATCAGATCCTTCTTCGTCCAGTCCTCGTATGCCGGGTGTTCGCCGCCCTTGCGGCCGACTTCAGAGCGGGACGAGGCCGCGGCCGCATTGGCGATGCGCGCCGACTTCTCCTTGCTGTTGCCCTCCTCGCGCAGTTCCTCGTAGAGCTCGGGGTCCTTCACCGACGGACCGGGATTTCCACGTTTCTTGCCGGGCATCGGGATCATCTCCGTTCGTTGCGTTGCCGGTCGGCCTGCCGGTCCGGTCCTACCCGTTCTGCCCGAAGTCACGCATCGCGTCGGCGCTCGTAGCAGTGTCGGCGCGCTCTCGAGCGGGTATGTCGGGCGACATGGACTCCAGGCAGAGGAACATCGGCGAGGTACCCACCGCGACGGAGATCGCCGGCGCGGTCACGGCACAGCACGGCATGATCCGCGCGGCGTTTCACGCCGCCAAGACCGCGTCGGACGCGACGAAACAGGACGCCACCCGGCACTTGTTGCAACTCCTGGCGATGCACGAGGCCGCCGAACAGCTGACAGTGCACCCGGCACTGCTACGCGCCGGGGGAGGGGTGGTCGGCGTCGGTGAGGACCGGATGGAGGAGGAGCAGCAGGCGACCCAGCTCGTGGAGCGGCTTCAAGGTTTCGAGTACGGCACCTACGAGCACAACATGCAGTTCGCCCTCTTGGAGGAGGCGGTCACCCATCACGCCGAGGCCGAGGAGCGCTCCGAGCTGCCGCTCTTCGGCGAGTTGGACGAGACGGAGCGGTTGACGATCGCTCAGGCGCTGGGTGCGGTCGCGCGGGCCGTCGAGGAGGACGAGCTGGTCGCGTACGGCCCGTTCTCCACGATGGTGAGCGCAGCGACCTCGTGGCTGGCCCGCTGAAGCCTGCCCTCGGTATGACGCCCGTCTTCGCTCGGGACGCGCGGCCGACGCCCTCGACCACCGATCAGCCGGTCAGGGCCACGACGGCTCCGTCGGGGCAGTGACGATCAGCTCGCGGATCTCGGCACCTGCGGGCTGACGCAGCGCCGTCAGAACCGCTGCCGCCACGTCCTCCGGATCCATCAGGTCGGCGTCCGGTCCTGGGCGGTACTGCTCGGGCCGGCCGTCGAAGAAGTGCGTGCGCATCCCGCCGGGCACGATCATCGTGACGCCGACCTCACCGGCCAGTTCCATGGCGAGGGCCCGGCTGAAGCCGACGATCCCGTGTTTGGAGGCGCAGTATGCCGTGGCGTCCCCGGCCGGCCGCAGACCCAGGGTGGACGCGATGGTGACGACGCGGCCGTGCCCCGATCGCAGGTGCGGCAACGCGGCTCGTATGACGGCCGCCGTGCCGAGCAGGTTCACCGCGAGGACGCGGTCCCACGCCTCGCCCGGCACCGCGTCCAAGGCACCACAGACGTCGGTGCCCGCGGCGGTCACCACCGCGGTCGGCGCCCCGTGCTGCTCGATCGCCCGGGACACCGCCGCCTCGGTCGCCCGGGTGTCCGCCAGATCGACCTCGACGTGCGGTAGTTCGGCTTCCGGGGTGTTGATGTCGAGGACGACGGGGGTGCCGCCCTCCTTCAGCACCGCCTGCGCGACGGCTGCTCCGAGCCCGCTCGCGCCTCCGGTCACGAGAACCGTGCCGATGTCAGCTGACGTTGTCATGAATGTTCCTTTCCTGGTGTCGCCGAAGCAGTGATGTGGTGGAGCGTCCGTTCAGATAGGGCAGGAGCACGACCCGTCCGCCCCAGGAGCGGACGACCTCCGCCTCGGGCAGCGAGTTCGCGTCGTAGTCGCCGCCCTTGGCCCAGATGTCCGGGCGCACGTGGCGCAGCGCGTCGCGCGGATCGTCCTCGTCGAAGACGACCACGTCGTCCACGATCGACAGCGCGCGCAGCAGCCGGGCCCGGTCCTCCACGGGCTGGACCGGCCGGCCGGGCCCCTTGAGCCGGCGGACCGACTCGTCGGAGTTCAGCAGCACGACCAGGCTGTCACCGAGTCGTCGCGCCGCCTCCAAGGAAGCCAGATGCCCGGCGTGCAGGACGTCGAAACATCCGCCGGTCGCGACGACGACGCCGTCGGCCCGGGAAGGAGCGGTTTTCGGCCGGCTGACGGCTGGTGGCGCGGTGCGCTCCCGGAAGCCGGTCGTCCCGCCACGCTCAACCCAGCGGGACGCCTGTTGCACCGCTCGACTGACGGCCTCGGGGGGAGTGGCGCCCGAGGCGAGGGCCACCGTCGCGGTGGCGGCGAGGCAGTCTCCGGCACCGCACGGGTCCCCCGCGGCGACGGACGGTGCCGGGGCGAAGTAGGGCTCGGGCGACGTGGTCGCCAACCACGCGCCCTGCGCACCGGAGGTGACGCAGACAGCGCACACCTCCCACTTCCGGTGCAGTTCGGCGGCTAGTTGGGCGCCGTCCCACGACGAGGAATCCCCGGCGGTCGCACCACGCGCCTCGTCGAGGTTCGGCGTCACGAGCGTGACGCCGGTGACCGGTGGACCGCCGCGCGGGTGGGGGTCCCACACGACGATCCGGTCCTCCCGCGCCCGCTGCTCCAGCGCCGCCCGCAGCCCGTGGTGTGCCGAGGTCCCGGCGCCGTAGTCGGACACCAGCACGGCGTCGGCGGCCGCGATGCGGTCGAGCGCTTCATCCGGGACGCGCGAGCCCGGTGTGCCGGGGCCGCCCTCGTCGAACCTGGCCAGCGAGTAACCGCCCGCCCGCACGCGCGTCTTGCAGCGCGTCGGGCCGGCGTGGTCCAGTGCGACCACGCTGACGTCCTCGGCGGCGAGCAGCTCGCGCAACTCTGCGCCATACGCATCTGCGGCGACCGGCGCGACGAGGGTGACGTGCGCACCCTGCCGCGCGCAGATGACCGCGGCCAGCCCGGCGCCGCCGGGACCACTGGCCACGGTGTCGACGTCGACGACCGGTGCCGGCGCGTCCGGGCAGAGCCGCTCGGCCCGGCCGACGACGTCGCGGTCGAGCAGCAGGTCGCCCACCACGACGACCTGACGTTGCCGGTTCGCGCCGGGTGTCATGACGTCACCGACCCGGCCACGGACCGAGAGCGGTCCAGCGTCTCGTGGAAGACCTGTTCGGTCTGCTCGGCGATGCGCGGCCAGGCATACCGTTCGTGTGCCCGCTCCGCGGCGCGCACTCCGTAGTTGCGGGACATGCGCGGTGAGGAGGTGATGCGCGCGACGGCGGCGGCGAGCGCGTCGGGGTCGCGTGGTGGCACCAGGAGGCCGGTCCGCTCGTGCACGACGGTGTCGAGCAGACCGCCGACGGCGGAACCCACCACCGGCCGGCCACATGCCGCCGCTTCGACGGGTGTGATGCCGAATGGCTCGTACCACGGGCTGGCGACCACGACGTCGCAGGCGTGGTATGCCGAGGGCATCCGGTCATGGGCGACGCTGCCGGCGAAGCGGACGCGTCCCAGCACGCCGAGGGAGGTGGCGATCCGCTGCAGGCGGACGGCCTCGGGGTCGGACGCCAACTCCGACCGGTCCGGTCCGCCGATCACCAGCAGCCGGGCGGTCGGCAGGTGTGGCAGCGCCTGGATCGCGGTCTCGATGCCCTTGCGGGGGACGAGGCGCGCGACGCTGAGCAGCAGCGGGCCCCGTGCGGTGTTGCGCCCGGAGTGTTCGCCCGGCCGGAAGAGCGAGGTGTCCACCCCACACGGAACCACTCGGGTTCGTGTCGTGTCCACGCCGGACCGCTCCAGCTCGGCGACCTCGTCCGTACAGGTCGCGATGATCACGTCGGCGCGCTGCCCGACGCGGGCCTCGTCGGCGATGCGCGAGGGCGGACTGGTGTCCTCCGCGCCCTGGTGGCGGCGCTTCACCGTGCCGAGAGCATGAAAGGTCTGTGCCATCGGCACGCCGGTGGCGTCCGCGGCACGGACGGCGGCCAGGCCGGACATCCAGAAGTGCGCGTGCATGATGTCCGGTCGCCCGTGCCGCGCCCAGTCCGCCTGCATCCAGTCGGAGAAGTCGTTCATCAGGGGCAGCAGGTCGTCCTTCGGCACGTGACGGGACGGCCCGACGGGGACGTTGACGACCGTCACACCATCGGCGAGGGCCACGCGCTCGGGGAGGTCGTCCAACGGACGATCTCTCCGGGTGTACACAGTCACATCGTGTCCGCGACCCGCAAGATGCGTCGCGAGGGCCGCGACGTGCACGTTCTGTCCTCCGGCGTCGACACCACCCAGCGTTGCGATCGGGCTGGCATGTTCCGAGATCATCGCGATCTTCATGATGTTGCCCTTTCCAGTAGGAGGTCCCAGTCGGCCAAAAACCTTGCCAGGCCATATCTTTCGAGCGCGTGCCGACGAGCGGCCCGACCCGCCTGCCGTGCGCATTCCGGATCGTGCGTCCACTCGTCGGCGCGGCGCATCAGCGCGCCGACGTCGCTGGAGACGAGACCGGCATCAGGGGGCACCGCGGCCGACGCCTCGGTCGTGTCGACCGCGAGGACCGGCATCCCGAGCAGCATCGCTTCGATGAGCGACAGCCCGAGGCTGGTCCACCGGCACACGTGCAGGTAGGCACGGTGATGCGGGAGCCGGTCCAGCAGGACGTCCTGTGGCAGGTCGTCGTGCAGGTGGCACCGCCACGAGTCCAGTCCGGCTGCCGTCGCCGCGGCCGCGAGTTCCTGCATGCCCATGCCGTAGACGTCGAGCGGCCGGCGGGTGGCCAGTTCCAGCAGCAGGTCGGTGCCCACGACGCGGCCGCGCCGGACCGGCTCGTTGACCACGGACGCGAGCGCCGGGTCTTCTCCGGTGTAGCGATAGCCCGGGTCGACGACGCCGTGTTCGACGACGGTGGTCGGAGCGTGCCCGCAGTCCCACATCAAGCGGTTGAAGTGAGTGACGTGGACCACCGAGACGGCGTTCTGCTCCGCCATGGGATGCCGGGTCGTCGCAGCTCGACCGTTCGGCGTGTTGTGCTCGACATACAGAGCCGGGACGTCCACCCCTGGTCGGCGCCCCGTCCACTGCCGGCACAGCTCCACCTCGTGCGGGCGCTGCAGGAGGATGCAATCGAACTCCTCACGCGCGAGTTCGTCGGCCGGCACCTCGCGGACACGCTGCGGCCAGTCCCAGGTGCGGGCACGTCCGCGGCCGTCGGGACCACGGGTGTCGTCGACGGGCAGCACGACCTCGTGCCGGCCCTGAACGAAGGCAGTGGTCCACGAGCCGTGGACGTGCCACATCAGGATGCGCATGACGCCTCCTCGACCAGTTGCTCTGCGACGGTGAGTTCGTGCACCGCGTCGACGACCCGTTCGCCGGAAAGCACGCTCACGCAAGGGTGTCCGGGCACCGGGCAGGCGCGGGCCCGGGTTCCGGCGCACGGCGCGTGCTGGTCGCCGAGCAGGACGTGTCGCACGCCCCAGGGCCGCCAGCGTTCGCTCGGAACGACCGGTGCGAAGACTGACACGACGGGTGTGCCGACCGCGGCGGCGAGGTGCGCCGCGCCGGTGTTGCCGACGACCGCCGCGGCGGCGCCGCCGAGCACCAGCCGGAGCCGGCGCAGGTCGGTGTGGCCGATCAGGTCGGTGATCGCCGGACCGTGCAGGTCCTGCACCAGCTCGTGGTCGGCACGGTCACCGGTCAGCACGATCCGATGCCCTGCCTCGACAAGGGATTCGACCGCGTCACGGGTGAGGTCACGGCCGAGACCGCGAGACGGCACCGACGCACCCGGGTGCACCACCACGTAACCCGGTCGGGGCAGGTCCTTCGGCTCGGGTTGGGCGGCCGTGAGGCGGAGGCGCCCGTCGTCGCCGGGCGGCAGCGCGTAGCCGGCTGCCGCCACGAGGCGGAGCGCGGCCACCACCTCATGCCCACCTCGCGGGCTGCCGTCGTCGTCGGTGTCACCGCCCAGCCTTCGGTGCCGGACGTCGAGCAGCCCGCCGGGGCTGTCGTCGCTGCTGCCGACGACGCGCGGGATGCCCGCCAGTCGGCATACCATCGCGGCCGGCAGGGGGCTCTGGTGGAACGAGGTGAAGATGATCGCCTCGTCATACCGGCCGCGCAGTTGCCGTACCAACACGGACAATTCGCCGGCGAACGACGAGTGACACGGTGCTCCCACCCAGGGTGCGTCGTAGCCCAGGACGTCGACGACTCCGGGCAGCAGCTCCGCCGCTGCGGCCCCCGCGGTCGACGCGAGATAGTCCACCTGGGCGGCCCGAGCAGCGACGGCACGCACCGCGGGACCGGTCAGCAGCACGTCGCCCATGCCGTCCATCCGCACCACGAGCACCCGCGTCACGGCTGGGCCTCCCGCAGCACCCAGGAGACCGCCGCTGGCAGATCGGCTGCCACGTGAGGGGCGTCATCGATCTCACTGCGCCGCGTGGCCGCGTTGGGCACCAGGACGTCGCGCGCACCCGCCCGCCGGGCGGCGAGCAGGTCACCCTCGGTGTCACCGACGACGACACACTGCAGCGGCGACACTCCGAGCGCACGGGCCGCCGTCCGCACCATGCCCGGCGCCGGCTTGCGGCAGCCGCAGCCGTCGGTGGCACGGTGGGGGCACGCCTGCCAGGTGTCGAACGGTCCGATCGCCTTGTCCACAGCGGAGTTCCGGATGGCCAGGTGCGTCGGTGTGATGCGGCCCTCGCCGACCGCCGACTGGTTCGTGACCACCCCGGTGGCGATGCCGTGGGCCCGAAGTTTCGTGACCGCCTCCGCCGCGCCGTCGAGCGGGTGGATCGTCGCCGGGTGCGCCGGCTGCTCGTCGTTCTCGATCAGTGTTCCGTCCCGGTCGAACAGCACGGCGCGGATCGGCAGCGGCCACGGCTCCGCCCGGCGGTGCCGCACATGCCCGCGGACCGCGTGGGCGACCGCGCACCACGGGATCAGCGGCGTCGTGACAGCCATACGCAGCACCTCCGCCGGGGTTCGCGGACCCGGCACGATGCGGCGCGCGGCGAACTCGGCGGTCGTCGCGGCCCAGCCGAGCGCCGCACCGAGGGCCAGCCGCCGGCTCCACCGAGTTCGCGCAGCGGCACCGGCGAGCGCGACACCTCCGAACGCGACCGTCGTCAGGTGCCAGCGCATCCGGCCACGGCCGGCTCCGGCCGCGGCGCGCCACGACGGTCCGTGCAGCCGGCGCATCAGCGCGTCGTCGGCGTTGCCGCGCTGGGCCCGGACACTCGCCCACATGCCGGCCGGACGCACCGGATGGACGACCTTCCGGTCGCTCTTGCACAGCCGCCAGCCGGCGTTCCGCAATCGCAGGGCGAGGTCCGCGTCCTCGCGGTATGCCCGTGGGAAGCGCTCGTCGAACCCGCTGACGTCCTCCAGCGCTGACCTCCGGAACGCCATTTCCGCCGTGATCCAGTGGGAAGTGGCGAGACCGGCGGTGCTGCGCTCCCAGTCGGTGGGCCGGCGATGGCGGGGGAGCGGCACCTCGAGCGACGCCTGGATGCCCGCCACATCGTCGTCGGCAGCGGCGAGGTCGCGGACCAAACCTTGCGACCAGTGAGGAGGGAGCACGACGTCGTCGTCGACGAACACCACCCACGGCGCGGCGGTGATGCGCCAGCCCAGGTTGCGCGCCGCGGCCGGGCCCCGAGCGGGCCCGCGCACGATCCGGGTGCGGCGACCGGCGGTGAGCGCGGCGGGGGCCGACAACGGCGCGCCGTCAGTCGGCCGGTCATCGACCACGACGACCTCGGCGGGCGGGTGGTGCTGCGCGGCGAGACCGGCCAGTGTCGTCTGCAGGCTTGCGCGGCCGACGGTCGGTACGACCACCGCGTAGTCCGCGGTTCCGTTACGCATCGTCACCTCCGAAAAGGCTTCGGCGACGGATCACGTGCGGTCCGAGCACCAGCAGATCGACCGGCGCGGAGCCGAAGATCTCCAGTGCCTCCCGCGGCGTGTCCACCATGGGGCGGCCGGCCGTGTTGAGGCTGGTGTTGATCACGACCGGCAGCCCGGTGAGCTCGTCGAAACGGGCCAGCATGGCCGCGAGCTGCGGCTGGACCTCCGGGTCGACGGTTTGCGCCCGCGCGGTGCCGTCGACATGGGTCACCGCCGGAATGCGTTCCTGCCACTGCGGATTCACCCGGTGCACGAAGAGCATGTACGGGCTCGGGAGCGGTCCGTCGCTGAACACCTCGTCGGCGCGTTCGATGCGCACCATCGGGGCGACCGGCCGGAACTGCTCGCGGCCCTTGATGTCGTTGAGCTTGCGCAGGTTGTCCGGATTGCCCGGGTGCGCCAGCAGCGAGCGCTGTCCCAGCGCCCGGGGACCGAACTCGCTCCGGCCGGTGAACCACGCGACCACACCGTCGTTCGCCAGCTCGGCGGCCACGACTGTCGCGAGATCGTCCGGCGTCTCGAACGGGACGTTGGCGCGCCGCAACTCCGCTGCCAGTTCTTGTCGGCTCCACTCGCGGCCGAGTGCAGCGGTCGGGAACGGAGCACCGCCCTGCTGCCGCACGTCCTCGGACGCCGCCAGGGCCGCGCCGAGAGCCGTGCCGGCATCGCCGGCGGCCGGTTGCACCCACACCGACTTGAACGGTGACTCACGCCAAAGCCGTGAGTTCGCAACACAGTTGAGCGCGGTGCCGCCGGCCATCGTGAGATGGTCGTTGCCGGTCTGCGCGTGCAACCACACCGTGAGTTCGAGCAACGTCTCTTCCAGGCAGGCCTGGACGGACGCGGCGAGATCCGCATGCTGCGCCGACCAGTCCTCGTCATCGCCGCGAGCCGGCGCCCACCGGCGCCAATCCGGCACGCGGGCGAAGAAACCCCCGTCGCCGGTGGCGTGGATGCTTTCCCGGATCTCGCCGACGTGCCGGGGACGGCCGTACGCTGCGAGCGCCATGACCTTGTACTCGTCACTGGACCGCAGGAAGCCCAAGTGCTCGGTGAGCGACTCGTAGACGAGGCCGAGTGAGTCCGGGAGCCGCTGAGCCGCAAGCGTGTTCAGCTTCCCTGCCTCGTACTCGCCGGCCAGGTGGGACGCGCACTCTCCTCGCCCGTCCACCACGAGCACGCTGGCGTGGCTGTCCGCGTCCTGGCCGGCGCGGATGAGCCCGGCGGAGGCAGCATGTGCGACGTGGTGCGGCACGAACCGGAACACGCCCGGCGGCAACTCACCGAGCGCGTCCGCGATGAACTGCGGGGCCCGCTCGGCATACCGCTGCCGCAGCCAGTCCCAGGGGTCGTCGAGCCCGAGCTGGTCCGCCGGAGCGGCGAGGGCAGGGTCGTAGGAATACGCCACGGCGTCCAGGTCGCCCGCTGACAGACCACCGCGCTGCAGACACCACGCCATGGCATTCGTCGGCAGCTCCCAGGCCGCGAACGGCACCGGTCGTTTGCCGTGCTTGCGACGGCTGAACCGTTCTTCCTCCGCCGCCGCAACAATCCGGCCGTCGACCACCAGGGCGGCCGACGGATCGTGGAACAAGGCATTGATCCCGAGCACTCGCATGCCCCGGTCCGTACCCCATCGGTATGACGTCGAATCATCCGCGCGAACACCGGCTCTGCCGAGTCGGTCGACCGACCACGGTCACTGGCCGTACCTTCCAGGAAGCAATTCGACAACGAATAGTCCTGTGCCGAAACAAGTTTCGGCCGACACTTCGCCGGGGGACTTGTGGGAGATGGTTCTTCGTGTAACGCTGGTCATACGTGCCGGCTCAAGACATGTGGTCGGTGTGGTTTCTCGTGGAAGACATGGGCCATGCCGCACACAACAGTCATCAGCTGTTCGTCCCAGAAGCGGAGCGACCGGGCCGAGTACCTCCTCAACAAGGCCCAGCACGCAAATCGCAAGACAGCAGCGCGGCTGCGCCATGAGGTCGTTCTCGACCACCTGGCGCTCGCCACCTCCATCGCCCACCGCTACGACCACCGCGGCCTCGAGCGCGAAGACCTCGAACAGGTCGCGCTGCTCGGCCTCGTGCAGGCCGTGCGTCGCTACCGGCCCGGCCAGGGTTCCGGTTTCCTGGCGTTCGCGGTGCCAACGATCACCGGCGAACTCAAACGACACTTCCGCGACCACGGCTGGGCGGTCCGGCCACCGCGGCAGTTGCAGGAGCAGAGTCTGGCGGTGCGCGCGTGCTATGAGCGGCTCTCCCAGGAGCTCGGTCGCGATCCCAACTGCACGGAGGTGGCGAACGAACTCGGGCTCACCATCCGCGATGTCGAGCACGCCCAAGCCGTCGATGCTCAATACGTCGCGCGTTCCATGGACGCACCCGTCGACCGCGACAGTGGTGTGTCGTTGTGCGACACACTCGGCGAGGCGCCGACCGACCTCGAGCGCGTCGAGGCGTTCGAGACGCTCCGTCCGGTGCTCCGCACGTTGAAGGCGCGGGACCGGCTCATCGTGCGGTTGCGGTTCGTGGACAACCTCACGCAACGGCAGATCGGCGAGCGGATCGGGGTGAGCCAGATGCAGGTCTCCCGGCTGCTGGCCGACATCCTGCGCCGGTTGCGTGACGCCCTCGCTGTCGAGGACTACGACGACATCGGCACCGCGTCGTGACCGCGCCGGCGACGATCTCGCCGCCGGCGCGTGCAGCGCGGACCCGCAACCTCACCGTCGTACTCCTCACCCACGACTGCGCCGGATGGATCGATCGGACGGTCCGCGAGCTGCTGCGGCTCGACGTGCCGGTGATCGCGGTCGACAACGCCTCAACCGACGACACCGTCGCGCGGCTACGCCGGCACGGCATACCCGTGACCGCATTGGCCAGCAATCTCGGCGCGGCGGCCCGCAACATCGGGGCCGAGCAGGCCGCAACGCCATACATCGCATTCTGCGACGACGACGGCTGGTACGAAGCGGCCGGACTCGAGCGTGCGGTCGACCTGCTCGATCGCCATCCGAAGCTGGCCGTCGTCAACGCACGGATCCTGGTGGGCGAGGAAGAGCGGCTCGACCCGATTTCCCGGGAGATGGAGCAGAGTCCGCTCATCGGGGAGGACGACATTCCCGGCAAGGTCCTGCTCGGCTTCATGGCCGGTGCGGTCGTGGTCCGACGTGCGGCCTTCCTCGAGGTGGGCGGCTACGATCGCCGTTTCTTCATCGGCGGAGAAGAGGAGACCGTTGCCGTTCCGCTGCTGCGGCGTGGATGGCGGATGCGCTACGTCCCGGAGGTCGTGGTCCACCACTACCCGAGTTGCGTGAACGCACCGAGGCTGCGGCATTTCGGGGTCCGCAACACCCTGGTCAACGCCTGGCTGCACCGGCCGGTGCGCAGTGCCTCCGCGTGGACCTGGTTCATCGTCCGGACCACGCCGTCACGGCGTGCGCTCGCGCGCGGGCTGCTGATGTTCGCGCGGGAGACCCCGTGGATCGTCCGTGACCGCGCGGCCATGGGACGCGACCTCGATGACCTGCTGCGTGTGCTCGACACCCGGCGGCGAACCGCGACCTCCGGCCGTCACCGCGGCCGTGAGTCGGTGTGGTGACCGTTGTCACCGATCACATCGCGCACGACTCCACCACATCGCTCGCTCGGGAGGACCTGATGACCGACAACCTACGTACCCTCATCGCCAAACTGGCAGCGCTCGAAGACGCGGCACGCACCGTCCCGGCGGCGGCGCCCGGCGACGGCAGCGCCGCCGTCAACCCCGTTCTGCAGGACGTCATCGACCAGGAACGCATCGTCGTCGAACAGATCCGGCAGCTCCGGGCCACCACCCTCGCCACCGGTGATCGTGACGCTGCGGCGTGCTGATCCTGCCGAACCGGGCATCAGCCGCCGCCGCGCGGGTCGAGGATTCGCCTACCGCGATCCTTCCGGGCAGCTGGTCGATCCCGAAACACGTGCCTGGATCGAAGGACTCGCGATCCCACCCGCCTGGAAGCAGGTGTGGATCACCACTCACCCGCGGTCCCATCTGCTTGCCACGGGCGTCGATGCCGCCGGACGCACCCAGTACCTCTATCACCCCGAGTGGCGGGCCCAGCGGGATGCGGAGAAGTTCGAACGGGTCGTGCGACTCGGGCGCCGGCTGCCTCGGATACGGCGGCAGCTGCGGGCCGAGCTGACGGGCTGGAGCAGCGCGCGGAGCGCCCCCCGATCGGGGGTCGAGGCGCTCGCCCTGCTCCTCCTGGACACCGGCGCGGTGCGGATCGGCTCCGAGATCTACGAGCAGGAGAACGGATCCCACGGCGTGGCGACGCTGTTGATCCGGCACGTGAAGCACCCGGGAGCCGGCCTCACCCTGGAGTTCCCCGCGAAGGGCGGAGAGCTCGCCGAGGTGAAGGTGCCCGATGCACTGCTGCGGGAGCGGATTGTGGCGCTCGCCCGGCATCGGCACCCGGACGACTACCTGCTCTCCTTCCACGAGGACGGCGTATGGCGACACGTGACCAGCGGCATGGTGACCGAACGATTCCACGCACTCACCGGCGCGGAGTTCTCGGTGAAGGATCTGCGGACCTGGGCCGCCAACGTCGCAGCCGCCGAGTCGCTGGCGAAGGATGCCGGCGCACCGGAAGCGGAACGGTCCGCGCACGTCCGTGATGCGGTCGCCGACGCTGCCGAAGCACTCGGTGACACCATCCCGGTGGCAAGGGACAGCTATGTCGATCCGCGCCTGCTGCGCGGTTACGAGCGCACCGGCCGCACCGTGGGGCGGTGTCGCGGGCCGGTGCTGCAGCACAGCGCTTCGGTCCGCCGACGCGTCGAACGCGAGCTGCTCGGCTTGCTCGAGAGCTCCTAGGCCGAGGTGTGGTCGTCGGTGTCGGCGTCGTTCGGCACGCCGGGCGACCCGCCTTGCGCGTCGCTCGATCCGGCGTGGACCGATCCGTTCTCGTCCGAGCGCATCGCCCGGCTCACCGGGTCGTCGTGATGGCGCAGCACCACCCAACCCAGCAGGGCGAGCAACACGCCGAAGGTGACGCACGCGATCAGCACGTCGAGACCGCCGTTCTGCGTCATGAGTTCTCCTCCAACACATCGGCGCTGCCGTTGCTCCGCACCGTGATTCGGCGTGACGCACACTCCACCACCTGGGACCACGGGATCTGCGTCGAGCGCGCCGCCAGTCGCTTCAGGATCAGCGTCAGGGGCCACGGCCCGTTCATCTCGCCTCGGCCATAGCCGAGCCGGTGGCCGATGCCGGCCGGGCCGACCACGAGCTCGCTGATCGCGAAGGCCGGCTCGCTCGAGTCGGCCAGCGGCGGTGCACCGGACGCCAGCAGGAGGTCGTGCACGATGCCGAGCTGCTCCCCCCGCTCGTTACGGACCTCTGCGCCGATCAGGTCGAGCGTTCTCATCGGTTTCCTCCCGGGATCGGTCGCACGATGTTGTCCCGTGTCCAGTCGGTCAGTCGCTTCAGCTGCTCCGTCGGCGCGCTCTCCCGCAAGCGGATCTCCCGGCGATTGACCGCCGCCACGGCGCTCATCGGGATGCGCGCCGGTTCTCCTTCCTTGCGTGAGAGCCGGCTGCCGACCGCCCAGATGAGCAGGCCGACGATGCCGCCGACGCGCGGGCCGAATGCGGTGGGACCACTGAGCAATGCGGTCAGCACCGGAGCACCTCCGTCTGGTGGGCGGGTGAACTCCAGGTCGTCGACCTTGCCCACCGGCTCACCGTCGGCCGCGTAGATCTGGACGTCGAGGAGTTGACCCACAGCAGCTGCTTGCCACTCCCACTCGGTCATCAGGAACCTCCTCGGGTCCAGAACAGCAACGGCAGGGTGACGATGGAGACGACGCCGATGATCAGCAGGAAGCACACTCCCATGATGTTGGCGAACTTGCCGTTGACGTATTTGCCCAGGTAGTCGCGGTCGTTGGCGACCACGAGCACTGGCAGGAAGGTCAGGGGTATGGCGGCGGCGCCCAGCACCACCGACACGATGGTGAGTGTCACGGGGTCGATCGTGGTCAGTGTGAGGAGCGTGCCGGCGATCACCGTGAGCAGGCAGATGACGTGGAACTGCGGCGCGGCCGATGGCTTGTGCCACTTGCCCCACGACCACCCGAAATACTGCGCCACTGCATAACCGGTCGACATGGTGGACTCGGCGCCGGCTACGAACGTGGCGGCGAAGAAGCCGACGAGCGCGAAGGCAAGGCCGATCTTTCCGAAGGCGATGGCGACCGGGAGACCCACCTGACTCAGGTGTCCGCCGTCGGCGCCGAGCGGTTGCAGCACGACGGCCGAGGTGGCCATGATCGCGACGCTGAGGATCCCGCCGAGCGGGAAGCCGACGATCGTGTTGAGGCGCATCTGCAGCATCGACTTGGTGGTCCACTGCTCCTCGATCCCGCCGGAGGAGAAGAAGATGATCTGGTAGGGCACCAGGCAGGCGCCGATGAGGGACGCGGCGTAGAAGAAGTAGGTGGTGTAGGCCTCGTTCGACGGCACCGACGGGTGCAGGGCGCTGTGGGCGAGGGTGCCCCAGTCGGTCGGCAGCCAGAACAGTGCGAGCACGAACACGAGCAGGGCGAGGCCGACCACACCGAAGATCCGCTCGATCGCGTTGAACGGCAGCCGCCAGATCACGCCCCACATGGCCAGCGCGATCAACGGCACCCACAGCAGGTAGTTGACGTCGCTGGCCAGTTGGAGCGCCAGCCCGACACCGCCGACCTCCGCGGCGAGGGTGAGCAGGTTCAGGATGCAGCACGCCAGCAGGTTGAAGGCGCCGAAGCGGACGCCGAGCCGCTCGCGAACGACATGGAACACCGGCCGCTGAGCGACTGCGGTCACCCGGCCGGCCATCTCGGCATACACCGTCATCCCGATGGTGCCGACCACGATCGCCCAGGTCAGCGACATGGAGAAGCGGGCGCCGGTCACGCCGCTGGTGACGATGTTGCCGATGTCCACGAACCCGCCGATCGCGGTGACCAGGCCGAGCGTGACGATGAAGACCTTCTTCACAGGCCCACCTGCTCCATGCCGTTGAGCAGTGCGCGCGGCTTGACCAACGCCGCGGCGGCCTTGGCGACTCCGGCACGATCACCACGACGCAGTGCAATCCGCAGATCCGTCAAGGCACTCGAGACCTGCTGCAGGGGTTTGTCGAGCTTGTTCTTCAGCGCGATCGCTGCGCTGGTGGGCGGTTGGCGGCTGTCGTAGGTGGAGATGATCGAACCCACGTCCGTCTCCGCCTCGGTGATCATCGTGTCGGCATACTCCCGGGTCAGCTGGCCCCGCGACCACTGCTCGGCACCGGTGCGCGCGACTCCGGCGATGCCGGCGACCGCCCGGGCCGTCGTCCGCGTCTTGGTCTGATAGTCCGACATCGTCAGGGACGGGGAAGCGCAGCCGGCGGCCAAGAGCGCAACGGCACACAGGACAACCAGGGGTCGACAACAACGCAGCAGACGACGGGACGACATGTTCGTAAGTTACCCGCGTCGCCTGGTGACAATCGGCGAGCGGCGTCGCCGGAAACCATTGGGGTCGTTCGATGCCGCGGGCGGGTTTCGCGGACCCGGGTGCGGGTAGTGCGCAGGCTCGGATCCCGAATCGCGAACGAGGAGGACGCCATGGCGTCGAAGTCGATCGAGCACACCACCCAGGACCACGACGAGATCCGCGAGTGGGTCGAGTCCCACGACGGCGTCCCGGTGGTGGTGTCGGACACGAAGGACGGTGACGGGGGAGTGCTGCGCATCGACTTCCCCGGTGGCACCGACGAGGGGTTGACCGAGGTCAGTTGGGACGAGTGGTTCGAGACGTTCGATGACCGTGACCTGGCGTTCCTCTACCAGGAACGCAAGGCGGACGGCTCGGACAGCACGTTCTGCAAGCTGATCGACGCGAAAGATGCATGAGCATCCGTGAGCCGGCCCGCGCGGTGGTCGCCGGCGGGTCGCGCGGGCTCGGGCTGCTGATCTGCCGAGAGCTGGCCGAGCGCGGCTACGAGGTGCATGCCTGTGCCCGCTCGCAGGACGAATTGGACCGCGTCCGAGCCGAATTCGCCGGTGACGGGCTGACCCTGCACACAGCGGTCTGCGACGTGCGGGACGCGGGGCAGGTGCGCGACTGGGTCGACGGTGTCGGGCCCTCCGGCATCGAGGTGGCGATCCATGTCGCCGGGATCATCCAAGTGCTCCCGGCCGGCGCGGCGACGCTGCCGATGTACGAGGATGCGGTCGCGACCATGCTGCTCGGACCCGTGCATCTCATGGACGCCGTGCTCGGGCCGATGCGCGCGGCCGGGCGTGGTCGCACCGGAGTCGTTTCTTCGCTCGGCGGGGTGGTGTCGGCTCCGCGGCTCGTGCCGTATGGCGTGGCGAAGTTCGGCGCCCGGGGACTGTCCGAGGGCTTGCACGCCGAACTGGCCGGCACCGGTGTCACGTGCAGCACCATCGTTCCCGGGCTGATGCGGACCGGGGGACACACCCACGCGCGGTTCCTCCGGCGTGGTGAGGGCGACTACGACTGGTTCTCGGTGGCGGCAGCACTGCCCTTGCTGTCGATCGACGCAAACCGGGCCGCTCGGCGGATCGTCGACGGGGTGCTGGCCGGCAAACCGTGGATCTCGTTGACGCCACTGGCCTGGTGCGCGGTGCGGGCGCGCGGCCTGGCGCCCGGTACGACGATCCGATTGACCGGCCTCATCTCCCGCTGCCTGCCGACCTCTCCCGCCTCCGGTGAGGAGAGCACCGACGACCTGGTGCCCGGCGCGACGCTCCGGCGGCAGACGCCCAGGGTCATACGACTGCTCAGCGCGCTCGGTGACCGGGCGGCCGCGAAGAACAACGAATAGCCCACATCGGCCGCTGACACCATGAGAGGAAGCAGCGATGACCGGAACACCGGAGAACGACCCGCCGACGGCGGACGACCCGGAGCGGGACGATCCGCGGGAACTGTCGGAGGTCCGCAACTTGCAGGAGACCGACGAGGACCGGGGGCTGCAGATCGAGGAAGGCATTCCTCCGGCCTCGGCCGCACGGCAGGAAGCACAGGGTCCACCGGACGAATCCGAAGGAAACGCAGTGCGATCCACCCCTCGCATCGACTGAAGGAGAACGTCGTGCCAGAGAACCACGAGCAGCACCCGGTCCGGGTGGAGGTGCCGGGCCGGCCCGGTTCGGAAGCTCCGCCGGTCGAAGAACCGACCACACCCCGAGAACCGTTGCCGCCCAAGGCAGATCAGCGCGGCCCGGCGCCGACGTCGCCCACTGGGCAGCCGCTGGAGGTGAATCCTGACTTCGCCGCGCAGCAGGGGGAGTACCTCACGACCGCCGGCGGCGTGCGGCTGCGCGAGACCGACATCTCGCTCAAGGCGGGTCCGCGAGGGCCGGTGCTGCTGCGCGATCATCACTTGCGCGAGAAGATCATGCACTTCGACCACGAGCGCATCCCCGAGCGCGTCGTGCACGCGCGGGGCGCCGCGGCGCACGGCCGTTTCGAGGCCAACGGCGCCGCCGAGCAGCTCACCTGCGCCGCGTTCCTCCGATCGGGAGCGGTGACACCGGTGTTCGTGCGGTTCTCCAACGTGGTCGGTTCCCGCGGCTCGATGGACACGGCACGTGACACCCGCGGCTTCGCGACGAAGTTCTACACGGAGGAGGGCGTCTTCGACCTGGTCGGCAACAACATCCCGGTCTTCTTCATCCAGGACGGCATCAAGTTCCCGGACATCGTGCACGCCGTGAAACCGAACCCCAGCAACGAGATCCCGCAGGCGCAGAGCGCCCACGACGGGTTCTGGGACTTCGTGTCGTTGCACACCGAAGCCCAGGCGCACGCCATGTGGCAGATGTCGGACCGCGGCATCCCGCGCTCCTACCGGATGATGGAAGGCTTTGGCGTTCATACGTTCCGGCTGGTCAATGCCGACGGGGAGACGTCGCTGGTCAAGTGGCACTGGAAGCCCGCGTGTGGAGTGCATTCGCTCACCTGGGAGGAAGCGCAGCTGGCGGCCGGTGACGATCCGGACTTCCATCGCCGCGACCTCTCGGATGCGATCGAGGCGGGCGCGTTCCCGAGCTGGGACCTCGGGATCCAGGTGTTCCCGGACGCCGAGGACCAGATGTTCGAGGGCATCGACCTGTTGGACCCGACCAAGTTCGTGCCCGAGGAGCTGGCGCCGGTCCAGCTCGTCGGCACCATGACCCTCGACGCCAACCCGGTCAACTACTTCGCCGAGACCGAGCAGGTGGCGTTCCACCCAGGCCACCTGGTGCGAGGCATCGACGTCACCAACGACGCGCTCCTGCAGGCCCGGTTGTTCTCCTACCTGGACACCCAGCTCACCCGGCTGGCCGGTCCCAACTTCGAGCAGATCCCGATCAACCGGACACACGCACCGGTCAACGACATGCTGCGCGACGGCTTCCACCAGGACGGCGATCAGGGCGGCGCGGCGCCATACCACCCGAACTCGCTGGACGGCGGCTGTCCGTTCCTGGCCGACGACTCGTCCGCCGCGTTCATCGACGTGCCGGAAGCCGTCGCGGCGAGCCACACGGTCCGCGAGCAGCCGGCCAGCTTCGACGACCACTTCAGCCAGGCCACGATGTTCTATCGCTCGCTGTCGCCCGTCGAACGCCAACACGTCGCACAGGCCTACTCGTTCGAGCTCGGCAAGTGCTATGAGGAGGCGGTCCGGCAACGGCAGCTGAGTTGTCTGGCCGCCATCGACGCCGGACTCGCCGAGCAGGTGGCGAGCGCGCTCGGGCTACCGGTGCCGGCGCCCGCGACGTCTCCGGCGACCGAGGTCGAGACGAGCGCGGCGCTGAGCCAGCTCGGTCATGCGTGGCCGGTGGCCGGTCGGCGGGTCGCTCTCGTCGTCGATGCGACGAGCGACGCGGACGAGCTGGAGCAACTCCGCACGCAGTTGCTCGAGGCAGGCGTGCTCGCGGTCCCGGTCGGTCCCAACGGCGCGCCGGTGGCGGGCGTCCACATACAGCGCACCTACCTCACCGCCGCATCCGTCGAGTTCGACGCCGTCGTGCTGACGACCGCAGCTGCTCCTGCCGCCGACGCCGATCCGAACCTGGACGCCAAGGCCGGGTATGACGATTCGCCCGAGTGCCGGACGGATCCGCGGGTGCTGAAACTGGTCGGCGAGTTCTGGCGGCACGCCAAACCGATCGGTGCAGTCGGCGGCGGACTCGATGTCCTGCCCGTCGCGGGCGTCCCCGGAGGAGCCCCCGGGGTGCAGGTCGGCGACGCGGCCGCGGTGGCCGATGCTGTGCTGAACGACCTGCGGCAACACCGGGTGTGGCGCCGGTTCTGAGCGCTGTCTCTTCGTTTGCCGGACAGTTGACCGGGTACTCCGTCACCGGACGAGCGGTGACGAGATGGTGGTGGGTGAATTGATCAAGGTCCCGAAAACGGATGCCTTGCAAAGGCTTTCGGCGAGCGGAGTGGCCGTCTGGTTGGACGACTTGTCGCGGGAGCTGCTCGCCGAGGAACTCGACGACCTGATCGAGCACTATTCGGTCGTCGGCATCACGACGAACCCGACGATCTTCGCATCGGCGCTCGCACGGGGCACTCGCTACGACGAGCAACTGGATCGGCTCGCGCAGGAGCGCGCCTCGGTGGACGAGGCTGTCTTCCGGATCACCACCGACGACGTGCGGTCGGCGTGCGACCGGCTGCGGACGGTGTATGACGCCACGGGGCGCCTCAACGGACTGGTGTCCCTCGAGGTCGACCCGCGTCTCGCGCACGACACCGAGGCGACGATCCGGCAGGCCCGGCGGATCTGGGAGACGGTCGACCGCGAGAACTTGATGGTCAAGGTTCCGGCGACGGCGGCAGGAGTGCCTGCGGTCGAGCAGCTGATCGGCGAAGGCATCAGCGTCAACGTCACGCTGATCTTTTCCCTCGGCCGCTACCGGGAGGTTGCGGACGCCTTCGTGGCGGGCCTATGGAAGGCGGCGGAGCGCAAGCTCAGCCTGGCCCGGATCGCGTCCGTTGCGTCGTTCTTCGTCAGCCGGGTGGACTCCGCGGTCGCCGAGCAGCTCGGCGAGGGCGAGGCGCTGGACGCGCTGCGGGGGCAGGTGGCCGTCGCGAATGCCCGGTGTGCCTACCGGGCGTTCGAGACCACGCTACGCACCGACGACTGGCGCGACCTGCGCGAACGCGGTGCCCGTCCGCAGCGGCCGCTGTGGGCGTCGACCGGCGTCAAGGACCGCAGCCTGCGCGACACCCTCTACGTCGAGGAACTGGTGGCACCGCAGACCGTGAGCACGATGCCGCAGGCCACCCTGTTCGCGGTCGCCAACCACGGCGACATCGCGACCGACACCATCACCGGCCGTTACGAGAGTGCCGAGCGGACGCTCGAGACGGCGGAGAGCCACGGCCTCGACCTGGCCGCGATCACCGACGAGCTCGAGGCGGACGGCGTGCGCAAGTTCGAGGCGAGCTGGATGCAGCTGTGTGAGACGGTCGAGAAGGAGCTGGCGAAGCGGGACGAGCAGGATGGGAGCGAATGACGTGCAGGCGCAACACCTTTCGTCATACCGAAGTCTTTTCGCCTCCGCGCTGTCCGACGTGGTGCCGCATGCCGTGTATGGCGCGACGACCGCCGCCTTCCTTCCGTGAAGGAGCTCGGCATGGACCGGTCCAGCACCGAATTCGAGCGAGCACGCCGCGAGACGATCCGCTATCACGAGGAGCTCTACGGCGCGACCGGACTCGGACAGCCCGACGCCTGGCTGAAGAAGCCGCATCCCCTGGTGTTCGACGCGGTGCGGCTGCTGTCGGCGAGCCATCCGGTGACGGCATACGACCTGGGAGCGGGCATCGGGCGGCATACCGCACCGATGATGCGGTTGCTGCCGGCCGGATCCCACGTCCATGCCGTCGACTTGCTTGCATCTGCGCTGGGACGCCTCGAAGCCGCTGTTCCCCGGCGGGGGTCGACGCTGCACACGCAGCAGGCGGATCTCGCGGACTTCGTTTTCCCAGCGACCTCGGATCTGTGCTTCGCGTTCTCCGCGATCGAGCACCTGCCCGACGAGACGGCCATCCGTGCGGTCCTGCGCAGGATCGCCACCGCGACGCGGCCGGGAGGAGTAGTGGCGCTCGGGATCGTCGCGGACCGCTTCGAGATTCACCGCGACGGGAGTCGTCGGCCGGCGCTGCTGGAGAGCGGTTTGTCGGTCGCCACGACCCGCGCACTGCTGGCCGACGAGTTCGCCGACTTCGTCGTCGATGGGCTGGTGACCGGCCCCGCCGAGGTCGACGAGCACCGTGACGGTGTGCCCTACACGTTGTCGTCCACGCTGGTCACGTGGCTGGGCCGGCGGCCTGGCGTTCCAGAGGCGGGGTTAGGCGTCCGCGATTACGGGTAAGAGAGGGCCGACCTGCCCGTCGGTCGGAGCCGGCTGGGTACAACCTCAACCACAGGAGGTCCTCATGGGGATGTTCGACAGGGCAAAGAACAAGATGGAGGACGCCAAAGGCAAGGCGAAGGAAGCCGCCGGCGACGCCACGAACGACGACTCGACGAAGCTCGAGGGCGAGGGCGACCAGGCCAAGGCCGCCGTCAAGGACAAGGTCGAGGACGCCAAGGACTACCTCGACGAGTGAGCTGACGCTCCACGAAGCCTCCGTCCCAGCTGGGGCGGGGGCTTCGTCGCGTGCACATGCGGGCGGATCGAGGTGCCGCGCGCCGCGCGAACCCGTCAGCGCCATCTACCAGCGCGGCGTGCCGACCTAGTACGTTCGGTCAATGAGTGACGGTGCACAGATCGACATCAAACCCCGCAGCCGCGACGTCACGGACGGGTTGGAGAAAGCCGCGTCCCGCGGCATGTTGCGAGCGGTCGGCATGGGCGATGAGGACTTCGCCAAACCACAGATCGGGGTGGCTTCGAGCTGGAACGAGATCACACCGTGCAACCTGTCGCTCGACCGCCTCGCCGACGCCGTGAAGAACGGTGTGCACGCAGCGGGCGGCTATCCGCTGGAGTTCGCGACGATCTCCGTCTCCGACGGCATCTCGATGGGCCACGAGGGCATGCACTTCTCCCTGGTGTCGCGCGAGATCATCGCCGACTCGGTGGAGTGCGTGATGATGGCCGAGCGCATGGACGGCTCCGTGCTGCTGGCCGGCTGCGACAAGAGCCTGCCCGGCATGCTGATGGCCGCAGCGCGGCTCGATCTCGCGTCGGTCTTCCTGTATGCCGGGTCCATCATGCCCGGTCAGGTCGACGGCAAGGACGTGACGATCATCGACGCGTTCGAAGCCGTCGGCGCCTGCCTCAAGGGTCTGATCACCCGGGAGGAGGTCGACCGCATCGAGCGGGCGATCTGTCCGGGCGAGGGCGCGTGCGGCGGCATGTACACCGCGAACACGATGGCTTCGGTCGCCGAGGCGATGGGTATGTCGCTGCCCGGGTCGGCCGCTCCTCCGGCGGTGGACCGTCGACGCGACACCTTTGCGCACCGCTCCGGGTCCGCCGTCGTCGAGCTGCTGCGGCGAGGCATCACGGCCCGGCAGATCATGACGATGGAGGCATTCGAGAACGCCATCGCCGTCGTCATGGCGCTCGGCGGTTCGACCAACGCCGTGCTGCACCTGCTGGCCATTGCGCGGGAGGCCGATGTCCCGCTGACCATCGACGACTTCAACCGGATCGGCGACCGCGTGCCGCACCTGGGCGACCTCAAACCGTTCGGTCGCTACGTCATGAACGACGTGGACAAGGTCGGCGGGATCCCGGTCGTGATGCGAGCTCTCCTCGAGGCCGGTCTGATCCACGGTGACTGCCTGACGGTGACCGGCAAGACCGTCGCCGAGAACCTGGACGAGCTCGCACCGCCCGCGGCGGACGGCGACATCATCCGCTCGGTCCAGCAACCGATCCACCGCACCGGCGGCCTCACCATCCTGAAGGGCTCCCTGGCGCCGGAGGGCGCGGTGATCAAGAGCGCCGGCTTCGACGAGGACGTGTTCGAAGGAACGGCAAAGGTTTTCGACGGCGAGCAGGCTGCCATGTCGGCGCTGGAGGAGGGCGCGGTCGTGCCGGGCGACGTCGTCGTCATACGTTATGAAGGCCCGAAGGGCGGCCCGGGCATGCGCGAGATGCTGAAGATCACCGGTGCCATCAAGGGCGCCGGGCTCGGCAAGGACGTGTTGCTGCTGACCGACGGGCGGTTCTCCGGTGGCACCACCGGCGCCTGCGTCGGTCACGTCGCGCCCGAGGCCGTCGACGGCGGACCGATCGCATTCGTCCGGGACGGCGACCGGATCCGGCTGGACATGGTCCACCGGCTGCTCGACCTGCTGGTCGACGACGACGAACTCGCCCGGCGCGCCGACGGGTGGGCGCCGCCGCCTCCCCGATACACCCGTGGAGTGCTGGCCAAATTCGCCAAGTCGGCTCAGTCCGCCTCGCACGGAGCAGTCACCGGGTGAAGAACGACCGCAGTAGAGAAGAGACTCAGCGATTCGTTACGTGCAACAGACATGCGTTCCGCGTAACATGGACAGTATGAGCAATCGGGTGGCCGAGCATCGAGCCCGGATGAAGGAACGCGGATACAAGGAAGTGCGCTACTGGGTGCCGGACACGAGTAGCCCGGAGTTCGCTCGGCGAATCCGGCGAGAAGCACCCACGCTCAACGACGCCGACGATCGAGCACACACGGCGGAGTTTCTTGACGACATTCAAGCCGACGTGATGGATCAGCGGTGACGCCTGAACCCAAGCGCGGTGATCTGTGGACAGTCGCCGGGGGTGGCGGCCGGATAACCAGCAGGCCACGGCCTGCGCTCGTTCTCACCAGTGACGTGTTCTCCGATTTGGACTACGTGACGATCCTGCTCGTGACGACGGACCCAACAGAGGCGTTCACCCGGATCCCGGTTGCCGCCACGAGAGAAACCGGTCTCACGGAGCCGTCCATGATCCAGGCGGACAAGATTGCGACGGTCCACCGTCGCAATCTGCAGCAACGGTGCGGCTACGTCACCCCGGCGGTGCTGGCAAAGGTGCGCGAGGTTGTCAGCGCTTATCTCGGATTCGGGGGATGACGGAGATGACACTGATCGAGGACTACGCACTTGTCGGTGATCTGCAGACTGCGGCTCTGGTCAGCTCGTCGGGATCCGTTGACTGGCTGTGCTTTCCACGCTTCGACTCACCCGCCTGCTTCGCCGCGCTGCTCGACGGACCCCGCGCCGGTCGCTGGTCGCTCGCGCCGGCCGGCGGCGGCCGGTGCACGCGTCGGCGGTATGTCGACGAGACGCTCGTCCTGGAGACCGAGTGGGAAACCGAACAGGGGACCGTCCGGCTGATTGACTTCATGCCGCCGCGCGGGCAGGCACCCGACATCATCCGCATCGTCGAGGGCGTCAGCGGCGCAGTGCAGATGTATGGCGAACTCACCCTCCGCTTCGACTACGGCAGGGTCCGGCCCTGGGTCCACCGCGAGGACGACCAGCTGCTCGCCGTCGCCGGGCCGGACGCGGTCCGGCTGCGCACTCCGGCACCGTTGCGCGGCCACGAGTGGTCGACCATCTCGGAGTTCACCGTCCGCGCCGGCGACCGGGTGCCGTTCGTTCTCACCTGGTCTCCGAGCCACGAGCAGCGCCCGCCGACCGTCGACGCGGAGGAGTCGTTGCGCGACACGTTCGCGTACTGGCACGAGTGGTGCAAGCGCGGGCACGACGTCAGCGGTCCCTACGGGGACGCCGTCCGCCGGTCGTTGCTGACCTTGAAGGCGCTGACCTACGAGCCGACCGGTGGCATCCTTGCGGCCGCCACCACGTCGCTCCCCGAGCAGATCGGCGGTCCGCGCAACTGGGACTACCGCTACTGCTGGCTGCGCGACGCGACATACACCCTCCAGGCACTGATCGCCGGCGGCTATCTCGACGAGGCGAACGCCTGGCGCGACTGGCTGCTGCGCGCGGTCGCCGGTGACCCGGCCGACCTGCAGATCATGTACAGCCTCGACGGCACCCGCCGGCTGCCGGAGTTCGAGTTGAGCTGGCTGGCCGGCTACGAGAAGTCCGCGCCGGTCCGGGTGGGCAATGCCGCCGCGGACCAGCTGCAGCTGGACGTCTGGGGCGAGACGATCGACGGTCTCGCGCTGGCTCGTGAGTCCGGTCTGTCCAGCACCGAGGACGCCTGGGACCTCCAGGTGGTGCTGATGGAGCACCTCGAAGGCATCTGGGACAAGCCGGACAACGGGCTGTGGGAGGTACGCGGCCCGAAGCGGCACTTCACCCACTCCAAGGTGATGGCGTGGGTGGCCGCGGACCGGATGGCGAAGGCCGTGCGCCGCCACCCGACCCTGCACGGACCGGCGGACCGCTGGGAGGAACTGCGCGACACCATCCACCGAGACGTGCTCGCGCACGGGTTCGACGCGGACCGCAACACCTTCGTGCAGTCGTATGGCGCCTCCGCACTGGACGCCAGTCTGCTGATCATTCCGCGCGTGGGGTTCCTGGCGGGCGACGACCCGCGGGTGCTCGGCACCATCGACGCGATCTGCAAGGACCTGACCGAGGACGGCCTGGTCCTGCGCTACCAGAACTCCGAGTCCGACGACGGTCTGCCCGGTGGCGAAGGCCTCTTCCTGGCTTGCTCGTTCTGGCTGGTCGACGCACTGCATCTGGCCGGGCGACAGCGCGAGGCGATCGAGCTGTTCGAGCGGCTGCTCGATCTGCGCAACGACGTCGGCCTGCTCAGCGAGGAATGGGATCCGAGGCACCGGCGGCAGCTGGGCAACACGCCTCAGGCGTTCAGCCATTTCGCGCTCGTCACCAGCGCCTTGCAGCTGCACGCGGGCCGTGGACACGGCAGTCATGAGCCGATCGGGCACCCCGGCGTGCCGTCCGCGCGGGGCTGAGCGTGGCCCGGCTCCGAGTCGCACGCGCTGCCTGCCGCCGCTCAGATCATTCCGCTGGGCGGCGGTTCTGTACGTGAGACATCCGTCTTCTCGGTGATCCGTTTGACGACGTCACCGGCCAGATCTTCCTGTGCCTTCCGCCGCTCGGCTTCTCGTTGCTGGACCTCGGTGCGCGCCGCCTGCCAGGCGGACCAGTGCCCGGACACCAGCGCCCACAACGACAGCGCCGACACGTAGACCACCGAGCTGAGCCACCCCATGAACAGCGAGATCGGGATCATGGCGATCCAGAACACCGCCAGCCACCCGTTGACCCGGCGCATGAACGTCGGGTCCCCCTGGAACATGTTCCACAGCTTGCGGGTTCGTTCGACCATCTCAGTCTGTCCTTCCGGCGGCTCGAGCCGTAGATTTCGCGTCGACGGGGCAGCTACCCGCGCGAGCCAATGGTTCACCGAAATTTGGCTGGGAAATCGCCGGGTATGACGACGCGGCACATGCGGAACGCGCGGCACCGCAGACGCTGCTCGTCGCGACGTGACGAAGCGATCCCACGCACACCGATTACGGATCAGTGCTCGGCCGCGCCACGCATGAGCAGTTGTTCCGTGTATCCGCTCCTCAGGCAGTTGCGGTGATCGCGGCAACTGCCATGCGGTGCAGCAACGCAGTCATCTGCTCGCCGTCGAGTCGCGCGCTGTGCGGCGTGGAGTTGATCAATGCGAAGACGGCGTGCGCGGCGGCGCGGGCGTGATCCTCGTCGGCCGGCACGACCGAGCGGATGACCTCGACCCAGCGCTCGACATACTTGCGCTGCAGGCGCCGGACCTTGCGGCGGTCCGGATCGCTGAGGCTGTCGAGGTCGCGGAACTGCACGGTGATCAACGCCGGGTAGGTCAGCGCGAATTCGATGTGCCAGCCGATGAGCGCGTCGAGGGTCGCCTGCGGACCCTGCTCGACGGTTGCCCGGTAGCGCCGTTCGCCCTCGTCCAGCAGCCGCTGGCTGATGCCGATCAGCATCTCGGCGAGCAGCGCATCCTTGCTGGTGAAGTGCTTGTAGAGAGCCGGACCGGACAGACCGAGTGCGGTGCCGAGGTCAGCGATCGAGACACCGTGGTAGCCCCGCGCGGCGAACAGATCAGCCGCGACGTCGATGATCTGCTGCCGTCGCGTCCCCGGGGGGCTGGGCGCTGCCGTCCTGGCCATGCCGACACTCTAGACAATCGGGTTAATGATTGCTAACTTTATGATGGGTTAGTGATCATTAACTTGGCCATATGGCGCAGGCCGGTTCGGTCGACGACAGGGAGCACTGATGGACGAGACGAGGAGCGCCGCGGACGATTCTCCGCGGGTCGTGCAACGTGGTTTGTGGTTCGAGGAGTTCGAGGTAGGGACGACGTATGAGCACCGTCCCGGCCGGACCGTCACCGAGGCCGACAACGTGCTGTTCACGACGTTGACGATGAACACCCAGCCGCTGCATCTGGACGCGCACGAGAGCAGCCAGCAGCCGCCGTTCCACGAGCGGCTGGTCAACTCGATGTTCACCTTCTCGACGCTGGTGGGCCTGTCGGTGTCCCAGCTGACGCTGGGCACGATCGTCGCCAACCTCGGTTTCGGCGAGGTGAAGTTCCCCGCGCCGGTGCGGCACGGTGACACCCTGTATGCCGAGACGCTGGTCACCGGCAAGCGGCCGTCGTCCAGCAGACCGGGGGAGGGCGTGGTCAACCTGCGGCACATCGCCCGCAACCAGCACGGCGACATCGTCGCGGTGGCCGACCGCAGCACGCTGGTCCGGATGGCACCGGAAGAGACGAGTCGATGACCGAGCCGACCGACTGGCAACCGGGGCCGGCGTGGCTGTTCTGCCCGGCCGACCGGCCGGACCGCTATCCCAAGGCGCTTGCGGCCGCCGACGTCGTCATCCTCGACCTGGAGGATGCTGTCGCACCCGACAAGAAGTCCACAGCGCGTGACGCGGTGCGTGCGCTGGTCGGCGACGGCGCGTTCGACGCCGATCGGACGGTCGTGCGCATCAACGGGGCGGACAGCGCCGAGCAACCGGCCGACCTACAACTGGTCCGCGAGTTGTCGATTCCTCGGGTGATGCTGGCCAAATCAGAAGATCCGCAGCACATTCGGGCGGTTTCGGCCGACGTCGTCGCCCTCCTCGAGACCGTGCGCGGAGTGGAGCACGCACGGGAGCTCGCCGAGCCGGACAACGTCATCGCGATGATGTGGGGCGCGGACGATCTGGTCGCGAGCATGGGCGGCACCGGCAGCCGCCGCGCCCACGGCGGCTACCGGGACGTCGCCCGGTTTGCCCGGGTTCGGGTGCTGACCGCGGCCAAGGCCGCCGGGTTGCTTGCCCTCGACGCGGTGCACATGGACATCCCCGACACGGCCGGGCTCGCGGCGGAGTGCGAGGACGCGGTGGCGTCCGGTTTCGACGCGACCGTCGCGATCCATCCGAGCCAGATCCCGGTGATCCGCTCGGTCTACGCGCCGTCGGCGGAGCAGATCGACTGGGCGCACAGGCTGTTGGCGCACGTCGGTGACAACCGTGGTGTCACGACGTTCGAGGGCCGGATGGTCGACGGCCCGATCTACAAGCAGGCCGAGCGGGTCATCCGGCTCGCTGCCGTGACGCACGCAGCCCCGAAGGAGGCGTCCGACCGATGACGGACCTACGACACCTGACCGAGCAGTTGCGTGAGCGGCTCCTGCGTGCCCGGCAGGGGGGCAGCGAGGCGGCTCGCCGCAAGCACACCGACCGCGGCAAACTGCTGGTGCGGGACCGGGTGGACCGGTTGCTCGACCCGGGCAGCCCGTTCCTGGAGCTCAGCTCGCTCGCGGCATACGACATGTATGGCGGCGGCAAGGATGCCTGGGCGGTGCCGGCCGCCGGGCTGGTGACCGGCATCGGCCGGGTCGCCGGCCGCGAGGTGATGGTGATCGCCAACGACGCGACGGTCAAGGGCGGCACCTACTACCCGATGACGGTCAAGAAGCATCTGCGCGCACAGACGGTCGCCGCACAGAACCGCCTGCCGTGCATCGCGCTGGTCGACAGCGGCGGCGCGTTCCTGCCCAAGCAGGACGAGGTGTTCCCCGACCGCGAGCACTTCGGCCGGATCTTCTTCAACCAGGCCAATCTCTCTGCGCAGGACGTCCCGCAGATCGCCGCCGTGATGGGGTCGTGCACCGCAGGCGGTGCTTACGTCCCCGCGATGTCCGACGAGACGGTGATCGTCGCCAACGAGGGCACGATCTTCCTGGGCGGCCCGCCGCTGGTGAAGGCCGCGACCGGTGAGGTCGTCACCGCGGAGGAGTTAGGGGGCGGCGACGTGCATGCCCGGACCTCGGGCGTCGCCGACCACCTCGCGCAGGACGACGACCACGCCCTGGAGATCCTGCGCTCCGTCGTCGGCACCTTCGACCGGCCCACCGCCGGTTCGCTGAGACCGATCGACCCCGAGGAACCGGCCGAGGACCCAGCGGACCTCTACGACGTCGTGCCCGCCGACTCGCGCACGCCGTACGACGTGCGGGAGGTGATCCGGCGCATCGTCGACGGCTCCCGGCTGCAGGAGTTCAAGCAGCTGTATGGCGAGACGCTGGTCTGCGGCTTCGCGCGGATCCACGGCTACCAGATCGGCATCGTCGCCAACAACGGCATCCTCTTCAGCGAATCGGCTTTGAAGGGAGCCCATTTCATCGAGTTGTGCAACCAGCGTGGCATCCCGTTGCTGTTCCTGCAGAACATCACCGGCTTCATGGTCGGCCGAGAGTACGAGAACCGCGGCATCGCCAAGGACGGCGCGAAGCTGGTCACCGCGGTCGCCTGCTCGGTGGTGCCGAAGTTCACCGTCGTCATCGGCGGTTCCTACGGTGCCGGCAACTACGGCATGTGCGGCCGCGCCTACGATCCGCGGTTCCTGTGGATGTGGCCGAACGCTCGCATCTCCGTGATGGGCGGTGAGCAGGCCGCATCGGTGCTCGCCACCGTCCGCAGCGACCTGCACACCGACGAGGAGGTCGAGGCGTTCAAGGCGCCGATCCGGGCGCAGTACGACGAGCAGTCCTCGGCCTACTACTCCACCGCACGGCTCTGGGACGACGGCATCATCGACCCGCTCGACACCCGCCGGGTGTTGGGCATGGCCCTCGCCACAGCGGCCAATTCGCCTGTCCCTGCACCCAACTACGGCGTCTTCAGGATGTGATGACCTTGACCGACACACTGTCCATCCGGTCCGTCCTGGTCGCCAACCGCGGCGAGATCGCGCTGCGGGTCTTCCGCACCGCCCGCCGGCTCGGACTGCGCACCATCGCGCTCTACACCGACCTCGACGTCGCCGCTCCGCACGTGCGCGCCGCCGACGTCGCGGTCCGGGTGCCGAGCTACCTGGACATCGACGCCGTTGTCGCCGCTGCGGTGGAGACCGGAGCCGACGTGGTGCACCCGGGCTACGGGTTCCTCTCGGAACGCTCGGCATTCGCATCCGCGCTACAGAAGGCGGGCATCGCACTGGCCGGACCGAGCCCGGAGGTCATGGAGCTGATGGGCCGCAAGGACGCGGCTCGCGAGGTCGCCGTCGCGGCGGGTGTGCCGGTCGTCCCGGCATACTCCTTCGACGACGATCCGGCCACATTCGCCTACCCGATCCTGGTCAAGGCGGCTGCCGGGGGCGGTGGCAAGGGCATGCGGATCGTTCGCTCCGCGGACGAGTTCGCCGAGGCCGTCGCGGCCGCTCGTCGGGAGTCGGCCGGCGCGTTCGGGGATGACACCCTCCTGCTCGAGAAGTATGTCGAGTCCGGCCGGCACCTCGAGGTGCAGGTGATGGCGGACACGCACGGCACCGCGTTGCACCTGTGGGAGCGCGACTGCTCGACGCAACGGCGGCACCAGAAGGTGCTGGAGGAAGCGCCGGCCCCGACGATCGACGAGGACCTGCGGCACCGACTGTGTTCGGCCGCAGTCGATCTGGCCGAACAAGTCGGCTATGTCGGAGCGGGCACCGTCGAGTTCCTGCTCGACGTTGCGACGAACGAGTTCTACTTCCTGGAGATGAACACCCGGCTGCAGGTGGAGCACCCGGTCACCGAGTCGATCACCGGGCTCGACCTGGTCGAGCTGCAGCTGCTCGTGGCCGACGGGCAGGCTCTGCCGCTGTCCCAGGAGCAGGTCACCAGCACCGGGCACGCCATCGAGGCACGGGTCTACGCGGAGGACGCGTTCGGCGGGTTCCTGCCGCAGGCCGGCACCGCGAGCGCGGTCCACTGGCCGGAGGAGATCGCGCGGGTGGACCACGCGCTGGCGTCTGGCCAGGTGGTGAGCACGTCATACGACCCGATGCTGGGGAAGGTGATCGTGTATGCCGCCGACCGCGAGACGGCTCGTCGCGGTCTGATCGCGGCGCTGGACGCGACGGCGATCTTCGGCCTGACCACGAACACCGGTTTCCTCCGAGCGCTCTTGGCCACCAACGAGTTTCGGGATGCAACCATCGACACCGCGTGGCTGGACCGCAACGAGGTGACCGCCCCCGATCCGGCGCCGGCGCGCGCGATCGCAGCATGGCACCTGGCGACGCACCGCACGGGCGCCGGCTCACCGTTCGACGCGGACGGCTTCCGGATCGCCGGGGACCCGGCGCCGGTGCGGGTGCGCCTGGACGAGGCCGTTCAGGTGCAGCCGTCCACCCGCCGAGTGGACGACCTCACCGTGCGCGAGCTGAACGACACCGTGCTCTCCTCGGACGGCGTCAGCCGGCTCGACGTCGACCTGGAAGGCGTCGGCCGCACCACAGCCTTCGTGCGCCCACTGCGGCACGGCGTCGAAACCGTATGGCGGGGACAGCGATTCGTCTTCATCCCACCCGACCGAGCAGCCGGCGGGACGGCTGCCGCCAGCGACGGCACCGTCGTCGCACCGATGCCCGGCACGGTGCTCGACGTGCGCGTGGCCGTGGGTGACCAGGTCCGCGCGGGCGACGTCCTCGGTGCCCTGGAGGCCATGAAGATGGAGCTCACCCTCAAGGCACCGCACGACGGCACCGTCAGCAGCGTCGCCGCCCGGGCCGGCAGCCAGGTCGCACTCGGTGCCCGGCTGTTCGAGGTCGAACCCGACGCGCTAGTTTCCGAATCCCACTGAGCGCATTCCCAGGAGAACCCATGTCCACCAATACTTTGGCGCCCACCGTCGTCCGTGTACCAGCCGTATGGCGCGAGGCCGCCCTCGTGTCCGCGGGTGTGCTGTTCGTCGCGCTCTCCGCGCAGCTCGCGATCCCGCTGCCCTTCACGCCGGTCCCGATCACCGGGCAGACCTTCGCGGCACTGCTGGTCGGGGGAGCGTATGGCGCCGTCCGGTCGGCCGCCACCATTGCGGCATACATCGGCGTCGGGGTGCTCGGCGTGCCGGTCTTCGCCGACGGCGCGCATGGCATCACGACCGTCCTGTCGGCCACGGGCGGCTATCTCGTGGGCATGCTGTTCGCCGCCATGATTGTCGGCGCGGCTGCCGAACGTGGTTGGGACAAAGCGCTTTTCAGCTCAGTCCTCGCGATGTTCGCCGGCAGTGCGGTGATCTATGCGATCGGCGCCGGCTGGCTCGCGATCGACCTCGGCATCGACCCGCTCCGGGCCGTCCGCCTCGGGGTCGAGCCCTTCGTCGTCGGTGACCTGCTCAAGCTGGCTCTCGCGGGCGCGTTGCTGCCGGCGGCGTGGCGGTTGCTGGCCCGGACTCGCTAGACCCCTCTCGGGCGAGGTTCGTCGCCGTCCGCACCAGCACGCGACCGGATCAGACAGTCGACCTGGACCCGCAGCACCGGCTTGCTGTGCTGGTTGCGCAGGACACCCTCGATGACCGCTGCGCAGCGGCCGGGACGATCCGGTTGCACCGACTGCACAGTGACCGAGCAGCTGAGCACATCGCCGGCGCGCACTGGACGCAGGAACTCCACCGGCTGCAACGCCCGGCCGGCGATGATGTCGTAACGCTGGTAGACAGCCGTGACGGCGAGTCGCTGGTAGATGGACAGCGTGTGCAGGCCGCTGGCGATCAGCCCGCCGAAGTCACTCGTCGCCGCTCGGGCCGGGTCGAGGTGGAAGTACTGCGGGTCCCACGCGGTCGCGAACTCGATGATCTCCGCCTCGGTCACTTCGTAACTGCCGCAGTCGAATTCCCGCCCGATGGGCAGGTCTTCGGCCGGAAGCAGCGCTTCCGTGGTCGCGGGGATCGAGTGCATCGCTCAGAATGTACCGCTGCGCCCGCTCGGTGGTCGTGTCACGGCGGCGACCAGGTCGTCGACGTTGATGGTGATGCGGCCGGAGCGGACGAATCGCTCCGCGAGCACCCGGACCGCGACGCCGTGCTCCTGGCCATAGCGCTGCAGCACTTCGTAGGACTGGTTCTTGGTGAGTCCGCAGCGCTGCATGAGCATTCCTTGTGCGACCCCGATGGTTTCCCGGGCGAGGAGGGCGTTCCGAAGACCGTCCGTCAGCTCTTTGAGTGAGACCCCGGTCGGCGGGAAATGCACCGACAGAGGTCGGCTCGGTGTGCTCTGAACCGCGGTGTTGAGGGCGAGGGCATCATCGATCCGGGTCAGTTCGGTGATCGGCGCCGGCGAGGATCGGAAAGCGGACTGCGACGTTTCGGTGGTCATGGCGCCTCCACGGGCCAAGGGCACCGCGGCTGCAGCGGCGCAGAACGAACCCCGCTGCTTGAGGCACGTCAAGGATCCGACACAGCGAAGGTGTCTGTCAACGTCCGTAGTGGGGCGCCGGTGCGCGTACGGCGGGGCAGACGACCGGAATCTGCCACGCTCGGCGGTTCCGCGAGTGACTGCCGCCCGCCGACACTGGCGGGGACGCGAGCAGCGTGGTGGTCTCAACGAAGGACAGGACATGAAAGCAGCACGGTTCTACGGCAAGGAAGACCTGCGCGTGGAGGAGGTGCCCGAGCCGGTCCCGGGTCCCGGCGAGGTGAAGCTGAGCAACGCGTTCGCCGGCATCTGCGGATCGGACTTGCACTTCTACTTCTATCCGGAGGCGCTGCCGTTCGACGTCACGCAGCCGCATCCGCTCAGCGGCGCCGCCCTGCCGCAGATCCTCGGTCACGAGTTCTCCGGAACGGTCGTCGAGGTCGGGGAGGGCGTCTCCGACATACATGTCGGGGATCGGGCAGCGGTCTTTCCGATGGAGGTCTCGTGCGGGAAGTGCGTGGCATGTCGTAGCGGGAAACCGTTCTCCTGCCCACTGATGGGATCACTCGGCGCAAGCTGCCCGGGCGGCGGCATGGCGGAGTTCACGACCTGCAAGGCGTCGCTGCTGCACGTGCTGCCGGAGAACGTCGACCTGCGCTTGGGAGCGCTCGTCGAACCGATGGCTGTCGCCTGGCACGCGGTCGCGCAGAGCGGCGTCCGGCCGGGCGGATCCGCGCTCGTCGCCGGCGCCGGACCGATCGGCATCGGTGCCTGGTTCGCGCTCCGGAGCCGCGGTGTCGAACGGGTGCTGGTGTCCGAGCCGAGCCCGGAGCGACGTGCCGTCCTCGCCGCGCTGGGTGCGCGCGTGGTCGACCCGGTCGACGGCGACCTCGCCGCCGAGGTCGCCGAACTCACCGGCGGTGACGGCGTCGACGTGGCGATCGACGCGGCCGGTGCCGCGGCAGCCGTCTCCTCCGCGCTGGCCAACCTGGTCCCCGGCGGCCGGCTGGTGGTGGTGGCGCTGCACGAACAGCCGGCGCAGGTGCCGCTGACCCGCCTGATGATGACCGAGACGGAGATCGTCGGGGCGGTGGGCTACCGGCCCGAGGAGTTCGATGCCGTGATCGCCGGTATGGCGAACGGCTTCTACGACACGACGGGCTGGGTCACCGAAGTGCCCCTCGACGACGTGGTCGACGCCATCGCCTCGCTGCGCACCGGATCGGGCTCGAAGATCCTGCTCCCGGTCGGCTGAGCGCACCTGCGCTGGTCGAGTAGCCCGGAGCGCCAGCGGAGGGCGTATCGAGACCACCTTGACGAGACCGCCATACCCACGAACTTGCAAGCACCCAAGGAGACTCCCATGACCGACACGACCCCACGACCGCCCTTCGACCCCGAACTCGATGCGGTCCTGACGCTTCTGGCCGACCAGCTGCCACCGACGATGACCGCCGACATGATCCCGTCGATGCGGCTGGAGTCACCGGCGGACGTGACCGACGCAGACCTCGATGCCGCCGGTCTGACCCGGCGTGACGTCACGATCCCCGGGTATGGCGGCGACGAGATCACCGTGTCGGTGATCGCGCGGCGTGATCACGAGGGACGGGGACCGGGGATCTACCACACGCACGGCGGGGGAATGGTCTCCGGCAATCGCTTCTCCGCGCTGACCCAGGTCCTGCCCTGGGTCGTGGCGCACGACGCGGTGCTGGTGAGCGTCGAATATCGCCTGGCGCCGGAGTTTCCGGACCCTTGCCCCGTCGAGGACTGCTACGCCGGTTTGCTGTGGACCGCTGCGAACGCCGCCGAGTTCGGCATCGACCGGGATCGCCTGATCATCGCCGGGCAGAGCGCCGGTGGCGGGATCGCGGCCGGTGTCGCGCTGCTGGCACGGGACCGGCAAGGGCCGCCGCTGATCGGCCAGGTGCTCATCTACCCGATGCTGGACGACCGGGACCAGACCGTCTCCGCGGCACAGTTCGACGGCGTCGGCGTGTGGGACCGGGGGAGCAACGTGATGGGCTGGACGGCACTCCTCGGTGATCGGCGCGGCGGTGCGGACGTCTCGGTGTATGCCGCGCCCGCTCGCGCCACCGACTTGTCGGGACTGCCTCCGGCATACATCGACTGCGGCTCGGCGGAGGTGTTCCGCGACGAGGACGTCGCGTATGCCGCCATGCTGTGGCGCTGTGGCGTGCAGGCCGAACTCCATGTGTGGCCGGGCGGCTTCCACGGGTTCGACCTGACCGCGCCGCACACGGCGCTCGCCCAGGCGATGACCGAGACCCGAAATGCTTGGGTCGCAAGGGTTCTCGGTGCCTGACCGCGGCGACCGGTAGACTGCTGGGACTGCGCGAAGGAGCGGCGCAATGCAGCAGCTGGTCGGACGACTGAACTCACTGGACCCCGAGGCGGGCGAGATCCTGCAGGTGGTGTCATACTTCGACGTGCTGATCTCGCGCGGAGCCGGCATCGACGGACTCCTGCGCGGCGCGGCGCTGCTGTCCGGGACCGTTGCGGGCGCCGAGGTGCGCGGCCGCGTCAGCCGGCGGGATCCCGACGGCCGGACACCCGGCCCGGATCCCGCGGCGTCGCACTGCATCGAAGAAGGCGGTGCCACCTGGCGCGTGTGGCTCGAACGATCCACCGACCCCGGGCCTCACGACGCCATCATCGTGGAACGTCTCGCGGTCGGCGTGCAGGCCCTCGAGGCGCGCCGGAGTCCGGAGAACGCCGTCGAGATCGTCGTCGATGCGAACCGGCCCCTCGAGGAGCGCGTGGCGGCGCTCGCGCGGCTCGGCATACGGCCCACCCGGGGGCTGCGCGTGCTCGCCACTCCGGCCGCTTCGTATGAAGGAGGCGCTCCGTCGGCCGTGGTGCCCACGCGAGCGGGTCTGCTGCGTGCGACGCTCGACGTCTCGGGTGATGGCGTGACGGCACGGCCGTTGGGCATCGGGCTCGAAACGACGGCGGACCGGGCTCCCGAGTCCTGGGACAGTGCCGTGATCGCCCTGCACCTCACCGACGACACGGTGACCGCGCTGGACGCGTCGGACCTCGGCGCCATGCTGCTGCTCGCGAAGTCCTACGACCCACGCGCCCCGCACGCGGACGTCGTGGCACTCGGCCGGCTGGACCAACGCTCGGCGGAGGTGCTGCAGGCGCTCGTCGAGTCCGACAGCATCCGCTCGGCCGCGAGCAAACTGGCGATGCACCATTCCACGCTGCAAGCGCGTCATCAGAGCCTGACCCGGACTCTCGGCTACGACCCCCGGACCGCCCTGGGCCGGATGCGCTACATCGCCGCGGCTCTGCTGCTGCGTCTGAGCGAGGCTCCGCGCCGATAGCGCGACCTCGGGCTCATCCCCCGGACGCGTCCGTTTGTGATGGTTCTCAGCGGTCGCCGCATGAGCATCTGGTCGGTTGGCGTGATGTGAGAGTGGTGCCGTCCTGCGTTCGGATCGCTGCGTAGCTGACGCCGTCGTGCCCGAAGGTGAGGACGGGTTGCTGGTGCTGAGTGTGCAGCATGGCGGACATTGCGGTCTGGGCGGAGACGTTGATCACTCGCCCGATCCGAAACAGCGACCGGGTCTCGGCCACCACGGGGTCCTCGCCGGCGCGCAGGACGACACGCACGTCAGGGGCGGTGGCCAAGGCCGAGATGGCGACGGTGACGTTGTCGACTTCGTCGGAGCCGAGGGCCGCCACGGCGCGGGCTCGAGCTAGTCGGACCCGGTGCAGGGTGGCGCGGTCTTCGGCGTGGCCGATCAGGACCGGTATGCCGGCACCCCGCGCGAGGCGGAGGTTTTCGGCGGCCGGATCGCGCTCGATCGCGACGACGGGAATCCTCAACTGCTTCAGTGCCAAACAGGTGCGTAGCCCGACCTGTCCCAGTCCGGCGACCACGATGTGATCACGGCGTGGGATGGCCAGACGACCGAACAGGCGCACCGAACGGGTGGACATCAGCCAATCGACGAGGCCGGCGATGAAGGTGCCGGTGAAGACCAGCCCGGCGAGCATGAAGAGGGCCGCCAGCAGCAGATACCACCCGGGAGCCTGGTGAGCTTCGGCGTCTGCGGGGCCTACCGCGGTGACGACCCTGGTGGACACGTACAACGCGTCCGGGAACGATTCGTGCAAGGCCACCATCGACAAGAAGCCGTCGGTGAGCAGGATGACGGCAAGTCCTATCAGTCCGGCGAGCATGAGACCGGGTGACCCGCCATACCAGCGTGGGACGTATCGCTCCGCCACAGCTAGTTTGCCATGGCGAGTGTGCCACGGTGTTTCGGTCAGTCGTTGCGAGGACGATTCGTGGCACACCAGCGCGGGGCCCGCGTCGCCGACGCGCAGTGCGACTGCATCGTTGTCCAGCAGTGCCCCGACGATCGATGGTGCGGCGATGTCAGCCGGTGACTTGGCAACGCAATTGGGCACCACGGACACCAACTGCGCTGCGACGGTCGCATCGAACACGGTGGTGATGATCGCCACCTTGGGTTGGCAGTGCGCGGCCAGGAGCGCATAGCGCAGAGCCTGGATGTCGGAGTGGACGATGATGACCACCGTGTCGACGCGGTGGGTGAGCGCATCGGTGACGTCACGCTCGGTCGGGTTGAGCAAATGGTCCACCTCGCCACCGGATTCGCTGAGCAGCTGACACGTCAAGCGAGTGGCTTCGAGGCCACCGATCAGCAGAATCCGACGAGGACGGTGTGGCGACATACCGGGAGGATAGGGCGGCTCGTTTACTTGGCGGCCGGTTCGGTTCACGTCCGAGCGGCGCGGTCGGTCGCGTCGCTCTCTGGTGCTGCTGGGGTCTTCGGGTCGGGACGCTGTGGGGCCGCGCGGTGCCCGTTAGCGGACGACCTGTCGTCGCGCGGGTCGCCTGAGATGGTGGCGCATTCGTGTTCTGTCGGGTCGGCGGAGGTGCTGACGGTTTCCTTCAGCCCGCTGGTGATGCGGCCGGCGGCGACGAGTTGTTCGGCGACGAGACGGAGTTTGAGGTTGTGGTCGTTGGAGTAGCGGCGCAGCACCTCGAAGGACTGGTCCAGGGTGAGTCCATAGCGTTGCATCAGCATGCCTTGCGCCACGCCGATCGCCTGCCGGGTGCGTAGTGCGTCCTGCAGCCCGTCGTGGCGACGGCTGATTGACAGCGCGTTGGAAGCGTGTCGTGCGAAAACGCTGGCGATCATCACGTCGGTCTGATCGAACGCGTGCGGTGTGTGCGAGTACAGGTTCAGTCCGCCGAAGGTGTGTTCGGGGACCTCCAGCCGCAGGCTGAGGATGGATGCGAATCCGAGGCCCGCGGCCGCCGGCGCCCACCGAGGCCATCGGGTCTCGGTGGCAAGGTCCTCGATGAGGCACATGTCCATTTTCCAGATGGCGTCCAGGCAGGGTCCCTCGCCGAGTTCGTATTGCAATGCGTCGGCCTTTTCGATCAGGCTCGAGGTGCAGGTCGGCGTGTCGACGCTGCCGTCGGGACGCCGGATCGAGACACCGCACGCGTCACAGCCGGGGATGGTCGTGACCGCTAGCTCGGTGGTGCGTCGCAGGGTCGGTTCTTCCCCAGCGGCGTGGAGAAGCTCTCGGCTGATCTCTTCGAACGCCCGGTCACGCGCGAAGCTGCCTGCTTCACGTGAGGTGGAGTTGGTCGATGCGGAGCGGGGTGATGGAAAAACCATGACGACGGCGCTGCTTTCGAGATCACGGGTCCGCACGCGGACCAAAGGTTGCAGCACCCCGGGTCTAGAGGTGTTCCGAACATCGGGCCGGTCCAGCCAGATGGTGAGAATGTACCCTTTCGGGCCGCGGACTCGGGTCAGGACCGTCTCTCGTCGTGTGTCGAACTGATGTCCAGGCGGCGATCACGAGTGTCGGTCCTCGCTCGCTGGGGTACGGGCGGGGACAGGTGAGGTGCTGGCCTAGGACGGCCACTTGCCCAGAGCCGGTCAGTCCAGACCAAGGGCTGACCGGCTCGCTCCTCAGTGCGGCGTGATACCTGTGGCACTCGATCGCTCCCCAGCAGGCGTTGCTCAGGGTTGTTCATCGCCGGCACGATCTTCTTCACCTCGTGTAGTCGACCTGCAGATGCCGCCCAGACGAGGCCACCTTCGCACGATCCTCATCACTCAGCCGAACGCGAACTCCTTCGGCCGGTGCGGGCCATCAACTCCTCTGATCACGTATCGACCAGGACGGCCGGTCAGACACGCTCCGTCACATTCAGAAGCGACACCGTCAACTCGCGCCGGCCGGCGGCGGGCGCTCCTTGGTGGCTTCCACCCGGCCCAGCCCGATGACGGAGGCGATCAGCAGGACCATCAGGGCGAGCAACACCACCCCAGAGCCGGGACCGCGGCGGAGGCGCTCGTCGTAGATGACGACGCCGATCAGGACACTGAGCAGCGGGTCGACGGTCGCAACTGCCGGGAGGCTGGCCGTCAGCGGTCCCGCCTGGAAAGCGACCTGCGCGAGGAACAGCCCCGCCGCCGCGACCACCAGCAGCGTGTAGAGCTGCCAGCTGCTGAACAGCGCGACCAGGCCGTGGGTGGCCAGCACACCGGTTGCTGACTTGATCAGCGCAGCCGTGGCCGCGTAGATCGCGCCGACGCATGCGCCAATAAGCGCGGCCCGGCCGCCGGGTGGGACGTCCCGCTGCCCGACATACAAGCAGGCGGCCACCGCGATCACGGCGCCGATGGCTGCGATGACGGCGGCACCGCGGTCGGCGGATTCGACAGGCCCGCCGCTCACCGCGCCGGACAGGACGAGAAAGGCAGCGAGGCAGCCGGCGAGCAGCAGGGCCCAGCCAGCCTCCTGCCGGGTCAGCCGCCAGTTGCCGACGTGGCGCAGCAGCAACGCGAACAGTAGCCCGCTGACCAGCAGCGGCTGGACGACCGCGAGCGCCCCGAAGTGCAGCGCGATCACCTGCAGTGACACGCCACCGAGGTCCGCCAGCAGGGCGACCAACCACAATGGGTGCGACGCAGTCCGGCGCGCGAACCGGCCGACCGACCGCAAGCCCTCCCCGCGCACCGACGGCACCTCGGACGCAGCGGCCTTCTTCAACGTCGTGGAAACGGATGACAGCAGCGCAGAGCCGAGGCTTAGCGCGATCACCAACCAGTTCACACGACTCCCTGCTCCTGACGCGGTGGGACAACCATGACACGTACGACATCGCTGGTCCGCGGAATACCGGTAGACCAGGCCAGCACATCGAAGGCAGGGATTCCCAGGTCCAGATCGCGGGGTGAGCATTCCGAGGTGACGGGATCCTCGGTCTCGATGCTGACCGTCAACCGACGAGTTGGCGGTGCAGATGAGGAGGTCCTCGTCCTGATCCGCGCGGAGAACGGTGCCCGCTTGCACGATCTCGTCCGAGCGAGCGCCCTCAGGAGCCGAGCCGGCCGTCCTCGACCTTTGCCCCGATCCCCGCGATGATGACGTCCACCGCGAGCTCGAACGGGTCGGCGCGCTCATGTCCAGAGCCCCGCCTGCTGGATCGCAGCGATCAGCGCGGCGCTGCGCGCTTCGTCGACGGCCCAGACCTCGTCGGGGCGGCCAGGTCCAGCGCCGCACCCCAGACGACGCTGTCGCACAGGGTGATGACGCCGAGCAAGTGCGGCTCGCTCACGCCCGCGTCGACGAGTTCGTCATACACCGACATCACCTCCGGCGACGACACGGTGTATGCCGTCACGAGCGGGATCAGCCGCGGATGCCGGGCGAACGTCTCGCGGTAGCGCGGCAGAAGGACCCGCACCCTGTGATCCCACGGACCGCTCGGCACTGGCTGGAAGCCGCCGCCCTCGCGGAAGAGCCACGACCTCATCCTCTGGACGATCTCGTCCTTGCTCGAGAGATGGTTGTACAGCGACGAGGGCCGCACGCCGAGGGCATCCGCCACCTGGGAGGTTCGCCAACAGAGGGCTGGAGATCCCGACCACCTCGAAGACCGGCGTTCCGCGGATTTCCGGGAGCTTCACGCTCGCGGGGTAGCTGTCCTCGAGCCCTACGTCGTTGTGGTTGATCGACTGCCGGGCCGGTAAAGGCGAGCCGCGGCGGGCGGCTGCGCGCAAACGTCGACGCGTTGGTTTCTGGGCGGCGTCTTGTACCAGCGGCAGAACTCGGTCTGACGCGAGAACGAGATCGTCACCGCGACGGAGGCAGATAAAGGTGCTGTTCAATCCGGGACTATCGGGGAGCACCTGATGCGGCCGGCTCCCGCACCTCGGCTGTGGTCAAGGCGTCGGTCGCTCGCGGTGCGGCCGTGGTGGTGGTGCCGGCGCCCGACCGTGGACTCCGCCGGTCTGTATCGCGTCACCTTACGCGTTGCAGTAGTTGGGTGATCGTCAGCTTCCGGCACAAGGGTCCGGAGCGGCTGTATCGCGACGGAACGAAGAAGGGCGTTCAAGCCGACCACGTCCCCAAATTGCTGCGCGTTCTTTCGGCGTTGGATGTGGCGCAAGGCCCCGGAGGACCTGGCGATCCCATCGTTTCGGATCCACCGGCTCAAAGGAGACCTGGCCGGGCACTACTCGATCTGGGTGAACGGGGACTGGCGGATCACGTTCCGGTTCATCGACTCGGATGTCGAGCGGGTCGATTGTCAGGACTAGCACTGAGCAGGAAGGAGAGACCCATGCTTAAGAACCCGGTCCATCCCGGTGAGATCCTGCGCGAGGACGTGCTCGCCGAGATCGGCCTCAGTGTCGGTGAGGCCGCCTCCCGGCTGGGCATCTCACGGGTGACGTTGAGCCGCGTCTTGCACGGTCATGCCCGGATCAGCTCCAACCTCGCGGTCCGCCTTGAAGAGGCCGGCGTTGGTACCGCACGCGCATGGCTGGCGATGCAGGCGGCCCACGACCTGGCGACCGAGCGGGCCGCAGGCACCCCCAAGGTCCGTCCCCTGCAACCAGTCGGCTAGAGGGCTCAAGCGTGCCTCACGCATTCAGGCGCAATACTCTCCGTGGGCACGGCGCCGATGCTGACGCGGACGCAGAAGCGATCAACCATGCTGCCGGGCTGCATCGTGTCGGAGCCGGAAGGTTTACTCCGAACGCGCGCCGGGAAGGTGGGGGTGACGCGTTTGCCCGGCAGATCAGGAGCGAATCCATGACCGACGATGATGACCCGAACGGCGAACCGTTCGCCGGTCTGCGTAGCGATCTCAAAGACCTTCTGCACGAGGAGGTCACGCAGCTACGCGCCGAAGTAGGCGATTCAGCGAGCAGGACACGCAACGCTGCCGTGTTGTTTGCCGCAGCCGGGTTATTCGGCGGGCTGGCGGCAGGCACCTCCGCTGCGGCGGTGACCCGGCTCCTGGACCAGGTCATGCCTAAGCCGCTGAGTGCCGTGGCGACGACCGCCTTGTTCGGTACCGGCGCCGCAGTGACCGCGCGACTAGCGCTTGCCGAGACCCGGCGTGCCCGGCGCGCGCTGCCACGTTCCCCTGGATAGGACGCGCTCTTATTCTCGCGGTGGCTGCAGGTCGTAAGTGACGTACATCGGCTCGCCATGACGCCGCGTCCGGGTGGGCCGGCATGACCGGGGCCGGGTGATCCTCCCTGATGGAGATGTGCGTTGCTCAGCGCTCGAAACAGCTGACGTCACACGGCTGGAGTGCGTGTACGACACGCAGCGCCTTCGGCCGGAGCTGGGCTTCTGAGGCCGCCGTGAATACTGGCCGCTAGAGCAACGTCCTTCGTGACGGTGTACGAACCGGCACCTCGCCGAGACGACGTCACCCGATACCGGACCGGGGGTGCGGACGAATCACGGTGCGGAGGACGATCTCCGTCGGGGGGCGGCGGACTTCGGTCGCCTACGGGAGTCTCCTCGCGATGCAGGGCAATTGAGCGCAGAGCAGCTTCGGCAGCCGTGTGAAGTGGCACAGAGAAAGGAAGAGATCCAGAGAAGCACAGGCCGTGAAACGCGAACAGCCCTGTGAATCCGAGGCATTCGGACTCGCAAGGCCATTCGAGCGTGTGTCCGGAGGGGGACTTGAACCCCCACCCCCGTTAGGGGACTAGCACCTCAAGCTAGCGCGTCTGCCATTCCGCCACCCGGACAAATAGGTGTGTCAACCGGCCTCAGTGGCCCGGCCAACGAGCGGAAACATTAGCACGCGGTGGCCGGATCCCTTCAATCGTGCCACGGTCCGCGGCCGGGGGCACCATGCACCCGAGCCGCGGGCCGCCATACGCGGAGGCGACGACGTCAGACGTCGAGCCCGAAGTCGCGGATCACGCCCGCCAGGCCGGTGGAGTAGCCCTGTCCGACCGCGCGGAACTTCCACTCGCCGTTGTTGCGGTAGAGCTCGCCGAAGACCAGCGCCGACTCGGTCGCCGCGTCTTCCCCGAGGTCGAATCGTGCACCCTTTTCGGAGTTGGTCGGATCGTCGGCGTCGAAGACGCGGATGAACGCGTCCGACACCTGCCCGAAGTTCTGTCCACGCGCGTCCGCCTGGTCGATCGAGGCGACGAACGCGATGCGCTGCACGTCGGGCGACACCTGGCTGAGGGAGACCTTGATCTGCTCGTCGTCGCCTTCACCTTCGCCGGTGCGGTTGTCGCCCAGGTGCTGCACCGAGCCGTTGTCGCCGGTGAGGTTGTTGTAGAAGACGAAGTCGGACTGCGTGCGGACCTTGCCGTTCTCGCCCAGCAGCAGGACGGATGCATCCAGGTCGAACTGTGCGCCGTCGGTGGTGCGCGGGTTCCAGCCCAGGCCGACGATCGCGGTCGTCATACCCGGCGCCGCCTTCTCCAGCGAGATGTTCGCGCCCTTGCTCAGATTGACCGGCATGTCTTTCCCTTCGTGGCGGAGTGCGGTGGCTCTCGGTTCTCCGCACTGACGCTAGCGCGTCGCCGCGCGTTCCGCCGTCGGCCCCAGCGCCGAGCGGTATGTCGGAGGGGCCGGGCACACTGCAGTCATGCTGTTGGACGAGGTCATCTCCACCTCCGCTGCGGTGCGCGCCACCCGCTCACGCCTGGCCAAACGCGACGCCGTTGCCCGGTTGCTGCGCGAGGCGACGGCCGACGAGGTGCCGGTCGTGGCGTCATACCTGGCCGGCGTGTTGCCGCAGCGGCGGATCGGCGTCGGCTGGCGCGGCCTCCGTGAGGCACCGGCACCGAGTGATGCCCCCGCGGTCACGGTGCTCGAGCTCGACGGCGCGCTCACCGAGATCGCGGCAGTGAGCGGCTCCGGCGCGGTCGGGCGACGTAAGAAACTGCTCGTTGACCTGTTCCGTCGGCTCACGACGGACGAGCAACGCTTCGTGGGCGGGCTGATCCAGGGGGAGCTGCGCCAGGGCGCCGGCGACGGCGTCATGCTCACGGCGATCGCCGAGGCGAGCGGCGTGCCGGAGACCGCCGTCCGCCGAGCCGTCATGCTCGCCGGCTTCACGGCACCCGTTGCGGCGGCTGCGATGAACGGCGGCGCCGACGCCGTGGCCGCCATCGGTCTGCAGGTCGGGCGACCGGTCCGGCCGATGCTCGCCGGGAGCGCACCGGACATCGCCGACGCGGTCGACGACCAACTCGCCCAGCAGGTGGAGACCAAACTCGACGGCATCCGGGTGCAGGCACACAAGGACGGCGGCGACATCCGCCTGTTCACCCGGAGCCTGGAAGAGATCACCGACCGCTTGCCCGAGGTCGTCGAGATCGTCGCCGGCCTGTCCGCGGAGCAACTGGTCCTCGACGGCGAGGCGATCGCGTTCGACGCCGACGGCCGACCGCTGCCGTTCCAGGTGACCGGCGCGCGCACCGCGAGCAGCGCCGATCCGGAGCGGTTGCGCGTGAAGACACCGGTGACGCCGAAGTTCTTCGACCTGCTACACCTCGACGGCCAGGACGTCATCGACAGCCCGTTGCGGGAGCGGCAGCGGCTCCTGGCGCAGGTAGTGCCCGAGCAATGGCTGATCGAACGCGCGCCCGTCTCCTCCACCGAGGACGCCCGACGGTTCTTCGCCGACCGGGTTGCCCACGGTGACGAGGGTGTCGTCGTCAAGGATCTTGCCGCGCCATACGCCGCCGGCCGCCGCGGTGCCGGCTGGGTCAAGGTCAAGCCTCGCCATACGCTCGATCTGGTCGTGCTGGCCGTCGAACGCGGGAGTGGCCGCCGCGCGGGCTTCTTGTCCAACATCCATCTCGGCGCACGTGACCCGGAGACGGGCGGATTGGTGATGCTCGGCAAAACCTTCAAAGGTATGACGGACGACATGCTGCGCTGGCAGACCGAGCGCTTCACCGAGCTCGCCACGGACGACGACGGCTGGGTCGTCCATCTGCGACCGGAGCAGGTCGTCGAGATCGCCTTCGACGGGCTGCAACGCTCCAGCCGCTATCCCGGCGGGCTGGCGCTGCGCTTCGCGCGGGTGATCCGCTACCGCGACGACAAGACCGCCGAGGAGGCCGACACCATCGACACGGTTCGCACGCTGGCCGGATGGTCCTGACCGTCCGCAACCATGGCAGGCTGGTCGTATGACGGACGAAGGCAACGAAGAGACACTGGCTGCGGAAGACGAAGTCGTCCGCATCACGCAAGACCTGATCGGCTTCGACACCAGCAACTACGGTGATGGCAGCGGACCGGGGGAGCGCAAGGCCGCCGAATACGTCATGCAGGAGCTGATCGAGGTCGGGCTGGACCCGGTGCTCCTCGAGAGCGAGCCGGGACGAGCGTCGGTGCTGGTCCGGATCGCCGGGGAGGACTCCGAGAGGGGAGCGCTGGCGGTGCACGGTCACCTCGACGTCGTCCCTGCCAATGCCGAGGACTGGCAAGTGGACCCGTTCTCCGGCGAGATCAAGGACGGCTGTGTCTGGGGGCGCGGTGCCGTCGACATGAAGGACATGGACGCGATGATCCTGTCCTGTGTCCGCGAGCTTGCCCGCACCGGCCGCAAACCGGCACGCGACCTGGTTGTCGGCTTCCTCGCGGACGAGGAAGCCGGCGGCGTCAAGGGCAGCCACTGGCTGGTCGACAACCATCCGGAGCTGTTCGAGGGCGTCACCGAGGCGATCAGCGAGGTCGGCGGTTACTCGGTCACCTTCGACGGCACGGCCGGTCAGCAGCGTGCCTACCTGCTGCAGACCGCCGAGAAGGGCATCGCCTGGCTACGGCTGCACGCCCACGGCCGCGCGGGACACGGGTCGGTGCCGAACGACGACAACGCCGTCGTACGGCTGGCCCAGGCCATCGCGCGCATCGACGCACACGAGTGGCCGCGCGAATACATCGCCTCCGTCCGGCAGCTGCTCGACGGCCTGGCCGAGCTGACCGGCTCGTCATACACCGACGACGACCTCGGCCCGATCCTCGCCACACTCGGAGGTGCGCGTGGGTTCGTCGAGGGCACGCTGCGCGACACGTCCAACTTCACGATGCTCGACGCCGGCTACAAGCACAACGTCATCCCGCAGACGGCGTCCGCGTCGCTCGACTGCCGTTACCTCCCGGGCCACGAAGACGATCTCATGGCGACCATCCGGGAACTCGCCGGTGAGTTCGTCGAGGTCGAGGTGCTGCACCGCGACATCGCACTCGAGGCGCCCTTCGACGCGCCACTGGTCGAGAAGATGAAGCAGGCGCTGCTGTCCCAGGATCCCGACGCGGCGATCCTGCCCTACTGTCTTTCCGGCGGCACCGACAACAAGGCGCTCAAGACGCTCGGTATCAACGGCTACGGTTTCGCGCCGCTGCGCCTACCGGCCGACCTGGACTTCGCGCCGATGTTCCACGGCATCGACGAGCGGGTGCCGGTCGAGTCGCTGAAGTTCGGTGCGCGCGTGCTCGGGAAGTTCCTGGCCGACTGCTGAGGAAACGCCTCCCGGCAGACCGACCGTCGGTCCTTGGGACGCGGTCAGGCCGTGCGGCGCACCCGAATGATGCGGCGCCGCAACCAGACCCGACGCGCGCCACCCAGATAGAGGCGCGTGCGAGCCAACTCCCAGTGGCCGTATTCCGCCTGGTCGGCGAGCACCTGGCGCACGTCGGAGCGGCTGGTGTGGCGGGGGAAGTTCAGCACACGGAACTCGTACTCGGTCATTGCCGCCCATTATCACCCGAACGTTCCCGGATCCGACGCTCTGGCAAGGGCGTTGCTCTACTACGAACCGGCCCCGACCCGGTACGGTCAATCCATGACCGCTGACCCGCGCGCCGCATTGTCCCTCCTGGTGAGTGCATTCGAACGCCACCTGGAGGCCGCCGCATCGCGCCGCGGCGAGAACGACCCCGCGGTGGTGGCGGCATACCGCGACCTGGCGGACGCCTTCGAGGACTACGACGACGCACTCATGGACGCCTACGGCGAGGTGACCCCGCTGGAGGTCTACACCGGCGACGACGAGGACGAGGAGGGCGACGACCTCGAAGAAGACGACGACCTCGAAGAAGACGACGACCTCGAGGACGAGCGGTACATCGGCCTGTCCGCCGACGACACCGACGAACTCGACTTCGAAGAGTCCGAGCGCTGATCCGCGCGGCTAGCGCGGGCGCGACACGTCGTCCAGCGCCTGCGCGATCTCCGGCGGCAGCGCCGACCCAGCACCCGCGAGCAGGGTCCGCAGCTGGCTGCGGTTGCGCACGCCGATGATCAGCGAGCTGATGCCCGGCCGCGACCGCGCCCAGCTGAGCGCGACCTGCGCCGGGCTCACCCCGAGCCCGTCGGCCGCCGTCGCGACGGCGTCCACGATCGGGTCGGCCCGACCGCCGAGCCGGCGGGTAGCCCAACCCGTGTGCCGGCCGCTGGCGGCACGCGAGTCGGCGGGCACGCCGCGCCGGTACTTCCCGGTGAGCACGCCGCCGCCGAGTGGTGCCCACGCGAGCAGCCCGGCCCCCACGTGATCGGCGGCGGGCACCAGCTCGCCATCAGCCGAGCGCTCCACCAGGCTGTATTCGATCTCATTGGCAGTCAACGGTATTCGCGCCTCACGCAGGACGGCACTGGCCGCGACGAGCTGCCAGCCGGTGTAGTTGGAGACGCCGACGTAACGCGCTCGGCCGGAGGTGACCGCATGCTCCAGCGCCGACATGGTCTCGGCGAGGGGCACGTCGTCGGCCCAGGTGTGCACCAGCCACAGGTCGAGGTGATCGGTCCGCAACCGGCGCAGCGAATCGTCCAGCTGGCGCAGCAGGGTGCCGCGGGAGGTGTCGACGACCCGCGACCCGCTGGTCCGGGAGATGCCGGCCTTGCCCACCACGACCAGCTCGTCCCGGCCGCCGGCGGCGAGCAACTGGCCGAGGATCTCCTCCGCCGCCCCGTCGCCATAGCCGTATGCCGTGTCAATCGTCGTCCCGCCCGCGTCGCGAAAGTCGCGCAGGATCTCCTCCGCGAAGACCTCGTCGACCGTGTCCCCCCAATTCATGGTGCCCAGCGAGAGATCGCTCACCCGCAGCCCCGACCTGCCCACATTCACCGATTGCACGGGGACAACCGTAGTGGTCGCCGGACCTCCGGCCCGGACGAAGCCGAGCGGTGAGGTACGAGCCGCGTCTCGAAGGGCGGTGCCCTGAGGAGCGGTGAGGTACGAGCCGCGTCTCGAAGGGTAGCGTCGGAGCCATGGATCTGGGCATCAACCTCGGTTACTGGGGCACGGCGGGCACGGACGACCTGGCCGCGATGAAGGAGCTCGTCAAGGCGGCGGACCAGGCCGGCTACCGAGTCGCCTGGCTCGCCGAGGCATATGGGTCGGACGTGCCGTCGCTGGCGGCATACCTGAGCGCGTTCACGACGAACCTGGAGTGGGGCAGCGGCGTCTTCCAGATTCCCGCCCGGACACCGGCCATGACCGCGATGACCGCGGCCACACTCGACAAGATCACCGGTGGCCGGTTCCGCCTCGGTCTCGGCGTGTCGGGCCCACAGGTCAGCGAGGGGTGGCACGGGGTGCGCTTCGACGACCCGCTCGGTCGCACGCGGGAGTATGTCGACGTCATCCGGCTCGCCTTCGGCCGCAAGAACGTCGAATACCACGGCAAACACTTCGAATTGCCACTGCCCGACGGCCCGGGGAAGCCGCTCCGGCTGCTCCTGCTGCCCGAGCGAGCCCAGGTGCCGATCTACCTCGCGGCGATCGGTCCCAAGAACATGGAGCTCACCGGGGAGATCGCCGACGGCTGGCTCGGCATCTTCGTCAGCCCCGAGCACCTGCCCGAGCAACTGGACCAGCTGCGCCACGGCCGGAAGCTCGCGGGCCACCCGGACGGCTCCCTCGACGGCTTCGACATCGCGGCGACCGCCGGCCTCAGCATCGCCGACGACCTCGACACCGGAGCCGACCGGTTGCGCGATCACGCGGCGCTCTACATCGGCGGCATGGGGTCACGGAAGAAGAACTTCTACAACGCCCTCGCCCGCCGGATGGGCTTCGAGGAAGCCGCCGAGCAGGTTCAGGACCTCTACCTCGGCCGCAAGCACCGGGATGCCGCGGCGGCCGTCCCGCGCGAGTTCATCGACCGGACCGCCTTGGTGGGGCCCCGGGAGCACATCGCCGAACGACTGCACGCGTATGCCGACGCCGGCGTCACCACGCTCAACGTGTCACCGGCGGGGGACAACCTGCCCGAACGCGTCGCGGCGCTGCACACGCTCGCCGAGATCATCGACGCCGAAGGGCTCCGGTAGCGCATGGCCACCGTCCTGTTGCTGCGGCACGGCCGCACCCCCTCCAACACTGCGGGCGTCCTGGCCGGCTGGACACCGGGCGTCGGTCTCGACGACACCGGCGAACGGCAGGTCGAGGAGGCGCGGAAACGGTTGGAACAACTGCCGATCGCACGCATCGTGAGCAGTCCGCTGCAACGATGCCAGCAGACGGCAGCTGCGGTGATCGGCGGCGCGCTCGACATACCGGTCGAGACCGACGAACGGCTCGGCGAGTGTCGGTACGGCGCCTGGACCGGCCGCAAGATCACCGAGCTGGCCAAGGACGAACTCTGGCGAACCGTCCAGGACAACCCGTCCGCGGCCGTCTTCCCGCCGTCGTCGGACTTCGCGCACGAGTCGCTCGCGGAGATGTCGGCACGCGCCGTCGCCGCCGTCCGTGAGATCGACGCGGACGTCGAGCGCGCGCACGGCCCGGCCGCCATCTGGGTCGCCGTCTCGCACGGCGATGTGCTCAAGGCCGTCCTCGCCGACGCCCTCGGGACGCATCTCGACCAGTTCCAGCGCATCGTCGTCGGCCCGGCCTCGATCAGTGCCGTGCGTTACACGCCGCGGCGCCCGTTCGTGCTGCGGATCAACGATGCGACCGGTGACCTGAGCGACCTACTGACCAAGGCGGATCCGTCCGGCGACGCGACACCCGGCGGCGAGACCGGTGCCGCGGCGTCGGATTAGGGTGAGCGATATGCCGACAATGGAATTCGACCACCCGGACCGGTTCGTCGCCGGCACCGTGGGTCCGCCCGGTGCGCGCACCTTCTTCCTGCAGGCCGTGCAGGGCCGGCGTGTCGTGTCCGTCTCCCTGGAGAAGGAGCAGGTGGCCGTCCTCGCCGAGCGCGTCAACGACCTGCTCGACGAACTGGCGGTCGACGAGGACCTGCCGGTCGCCGACGAGGACAACGAGCCGTTGACCGCGCCGATCGAGGACGAGTTCCGGGTGAGCACCCTGAGCCTGGCGTGGGAGCCGGAGCGCGAGGTGCTCATCATCGAGGCCCATGACCGGCAGGTGGAGCTCGAGCCGACCGAGGACGGCCAGGAGCTGCGTGAGGTGCCGGATCCCGAGGCGCAGCTGATCCGGGTGGTTCTCGACGCGGCGCATGCCCGCGAGTTCGCGCGGCGCGGCCTGGCCGCCGTTGCCGACGGACGCCCGTCGTGTCCCTTCTGTGGTGGCCCGCTCGACCCGGACGGCCACGTCTGCCCCCGTGCCAACGGCTATCGACGCTGAGCAGCTGCAGCGGCTGCTCAGCGACGGCCCGCTCGAGGTCGAGGGTCGCCTCGTCGACGCGTCGAATTTCGTGCTGCGCGTCTGGGTCGAGGCGGACGGCGAGCGAATCGCGGCGGTTTACAAGCCCATTCGCGGTGAGCGACCGCTCTGGGACTTTCCCGAGGGAACTCTCGCGGGCCGGGAGTACGCGGCCTATCTGATCGCTCGGGCCGGTGGCTGGGACTGTGTGCCCGTGACGGCGTTGCGTCCGGACGGACCGTTCGGATCGGGGTCCGTGCAGCAGTGGGTAGGGCCGCTGGAACCGGTTGCCGACAACGGCCTGCTGCGCATCGACCCCCTGGCGGCGGTGCCGGCGGACTACCTGCCGGTGCTCGGCATGCGCGACGCCGACGACGGGCCGCTCGTCGTGTCGCATGCGGCGCAGGACCAGCTGCGTGACATCGCTCTGCTCGACGTGGTGCTCAACAACGCCGACCGCAAGGGTTCCGCGCTCATCCCCGACGACGGGCGGCTGTATGCCGTCGACCACGGGCTCACCCTGCACACCGACGAGAAGTTGCGCACGGTCCTGTGGGGTTTCGCCGGCGAACAGCTGACCGACCGGGAGTGCCACCGGCTCACCCAGTTGCTCCACCACCTGGACGGCGAGCTCCGCGAGCAGTTGCGGGGCGTCATACAGCGGGACGAGCTGGCGGCACTGCGCGATCGGATCGAGCAGCTGCTCGACATACGCCGGATGCCGGCGCCGCCGGACGACCGGCATCCGTTGCCCTGGCCGCTCTGGTGACGCCCCGCACGCAGGGGACGTGACGCCGCCCGCTTATCCTGGAAGGCGTGACGATTGCTCCGTGGGCCGCGCCGGATCTGCCCGTTCTGGAAGGAAAAGGCCGCCAGCTGGCCCTGTGGCAGCACCGCTCGGAGCGAGTCGAACCGATCCAGGTCGGGGACACCGCGACGATGTACGTCTGCGGCATCACTCCGTATGACGCCACGCATCTCGGCCACGCGGCCACCTACGTCACGTTCGACCTGGCGGCCCGGGTGCTTCGCGACGCGGGGCACGAGGTCCGGTACGTGCAGAACGTCACCGACATCGACGACCCCTTGCTGGAGCGCGCGGCCCGTGACGGGGTCGACTGGCAAGACCTCGCCACCAGTGAGATCGAGCTCTTCCACACCGACATGGCGGCGCTGCGCGTCCTGCCGCCCGACCACTACGTGAGCGTCGTCGAGACGATGCAGCGCCACGTGGCGACCATCCAGGGCCTGGTGGCCAAGGGTGTCGCCTACCGGGTGCCCACTCCGGACGCGGTCGAGGACGGCGCCGAGGACATCTATCTCGACCTGGCGACGCAGCCGACCTTCGGGGCGGTCAGCGACTGGACCCGCGAGCAGATGATGGCGGTCTTCGCCGAGCGTGGGGGAGACCCCGACCGCGAGGGCAAGCGCGACGCACTGGATCCGCTGTTGTGGCGCGTCGAGCGCGCCGGCGAGCCCGCATGGGACGGGGGCGAGCTGCGCCGCGGCCGGCCCGGGTGGCACGTCGAGTGCACGACGATCGCGCTCGACTTCCTCGGGATGGGCTTCGACCTGCAAGGCGGCGGCACCGATCTGATCTTCCCGCACCACGAGATGTCTGCCGTGCAGGCCGTCGCGCTCACCGACGACCCCCCGTTCGCGCGGTCCTACGCCCACCAGGCGATGGTCGGCTACGACGGCGAGAAGATGAGCAAGTCCAAGGGCAACCTGGTGCGGGTCTCCCAGCTCCGCAAGGCCGGCGTCGATCCGATGGCGATCCGATTGGTGCTGCTCGCCCGGCACTACCGCACGCCGTGGGAATACACCGAGGAGCTGTTGGACGACGCGGTGAAGCGCTGGGATCGCTGGACCCGTGCCCTGCAGTGCCGGGGTGACGAGGGTACCGACCAACTCATCGACGGCATTCGTGATGCGCTCGCGGACGATCTGCACAGCGCGCGGGCGCTGGAGCTGGTGGACGAATGGGCCTCCGGCCCGGAGTCGGGTATGCCGAGCCGCCGCGTCACCGACGCCCTCGACGCGCTGCTCGGCCTGCGGGCCTGAGGACCTATTCGTCGGTCTCCCGGCGGCGCAGGTACTTCTCGAACTCCCGCGCGATCGCGTCACCGCTGGCCTCGGGCAGCTCGGTGGTGTCCTGGGTCTGCTCGAGGGAGTGGACGTAGTCCGCGACCTCGTCGTCGGACGCCGCGAGCTCATCGACACCGTGCTCCCATGCGCGGGCCTGCTCCTGCAGATCGGCGTGGCCGATCAATGCGTCGAAGAGTTCTTCCAGACGCGTGAGCAGCGCCAGCGTCGCCTTCGGTGACGGGCTCGCTCCGGCGTAGTGCGGCACGGCCGCCCAGCAGGACAGCGTCGGCACCCCCGCCTGATGCGCGGCGTCGGTGAAGACGCCGACGATCCCGGTCGGGCCCTCGTAGCGGTTGGCCTCCACGTCATACCGCTGCCGGGTCTCCTCGTGCTCCGAGGTGACGGTCACCGGGATCGGGCGTGTGTGCGGCACATCGGCGAGCAGGCCGCCGAGCGTGATGATCATGCCGACCTCGCACTCGGCGGCGAAACTCATCAGCTCCTCGGTGAAGCTGCGCCACTTCATCGACGGCTCGATGCCCTGCACCAGGATGACGTCGCGGTCGAGCGTGGTGTCCTGCGCCAAGAAGATCCGGGTGGTGGGCCAGACGATCTCGCGGCGTCCGGAGTCGCTGGTGATGCGCGGCCGGTTGACCTGGAAGTCGTAGTAGATCTCCGGATCCAGCTCGGCCATCGGGACGGCGTCCCACATCGCGATCAGGTGACCGACGGTCGCGGACGCGGTCTCGCCCGCGTCGTTCCATCCCTCGAAGGCGGCGATCATGATCGGGTCGCGCAGCAGCGGCACGTCCTCGAGTTCGATCACCGGCTCCTCCTCTTCCACGCAGGTCCACTGATCAGCTTAAACAGTGACGGCGAGGTCCTCGCGCACAACGCACCGTCGCCGACCGCAGTCCGGGACACGGGACAGCGGCGCGCGCGGTCCCGTTAGAATCATGCCGTTCTGCGCAAACTCCCGGGAAGGGACCCCACAGTGAGCAGCCGCTCCGACATTGCGCGTGTGACACCGTCGACACGCGACCATGCTCTGGTTCGACCGGACGCAACCGACACCCTGAGCGCCGCGATGGCGCAGGGAGTCCTCCTGTTGGACGGGTCGATGGGAGTGTTCATCCAGCGGCACAAGCTCTCCGAGGAGGAGTTCCGCGGTGAACGCTTCGCCGACTGGGCGCAGGACGTCAAGGGCAACAACGACCTTCTGTCGATCACCAATCCCGCTGTCATCCGGTCGATCCACGATGACTACCTGGCGGCCGGCGCTGACATCATCGAGACGAATACCTTCAGCGCCCAACGCATTTCGATGGCCGACTACGGCATGCAGGACTTGTCCTACGAGCTGAACTACGAGTCCGCGAAGCTCGCCCGGGCGGCGTGCGACGCGGTCGCCACCGCGGAGCATCCGCGGTATGTCGCCGGCGCTCTCGGCCCGACCAACCGCACCGCCTCCATCTCGCCGGACGTCAACGATCCGGGCGCTCGCAACGTCACGTTCGAGGAGTTGGTCGACGCCTATCACGAGCAGGCGGAGGGCCTGGTCGACGGCGGCAGCGACCTGCTGCTGGTCGAGACGATCTTCGACACGCTCAACGCCAAGGCCGCCATCTTCGCCCTCGAGACGCTCTTCGAGGAGCGCGAGCGGCGGTGGCCGGTGTTCATCTCGGGCACCATCACCGACGCGTCCGGGCGCACCCTCTCCGGCCAGGTGACCGAAGCCTTCTGGAACAGCATCCGGCACGCGCAACCCCTCGCGGTCGGGTTCAACTGCGCGTTGGGCGCCGCCGACATGCGTCAGTATGCCGCCGAGTTGTCCCGCATTGCAGACTGTTTCACGTTCTGTTACCCCAACGCCGGGCTGCCCAACGCGTTCGGCGAATACGACCAGACGCCGGAGGACATGGCCACCGTCCTCGGCGGCTTCGCGGCCGACGGTCTGGTCAACGTCCTCGGCGGGTGCTGCGGCACGACGCCGGAACACATCGCCCAGCTACGCGAGCAGATTGTCGACGCGACGCCGCGCGTGCCCCCGGCGATCGCGCCCGCACTGCGGCTGTCCGGCCTCGAGCCGCTGAACGTCACGGCCGACTCGCTCTTCGTCAACGTCGGTGAACGCACCAACATCACCGGGTCGGCGCGGTTCCGGAAGCTGATCAAGGAGGGCGACTACGCGACGGCGCTCAACGTCGCCCGTCAGCAGGTCGAGGCCGGTGCCCAGGTCATCGACGTCAACATGGATGAGGGCATGATCGACGGCGTCGCCGCCATGGACCGCTTCTGCAAGCTGATCGCGTCCGAGCCCGACATCTGCACGGTGCCGGTGATGATCGACTCCTCGAAGTGGGACGTCATCGAAGCCGGGTTGCGTTGCGTGCAAGGCAAATCCATCGTCAACTCGATCTCCATGAAGGAAGGCGTCGATGCCTTCCTCGAGCGGGCGCGGCTGTGCCGTAAGTACGGCGCCGCCATCGTCGTCATGGCCTTCGACGAGCTCGGTCAGGCCGACTCGCTGGAACGCCGTAAGGAGATCTGCGCCACGGCATACAAGGTGCTGACCGAGGACGTCGGCTTCCCGGCCGAGGACATCATCTTCGACCCCAACATTTTCGCCGTCGCGACCGGCATCGAGGAGCACGCCAACTACGGCGTCGACTTCATCGAGGGCACCCGGTGGATCAAACAGAACCTGCCCGGTGCGCTCGTCTCCGGCGGCGTCTCCAACGTGTCCTTCAGCTTCCGCGGCAACAACCTGGTCCGCGAGGCCATTCACGCGGTGTTCCTCTACCACGCGATCGCCGCCGGCATGGACATGGGCATCGTCAACGCCGGCGCGCTGGCGGTCTACGACGAGATCGACGAGCGACTGCGCGACCGGATCGAGGACGTGATCCTCAATCGTCGCGACGACGCAGCGGAGCGGCTGCTGGAGGTCGCCCAGGAGTTCAACAAGGCCGGCGAGAAGGCCGACGACGGCGCGGCGAACGCGTGGCGCGCCCAGCCGGTGCGCGAGCGCATCACCCACGCGCTGGTGAAGGGCATCGACGAGTTCATCGTCGAGGACACCGAGGAGATGCGCCTCGAACTGCTCGATCAGGGGAAGCGGCCGCTGACCGTCATCGAGGGACCGCTCATGGACGGCATGGGTGTCGTCGGTGACCTCTTCGGCGCCGGCAAGATGTTCCTGCCCCAGGTAGTGAAGTCGGCGCGCGTGATGAAAAAGGCTGTGGCGCATCTGATTCCGTTCATCGAGGCAGAACGCAAGCCGGGTGACGTCGAGCGCACCAACGGCAAGATCGTGATGGCCACCGTCAAGGGCGACGTGCACGACATCGGCAAGAACATCGTCGGTGTCGTGCTGCAGTGCAACAACTACGACGTGGTCGACCTCGGTGTGATGGTCCCCGGCCAGAAGATCCTGGACACCGCAAAGGCCGAGAATGCCGACATGATCGGCCTGTCCGGGCTGATCACGCCGTCCCTCGACGAGATGGTCAACCTCGCTGAGGAGATGGAGCGGCAGGGGTTCGACATACCGCTGCTCATCGGCGGTGCGACCACCTCCCGAGCGCACACCGCGGTCAAGATCACGCCGAAGTACCACGGGCCGGTGGTGTGGGTGAAGGATGCGTCCCGGTCGGTGCCGACCGCGTCGGCCCTGCTCTCGGACGAGCGGCGACCGGCGTTCATGGCCGACATCGATGCGGACTACGAGTCGATCCGCAAGCGGCACGCCGCGAAAACCACTGAGCGCCCATTGCTTTCGTATGACGACGCCCTCGCCGGCCGCACGCCGATCGACTGGAACGGCTATCACCCGCCGCGCCCGCGGTTCCTGTTGCAGCAGGCCCGTGACGTCGCGGACGACGGTGCACCGGGTCGGATCGCGTCATACACGCGCACGTTCACCGACTACTCGCTGGACACCTTGCGCGAGTACATCGACTGGCAGCCGTTCTTCAACGCCTGGGAGCTGAAGGGCCGCTTCCCGGACATCCTTAACAACCCGGCGAGCGGTGAGGCTGCGCGCAAGTTGTGGGACGACGCCCAGGCGATGATGGACCGGCTGATCGACGAGCACTGGTTGCAGGCGAACGGGGTCATCGGCTTCTTCCCGGCGAACGCGGTCGGCGACGACATCGAGGTCTACACCGACGAGACCCGTCGCGAGGTGCGCACGGTGCTGCACCACCTGCGGCAGCAGGGGCACCACCGGGCCGGCGTGCCGAACCGGTCGCTGGCCGATTTCGTGGCACCGAAGGACACCGGATTGGCCGACTACATCGGCGGATTCGCGGTCACCGGCGGGCTCGGCGCCCCGGACAAGATCATGGAGTTCAAGGCCGAGCTGGACGACTACAGCGGCATCCTGCTGGAGTCGCTCGCCGACCGGCTGGCCGAGGCGTTCGCGGAGCGCATGCACGCCGTGGTGCGGCACGACCTGTGGGGCTACGCACCCGACGAAAAGCTCACCAATGAGGAACTGATCGCCGAGCAGTACCGCGGGATCCGCCCGGCGCCCGGCTACCCGGCGTGCCCCGACCACACCGAGAAGCTCACGCTCTTCAACCTCCTCGACGCGACGAACCAGACCGGCATCGAACTCACCGACTCGATGGCGATGTGGCCCGGTGCGGCGGTGAGCGGCTGGTACTTCTCCCATCCGGAGTCGCAATACTTCGTGGTCGGCCGGCTCGGCAAGGACCAGGTCAGTTCGTATGCCGAGCGCAAGGGCTGGACCTTGAAGCAGGCGGAGCGCTGGCTCGCCGCGAACCTCGGCTACGAACCGGAGGACTGACATCAGCACGCAGCAATCACCCCTTGCCGGTCGAGCAGCGGAGGAGCAATCGCACGCCGGTCGAGTAGGGCGAGGCACTAGCCGAGCCCGTATCGAGACCAGCGGGGGAGACCTCCCTGCCGCGGTTCTGTGGGACATGGACGGCACCCTGGTCGACACCGAGCCGCTCTGGATCGCGGCTGAGAAGGAACTCGTGACGTCATACGGCGGCGTGTGGACCGACGAGATGGCGCACGAACTCGTCGGGCAGTCGCTGCTGGTCTCGGGTCAGCTCATCAAGGACAACAGTCCCGTCACGCTGTCCGCCGAGGAGATCGTGGACTTTCTCCTCGACCGGGTGATCGCCGGGATGCGCCGTCACGTCCCATGGCGGCCGGGAGCCGAGGACCTGCTGAACGCCCTTGTCGCTGAAGGCGTTCCGAACGCCCTGGTCACCATGTCCTACGAGTCGTTCGCGGGCGTGCTGATCGAGACACTCCCCGCCGGAACCTTCTCGGTGGTCGTCACCGGTGACAAGGTCACCAAGGGGAAACCCGACCCGGAGGCGTATGCGACCGCGGTGCTGGCGCTGGGTGCGGATGCCGCCGAGTGCGTCGCGATCGAGGACTCGATCCCCGGCGTGCGTGCCGCGGTCGCCGCCCGGATTCCGACCCTTGCCGTGCCGCACGTGACCAGGGTGCCGCACATCGAGGGCGCGACACAGGTGGATTCGCTGGTCGGGCTGCAGCCCGCCGACCTGCTGCGCCTCACCTCTCCGGCTGGGTCCCGGTAGCGATCACCCCTCGTCCGCCGGGTGCGCCTGGCCGGACCGCGCCGGATCCAACGCCAGCCCGATGGCGTGCTCCGGCAACGGCGGAGGAGTGCCGCCGAACTCGGGGCAGAGCGCCTGATGGCTGCACCAGCCGCACAGCTTGCTGCGGCGGGGACGCCAGTCGCCGGTCACCGCGGCTCGCTCGATGGCGTCCCACAGAGCCTTGATCTTGCGCTCGGTCGCGACCAGGTCGACCTCGTCGGGCACGTAGCGGACGATCTCGCTGTTGCCGAGGTAGACCAGTTGCAACATGCGCGGCACCACGCCCCGCGTCCGCCAGAGCACGAGGGCGTAGAACTTCATCTGGAAGAGTGCCTTGGCCTCGAAGAGCTCCGACGGGGACCGGCCGGTCTTGTAGTCGACGACGCGCAACAGGTCACCGGGCGCCTCGTCGAGCCGGTCGATGTAGCCGCGCAGGGTCAGCCCACCGAGGTCGGCCTCGACATAGAGCTCCCGCTCGGCGGGCTCGAGCCGAGTCGGGTCCTCCAGGGCGAACCAGCGGCGGACCAGCTCGCTCGCCTCGTCGAACCAGGTCCGCTCGTCGGTCGCCGCTGCCCCCACCAGCGCTGCGAGCTCGGGCTCCTGCTCGACGAGGGCAGCCCACTGCGGCTCCACCAGGGCAACCGCCGCCTCGACGGTCCGCTCGGCCGCGGGGACGTCGAAGAGCCGCTCGAGGACGGCGTGGACGAGCGTCCCGCGCGCGGCTGCCGGCGACGGCTCCTCGGGCAGCCGGTCGACGACCCGGAAGCGGTAGAGCAGCGGGCACTGCATGAAGTCGCCCGCCCGGCTGGGTGACAACGCAGGCCGCACCGGCCGAGCCTCCCGGACGCCGGGCGGCGCCTGTCCTGCCGGCTGCGTCATCTGATCCACGTCCTGCACGCTATCCCGCCGCACCGACAACGCCCGGCCCGCCAGGGTGCACGATCGCGCCACGTACGCTGGGCGAATGGCGAACGCGGACCGGTCCGGCTGGCAGCTGGGCACATTGCGCGGCGTCCCGATCTACGTCGGCCGGACCTGGCCGGTGATCGCCGTGGTGGTGATCGCGACGTTCGGTCCCCAGGTCCAGAACACCTACCCGGACCTCGGCGGGGGTGCCTACTTCGTCGCGCTGCTCTACACCCTGCTGCTGTTGTTGTCGGTCGTCGCGCACGAGGCCGCGCACGCCCTTGTCGCGCAGTGGCGCGGCTTCCGGGTCCAGCGGATCGTGGCCGACCTGTGGGGTGGCCACACGGCATACGAGTCCGACGACGTGTCGCCGATGTCGAGTGCCCTGGTCGCCGTCGTCGGCCCGCTGGCGAACGCCGTCCTGGCCGCCGTCGGCTGGCTGGTCCTGCACGGCATGGGCGACGAGCGCGAGGTCGCCAAACTGCTCCTCGGCGCGTTCGTCTTCACCAACGCGTTCGTCGCCGTGTTCAACCTGCTGCCCGGCATGCCGCTGGACGGCGGATACCTCCTCGACGCCCTCGTATGGCGGGTGACCGGGTCCCGTTCCACCGGCCTGACGGTCGCCGGCTGGTGCGGCCGCCTGCTGGCGGTGCTGCTCGTCGTCTGGACGGTCGTCGTACCGCTCGCCAAGAGTCAGTCACCGGACACCTTCTACGTGCTGTGGACGGTGTTCATCGCGGGTTTCCTGTGGTTCGGCGCGACCGGTGCCATCGCCCGGGCACGGTCGGGCCGGCTGTTCGCCCAGGTCCGCGTGCGTGACGTGCTCCGTCCGCTGTACATCGTGGCCGACACCACCCCCGTGCCCCAACTGCCCCGGGGAGCCGACCTCGTCGTGCTCGATGGCCAGGGCGTCGCGTGGGGGATCATCGCCGACGTCGATCTCGAACGCGCGGCGGCCGGCGCGGGCCAGCAGGTGTCCGCTGCCGCACTGGCCCGCGTCCAGCCCGCCGGCTGGGTGACCCAGGTCGAGTCCGTCGACGCCGACGTCACCGCGCTGGTGCGCGCCGCGCAGGACGTGGGCGGCGCCATCCAGGAACTGTTCGTGCTCGTCGACGGGCGACCGGCCGGACTCGTGTCGATCCAGGGCCTCGGCAATGCCCTGGCAGCTGCCGAGCAGCGACCGGCCTCCACGGCTGCCTGACCGGCCCACCTAAGCTGCCACCGTGACTTCGCCCGAACCCACTGGCGCCGCAGCCCGGCGTGGACCACTCGCCGCCGGCGAACGCGTGCAGCTGACCGACCCCAAGGGCCGCATGCACACGTTGCTGCTGACACCGGGCAAGCAGTTCCACACCCATCGCGGACACCTCGAGCACGACGACCTGATCGGTCTGCCGGACGGCAGCACCATCACCAACACCGCCGGCACCGAATACCTCGTGCTGCGGCCGCTGCTGTCGGACTACGTGATGTCGATGCCACGCGGGGCGGCAGTCGTCTATCCGAAGGACTCGGGGCAGATCATCACGATGGCCGACATCTTCCCGGGCGCCCGCGTGGTCGAGGCCGGGGTCGGCTCGGGTGCGCTCTCCATGTCGCTGTTGCGCGCGGTCGGTGACCGCGGTCAGCTGCACTCGATCGAGCGCCGGGCCGAGTTCGCCGACATCGCCAAGGGCAACGTCCGCGCCTTCTTCGGCGGCGATCACCCGGCGTGGACGGTGTCGGTGGGCGACTTCGTCGACGTGCTGCCGAAGGTCGCCGAGCCGGGCACCGTGGATCGAGTCGTGCTGGACATGCTCGCGCCCTGGGAATGCCTGGACGCGGCAGGGGAGGCGCTCACCCCCGGCGGCGTGTTCATTGCGTATGTCGCCACCGCCACGCAGCTCTCCCGGGTCGCCGAAGCGGTTCGCGCGCACGGTGGCTACACCGAGCCGCAGGCCTGGGAGTCCATCGTGCGCGGCTGGCACCTGGAGGGCCTCGCAGTGCGCCCGCAGCACCGCATGCACGGGCACACCGGCTTCCTCATCTCCACCCGCCGGCTCGCTCCCGGAGTGACGCCACCGTTCCGCAAACGTCGTCCCGCCAAGGGTGCGTATGACGGCCTCGAGACGCCGGATGGTGAGACAGCGACCTTCGACACGGGCACGGCGCCGGAGGACTGGACGCCCGAAAACCTGGGCGAACGACCGGTTTCCGAGAAGAAGTTGCGCAAATTGCAACGTTCGGCAGGCGAGCCGCCCACAGGCTGAACATGTTTGCGAGTTAGGGTCAGTGGGCATCGAACGTATGTGACGACAAACCCGTCGTCCTCGTGCGGAGGAGGCCGACCGTGACCGATCAACTTCCACAGCCCGATGCGCCCAAGAACTCCATCGAGAGCTTGCAGCGTGAGATCCGGACCCTCCGTGAACGACTTGCGGTGTCCTCCCGGGCCAACGCCGGCGAACTGCAGCAGCAGGTGCGCCAGCTCCAAGCCTCGGTCGGCACCCTGTCCGCCCAGAACGAACGCCTCGTGCGCACGCTCAAGGAGGCCCGCGAGCAGATCGTCAATCTGAAGAGCGAGGTCGACCGGCTCGCGCAACCGCCTGCGTCATACGGGCTCATCATCGAGATGCACGACGACGCGACCGCCGACATCCTGTCCAGCGGCCGCAAGCTGCGCGTTGCGGTCAGCCCGTCGATCGAGCCGGCCGACCTGGTCATCGGTCGCGAGGTCATGCTCAACGAGGCCCTCAACGTGGTCGCCGTCGTCGGTTTCGAACGCGTCGGCGAGCTGGTGCAGGCCAAGGAGCTGCTCGGTGACGACCGCGTCCTGGTGATCGCGCACGCCGACGAGGAACGGATCTGCCGCATCGCCGCCAACCTGGCCGGCGAGCCGATCCGGGCCGGTGACTCGCTGCTGTGCGACACCCGCAGCGGCTTCGTCTTCGAGCGCATTCCCAAGGCCGAGGTGGCCGACCTCGTGCTGGAGGAAGTGCCCAACATCCACTACGAGGACATCGGTGGTCTCTCGGGGCAGATCGAGCAGATCCGCGACGCGGTGGAGCTGCCCTACCTGCACGCCGACCTGTTCCGCGAGCACGCGCTGCGCCCGCCGAAGGGGGTGCTGCTCTACGGCCCTCCCGGGTGTGGAAAGACGTTGATCGCCAAAGCGGTTGCCGCCAGCCTGGCCCGCAAGGTCGCGGAGAAGACGGGCCGCGACGAGACGGCATACTTCCTCAACATCAAGGGTCCCGAGCTGCTCAACAAGTATGTCGGCGAGACCGAGCGGCACATCCGGCTGATCTTCCAGCGCGCCCGGGAGAAGTCGTCGGACGGCACGCCCGTGGTGGTGTTCTTCGACGAGATGGAGTCGCTCTTCCGCACCCGCGGCTCGGGTGTCTCCTCCGACGTCGAGACGACGATCGTGCCGCAGCTGCTGGCCGAGATCGACGGTGTCGAGAGCCTCGAGAACGTCATCGTGATCGGCGCCTCCAACCGTGAGGACATGATCGACCCGGCCATCCTGCGCCCGGGCCGGCTGGACGTGAAGATCAAGATCGAGCGGCCGGACGCCGAGAGCGCGCGGGACATCTTCGGCAAATACCTCGTGCCCACCCTGCCACTGCACGCCGACGACCTGGCCGAGCACAACAACTCGGCGGACGAGACCGTCGAGGCGATGATCCAGGCGACGGTCGAGCGGATGTACACCGAGATCGACGAGAACAAGTTCCTGGAGGTCACCTACGCCAGCGGTGACAAGGAGATCCTCTACTTCAAGGACTTCAACTCCGGCGCGATGATCCAGAACATCGTCGACCGCGCCAAGAAGATGGCGATCAAGGACCAGCTGACCACCGGTCAGCACGGCATCCGGATCGACCACCTGCTGCGCAGCTGCGTCGACGAGTTCAAGGAGAACGAAGACCTGCCCAACACCACCAACCCGGACGACTGGGCGCGGATCTCGGGCAAGAAGGGTGAGCGGATCGTCTACATCCGCACGCTCATCGACGGCAAGGACGGCGCGGAGCCGGGCCGTTCGATCGACTCGATCAAGGGCACCGGGCAATACCTGTAGGACGTGTCCGATCGCGGCACACTCGTTCGTAGCACTTGTGAACGGCGGCCGACCGGGCCGCCACGATCGAGGAGGCAGCTCATGCCCAGGTATCTCTTGTCCGTCTACGGGCCGGCCGAGCGCACGGAGTTCGGCAACTACCCGACCAAGGAGGACATGCTCCAGGCGTTCCAGGACACCGGAGCCTTCAACGACAAACTGCAGCGGGACGGCTACTTCGTCTTCGCCGACGGCCTCGAGCCGGCCGACACCGCGACCGTGGTCGACGGGCAGGGTGACCAGCCGGTGATGACCGACGGTCCCTACCTGGAGAGCAAGGAGCACGTCGGCGGTTTCTGGGTCATCGACGCCCCCGACCTCGACGTCGCGCTCCGACTCGCCGCCGAGGGGTCGAAGGCGTGCCGCGGCAGGGTCGAGGTCCGGCCGTTCCAGACCGAGGAGTCGTTCACGGCGTTGCTCGACTCGTGACCGACCCGGCTGTCGCCGAGACGATCGCGGCGGTCCATCGCGCGGAGTGGGCCCGGATCGTCGCCGGGCTGGCGCGCCGGTTCGGGGATCTGGACGTCGCGGAGGATGCCGCGGCGGAAGCCTTCGCGGTGGCCGTCGAACGCTGGCCGGCCGACGGCATACCACCGAATCCGGGCGGGTGGCTCACCACCACGGCCGCCCGGAAGGCACTCGACCGCCTGCGCCGTGAGTCGCGCCGCGATCAGAAACACCAGGAGGCGCAGGTGTTGTATGACGACCCGGCACCGCCGCACACCGGCGCCATCGACGACGACCGGTTGCGGCTGATCTTCACCTGCTGCCACCCGGCGCTCGCCTCCGAAGCGCGAATCGCGTTGACGCTGCGCATGCTCGGAGGTCTGACGGTCCCCGAGATCGCCCGCGCGTTCCTGGTCCAGGAGTCGGCCATGGGGCGGCGGATCACCCGGGCCAAGGCGAAGGTCAAGGCCAACCATGTGCCCTACCGGGTTCCGTCCGCGGGCGACCTGCCGACGCGACTCGACGGCGTGCTCGCCGTGTTGTTCCTGGTCTTCAACGAGGGCTATCTCGCGACCGGCACGGACACCGACCCGATCCGCGACGCGTTGACGGGCCAGGCGATCCGGCTGACCCGGCTGGTTCGCGAGTTGCTGCCGGACGACGGCGAGGTGGCCGGGCTGCTCGCGCTGATGCTGCTCAGCGAGGCACGGCGTCCCGCACGCGTCGGACCGAACGGCGAACTCGTGACGCTGGCCGAGCAGGATCGCTCGCTGTGGGATCACGGGCTGATCGAGGAGGGGCACCGGCTCGTGCGCGAGCGGCTGCGCGTGGTCGCCGACGGTGGTCCGGCTCCCGGCAGGTTCCAGCTGCTCGCGGCGATCAATGCGGTGCACACCTATGCGGCGCGGGCGAAGGAGACCGACTGGTTCCAGATCGTCACGCTCTACGACCGGCTGATCCGCATCGACCCGTCACCGGTCGTCGCACTCAACCGCGCGGTCGCGGTGGCCGAGGTCGACGGCCCCGCGATGGCGCTGTCGCTCGTCGACCGGCTGCCGCTGGACGGCTACCACGCGTTTCACGCGACGCGAGCCGAGCTGCTGCGACGGATGACGCGGCGGGACGAGGCACGCGACGCCTACGACCGCGCCATCGCGCTGGCCGGTAACGCCGCCGAATCGGCATACCTGACCCGGCGGCGGGACGAGCTGTGACCGACATCCGAGTTGACCCTCAACTTGGTTGAACGGCCAAGCTGTAGGTGTGCATGAGGAGGAATCGCTGCTGACCATCGGCGCGTTCGCGCGGCTGGTCGGCCTGAGCTCGAGCGCGCTGCGCTTCTACGACGACTGCGGTCTGCTGCAGCCGCAGGAGGTCGATGCGGCCAGCGGTTACCGCTACTACTCCGCCGGGCAGGAGCGACGGGCCACGACCATCAGTCGGCTCCGGGCAATCGGTTTGCCCCTGCAGGACATTCGGACCGTCCTCGACGGCCCGCCCGAGCAGGCGCGTGTAGCGCTGCGGTCGTATGTCGAGAAGATGTCCGACGTCGCGCGGGAGGCGCGGGCAACTGCCGAGGATCTGATCGCGACACTGCCCGACCGGGCCTCCGACACGGAGCCGACGACTGTGATCGTGCCGGGCCCCGAGCTGGCCAGCGCGTTGCGCCAGGTCTCCCCAGCGGCGGCCGACGTCCCCGACATACCGGCCTTGCAGGGAGTGCTGCTGCAGGCGGCCGCCGACGAGCTGACGGTGGTGGCGACCGACCGCTACTGGATGGCGGTCCGGACGCTTCCCGTCGAGCACTTCTCGGGCACCGACCGGCATGTCATCGTCGACGCCGAGGCAGGACAGCAGGTCGTCGAGTTCTCGAATGCCCAGGACCGGGTTCGGCTGCGGATCGATGATCGTGGAGCGCGTCTCGAAGGGGACGGTCAGAACCTGTCGCTGCCGACCGTCGAAGGCCAATTCCCCTCGTATCAGTCGGTGTTGGCCGGGCTGCCGCCAGCGGCGGGGCGCGTCACGGTCGGCCGCCGGCGGCTCGCCGACGAACTGATCGCGCTCGGGGACGCCGAGGTGGTCGTGCTGACGACTGGTGACCGGCACCTGGACGTCCGGGTCGACGGCGACCGGCACGGCGTCCGACTGGCCGCGACCGGCACCGGTGAGCCGCTGGCGGTCGCGTTCCGGCCACGGCTGCTGCTCGGTGCGCTGGAGGTGAGCGTCGGGCCGGAGGTGCTGCTGCAGTTCCCCGGGCAGGAGGGCCGTCCGGTGGTCGTACGGTCGGCGGATCAGGGCACCTTCACCACGATCGTGATGCCGGTGCGGAGGGACAGCCCCGCGTCATGAGCGCAGGGACCGTGTCCGGGTCCGCGGTCGAGCAGGGAAAGCTGCCGGCGGCATACATCTGCTGGGCCATTGCCGCGGCGACGAGCACGCTCGGCAGTTCCGCCTTCGACTTCGCCATGACGTGGTACGCGACGGGCATCTCCGCCGGGCTCACCGGACTCGTCGGGGTCCTGATCACCCTGCCGACGGCAGCGCTGCTGCTGGTGGGCGGTGCCGTCGCCGACCGATTCGGCATCCGGCGCATGTTGATCGCCGGAGATACGGCGATGCTCGCGCTGACGTTGTTCGTCGTGCTGGTGGTGCCCGAGTCCGGCGTGCATCCTTGGCTGCTGCTCGTCATCGCGATGGTGTCCGGTGTCGAGGGCGCGTTCTACCTACCGGCGAGCGGTGTGGTTCCGCGGTTGTTCGCGACCGGCGACGACCTGGCGCGCGCCACCGCCTTCAACGGGACGCTCGTCGCCTTGGCCAGGATCGCCGGCCCGCCGTGCGGCGCCCTGCTGGTGACCGTGTTCGCGTTCGAGGGTGCCGCAGCAGTGGATGGCGTGACGTTCGCGCTGATCGTGCTGGTGCTGTGGCGGATTCGGCCACCACACACTCCGCCTCCAGCGGGCGCGGAGCACCCTGGGTTGTCGATGCTGCGGCCGCTCGCCGCTGTCTGGCGAACGCCCGAACTCCGCTCCGTGCTGGTGGTTACGGCTGCCGTCGCGGGGGCTGTCCTGCCCGCAGTCATCTACGGCCCCTCGTTGCTCGCCCGCCAATCCGGGTGGAATGTGGGCGCTTCCGGCTTGATCGAAGTGGGCTGGCTGGTCGGCGGCATCGCGGTCACCGCCGTCATCGCGCGGCGTGGCACAGCGCGGCGAATCGGTGCCGCGGCCGCCATCGGACTGGGGATGATCATGACCGCTCTCATCGGCACGGCGCTTGCACCGCGACCCGTCGTCGCCTTCGCGTGCACCGTCGTCCTCGGTGTCGGGGTTTCCGTGTGCACCGGGCACTTGTGGCCGGCATACCTCCAGGCGACCCCGATGGACCAGCTCGGCCGCTACCAGGCGTTGCTCGTATTCGTCCAGATGGCAGCGCTTCTCATCGCGACCGTGGTCTTCACGACGATCGCTGGCCGGTGGGGTGCGCGGTGGTCCTTCGCAGGATGCGGCGCCGTGATGCTCGCGACGCTTGCCTGGTGGGCACGCAGCAAAAGTCGGGTGCGATCCACCCGAAACCCGTGACATGCTGCCTGAGCGACCGAAGGACTCCACATGCAACCCTTGACCGACGCTGCCATCCGCAGCTCGTTCGTCAATGCCTCACGCCGCGAGGTGCGTGAGGCGATCCTGCCCGCCTTGTCCGAAATCGACTGGGACGCCACGGATCTGCTCGGCTGGCGGGACCCGAAGAAGGACACCACCGCCTACGTCGTGCTGGAACTCGACGGGGCGCCCGTCGGCGTGCGGTTGACGAGCGCACCACCGTCCCGCCGGCGTCGCCGAGCCTTGTGCGCCTGGTGCCGGGATGTCGTCGTCGCGGATGAGGTGACGATGTATGTCGCGCGACGAGCCGGCGCACCCGGCCGACGCGGCAACACGATCGGCACACTGATCTGCAGCGAGTTCGGTTGCAGTGCCAATGTCCGTCGGCGGCCCACGTTGACCGAAGTGGGCAGCAGCGACGAGAACGATCGGATCGCGTTGACCAACCGGCGAATCGGCGTGCTGCGCGAGCATTCCACCGACTTCGTCCGGCAGGTCGCGTCAACCCGCTGAACGTCGCGCACGGCGCGTGGCGTCGCTCAGCGGCGCGCCACGTGCCGTGCCACGAATTCGTTGCAGAACTTCCCGTCCGGGTCGAGCGACCGGCGCAGGTCGTCGAAGTCGTCCAGCCGCTCGTATGCGAAATCCAGGCGCCCCGGGTAGGTGAAGACCTTGCCCCAGTGCGGCCGGGGTGCGAGCGGTTTCAACGCGTCCTCGACGATGCCGACCGCCTCGTGCACGGCGCCGGCGTCTGGTTTCCAGGTGAAGTGGAACGCCACCGAGTCGCGGTCGTATGCCGGGCTCAGCCACTGCGAATCGCCTGCGACCGCGCGGATCTCGGCGACCAGCAACTGCGGTGCGATGGCTTCCCCGACAGTGCGCAGTTCCTGGATGCCGCGTGCCGCATCCGCGCGGTCCACGAAGAACTCGGACTGGATCTCCGCGCCCGCACTCGGTGTGAAGCCCAGCCGGAAGTGCGGCAACCGGTCCGCCCAGGAGCCGGGTGCGCCGCCCTGGACGGTCACCGCCTCGGAGGTCGCACCGGCCGCCTGCAGCGGGTGGAGCGTGTCACCGGTCCAGCGGGCGCCGGTGAGCGAAGGGCGCTCCGGAGTCTCTGCGACGCGTGACTTCACGATCACGTGGTCCGGACCGGGACCGATCCACCGTCCGAAGACGCTGACGCTGTAGGCGGCCGCCAGCACGTCGTCGACCTGAGCGGCCAGCTCGTCCCAGCCCATGCCGACGAAGGCGTCCTGCCGCACCTCGTAGTGCGGGACGGTGGCGAGCCGTAGCCGGGTCACGATGCCGAGGGCACCGAGCGAGACGACGACAGCGTCGAAGTGCTCGCTCGTCCGGTCCAGCCAGCGCAGTTGTCCGTCGGCCGTGAGGAGTTCGACCGCCTCCACCGCTCCGGCGAGCCCGGGCTGAGTCACCCCGGAGCCGTGCGTCCCGGTCGCGACACTTCCCGCGACCGTGATGTGGGGGAGCGATGCGAGGTTGGGCAGTGCACGTCCGGCAGCCGCGAGCGCCGGCACCAGATCGCCGTACTTCATACCGCCACTGACCGTCACCGCACCGCTCTCCGGATCCACCGCCGGTTCGCAGATGAGGCCGGAAAGTTCGACCTGCCACCCGGTTTCGCTGTCGGCGATGCCGTTGAAGCTGTGTGCCGACCCGGCCACCTTGAGCGCCGGTGCGTCCGCGACGAGCTGTTGCAGGCTTTCGACGGTCTCGGGCCGCTCGCGCCTGCTCGCCCGATAGGTGTAGGTGCCCGACCAGTTCGTCGTCACGCGTCCATCTCCTCTCCCGGGTAACGCACCCCGAGCTGGGCGCGGACCTCGTCCATGATCCGCATGATCCGGATCGTCTCCTCCCACGGCATCAACGGCGACTGCACCTCTCCTGCGGCGATCCGGCGGGCCGCCTCCGCTGCCTCGAACTGCAAGCCGTGGCGTCTCGACGGGGGCTGATAGACGTCCAGGACGTTGTCGTCGGGTGCGACCAGCCGCACCGGCCCCGGCTGATAGAACCAGCCGGGCAGCTCCAGACGGGCCCGATCTCCCGCGATGACAGCGGTGTTCGCAGTCTGCGCGCTCATCGTCGCGAGGCAGGTGGCCAGGGCGCGCCCGGTGGACAGGGTCACCGTCTCGGCGCGGTCGACACCGTCGGGTGTCAACGCGCCCGCCGCACTCACCTGCAGGTCGCCGGGCAGCAACATCGTGGCGAGCGAGATCGGGTAGATGCCGAGGTCGAGCAGGGCACCGCCGGCCAGCAGCGGGTCGGAGAGACGCTGCGGGCCGCCGGGGTAGAGCAGCTGTCCGTGATCGGCGACGATCGTGTCGAGCACACCGAGCAACCCCTCGGCGACGGCGCGCCGGACCACGTCGTACCGCGGCAGGAACCGCGCCCACATCGCTTCCATGCAGAACAGGCCACGGTCATCCGCTTCCCGGAGGACCTCCGCGGCCTCGGGGGCGTTGCGAGTGAACGCCTTCTCCACCAGCACCGGCTTGCCGGCCCGCAGGGCGAGCAGCGCGTGCTCATGGTGCGCCGAGTGCGGCGACGCGACGTAGACGATGTCGACGGCCGGGTCCGCGACGAGCTCGTCATACGAGCCGTATGCCGTGAAACCACCGAAGCGCGAGGCGAACTCGCGCGCCCGCAGGATGTCCCGCGATCCGCAGGCCACGATCTGCTGGTCGGTCTCTGCGAGCAGCGCTGTCGCGAACGCCGTCGCGATGCCACCCGGAGCGAGAATGCCCCAACGCAGCGCCGGGGCATCCCTCGGATCGGGCGTTGTCGGATCAGGGAGAAGGCTCACGGGGATCATCCTTCCGTGGTGGCGGCGCAGGCGCACCGGCGCCCTCGTCCTAAGGTCAGAGAATGAGCGTGCGCCGGATCATGGGTATCGAGACCGAATACGGCATCTCCGTGCCGGGTGACCCCACCGCAAATCCGATGGTCCTGTCCGGCAAGGTCGTGACGGCATACGCCACCCAGGTCGGCATGCGGGCAGCCCGCGCGGGATGGGACTACGAGGACGAGGCGCCGCTGCGGGACGCCCGCGGTTTCGACATGGCCCGCGGCCTGGCCGACCCGAGCCAGCTCACCGACGAAGAGGACCCGACGCTCGCCAACGTCGTGCTCACCAACGGCGCGCGGCTGTATGTCGACCACGCGCATCCGGAGTACAGCTCACCGGAGGTCACCAATCCGCGCGACGCGATCGCCTGGGACCGCGCGGGGGAGTCGGTCATGCGCGAGGCGGTCCGGCTGCTCGCCCGCCCCGACGCGCCGGGCATCAACCTGTACAAGAACAACACCGACGGCAAGGGTGCCTCCTACGGCACGCACGAGAACTACCTGATGAGCCGCGCGACACCGTTCGCGGAGATCGTGCGGCACCTCATCCCGTTCTTCGTCGCCCGCCAGGTGATGTGCGGATCCGGCCGGGTCGGCATCGGCGTGGAGTCCACGCACCCCGGCTTCCAGCTCGCCCAACGCTCGGACTTCTTCGAGGTGGAGGTCGGCCTGGAGACGACGCTGAAACGCCCGCTGATCAACACCCGGGACGAGCCGCACGCCGTCGCCGACCGCTATCGGCGGCTGCACGTGATCCTCGGCGACGCCAACCACTGCGACGTCACCAACCTGCTGAAGCTCGGCGCCACCAGCCTGGTGCTCGGCATGATCGAGGACGGTGCGGTCGGCGAGGACCTCACCGTCGACAAACCGGTCGAGTCGTTGCACCGCCTGTCGCACGACCCGAGCCTGCGGACGACGGTGGAGGTGGCCGGTCGTCGCACCATGACCGGTGTCCAACTGCTCTGGAAGTACTTTGAACTCGTCGCTGCTTGGTTGCAGCAGAAGTATGCCGGTGAGCTGGACGACGACACCGCAGAAGTGATGCAGCGCTGGGAGCAGGTGCTCACCAAGCTCGAACGCGACCCGATGGAGGCCGACCGGGAGGTCGACTGGGTGACCAAGCTGAAGACGTTGGAGAGTTATCGCGCCCGCGACGGGCTGGACTGGTCCGATCATCGGCTCCGCGCGATCGACATCCAGTGGTCGGACGTGCGCTCCGACAAGGGACTGTTCAACCGGATGCTGGCGGCCGGTCGGGTCGAGCAACTGGTCGATGACGCCCTCGTCAAGGAGGCGGTCACCGCACCGCCGCGCGACACCCGGGCCTACTTCCGGGGGACGTGCCTGGCGCGGTTTCCGCGCGAGGTGGCCGCCGCGTCCTGGGACTCGGTCATCTTCGACGTGCAGTCGCAGCCGAGCCTGCAGCGGGTGCCGATGCTCGAGCCGGAGCGCGGTACCGAGGCCCACGTGGGTCCGCTGATGGAGCGCGCCACGTCCGCCGACGAGCTGCTCCGGTTGCTGGCCGACGGCAGCGCGACCGCCGGCTGACACGCCGCACCCGGGGCGCGCCGTCGCGTCATACGAGGTGGCCCACGTAGGGTTGAGGGAGTAGCGCAGAACGACCGCGCGAGACGAAAGGACACCGCCATGGCCACGCAGGAACACAAGAACCCGCAACGCCGCGACGCCGACCCGGCCGACGACGCGCCGGAGCCGGCGCCGGCAGCCGCCCCGGCCAAGCAGGAGCTCGACGACGACGTCGACAGCGTGCTGGACGAGATCGACGGCGTGCTGGAGTCCAACTCGGAGGAGTTCGTCCGCGGCTTCGTCCAAAAGGGCGGGCAGTAAACCCCACGAAGTTTCTCCCCCGCTGCGCTCCTCCGAATACTTCGTGGAGGCCCCTGTCCTTGCACCGAGAGGCCATTGATGACCGCTGAGTCAAACAAGCTGCCTGCGTCATATCTCCAAACTGGTTCCTCCTCGTTCACCGAGTTCCTCGCCGGCCACGCGCCCGAGCTGGTGCCGGGGTCGCGCACCCTGCCGGTGTCTGCGGTCGACGTCCCGCACGGCACCACGATCGTGGCGGTCGCATACGCCGAGGGCGTGCTCCTCGCGGGTGACCGGCGCGCCACGATGGGCAACCTGATCGCCAACAACGAGATGCTCAAGGTCTTCGCCGCCGACGAGTTCTCCGCGGTCGGCATCGCCGGCACGGCCGGCACCGCCATCGAGATGGTCCGGCTCTTCCAGGTCGAGCTGGAGCACTACGAGAAGATCGAGGGCACCCGGCTTTCCTTGGTGGGCAAGGCAAACCGGCTCGCGACGATGATCCGCGGCAACCTCGGCATGGCGATGCAGGGCCTGTCCGTGGTGCCGCTCTTCGCCGGCTTCGACCTCGACCGGGAGACCGGCCGGATCTTCTCCTACGACGTGACCGGAGGCTGCTACGAGGAGCACGACTTCCACTCGGTCGGGTCCGGGTCGCTCTTCGCGCGCGGTGCGCTGAAGAAGCTGTGGCGCCGCGGCCTCTCGCAGGAGGATGCGGTGCGCGTGACGATCGAGGCGCTGTATGACGCCGCGGACGACGACTCGGCGACCGGTGGCCCGGACCTGGGCCGGCGGATCTGGCCGACGGTGGCGGTCGTGGACGCCGATGGCACCCGTTTCGTCTCCGACGACGAACTCGCCGAAGTGGTCGGGCACGTCCTCGAGTCGCGCCGCGAGATCGGAGGAACACGCCCATGAGCATGCCGTTCTACGTCTCGCCCGAGCAGCTGATGAAGGACCGGGCCGACTACGCGCGCAAGGGTATTGCGCGTGGTCGCTCGGTCGTCGTGCTCGCGTATGACGGGGGCATCGCCTTCGTCGCGGAGAACCCGAGCCGGGCGTTGCACAAGGTGTCGGAGATCTACGACCGCATCGCGTTCGCCGCGGTGGGCAAGTACAACGAGTTCGAGAACCTTCGGGTCGCGGGCATCCGCTACGCCGATCTGCGCGGCTACTCCTACGACCGCTCCGACGTCACGGCACGAGGTCTGGCCAACGCCTACGCGCAGACTCTCGGCACCGTCTTCACCCAGGAGTCCAAGCCCTACGAGGTCGAGATCGTCGTCGCGCAGGTGGACGACGACCCGGCCGACGACCAGGTCTACCGGCTGACCTACGACGGGTCGGTCGGCGACGAGCAGGGTTTCGTCGCGATGGGCGGAGCCGCAGAGCACATCAGCTCGCGGCTGCAGGAGCGGTGGACCGCGGGCATGGATCTCGGCGCGGTGCTCCGCCTTGCCGTCGAGCTGCTCGGGGAGGACCCGAACGGCGGCGAGTCGCGCACCCTCACCGCCGCCCAGCTCGAGGTCGCGGTGCTGGACCGTGCCCGGGAACGTCGCAAGTTCCGCCGGATCGGCAACTCCTTGCTCGAGGCGCTGCTTAGCCCGGACGACCCGACCTCGGACGTGCCGCACTCCGACGAGGACGACGCGCCCGCCGGCGAGTAGCGTCCGGCGCGGCCGGTCAATGGACGTGCCGTTGTCGGTGCGCTCTGACATGATGGATAGGCATCCCAGCTACTGCGCTGCTTCGCTGTGATCGGGACCTGTGGGGGACTCCATCGTCTTGACCTCAAGTGCGGTTGAAGCCGGAAGCTGTGGCTGTGTTCTGCCTCGCCACTCGCCGCCAAGGAGGCTTCCCCACCCGATGACCGACCAGCCCTCGCCGGCAACACCTCCGTCCGACAGCTCCGACAGCGCCCATCCTGCATCGGTGGGCCTCCTCTCCGCACCGTCGATCGCCGCGGCACCGGCCCGGCACAACCGCGCGACCAGCCTGTTGCGGCTCGCGCCCTATGTCCGGCCCTACCGGGCGCGCTGGATCACGATGATGGTCTTCGGACTCAGCAGCCTGGGCGCGACCATCGTCATACCGCTCATGACGAAGGCCGTCATCGACGGGCCGGTGAGCCACCGCGACCAGCACGGCCTGTGGGTGCTCGGGACGATCGCGCTGGCGATCGGGATGGCCGAGGCGATCCTGTGGTTCGGGCGGCGCTGGCTCGTCGCCCGCGCGACGATGGGCATCGAGCGGGACATCCGCAAGGAGATGTACGCCCACCTGCAGGTCCTGCCGATGTCGTTCCACAGCAAGTGGCAGTCCGGGCAGTTGCTCTCTCGAATCATGAACGACCTGAGCATGATTCGCCGGTTGCTGAGTTTCGGCATCGTCATGCTGATCCTCAACACGCTGCAGATCATCGGCGTGACGGTGATCCTGCTGATGCTCTACTGGCCGCTCGGAGTGGTGGTCGTCGCATCCATCGTGCCGATCGCCGCGACCGTCCTGCACAACCAGCGCAAGTTCACCAAGCTGTCACGGATGGCGCAGGACCAGACCGGGGTAGTGGCGACGAGCGTCGAGGAGTCGGCGCTCGGGCTGCGGGTGATCAAGTCGTTCGGCCGCGAGGACCACGTCTACGACCGGTTCGACGAGCAGGTGACCGACCTCTTCCACATCCAGGTGCGCAAGGTCCGGGTCCAGGCCGGCTTCTGGACCCTGCTGGAGGTCATCCCCAACCTGACGCTGATCGTCGTGCTCGGCCTCGGCGCGGCCGCCGCCGGCTCGGGCCGCATCACGCTGGGCACGCTGGTCGCGTTCATCACCATGATGCTCTCGCTCGTCTGGCCGATCGCCGCGCTCGGTTTCCTCCTGTCGATGATGCAGGAGGCCATGACAGCCGCCGACCGCGTCGCCGAGATCTTCGACACGGCACCGGACATCACCGACGGCCCGCGTCACGAGCTCTCCCCGCGCGGCGCGTTGCGGCTGCGGGACGTCGGCTTCCGGTTCCCCGACGCGAGCGACGATCAGTGGGCGTTGCGGCACGTCGACCTGGAGCTGCAGCCGGGGGAGACCATCGCTCTCGTCGGCGCGACGGGCTCCGGCAAGTCGGTGCTCACCGGCCTGATCCCGCGGCTGTATGACGTCTCCGAGGGAAGCATCGAGATCGACGGCACCGACATCCGGGAGCTGTCCCTGCCGGCGCTGCGCAGCACCGTCGCGACGGCGTTCGAGGACCCGACCCTCTTCTCTCTGTCCGTCCGCGAGAACCTCACTCTCGGGCGGCCGCACGCCACGGAGGCGGAGATCGCCGAGGCGATCGACGTGGCGCAGGCACACTTCGTCCACGACCTGCCGTTCGGCCTGGAGACGCGCATCGGCGAGCAGGGCATGAGCCTGTCCGGTGGCCAACGGCAGCGTCTGTCGCTGGCTCGCGCGGTGCTCACCCGGCCCAAGGTGCTCGTCCTGGACGACACGCTCTCCGCGCTCGACGTGCACACCGAGGCGCTCGTCGAAGAGGCACTGCGCCGGGTGCTGCACTCGGTGACCGGCCTGGTCGTCGCACACCGCGCGTCCACCGTGTTGCTCGCCGATCGGGTCGCACTGCTGCAGCACGGCACCATCACCCACGTCGGCACCCACTCGCAGCTGCTGGCGAGCGTGCCCGCCTATCGCTACCTGCTGGCCGCGGACGACGAGCTGGACGACGGCGCCGAACATGACCCGACGTGGTGCACCGACGACGAAAAGCGTTGCGCCGAGGACGATCGGGAGGTCAACGACGGCTCGGCCCGAGCCGCTCGAGGCGACGCCGACGCGCTCGACTCGGCATCACGGGGGCACCGATGAGCACCGACACCACGACCCGCACCGACCGGTCGACGAAGCAGGAGGAGACCTGGCGCGGCCGGATGGCGTCCGACAACGCCGCCGACCTGCCGATCGACGAGTCGCAGCCGATGCGCCGGGAGGCGCGGCAACTTCTCGGGTCGCTGCTGGCGCCATACAAGAAGATGGTGGCTGTCCTCATCGTGCTGGTGGTGATCGAGAACCTCGCCCGGCTCTCGGTGCCGCGGATGGTTCAGGTGGGCATCGACCACGGCGTGCCGCCCATCTCCCGCACCGGCGACGCGCACGTGCTCCTCGTCGTCATCGGGGTGCTGTGCGCCATCGTCGCGGTGCAGGCGATCAGCCGCGTGTTGTTCCTGCGCCAGTCGGGCACGATCGGCCAGCTCGCGCTGCTGGAGCTACGGCGGCGGGTCTTCCGGCACTTCCAGCGGCTCGACGTGTCGTTCCACGACAAATACACGTCGGGGCGGGTGGTCAGCCGGTCGACCAACGACGTCGAGGCGATCCAGGACATGCTCGAGAACGGCTTCGACAGCCTGGTCACCGCGGTCCTCACGCTGATCGGCACCGCGATCCTGCTGATCACGCTCGATGTCGAACTCGGCCTCATCTGCCTGGTGAGCTTCCCGGTCCTGGTCGGGTTGTCCGCCTGGTTCCGGGGCGAGTCCAGCAGGACCTACCGCGAGGTCCGCGAGAGTGCGGCGCTGGTGATCGTGCAGTTCGTGGAGACGATGACCGGCATCAAGGCGGTGCAGGCCTACCGCCGGGAGCCGCGCAACCAGGAGATCTTCGAGGAGGTCGCCGAGCGCTATCGCGCGATCAACGAGAAGACCTTCCGGCTGGTGGCGATCTTCATGCCGTCGGTCAAGCTGGTCGGCAACGTCATGACCAGCATCGTGCTGCTGTATGGCGGCTACCGCGTGCTGCACGGGCACATGACAGTCGGCGTGCTGACGGCGTTCCTGCTCTATCTGCGGATGTTCTTCGAGCCGATGCAGGACATCACGCAGTTCTTCAACACCTTCCAGTCGGCGTCCTCGGCGCTGGAGAAGGTCGCCGGTGTGCTTGCGACACCACCGGGCATCAAGGATCCCGAGCGGCCCAAGCAGCTCGAAAAGGTCCGGGGTGCAGTGGAGTTCGACGAGGTGCGGTTCGAATACGTCGAGGGTCGGCCGGTGCTGCCCGGGCTCACGCTCGACATACCGGCCGGACAGACGGTGGCGCTCGTCGGCACCACCGGCGCCGGCAAGACGACCATCGCCAAGTTGATGGCCCGCTTCTACGACCCGTCGTCGGGTGCCGTGCGACTGGACGGCACCGACGTACGCGAGATCGATCAACCGCAGCTGCGCCGGCACGTGGTGATGGTGACCCAGGAGAACTTCATGTTCGAAGGCACCGTCGCCGACAACATCCGCTTCGGCAAACCCAGCGCCACCGATGAGGAGATCCGGGCAGCGGCCGAGGCGGTCGGTGCCGATCAGTTCATCGACAAGCTGCCCGAGGGCTACGACACCGATGTCGCCAAGCGCGGCGGGCGTCTGTCGGCCGGGCAACGCCAGCTCGTGGCGTTCGCCCGGGCGTTCCTCGCCGACCCGGCGGTGCTGATCCTGGACGAGGCGACCTCGTCGTTGGACATCCCGAGCGAGCGGCTGGTCCAACGCGCGCTCGAGACGGTGCTGGCCGACCGGACCGCGCTGATCATCGCGCACCGGCTCTCCACGGTGGAGGTCGCCGATCGGGTGCTGGTGCTGGAGCACGGCGAGGTCCTGGAGGACGGCAGCCCGGAGGCGCTGATCGGCTCCGGCCACGGCAGATACGCCGCCCTGCACCGCGCCTGGGTGGAGTCGCTGGCCTGACTGCCCGGAGCACCTCGACCTTTGCCGAGAGGCTCACCTAACGCCGAGAGGCTCAGCAAACAGCGGCTGGAGACCCCTGCATTGGTGAGCCTTTCGGAGTTTTCTGAGCCTCTCGGCAAGGGGGAGTCCGGCCACGCGAGCGCGTCGAGATGTCTCAGCTGCCGGCACCGAATTCGGCGAGGAGGGCGCGTTCGTCGTCCGCCGAGAGGCCGGCCTTGCGGGCACGGCCGGGCCCGGCCTGCAGCTCCCAGCCCAGCGTGTCGCGGATGGAGTCGGCGAGCGGCCGGGCGCGTAATCCGGCGGCGCGTGCCGCGGCGGGGGAGCGGGTCGCGAAACCGGCATACTCCGGCTGCGGCAACCACAACGGGAAGCTGCGCTCGCCGGCCCACGGTTCGATGCCATGCGCCGCGATCCAGTCCTGATCGACCGCCACCAGCTCACCGACGTGTCCCGCGACCTCACGAGCAGCCGCCAGGTAGTCCGCGAACGTCACGTGCTCGGTCGTCGTGTTGAAGACGCCGCCAGTGCGCCGCTCGGCCGATTCGACCAGCCACGCCGCAAGGTCGCGGGCGTCGATGAGCTGCACCGACGCCTGTGGTGCGTCGGGCACCAGCACCGACCCGTCGTCGGTCACCGGATGCGCAAAACGCAGTGGCCAGTAGCCGGTTCGGTCGCTGCGGTCGCCGGGACCGGTGATCAGGCCGGGCCGGGCAATGAGCGCGGCATCGCCGTATGCCGCCAGCACCGCCTCTTCGCACGCGACCTTGCACTCGCCGTACTTCTCGACCTCGAACGGTCCGTCCCAGGCGCGCAGCAACGGAGCCGACTCGTCCTGGCCGGGCACATCGTCCTGGGCGTAGACCGAGCAGGTGGACACCAGCGACCAGTGGCCCACTCGATCGCGCAGCGCCGTCACCGCGCCGCGCGCGTGCGCCGGGATCATCGTCACGTCGATCGCCGCGTCGAACTCGCCGGTCAACGCCGAATACGCGTCCGGATGATCACGATCGGCCGCCACCAGCGTTGCGCCGTCTGGTGCGGGACGGCCGCCTCTCGCCATACAGACCACCTCATGACCGCGGGCGAGGGCCGCCTGCACGATCTCGCCGCCGAGCCACGCCGTCCCACCCAAGACCAGAAGTCGCATGGCGCAACCCGATCACGCGGCCGGCGCCGGCCGCAACCGAATGCTGCTGACGGCAGACGCGTCAGACCGTGGCGGCAGCCCTGCCGGCATGGCGGCGGTTTGCGGACGTCCCTGCCAGGGCAGAATGAATCCATGGAACGGCGGATCTTCGGCATCGAGAACGAATACGGCGTCACCGGCACCTTCGACGGGCAGCGTCGACTCACGCCGGACGAGGTCGCGCGCTATCTCTTCCGCAAGGTGGTCTCCTGGGGCCGGTCCTCGAATGTGTTCCTCGGCAACGGCTCCCGGCTCTACCTCGACGTCGGCAGCCACCCCGAATACGCGACACCCGAATGCGACGACGTCCGCGAGGCCGTCGTCCACGACAAGGCCGGCGAGCGCATCATCGAAGGTCTGGTCGAGGAGGCCCAGGCCCGGCTGGTGGAGGAAGGCGTCGACGGCAAGATCTTCGTCTTCAAGAACAACACCGACTCGGCCGGCAACTCCTACGGCTGCCACGAGAACTACCTGATCGGTCGCGCGGGGGAGTTCCAGCAGGTCTCGGACATCCTCATCCCGTTCCTGGTGAGCCGGCAGATCACCTGCGGTGCCGGCAAGATCGCCGTGCTCGGTCACAAGCCGACGTTCTGTGTCAGCCAACGCGCCGACCACATCTGGGAGGGCGTCAGCAGCGCCACCACCCGGTCGCGGCCGATCATCAACACCCGCGATGAGCCGCACGCCGATGCCGAGCGCTTCCGCCGGCTGCACGTCATCGTCGGCGACAGCAACATGAGCGAGACCACGACGATGCTCAAGCTCGGCTCCGCACACCTCGTGCTGCGGATGATCGAGGACGGCGTGTCGATGCGCGACCTGAGCCTGGAGAACCCGATCCGCGCCATCCGGGAGATCAGCCACGACATCACCGGTCAGGCGCCCGTGCGGCTGGCGAACGGACGCGAGCTGTCGGCGCTGCAGATGCAGGCCGAATACTTCGAGCGGGCGCGCACGTATGTCGATCAGCACGCCATCACCGACGACCTCACCAAGCGGATCATGGATCTGTGGGAGCGCACGCTCACCGCCATCGAGACCGGCAATCTCGCCATGATCGACACCGAGATCGATTGGGTGATCAAGCACAAACTGCTCGACCAGTACTCGGCCAAACACGGCCTGGCACTTGACGATCCGCGGATGCTGCAACTGGACCTCACCTATCACGACATCAACCGCGAGCGGGGGCTGTTCTACCTGCTGCAGCGCCGCGGCAAGACGGCGCGCGTCTGCTCCGACGTGGAGATCTTCGAGGCGAAGACCTATCCGCCGCAGACGACCCGAGCCAAGCTGCGCGGTGACTTCATCCGCGCCGCGCAGGCCGCCCGGCGCGACTTCACCGTCGACTGGGTGCACCTGAAGCTCAACGACCAGGCGCAACGGACGGTGCTGGTCAAGGACCCGTTCAGCGCCAGCGACCAGCGGGTGGAACGGCTCATCGCCGGTATGTGAACTCCACCCCGGTGACATAAGGTCCACAGCGGGCTTCGTTATCGTGGCGCCCGCTCACCATCGTCCAGTTTTCAAGAGGTTCTTCGACGTGCGCCGAATCCCGCTCCGCCTGCTCGCGGCAGGCACCCTTCCCGTGCTCTTCCTGGCCGGGTGCGGCAGCAGCAGCTCCAACAGCAGTGGCAAGTCGTCCACCGCGTCGTCGTCGAAGTCCTCCGCGGCCAGCCCGTCGAGCTCGACCTCACTGCCGCCATACAGCGTCGCGGCCAAGGACGTGTCACCGATGAGCGACATCACGGTGACCACGCCGTCCGGCCAGAGCCCCAGCATCAAGCTCGGCTCGAAGCCGTTCCAGGTCAACAAGACCACGATCGAGGTCAAGAAGCAGGGCACCGGCGCCGCCGTGAAGTCCGACGAACTCGCCTCGGTCAGCTACGTCGCGATCGATGGGCGGACCGGCAAGACGCTGGCCGACACGTTCGCCAACAGCACCGGGCCGATGTACCTCAAGGACCCGACCCAGCTGCCGGGGCTGGTCAAGGCCGTGTCGGGCAAGAAGGTCGGCACCGTCGAGACGATCGCCATCCCGCCGCAGGACGCCTTCGGGTCGTCCGGGAACAGCCAGCTGGGCGTCACCCGCAAGGACACGATCGTCCTCTACCTGAAGATCAACGGCTCCAGTCCCAACATGGCGCACGGCACCACCGTCCCGCCGAAGAAGGGCATGCCGACGGTGAAATGGAACGGCATTCTGAAGCCGGCCACGATCACCATGCCGAACACCACCCCGCCCAAGAAGCTCGAGGTCGCGAACCTCATCAACGGCAACGGCGCCACGGTCAAGAAGGGCCAGACCCTCACCGCGCTCTACACCGGCGTGATCTGGACCAAGGGCAAGGCCGGCAAGGTCTTCGACTCGACGGGCAACGCCGGTCGCTACGGCGTGCCGGCCAGCTTCGTCATCGGCAAGGGCCAGGTCATCCCCGGCTGGGACAAGGCGCTGGTCGGCAAGAAGGTCGGTGACCGGGTCGAGATCGTCATCCCGCCGGCCGAGGGCTACGGCAGCAAGGGCAGCTCCGACGGCTCGATCAAGGGCACCGACACGATCGTGTTCGTCGTCGACATCGTCGCCGTCAGCTGACCCGTCACCCACATCCGGACAAGCGAGGACATCATGCCGTTCGACCCCAACACCACCAAGCCGGAGATCGACTTCCCGGGCGCGGAGCCGCCCACCGAGCTGGTGATCGAAGACGTCACTGTCGGTGACGGCGCGGAGGCTCAGCCGGGCGACCAGATCCAGGCGCACTACGTCGGCGTCGCCTGGTCCACCGGCGAGGAGTTCGACGCGTCCTGGAACCGCGGCGCGCCACTGGACTTCCGGGTCGGTGTCGGGCAGGTCATCCCCGGGTGGGACCAGGGCATCGTCGGCATGAAGGTCGGCGGGCGGCGCAACCTGGTCATCCCGCCGGAGCTGGCGTATGGCGAGCGTGGTGCCGGTGGCGCGATCGGCCCGAACGAGACGCTCATCTTCGTCGTCGACCTCGTCTCCACCAACAAGCCGGGCGCTGGGCGGGCATTCGGTCTGGGGTGACCAGATAGCGTGACGGCCATGGAGTCTCGTCACGAACCGGATCCGTTCGACGTCGGCATCAAGTCCGGCGAGGGCGGAGGCGAGAGCACCGTCACGGTACTGGTGGCGTTGGGCGCGAATCTGCTGGTGGCCATTGCGAAATCGTTCGCAGCGGTCCTCACCGCGTCCGCGTCGCTGGTGGCCGAAGCTGCGCACTCGTGGGCCGATGCGGGCAACGAGGTGTTCCTCTGGATCGCGGACAGGCGCTCCCGGCACCCCGCGGACCGACAGCACCCGCTGGGCTACGGTCGCGAGGCTTATGTGTGGTCGCTGTTCGCCGCTCTGGGCCTGTTCGTCGCCGGCGCAGCGGTGTCGATCTGGCACGGCATACAGGAGCTGATCCACCCGGAGGCCGCCGGTGACTTCGTGGTCGGCTATGTCGTGCTGGCGGTGTCGTTCCTGCTGGAGGGTGTGTCGTTCCTGCAGTCCGTCCGCCAGGCGAGCGCGGAGGCCGACCATTACGAACGTGAGCTGCTGGAGCACGTCCTGGCCACTTCCGATCCGACCCTGCGGGCGGTCTTCGCCGAGGACGCCGCGGCCCTCACCGGTCTGGTCATCGCCGCGGTCGGGCTCAGCCTGCACCAGGCCACCGGCTCGCCGACGCCGGACTCGATCGGCTCGATCCTGGTCGGCTGTGTCCTCGCCGTGGTGGCGGTGGTGCTGATCCGCCGCAACGTCGGCTTCCTCGTGGGGGAGGAGGTCTCGCCCGCGGTTCGTGCGGCGGCCCTCCGTGCGTTGCTCGCGCAGCCGGAGGTCGCTCGGGTGACCTATCTGCGGCTGGAGTTCGTCGGCCCTCGGAAGGTCTACCTGGTCGGCGACGTCGACCTGACCGGCGACCGGGCCGAGCATGTCGTCGCTGAACGCCTGCGTGCCTTGGAAGCGACGATCTCCGCCAGTCCCGCGGTCGCAGGCGCCGTGCTGAGCCTCTCCAGCGAGGACGAGCCGTCGCTGACCCCGGAGGACCCGCATCCGTCGGTCCCGCCGGCGAAACCCGGCGCGGAAGGCTGACCGTCGTACATCCGTCCGCACATGAGATAGCGTCGTGCCCATGGCTTCCCCGTCACCCGCCGCGAAGACCGAGCGGCTGCTCAACCTGGTGATCTGCCTGCTCTACACCCGTCAACCGTTGTCCAAGGCCCGGATCCGCGACGCCGTCCCGCAGTATGGCGAGGCCGCTTCCGACGAGGCGTTCGACCGGATGTTCGAGCGTGACAAGGACGAGCTGCGCGAGCTCGGCATACCGCTGCGGATGGAAGCGATCGACGCGTTCTTCGACGACGAGACCGGCTATCGGATCGACCGGCGCGAATACGCCTTGCCGGAGCTGTCGTTCGAGCCGGACGAGTTCGCCGTGCTCGGGCTGGCCAGTCGCACCTGGCAGCAGGCGAGCCTGGCGGGCGCCGCCGCGACCGCCATGCGGAAGCTGGAGGCCGCGGAGATCGAGCGCGACGCCAACTCGGTGGTGGGCCTGGAGCCACGCATCCACACCACCGAGCCCGCGTTCAACAGCGTCAAGGACGCCGTGCTGCGCCGTCAGGCGATCAGCTTCGGCTATCGCAAGGCCGGCGGCGGCGAAGCGGCACAACGGCGGATCCAACCGTGGAACGTCGCCAACTGGCACGGCCGCTGGTACGTCACCGGTTTCGACCTCGACCGCGAAGCGCCGCGAGTGTTCCGCTTGGGCCGCATCGCCGGTGCGGTCAAACGGATCGGCAAGCAGGGCGCCTATGACGTGCCCGCCGACCACGACCCGATCGCGATGATCGACGGCCCGGAGACGCCGCCCAGCACTGCGGTCGTGATCGTCCAGGACGGCGCCGGCAACACGCTGCGACGCCGCGCCCGGGAGAGCGCACCCGACGCGCACGGCACGCGCCTCTCCCTCGACTTCACCGACACGTCCGCACTGGCCGACGAGATCGCCGGCTTCGGCCCGGCCGTTCGGGTGGTCTCGCCACCCCACCTGGTCGACGCCGTCGTCCGCCGGCTGCGCGGTGCCCTCGACCGCAACGGAGCCGCCTGATGGCCACCACCCCCGAGAGCGCGACCGCCCGGCTGAGCCGCCTGCTCACGATGGTGCCGTGGCTGGTCAACCGCCAGGGCATCGACATCGCGGAGGCCGCCCAGGAGCTCGGCGTCTCGACCGAGCAGGTGGAGGCCGACCTGGCGCTGCTGTTCGTGTGCGGGACGCCCGGGCACATGCCCGACGACCTGATCGAGGCCGAGTGGGAGGAGGGCCGGGTCTTCCTGCGCAATGCCGACACGATCGCGCGGCCGCTGCGGCTCGGCCTCGACGAGGCGACTGCCCTGATCGTCGGACTGCGCACGCTCGCTGCCGTGCCCGGGCTGGACGAACGCGACGCCGTCGACCGGGCACTCGCCAAGCTGGTCGAAGCGACCGGTGATCTCGGCGCGGCCACTGACCGGGTGCGCATCGCTCTGGAGGCCGAGGTTCCGTCCAGCACCCTCACGACCGTGCGTGCGGCGGTCGCGGCCCACCAGCGACTGCACCTGTCCTACGTCGTGCCGTCCCGCGACGAGACCACCGAGCGCGATGTCGACCCGATGCGGGTCGTCTCGCTCGACGGCAACTGGTATCTCGAAGGCTGGTGTCACCGCGCCCAGGACGTCCGGCTGTTCCGCCTCGACCGCGTCGCCGCCGTGCGATTGCTCGACGAGGACGGCACACCACCCACGGAGGCGCGGCCCCGCGACCTCGACTCGGGGCTCTTCACCCCGGGCCCGGACGACCTGACCGCAGTGCTCGAGCTGCAGCCCGACGCGTCCTGGGTGATCGACTACTACCCGACCGGCGAGGTCCAGCGTGGCGCGGACGGCGTGCTCACCGTGTCGTTCCGCACCGCCGACCTGCGCTGGCTGCGGCAGTTGGTATGGCGCCTCGGCGGCTCCGCCCGCGTGCTGGAGCCGACGTCACTGCGCGCCGAGGTCGCGGACGGTGCCCGCGACGCGCTCGCGGCATACGAGGACTAGCGCGTGCACTGGTGGGAGTGGGTGTTGCTGTGGCTGGCCCTCGCGGTGTTCGGCGCGGTGTATGTCGGCTGGCGGCTCTGGCGGTTGTGGAAACCGTTGAAGCTGCTCGGCACCGAGCTCGCGCTCGCCCAGCAACTACTCGCCGAAGTGGAGGCGCGGGTCGACGAGTTGGAGCAGCAGCTCCACACCGTCGACGACCTCGCGGTGTTCCGCGATCCGGCCGAGTTGCGGCAGCACCGGGCCGATCTCAAGGCGCACCGACGCGCGGAGCGCGCCGCACGCCGGAAGGCACACCGCCCGGACTGGGCACATCACGTAGAGTGGTAGTGACGGTGCGGGACACGGTCCTTTCCCGCAGCCAATCAACAGGAGCTGGTTATGTTTCGTGGAGCCCTAGAGCCGTGGCACCTCCTCATCCTCGTGCTCATTGTGGTGATCCTCTTCGGCTGGAAGAAGCTGCCCGATGCGGCACGCAGTCTGGGACGGTCTGCCCGCATCCTGAAGAGCGAACTGGCGGATGACGACCACAAGAGCTCGGCCTCCGGCCAGACCGTTCCCGGTCAGACCCAGCCGCCGACCGGTGCCGCTCCGGGTGAGGCACCCGTGCCCGGGGCCACCCCGTACCCGCCGCAGCAGGGCCAGCAGCAGCCCTACCCGCAACAGGGTTACGCCCAGCCGCCGCAGGGTTATCAGCAACCCAACCCGGGCTACCAGCAGGGTCAGCAGCAGGCACCGGCGGGTTACCCGCAGCAGGGCAACACCCCCGGCAACGGCAACTGATCACCGTCCCGCTCGGGACCTTCGGCGCAGGACGACACACGACACATGGCCCTTTTGCGGCGGAAGGACAATCCGGAAGCCCGGATGTCCCTCGGCGAACACTTCCGCGAGTTTCGCCGGCGCGCCCTCATTGCCGCCGTCGCCATCCTGATCGGCGCAATTGTTGCCTGGATCTACTACAACACCATCTACGGCTGGGTGGAGTCGCCGCTCCGGACCGTGCAGGCGCGGCACCACCTTGCCGTGGTTGGCCTCAACTTCGGGAACGGCGGCGTCTCCGAACCGTTCACCATCAAACTGAAGATCTCCCTGTGGAGCGGAGTCATTCTGGCCAGCCCGATCTGGCTGTGGGAGATCTGGGCGTTTCTGGCCCCAGGCCTCACCAAGAAAGAGAAGCGCGTCGGGGTCGCCTTCATGGCCGCGGCCGTGCCGCTCTTCGTTCTCGGCTGCTACGTCTCGCATTTCGCGATCACCAACGCGGTCGACTTCCTCATGGGCAGCACCCCGCAGGTCAACGGCCCGGACCACACGCCGATCTACAACCTCACCGACGCGCAGAAGTACGTCAGCTTCGTGACGAAGTTCATCGTCGCGTTCGGCCTCGCATTCCTGCTGCCGGTCTTCCTGGTCGGGCTCAACCAGATCCGGGTCTTTCCGGGACGCATCATGCTCAAGGGCTGGCGGGTGGCTGTCATGGTCATCGCGGTGTTCTCCGCGATCATGAGTCCCTCGCCCGATGCCTGGTCCATGCTGGCGCTCATGGTCCCGATGGTCCTGCTCTACTTCGCGGCCTGCGGGGTGTCGCTCTTCCTCGACCGGCGCCGGGCCGGCAAGGAGGAGAAGGCCAGGTCGGAGTGGCTCGACGTGCCGGACGACGAAAAGTCCCAGTTGTGAACTAGCCTGCGGGCATGCCGGATTCCGTCGAGCCCGAGGACCGTTCCAGCACCCGACGAGGCGGGTTCGACTCCACACACATCGATCGCTTCGCGGAGGGCTACGACTTTCCGTTCGACGACTTCCAGCGCCGCGGCATCGAGGCGGTGCAGTCCGGTCGCGGCGTGCTGGTGGCGGCGCCGACCGGCGCGGGCAAGACCATCGTCGGCGAGTTCGCGGCATACCTCGCCCTGCACACCGGCCGCAAAACCTTCTACACCACCCCGATCAAGGCGCTCTCCAACCAGAAGTATGCCGACCTGTCGGCTCGCCACGGATCCGCGAATGTCGGCCTGCTGACAGGGGATTCGTCGATCAACGGCGAAGCGCCGATCGTGGTGATGACGACCGAAGTGCTGCGCAACATGATCTACGCGGCGTCCACGACGCTGGACAAGCTCGGCTTCGTGGTGATGGACGAGGTGCACTACCTCGCCGACCGGTTCCGCGGCGCCGTGTGGGAGGAAGTCATCGTCATGCTCGCCCCGTCGGTGCAGCTGATCTCGCTGTCCGCGACGGTCAGCAATGCCGAGGAGTTCGGCGACTGGCTGCGCGAGGTCCGCGGGAACACCAAGGTGATCGTCGAGGAGCACCGGCCGGTGCCGCTGTGGCAACAGATGATGGTCGGGCCGTCGCTGATGGACCTCTTCGTCGACGACGGCAAGGACCACCTGCGCGTCAACCCGCACCTGCTACGACGGATCGAGCAACTCAGCCAGGAGCGACGCGACCAGCGGCACGGGCGCCGGGAGGACGCCGGCGCGCCCCGCGGTCGTCGCGGCCGCATCCGCGGCGGGCGCGACAGCGGGCCGGTGCGTGGGGGACGGCCGGCGCGCGGACCGAGCCGGCCGCAGGTCATCGAAGCGCTGGACCGGGACGGGCTGCTGCCCGCCATCACGTTCATCTTCAGCCGGGCCGGCTGTGAGGGCGCGGTCGCCCAACTGCTGGCCTGGGGCACCAACCTCATCCCCGACAAGGAAGGCGACCGGGTGCGCCGCCTGGTCGAGGAGCGGGTCGCGGCGCTGCCGGAGGAGGATCTGGCCGTCCTCGGTTACTACGACTTCGTCGAAGGACTCAGCCGCGGCTTCGCCGCCCACCACGCCGGGATGCTGCCGACCTTCCGCGAGATCGTCGAAGAGCTGTTCACCGACGGCACGATCAAGGCCGTCTTCGCCACCGAAACCCTCGCCCTCGGCATCAACATGCCCGCCCGGACGGTCGTGCTGGAGCGGCTGGTCAAGTACAACGGCGAGACGCACGCCGACATCACGCCCGCCGAATACACCCAGCTGACCGGCCGCGCCGGGCGACGCGGCATCGACTACGAGGGACATGCGGTCGTGCTCTGGGGGCCGGGGGTCGACCCGCACGAGCTCGCCGGACTCGCGTCGACCCGCACCTACCCGCTGCGGTCGTCTTTCGTGCCGACCTCCAACATGGCCGTCAACCTGGTCGAACGGGTCGGCCGGTGGCGCGCCGGGCAAGTGCTGGAGCAGTCGTTCGCCCAGTTCCAGGCGGACCGGTCGGTGGTGGGCACCGCCCGCGCCATACACCGCAACGAGGAGGCGCTCGAGGGGTATGCCGAAGCGATGCGCTGCCACCTCGGCGATTTCGCCGAATACGCGGCGTTGCGAAGGGAACTCGCCGATCTCGAGAAGTCCGCAGCGAAGCGGCGCTCGGCGAGCCGGCGCGCGGCTGCAGCGGTCTCGCTGCACGAGCTGCAACCGGGTGACATCATCCGGGTGCCGGAGGGCCGACGGTCCGGATACGCGGTTGTCCTCCCGGGGTCGCGCGGCAAACGCGGGGACGGCGACAGCGTCACGGTGATCAACGCCGACGGGCAGTTGCGCCGGGTGACCGAGACCGACATACCAGATGCGGCGGCGCCGGTCGGCCACATCACGATCCCGCGGATGTTCCAGAGCAGGTCCCCGCGCTCGCGGCGCGACCTCGCCTCCACCATGCGCAACAAGCTCCGCGACGAACCGCCGCCCAGCCCCCGCGAACTCCGTGCGCAGGAGGTAGCCGACATCGAGGGCTCCAGTGCCGAGATCGACCGGCTGAAGCAGGCCTTGCGGGACCACCCGTGTCACGACTGCCCTTACCGGGAGCAGCACGCGCGGTGGGCCGAGCGGTGGTGGAAGCTGCGCCGGGAAACCGACGGACTGCAACGCCAGGTGGACCGCCGCACCCACTCGGTGGCGCGCACCTTCGACCGGATCTGCGACCTGCTCGCCGAGCTGGGCTACCTCGACGGCGACGGGACCGCGGTCACCGACCGCGGCCGGGTCCTCCAGCGCATCTACACCGAGAAGGACCTGCTCGCCGCCGAATGCCTCGAGCACGACGTATGGCGCCGCCTCGACCCACCGTCCCTCGCGGCCGTCGTCTCGGCACTGGTCTACGAGGCGCGGCGGGACGGCGGGGGAGAGGCACCGAAGATCCCGGGCGACCAGACACGCGATGCCCTCGCCCGAATGGACGACATCACGCGCGGCTTGCAGGACTCCCAGCGCCGGCTCGGCCTGACCCCGATGTCGGACCTCGATGCCGGTATGGCGTGGGTCATGCATCGCTGGGCGAGCGGCGGCCGGCTGGAGACCGTGCTGCGCGACAGCGAACTGTCAGCGGGCGACTTCGTCCGGCGCTGCAAGCAGGTGGTGGACCTGCTCGACCAGATCGCCGACGCCGGCCCGCACGACGGAGTCCGCCGCACCGCACGCACGGCGATCGACAAGGTGATGCGTGGCGTCGTCGCCGCCGACAGGTTGGACTGAAAGCTCACCCCCGACATGGCAGGATGCCCGCATGGCGTTCTCGGCAAAGCACCTCGCGCGTGGCGAACAGATCGACCTGGAGCTGCGCACGCACATCAAGGAGATCTTCTTCCCCCTGGTGATCGGCGTCGTCACGATCGTCCTCGCACTGGCGGGATCGATCTGGTTCAGCAACAAGGGCTGGTCGGGCTGGCTCACCCTCGCCCTGTGGATCCTTGCCGTGATCGTGCTGTGTGTCTTCGTGCTGGTGCCGGTGCTTCGCTGGCTCACCACGATCTACGTCATCACCAACCGGCGGCTGATCACCCGGCGCGGCATCATCAACAAGTCCGGCCGGGACATCCCGCTCTACCGCATCAACGACGTGTCCTACGAGAAGTCGCTGCTGGACCGGATGTTCGGCTGCGGCACGCTGATCATCAGTGACGCCAGCGAGCAGGCCGGCGTCCGCCTGCACGACGTGCCGCGCGTCGAGAACGTCCAGGTGCGGCTCAATGAGTTGCTCTACCACCTGGACGACGGTGGAGACGACGACGGCACCTTCCCGCCGAACGATCCTCGAACGCACCGGGGTCGCTGACGGCTCAGAGCAGCCCGAGCGCCTTGAGGACGCGCGCGACGGGGGAGTTCAGGTCGTGCTCCTCGGTCAGCCGCCGCAGTGTGGCCGGATCGGCGATCTCCTGGGGGAGTGCTGCGCGGAAACCCGTGGGCAACGGGATGTCCTTGACCACCTCCACGACTCGGGGAGCCGCGTCGAGGTAATCGCTCGCCGCCTCCAGCCGGCTGCGTTGCGCGCCCTTGAGCGCCGGGTCGCCGGAGTCGATGGCGGCACGCAGGCCGGCCAGGTCGCCATACCGGCCGATGAGGGTGGCAGCGGTCTTCTCGCCGATGCCGGCGACGCCCGGCAGGCCGTCGCTGGTGTCACCGCGCAACACCGCCATGTCGGCGTATGCCGCCCCGGAGGACACACCGTACTTCCGCTCGAGGTACGCCTCGTCCACCACATCCGGCTCCCGGACACCGCCCTTGGCGGTGTAGAGGATCCGCACGCTCTGCGCGTCGTCGACCAACTGGAACAGATCCCGGTCCCCGGTGACCACGTCCACCTGCGCCTGCCCGTGCGCACCCACCGCGAGCGTGCCGATCACGTCGTCCGCCTCGTAGCCGTCGGCACCCAACCGCGCCAGCCCGATCGCCGCCAGCACGTCGACGATCACCGGCACCTGCGGCGTGAGGTTCTCCGGCGACTCCTCGATGCCGTCGCTGCCGTCCACCATCCGGTGCGTCTTGTATGACGGGATCGCGTCGACCCGGAACGCCGGACGCCAGTCGTTGTCCCAGCAGGCGACCAGCTCGGTCGGCGCATGATCGGTGACCAGCGTGGCGATCATGTCCAGGAAGCCGCGAATCGCGTTGTTCGGCATCGCGTCCGGTGACGCCCGCCGGTCCGGCACGCCGTAGAACGCTCGGAAGTACAGACTCGCCGAATCCAGCAGCATCAGTCGTCGTTGCATGGCTTACATGCTGCTCTACAGTGCGGACATGGAGGAACTCGACCGGCGGATCGCGTCGCTACTGGCCCAGGACGGACGGCTCAGCTACACCGACCTCGGCAAGGCCACCGGCCTGTCGACCTCCGCGGTCCATCAGCGCGTCCGCCGTCTGGAGGAGCGAGGCGTGATCCGCGGCTACCGGGCGATCGTCGACCACGAGGCCGCCGGTGTGCCGCTCACCGCGCTCATCTCGGTGACTCCGTTCGACCCGTCGGCGCCGGACGACATACCCGACCGGTTGCGTCACCTGACCGCGATCGAGTCGTGCTTCTCGGTCGCGGGTGACGAGAACTACGTGCTCAAGGTCCGCGTCGGCGGCCCGGGGGCGCTCGAGGTGCTGCTGGGCGAGATCCGCGCGGCGGCATCGGTCACGACGCGCACGACCGTCGTGCTCAGCACGCCGTGGGAGGACCGCACGCCGCTCGCGGAGTGACTCAGCGCGCGATCCCGGCCAGCCGCCCACCGGCCAGCCGCAGCAGATCCGCGGGCGCGAGTTCGACGTCGAGGCCGCGGCGACCGCCACTCACCAGCACGGTGTCGTGATCGGTGGCTGACGCGTCGACGACAGTGAGCAGCGGACGTTTCTGGCCGAGCGGGCTGATGCCGCCCACCAGATAGCCCGTCGTGCGCTCGGCAACTGCCTGATCGGCCAACCCGGCACGTTTGCAGCCGAGTTCGCGTGCCAGAGCCTTCAGGTCGAGCTGCTTGTGGACCGGCACGACGGCCACCACCAGTCCCTTGTCGGCGGACCGATCGGTCTGCGCGACCAGCGTCTTGAAGACCCGCGCCGGAGCGACACCGAGCACCTCGGCCGCCTCCATCCCGAAGGACACAGCACTCCGGTCGTGCTCGAATTCGTGGACCGTGAAGACGGTCCCCGAACTGTCGAGCAACTCGATCGCGGGGGTGCCTGAGGTGTTCTTGGCGCGGCGCGGTGTCACGCGTACATCATGGCCGTCGGCGTGTTGCCGCCGACACGCCGGGCATCCTGAAAAACTTCTGGACAGCGAGAGCCGCCGTGACCTGCGGAAACGTGCGTTTGTGCAGGTCAGCGCCCAGTTGACAGCAGCGAGCGGACAGGTAGATTCCTGTTTCACCGTTCGGGCTCGCCCGCCGCGAGATCACGGACCAATGGTGGGTGGATGGGCCCCTCGTCTAGTAGAAAACGTGCACGTGCCGGAATCGGCCGCGGGTATTGGTCCCAACGACGAGGGAGCCCATCTGCGCCCGGGTCGCCGCTATAGGCTGACCGGGTGATCCTGCGCCTCGCTCTGGCCGTCGCAGGCGGTCTCTGTCTCTGGCTGTCCTTCCCGGGCGCGGCCATCTGGCCGGCCGCCATCGCCGGCGTCGCCCTGCTCGCCCTGGCCACCAAGGGCACGCGTGCGCGCACGGGTTTCCTGCTCGGTCTCGTCGGCGGCTTCGCCTGCTTCGGCCCGACCCTGCACTGGGCCGGCACCTACGTGGGCGCCCTGCCCTGGCTGGCGCTCGCGATCACCGAGTCGGTCTACATCGCGCTGATGGGCGCCGCCTGCTCCCTGGTGCAGTCGGCTCGCCGGTGGGAACGCCTCCCGGGATGGCTCTCACCGCCCGACGGTCCGCACGTGCGGCCACTGGCGATCGCGCTGCTGTGGGTGCTGCAGGAAGCCGTCCGTGACTCCATGCCGTTCGGGGGCTTCCCGTGGGCCCGGCTCGCCTGGACCACCGCCGGATCGCCCCTGGCGCATCTGGCTTCGATCTGTGGTGCGCCCGGGCTCACCTTCGTCGTCGCCCTGCTCGGCGGCTGGCTGGCATTGGCGATCGACCGGGTCCGCCGAGGTATGCCGCCCGCCCGCGCCGTCCTGCCGCGCCTGTGGCCGGTGGTGGCGGCGCTGGCCGTCGTCGGCGTCGCGGTCGTCTATCCCACGCCGACCGGCGGGAAACGGCTCCAGGTGCTCGCCATACAGGGCAACGTGCCGACGGCAGGTCTCGAGTTCAACGCCCAGCGACGGGCGGTCCTCGACCACCATGTCAAGGAGACGGACAAGGCCGCCGCGCTCATCCGGGAGGGGAAGCTGCCGGAGCCGGCGCTGGTCATCTGGCCGGAGAACTCCTCGGACATCGACCCGACCCGCAACGCGGACGCCGGCACCGAGATCGTCCAGACCGTCGACCGGATCGGCGTGCCGCTGATCGTCGGTGCCGTACTGCAGGAGCCGGCCCCGCAGACCAGCAACACCTCGCTGCTCTACCTGCCCGGCAAGGGCATCGTCGCCCGCTACGTCAAACAGCACCCGGTGCCGTTCGCGGAATACATGCCCTACCGGTCGTTCTTCCGGCATTTCACCAAGACCGTCGACCTCGCCGGCAACTTCGCGGCGGGGCACAAGACCGGCCTGTTCCAGGTGCCCACCAAGACCGACGGTGTCGTCACGGTGGCACCGGTGATCTGCTTCGAGGTGGCCTACGACTCGCTGACCCGCAAGCCCGTGCAAGACGGCGCGCAGCTCCTGGCAGTGCAGACCAACAACGCGACCTTCGGCTACACCGCGGAGTCCGAGCAGCAACTCGCCATCTCGCAGGTGCGCGCCATCGAGCTGGGCCGGTCGATCGTGCACATCTCGACCGTGGGTGTCAGCGGCCTGATCACCCCCGACGGAGTGGTCCATGACAGGACCAGCCTGTTCACCCCGGCGGCGCTGTCCGGCGCGCTGCCGCTGCGCTCGGAGGAGACCCTTGCCGTCCGTCTGGGTGCGGTGCCCGAATGGCTTGGCTGTGCCGCAGCTGTGCTGCTGTGTGCGGTCGCGATCGCCGGCAACCGGTCGACCCGTCGCCGCATCAGGACCACCGAGGAAGTTCACCAGCTTGTCTGACGCCATTCACGACCGTCCCGCTCTCGACAAGCTGCTGGTACTGGTCCCGACATACAACGAGCGCGACAACCTGCCGCGCATAGTGCGGCGGATCCGGGACAGCGTGCCGGACGCCGACGTGCTGGTGCTCGAGGACAACTCGCCGGACGGCACTGGTGCGGTCGCCGATGCACTGGCCGCGGCCGACGACCGGGTGCAGGTGATGCACCGTGCCGGCAAGGAAGGTCTCGGCACGGCCTATCTGGCCGGCTTCGCCTGGGGCCTCGAGCGTGGCTACGACGCGCTCATCGAGATCGACGCCGACGGCTCCCACCCGCCGGAGCGCCTGCCCGCCATGCTCGCGGCGGCGGGTGACGCGGATGTGGTGATCGGTTCGCGGTGGATCCGCGGTGGCAAGGTGGTCAACTGGCCGTTGCACCGCAAGGCACTCAGCATCGGCGGCAACATCTACGTCAAGACGCTGCTCGGTATGCCGGTCAACGACGCGACCGCCGGATTCCGGGTCTACCGAGCGGACGCGCTCCGGACGATCGGGCTGGAGGGAGTCGACTCCTACGGGTACTGCTTCCAGGCCGACCTGACCTGGCGCGCGATCCGTGCCGGCCTGCGGGTCGTCGAGGTTCCGATCACCTTCGTCGAGCGCGAGATCGGGCAGTCGAAGATGAACCCGGACATCGCGCGGGAGTCGCTGCGCAACATCAGTCGGTGGGGTTGGGAGTACCGGCGGGCTCAGCTTCGTTCTATCGGTGAACGTCTCGTGCACCGACCGAAGGACCGCCAGAAATGACCACCGTCACCCACCGCGCACCGTTCTGGGCCCGGCTGCTCTTCGCGACCGCTCTCTGCCTGCCGATCGTCGAGGTCGTCGTGATCGTCCTGGTCTGGCACGTCATCGGCTGGTGGACGTTGCTCGCGCTGGCGGCGTGCTTCTGCCTCGGGCTGCTCGTGATCAAGCGTGCCTCGGTCGGCGCCACTCGCGAGTTGCGGACCGCCATGGCCGAACGCCGGCCGCCCGCGAAGGAGGTCTCGGACGCGCCCCAGGCGCTGGTCGGCGGCATCCTGCTGCTCATCCCCGGCTTCGTGACCTCGCTGCTCGGGCTGATCCTCATCCTGCCGGGGATGCGGTCAGTCTCACGGCGGATCGTGCAACTGGCCGTGGGCCGCCGGCTCGGCGGGGGAGCGGTCCGCGTGGTCGATTACACCGCGACTCGCACCGACTTCCGCGCCGGCGATCCGGAGGTCATCGAGGCAGAGGTCATCGACGAGAAGCACGACCACTGACACATGCGACAAGGAGCCGACCGGATGTCCGGTCGGCTCCTTTTCGTATGACGCTCAGGCGGAGCGCTTGCGGCGCGGCTTCTCACCGCGTGAGGCGCGCAGCAGGGTCAGCCGCTCCTGCAGCAGCTCCTCGAGCTCCGGGATGGAGCGACGCTCCAGCAGCATGTCCCAGTGGGTGCGCTGCGGCTTGACCGGCTTGCGGTCCGGCTCCGGGCCGTCCTGCAGCTTGGCCTCGGCTCCGCACCGGCATTCCCACAAGCTGGGCACGTCCGCCTCGACGGAGAACGGCAGCTCGCTCACGTGGCCCTCCGGACACACGTAGCGCACGATCTGCCGCTCGCTGAAGGCAATGCCTTCCTCGGTCTCCAGCGACAAGGTGCTGAGGTTGGTGCCTCGCAAGGAACGCTCTGCCATGACCAATCACTTCTCTCTCGTATCGGGCCTCCCCGAGACCTTCCCCCCTCGGGTCCATCCGTCTCGGCGATCTATGTCGTGCAACGGTCTATCGGGGCGTGATGTTCCCAGGCCGTCGCAGTCAGGACGTCGCAGCACGGCAAAAGGTTGCGCATGATACGTCCGCGGCCGTCACACCATGCCGGAAGCCCGCGAAAATGTCACATCGAGGACGTTCGGAGTGATCACTCTCACGCCCCGCAGGCTGGGCCGCGACCCGTCATACCACCTGAGGCGGAGTGTTGCCGGCCGCCACGATGCCTTCGCGCACCCGCACACCGCGCAGCAACACCGCGCCGACCCCGAAGAAGATGACCAGCGCCACGATGGAGTAGCGGTAATCGCGGAACCACTGGAACACCAGCCCGAAGACGAGCGTGCCGAGCCAGCTCGTGCCGCGCTCCATCGCCTGGTAAAGGCTGAAGAACTCCGACTCGCGGCCGGCCGGGACCAGACCGCTGTAGAGCGAGCGCGACAGCGACTGGCTGCCGCCGAGCACCAGCCCGATGCCGGTCGCGAGCGCCAGCCAGAGGACCAGCTGACGTGCGGGCAACAGGCAGGCGAGGCACACGACCGCGGTCCACAGGAACAGGCTGGAGTAGATCATCCGCTGGGCGCCGTGCCGTGCGGCGAGCCGGGCGAACGCCATGGCGCCGAAGAACGCGACGATCTGCACCAGCAGGATGGTCACCACCAGCTCGCTGTCGCTGAACTTCAGTTGTTTACTGCCGTAGAGGCTGGCCGAGGCGATGACCGTCTGCATCCCGTCGTTGTAGAACAGATAGGCCAGCAGGAAGCGCTTGGTCTGCGGGTAGTGCTGCAGGGAGGCGAAGGTGCTGCGCAGCTGACGGAGGCCGCCGAGGCGGTCCTGCGGCTGCCCGGGACGAGTGCCGGCGAGGCCGCGCAGCCCGCGCAACGGGATGATCGCGAAGAGTCCCCACCAGATGCCGGCGGCCAGGAACGCCACCCGGACGGCACCGGCCTTGTCGAGGCCGAAGGCGCCGTGCACGACGAGCAGGACGAGCGTGGCGGCCAGCAGCGAGCCGCCGCCCAGATAGCCGTAGGCCCAGCCGCGCGCCGAGACGTAGTCGCGGTCGTCGGGCGGGGTGATCCGGATCATGATCGCCGAATAGACGATCAGCGCGGCGCCGAGGCACAGATTGGCGATGATCGCGAGGATCACGCCGAGTTGCCAGTCGGTGCCGCCGATCGCGACCATCGCGGCGGCGGCACCGGCCCCGACATACGTGAAACCCGCCAGGTAGCGCAGCGGATGCGTCGACCGGTCGACGACCGCCCCGGCGAAGATCAGCACGACCGCCGAGATGATGGTGGAGACGGTGAGGATGTAGGGGACCAGCGAACCGGGCGCCACGCCGATCCCGAGCACGTGCAGGTTGTTGTTGCAGGCCACGTCGCTCGCCTGGCCCGGGCAGGCCACCTTGTTCGCGATCGAGGTGAGGTATGGCGAGAAGAGCACGGCGGCGGTGACCGTGACGTATGACGCGGCCGCCCAGTCGTACCAGTACCAGCTGTGTTGCAGGCGTTGCTGCTCCGGATCGGAGACTCGCTCGATGCGGCCGCGCAGCAGGGTCACGCGCGACACTGTGGCACACCGGCGACCGGCATCGCGAGCGTCCCGGCCGGCGCCGCCGGATCCGTCATACGACCAGACCACTGTGCAGCCGCCGGGGCGGGTCGTAGGCGTGTCGCACCGTCGCCAGCCGGGCGGTGTTGCCGGCGTAATAACGGTGGGCCGGCTGACCCGTCTCCAGGTAGTTGACGTAGCCACCGGACGAGGACTTGCCGAGTTGCCGGTGCGCGTCGGCGATCCAGGCCTGCGCCGAGGCATAGCCGGTGCCGCCGGCATACCACTGCACGGACGCGACGTGATGACGCCACGGGAACGCGGTGGCGGCGCCACCGGGATCGGACACCGCTCCGGTCAGCGGGTCGAGCAGCGCGCTGCCGGGCTGCCCGGTGCGCGAGCGGGCGACCACGGCGTGCTCGATCGCGGTCGCTGCGGTCGTGTCGAGCGAGGCGAGCACGTCGCTGCCGGCGGTGAAGCCTTGCCGCTTGGAGGTGACCCCGCCACCGAGGTAGACCGCGGCATCCAGATAACTGAACCGTCGATAGTTCGTGGCGGTGGGAGCGACGCCGACCTGCTTGAGGAGCGAGGCAGCGGCAGACCGTTCGTCGCCGCTCTCGGTCACGCCCAGGATGCTGACATGCAGCCTGCCGCCGCCGATGGCGTCGACGTGGACGCCGGCCCACCGGGAGCGGCTCGCCGTGCCGATCCAGCGCGCCCAGCCGGTCATCACCCGGACCGCCGAGCTGCTGGGGAAGGTGAGCGTGAAGATGCCCTTGCCGGTCGCGGCATGGGTGGCGAAGCGCATCGCGGTCACCAGGCCGCAGTTGCCGCCGCCTCCGCCGCGCAGGGCCCAGAAGAGGTCGGCGTGGTGGTGCGCGTCGGCGATCACGGTGCTGCCGTTCGGGAGCGCAATCTCCGCGGCGGTCAGCCGGTCGGAAGTCAGGCCCCGGGCGCGCGACTCGACGCCCAGTCCGCCGCCGAGCGTCAGACCTGCCACGCCGACCGTCGGACAGGTCCCCGTCGGTATGCCGCGGCCGTGCGCGGCGAGGGTCTTCTTGACGGCATACAAGGTGGCGCCGGTGCCGACGCGCACCGTACGGTCGCTCGCGCGATAGCTGACCGAGTTCAGCGGTCGCATGTCGAGCACCAGCGTGCCGTTCGCGGCCGAGGCGCCGACGTAGGAGTGGCCGCCGCCGCGCGGTGCGATCTGCAGGCCGTGCTCGGCGGCGAAGTGCATCGCGCGGGCGATGTCGTCGGTGCGCTCGACGACCATGACAGCGGCCGGTTTGTTGTTGTCGTAGCGGGTGTCGAAGACGAGCTTGGTCCGGTTGTAGGGACCCGTGCCGGGCAGGTCGACCGGCCCTTTGACGGTGCGGGCGAAGGCCACCCAGTCCTTGGTCGTCGCGGAACGGACGCCGGAGGTCGAGGCGCTCAGCCTCGAGGAGGCGGCGGATGTCGGAGCCGCCGTCGATGTGGTTGCGGTGGTCGACGTCGCCGCGGACGTCGACGCGGTGGAGCTACCCGCCGAGGTCGACGAGGTCTTGCAGGCGGTCAGCGCGGCCACCAGGCCGCCGGCGGAGAGGGCGAGTGCGTCGCGTCGGGTCACCGAGGTCATGCCGAGTAGGACGCCGCAGCACCGTGCCGCGTTGGCACACCGTCTCGTTCTCGGCGCTGACCGTCACTCAGTCGTGTCGCGTGCCGGTACGGCGCAGCCGTCCGGACCGCAGGCGGCACCCTCGGTGCCCTGCATCACCAGCGGGTGCGTCTCGGCCCAGGCCTGCTCGAGCGCGGCGGTGAACGTCTGCGCCGGCTGGGCTCCCGAGATGCCGTACTTGTCGTCGATGACGAAGAACGGGACCCCTTGGATGCCGTAGGCATGTGCCTGGGCGAAGTCCTGCTCGACCTCGGAACGAAGCTGCGGATCGTCGAGCGCCGCACGGACGTCGGCTGCTGCCAGACCGTGCCGAACACCGATCGCCACCAGCTCTGCCGGGTCACCGATGTCGACGCCGTGCTCGAAGTGCGAGCTGAGCAGATCCTCCTTGACCGCGTCGGCGACGCCGTGCCTCGCCGCGAGATGGAGCAGGTGGTGCGCGCGCAGGCTGTTGGCCACCACGAGGTTGTCGAAGTCGTAGTGCAGGCCTTCGCCGGCCGCCTGCTCCGCGACGTGACTGAACATCTGCCGGACGTTCTCGCGCGGCATACCCTTCCGCTCGGCCAGGTAGTCCAGCTCGGTGCCGTCGTAGTGTTCGGGCAGGCTGGGGTCCAGTTGGTAGCTGTGCCAGGTGATTTCAATGTCATCGGCGTGCGCGAAGCCGCGCAGGCCGGCTTCGAAGCGACGCTTGCCGATGAAACACCAGGGGCACGCGACGTCAGACCAGATGTCGACCTTCATGTATGCCGCAACGGCGTCCGGTCGGCGCGCATTCCACTACGGTGCAGGACGTGGCCGCACGACCGCATCAGCTGACCCAGGCACAGGCGCGACGCATCGCGGTGCGCGCGCAGCTGCTCGCCGCTCCTCGCCCGGCCGAGCTGCTCGACGTCGTGCGCCGCCTCGGTTCGGTGCAGATGGATCTGACGGCAGCCGTCGTGCCGAGTCCGGAGCTGGTGTGCTGGAGCCGGCTGGGCCTGGCATACCGACTGGGCGGCCTCGACGACCTCTTCGACGCACGTGAGGTCGTCGAACTGCGCGGCCGGGTGCTAACCGCCGACGACATCCGGCTCTACCGCGCCGAACTCGCCGACTGGGGCGAGCACCCGTTGACGGAGTGGCAGGAGTCGGTCGCCGAATGGGTGGAGGCGAACGACCTGTGCCGACGGGACATCCTCGACCGGCTCGCCGAGGAGGCACCGCTGCCGGCGGCGGCGTTCGACGACACCTGCGAGCTGCCGTGGCGATCGACCGGCTGGACGAACAACCAGAACGTCGTGCGGCTCATCGACTTCATGGAGAGCAGGGGAGAGGTCGCGGTGGCCGCCCGCGGCGAGCGTGGGGAGCGGCTGTGGGATCTCGCCGAGCGCGTCTACCCGGAGACCGACACGGTGCCGCTGGAGGAGGCGCTGCGCGAGCGCGCGAGCCGTGCGTTGCAGGCGCTCGGCGTGATGCGTCCGAAGGTCTACGACCTGGCCGGCAACACGCGCACGGAGTTCGAGCCGCCGGGGCGGCCGGCCGTGATCGAGGGGGTGCGCGGCCGGTGGTGCGTCGATCCTGTGCTGCTGGATGCGCCGTTCCGTGGCCGCACCGTGTTGCTGTCGCCGCTCGACCAGCTCGTCTTCGACCGCAAGCGGATGACCGAGATCTTCGGATTCGACTACCAGCTGGAGATGTACAAGCCCAAAGCGAAGCGGCGCTGGGGCTATTGGGCGTTGCCGATCCTCGACGTCGACCGGCTGGTCGGGAAGGTCGACGCCTCGGCCGACCGCGAGCGGGGCGCGTTGGTGGTGCATGCGATCCACGAGGACGAACCGTTCTCCACGGCCTTGCGAGGTCGCGTGGACCGTGAGATTGCGGCGCTGGCCACTTTTCTCGGTCTAGTGGTGCGCACGGCGTGACAGCTCGTGCCGGACCCGGCACGAGCAGCTGGTGGATTGCGCGCCGCGTGTCGGTGACTCCCGATACGGTTGGAGACGATTCCGGCGAAACGTATACATCGAGACGAGGCGACATGGTCCAGCCGAGCCCCTACACGCCCGGTGCCGTGGCGCGCGAAACACCAGGCCGCAGAAGGCAGCTGGCTGAGGCTTCGGAGCGACTGGACATGATGGCGGCACTCGGGCGCCTCGTGCCGCGCATCCGGGTTGATCACGGTCCCCGTGGTGTGGGCAAGACCTCTTTGCTGCGGCAGATCGAGCAGCGCGCGCAGGCGAAGGGTGCGATCACCATCTGGGTGACCGCGGGGGAGTCGGCCGGGCTCGTGCCGGCGATCGCCGATGGCGCGGAGCGGCTCGTGCGCCGGTGGCCGGCCAAACTGCGCCAGAAGGTCGCGACCGCGCTGTCACACCTCGAGCTGAAGGTGACCGGAGGGGTGCCCGGTGTGGCCAGCATCGAGGCCGCGTGGAGCGCGCCGGGGGCCGGTCGCCGGGCGCGTGGGGCGACCCGCGAATTCGAGGATCTCATCGTGGCGACCGTGGAGGCTGCGCTCGAACGGCGCTACACGGGATTGGTGATCCTGGTGGACGAGGTGCAGGCGGCCGATACCGCGAGCCTGCGGACGATCTCCTACGCCTGGCAGCACTTCCAGTCCGAGCGGCGCACGCTCCCGGTGGCACTGTTCGCTGCGGGCCTGCCCGAGAGCGTCAGCGTGATCAACGCGGCGGTCAGCAACTCCGAGCGCTTCGCCTACCGCCAGCTGAAAGACCTGCCGCCCGACGCAGCCGCGGTGGCTCTCGCGAACCCGGCCCGTGAGCTCGGGGTGGGATGGAGCGCGGACGCGATCGACGCCGCGGTCCGGTATGCCGCCGGCTATCCGCACACCGTGCAACTGATCGGCGAAAACGCTTGGCGGCACGCCGGTTTCCCCAACCCGGGCGGGACGATCCGGCGGGAGCACGTGGAGCAGGCCGCCGAGGACGTCGAGGAGGACCTGCGCCAGCTGTTCACCGCACGCCTGTCCAAGGTGACGCGTGAGGTCGAGCTGGCGTTCGTGCTCGCCATGGCACAACTCGGGGATGGGCCGGTGCGCCGCAGCGCCATCGCCGCAGCGATGGGCAAGCCGACGGACGCGCTCGGGGTGCCGCGCAGCCGGTTGATCGGTGCCGGCATCATCACCGACAGCAGCCACGGTTACGTCGAGTTCACCGTGCCGGGCTTCGCCGCCTTCGTGCGGGAGACGCACGACCTGGCTGCTCCGGCGGACTGAAGCACGCAGTCACCGCACAACGACTCGGTGGCTCGGTAGATCAGGCAACAGCTCCTGCGGCGGAAACCCTCGCCGACCCGGAGAGTTCCACCGTCGAGGCGCGGATCGGCCAGCAACCGGTCGGCGGCGATCCGCGCGGCGGGCACGAGGTCCGGCCGTGTCGTTCGGAGGAGCGTGATGGTGCTGTTGGCCGCCGATCCGATGTTTCCCCAGAGCACGTGAGGGCTGACGCCATACAACCGCTGCACGCGTTGCGTCAGATCGACGATCGCGCTCTCCTGCAATGGGTCGGACGACGTGCTCGCCCGGCTGAATGACAGCCGTACCCAACCGGTTTCGTCCTGGCGCCACCAGCTCGAGGTCGGTTGCAGATCGAGTGACCGGCCGAGCGCGACCGCACAGAGGTATGCCGAGACCAGGCGCGCGGACAGGCCGAACTGCTCGGTCGAGGCAGCCGTTCGGGCATCGACCCGCGCCTGCCCGGGCCGGGAGAGCGCGTCTCTCACACGCTCGACCCGTGCCTGCAACGCTGGGTCGCTGATCCGGGTGGAGAGCGGCTCCCAGTCGCCCGACGGGCGGTCGGCGCTCGCGTGCAGGTCGAACGCGAGGGCCGGGCCGAGCCGGAACGGGTCGCTCATGCAGCCGCGATCCGGTCGATCAGCTGCAGCAGCGGCTCCGGAGCGCGCTCGGTGTCCAGCGCAGCGGACAGAGCGCCGGCCAGAAGCTCCTTGCGGCCGGACGCGACTCCGCAGAACCGGTGCAGCTGCTCGACGAGGGGTCGGTCCTGCCAGGCCGGTTGCTGCCGCAGGGTTGTGAGCTTGGGCTCGAGGCCGAGTCGCGCGATGACGTCGACGCACTGCTCCGCGCCGAGTGCGCGAATCAGCTCTTCCTCGAGATCGCGATGACAGATGAAGAAGCCGTATGCCGCCAGGTCGCTCACGTCACGGACCGGCATCCCCACCGCCTGCAGCGCTTGTTCGACGAATCGCACCTCGGGTGCATCGCACAATCCGAGGACCTCGAATTCGCCGCCCAGGCGGTGCAGTTGGACCAGCTCGCGGTGGATGTTGGTGACGCCACCGAGGTTGACCAACTCCACGTCGTCCAGGCTGAGGCGGAAGGCGGCGGCGAGCCCGGTGACAGCGGCGACGTCGCTGACTCCCTCGAGCAGGACGATCTTGCGCACTGCGGTTCGCATGCGGTCACCTCCTGTCCGTCTCTTCGACTCTACGCAGCGCTCAGTCCGGTCGGACCGTGGTCAGACAGAAGAGGTGACCGGCCGGGTCGACCATCACCCGCCACCGGCTCGGCGCAGGCTGGAAGCCGGCCTCGCGCGCGCCGAGCGCGACGGCAGCCGCGACATCCCGCTCGAGGTCTTCGGCGGCGAGGTCGAGGTGCATCTGCTGCCGCTGCTCGCCATCGGGCCACGCCGGCGGAATGTGGTCGGGCACTTGCATGAAGGTGAGCATCGGTCCGGCTCCGGACAGGCACACGACGCTGCGGTCCGGCGTCGCGAAAGTCTCTGCCAAGCCGAGCAATTGAGCATAAAACCTGGCGAGTGCATCGGGGTCCGGACAGTCGATGGAGATCGAGGCGAGTGGTACGACGCGTTCTGTCATGTCGCACACCGTACGTGCCGTCGCGGACAGAGCTTGCTCGGTCACCCTGGCGTGTGGAAGCCGCCGCTGCTGTACAGCACCTGGCCGGTGATCCACCCTCCTGTCCGTTCGCCGACTGGCGCACGAAGCGCCGACTGGCACACTTACCGCCGAGTGGCACACGTGCTGCTGCGCCACTCGCCGGTAGTTGTGCCACTCGGCGCGCGGCCAGTCACCGATCCGCGAGCGCACGCTCGATCATCCGGTGTCCCTGCTCCTCGAAGGCGGCGTCACCAATGAGGTGAGCCCACACAGCGGTATTGATCGCTTGGCGCAACCGCTCCCGGAACCACGCATCCGGCTCGCGCGGGTCGGTGCCGTAGCCACGGACGAACGCCTCCTCTCGGGCGTGATCTTCCCGAAAGTCACGTGCTTCCAAGCGAGCCCAGTCACTCAGCACCGGACGCATCGCGGAGCGTCCGAAGTCGATGACACTGATCCGCCCTTCCTGCACAAGCCAGTTGCGCGGCTGCCAGTCGCCGTGCGTGGGCACAACGGTGACCGGTTGACTGGGCCAGGACGACACGATGCCGCGCAATTTACGTTCGAGCGTCGGCGCGATCCGGTGCGGCTTGTCCAGGTTGCGCAGGATTTTCCCGTTCTCCTCCTGCTCGTATGACGCATCCACCCGTCCCGGCTGACCGTGCAGCATGGCGAGCAGCTCACCCGCCTGACGGAAGGTCTCCGGGTCCCACTGCGCCGCCGAGCCCAGCACGAGCTCGCCGGGCAGATACTCGGTGACGATGATCTCGGCCGTGCGGTCGCCCGCGACCAACCGGGGCGCACGGCCGCACGCGACCCATGGGCGCAGCCACCGTTCGTGCGCATCGAGTTCGCGCGAAATGTGGTGATTCGCCTCGCCGTCCGCCTTCACGACGTAGCGCCTGCCGCCGGCCTCCCCCTCGAGCACCACGTTGTCGACGAGCCCCCAGCTGTGGTCCCGCACCACGCGCAGGTCCGGTAGCCACTCCGCGAGCAGCTCACGCTGGGCGCAGTTCAGCGAGGCGAGCGGATCGGACACGCGCACGACTGTAGCGTCGGCGAATGACCTGGACGAAGGAAGAAGTCCTGGCGGCCTCGGACGCCTGGCGCTGACTGCCCAAAGGTCGCGCCGACCTGGTTGCGGAAGCAATACCGTTCGCACAGCGGGTAGCTTGTGACGCGATGCGAACCACCACCCGACGCCAGTTCCTGACCGCCGGCATCGCCCTCACGGCACTGGCCGTCGCAGGCTGCTCCGACACGACCTCCGGCACCCACCCCAGCTCCAACCGGCCGACCTCATCGACGCACGCCTCGACGACATCGACGACGGCACCTCGGAGAAGCACGCCGTCGACCGCACCACACGACCCGCTCACCGGCGGCAGACCAATGGCCAACCCGGTGATCGCGGTCAAGCTGGAGAACACCGCGGCGGCCATGCCGCAATACGGGCTGTCGGCCGCGGACATCGTCTTCGTCGAAGAGGTCGAGGGTGGCCTGACCCGCCTCATGCCGATCTACCACTCGGCCTTCCCGACACGAGTGGAGCCGGTCCGCAGCGCCCGCAGCACGGACATCGCCATACTGCCTGCCTTCGGCAAGCCGCTGCTGGTCTACTCCGGCGTCGCCTCCCAGGTCCGATCCAGACTGCAGCGCGCCTCGATCCGGTTGGACGACAACGCCACCCGGCACCGGCGTCGGCCCGCGCCCCACAACCTGTACTTCAACCTCGCCCAGCTCGCGCGGGGGAGCGGCCTGTCCCGACCTCGGGACATCGGTCTGCAATTCGGCACCACGGACACGCGGCTGCAGCATGCCCCCCGCCAGGCTCGTTTCACGGTGCGCATCGGCAGTGACCGCTTTACGTTCTCCTACGCCGGAAGCCACTATCTACCGAGCTGGAACGGCCGTCCGTACACCGACGCGGGGACGGGTGGGAAGCCGGTGACCGCGGCAAACGTGCTGGTGCTGAAGACACGCTCAGTGTCCGACGGCTACCGGGACCCCGCGGGAAACCCGGTCTACCGGACGGTGTCCACCGGTTCCGGAAACGTCACCCTGTACCGCGGCGGCACGCGGCTGTCCGGCACCTGGCGCCGGTCGGCCCCGAGCGCGCCGTTCCGCTTCCGCGACGCCGACGGCAAGGCGCTCCTACTGGCTCCGGGCAAGACCTGGATCTTGTTGCAGAGCTGACGGTTGTCAGTGACCGTCGAGGCGCAGGAAGAGCAGCGTGAGGAGGGCGGCCGCCGTCACGGTCGCACCTGCCTCGGCGATGAGACTGACAGTCTTGGTGGTGAACCACACCGGCTCGTACATGTCCGGTAACGGACCGATGCGGCCTGGGTCGAACTCGGTGTATGCCAGCACGGCCGCGACGCCGCCGGCGCTCACGACGAACGCGAGCAGCGCCGCCAGCCTGCTGGGCAGGATCAGCACGATCACCGCCGCCGCGATGGCGACACCACCTTCGACACGGAACAGCGTGGCCTGGCTCACGACGTCGGTCTTCACGAATGCGTAGTCGCCCGCGACGGTGAGATGAACATACGCATCGATCACCAGACCGGCAGCGGTGAGCAGGCTGAGGACCGGGACGACGGAGCGAAAGACGGTCTTGGTCACCACAATCCGGCTCCTTCCGTTCGTCTCCTGACACGTAGCGCAGGTGACAACGGTTCAAGTCTCCATCCCCGGAAGCGCGATCGCCCAGGCGATAAAGTGTCGGATGGCCTCTGCCGAGTCGTCATACACGATCGCGCCGCTGAGCAGCGTGACCTGGCCCGCCGTCGATGCGCTCTACAACGGCACCCGGCGACTCTACGAGCGTCTTGGTTTCACCGACGACCGGCCGAAGGGGCTGAAGAACTGCGTGATGGTGAAGATCGTCGATCCCACATGACCGGTGACCGGATCCGCCCGGCGAACCGCATCGACCCGATGCGGTTCGTGCTCGGCTTCGGTGTGGTGGCGGGGCTGGGCGACCTGGTCTACGAGGGCGCCCGGTCGGTGGTCGGCCCGTACCTCGCCACCTTCGGTGCGAGCGCCACGGTGGTGGGGCTGATCTCCGGAGCTGGTGAAGCCGTCGCGCTGGTACTGCGGCTGGCCACCGGCCCGCTGTCGGACCGGACCCGCCGCCCGTGGCCCATCACCATCGCCGGCTATGCGATCACGATGATCGCGGTGCCGCTGCTCGCGGCCAGTCAGTTGCTGTGGCAGGCGGCCGCATTGGTCATCGGCGAACGGTTCGGCAAGGCGGTGCGCAGCCCGGCCAAGGGCGCCATGCTCGCCGCCGCGAGCAGCACGCTGGGCCGCGGCCGGGCGTTCGCCATCCAGGAGGCGCTCGACCAGACCGGTGCCGTCATCGGCCCACTCGTGGTCTCCGGGATGATCGCGCTGTCCGGCTATCGACTGGGCTTCGCGGTGCTCGCGATCCCCGGCGCGCTGGCGCTCACCGTGTTGGCGCTGTTGCACCGTGCCGGACCGCATCCGGAGGCGTACGAGCCGCCCGACGAGCGACCGGTCAGCGCCACCGAGCCAGCGCCCGGACGCTGGTCGTTCTCGGCCGGGTTCTGGGCGTACAGCGTGTTCACCGCACTCACCATGCTGGGGTTCGCCACGTTTGCGGTGCTCGCCTATCACTTGCAGGTGCGCCACGTCGTCCCGGCATACCACATCCCCATCATCTACGCGGCCGCGATGGGCGTGGACGCGCTCGCCGCGCTCGCCTCGGGCTGGATCTACGATCGCGTCGGACTACGCGGCCTGATCGTGCTCCCGTTCCTCGCGGCGCTGGTGCCGGCGTTGTCGTTCTCGACCAACGTCGCGCTCGTGTGGGTGGGCGCGATCGTCTGGGGAGCGGCGATGGGGGTGCATGAATCCACCATGAAGGCAGCGGTGGCCGACCTCGTCCCGCGCCATCTGCGCGGCACCGGGTACGGCCTGTTCACTGCCGTCTACGGGCTGGCCTGGATGGCGGGCTCGGTTGCCATCGGCGCATTGTACGAAGCCTCAGTATCGACAACGGTGTTCGCGGTCGCTGCGGTTCAGCTGGTCGCCCTTGGTGCGTTTGTTCCGCTGGTGCTGCGGATCCGCGACGGTGACTGAGGAGGTGTGGATCAGTTGGTCGCCACCGGCCCTCCGGACCCTGTCGCGGTGCTCACGGAAGCGTGCACGGTTGCCAGGTTGGGGACCGCCGGGTGCGTCCGGCCCATCGGTCCGGCCGCCATCGCCCGCAGCAGGTTGTCGGTGACGGCGCGCGCGAAGGCCACCGAGCCGGGGGTGGTGCCGTGCCGCGCGCTCGTGCCACGCAGGGCGATGGTCCACAGCATCGATCCGGTGTCGACCACGCCGGCTCCGGAGCGCACCGCGTAGTAGGTCATGTCCGTGAAGGTCCGCAGTCGCGGACCACACTGCTGCGGCGAATGCGCCACGACCTGAAGCGTTTTCGGTGTGCTGGCGATCGGATAGGCGCGGTCGATCTCGTCGCCGGCCAGCCCCGGGAAGCTGCTGCCGGCTCGCACGCCGGTGCCACGGAAGAGGAAGAACGACGGATCGGTCACCACGAACGGACCGTTTCCCGGGAAGCATTCGTAGAGCTGGCCGGTCAGCGAGTTCTCCGCGTCGGGATCGGGGTCCTGTCGCCACTGCGCCGTCGTCGACCGGCTGTTCTTCAGCGGGTCGAGCGCCGCGCTCTTGTAGCCGATCAGCACCCGGCCGGCATCGGTGAAGCGCACTCGCCAATAGACCGCGTTCGCTCCGAGGAACGCGAGGTTGCTGCCGGAGTCGCGTGCCGCCGTGACGGCCGCGCGCATCCGGGTGGTCCAGTACTCGTCGTGCCCGAGCGACACGACGCCGACCGCGCCGCGCAACGCCGTGGGGTGCTGGTCGAGGTCCCACGACGTCGTGTACGCCAATGGCAGGCCCAGCTTCTCGGCCTGCTCGATCGGGCCGATCTCGAAGGCGAGCAGTTTCACCGCGCCGTTGCCGTCATACGGGCGGTTGTAGCTGACCTCGTAGGAGCGGTCGCCGAACGACCCGCCCGGACTCTGGTAGAGCGAGTAGCCGCCCCACTGGTTGTACGCCTGGTAGGTCGTGGTCTCGCTGATGAGCACGAGCCGGTGCGCAAAGTCGGGGGAGCGCACCGTGATTGGAATGTAGTGGCCCTTGCCATGCGCGGTCAGCTCGAGGAGGTAGCTGCCGGGCAGCCAGCCGGTGGCGTGGACCATCGTCGTACGATGCCAGCCGCACGAGACCATGTGCAGCGAATTTGTCGTGCAGGCGGGCTGTTTCGGGGGAGTGAGACGGCCCGAGCGCCATATCTCGCGGGCGCCGGTGCCGTGATACCAGCCGAGCCGATAGGCGGTCAGCGTCACCGGCCCGAGCCGTGACTCGACATACACGCCGAACGAACCGCCGGGCGCGACGCTGACCGCGCTGGCGTACCCGGTGAGCTGCTCACCGTTCGCGGCGGTCGCACCGGTGAGGCGCCAGGCGGAGGTGCCCGGCTTGGCGTTCTCGGCGCGGACCCAATTGGGCGCGGTGATGGAGGGCGCACTGGCTGGGGGAGCGCTCGATGAGTGCGTATGCCGGAGCGCGTGGGGCGTCCCACCCGAACAGGCGGCGACGGTCAGGCACAGCGCAGCGGCCCCGAGCAGAGTCACCGAGTGAGTGAGCCGAAACCAACTCCCGCCGGCCCTCTTTCGCCGATCACCCATGAGTCAAGCGTCCCCGGCAATACCGTGTGCACCCTGGATGGACGCCGGGAACCACGCGGCCGTGGCAGGATTCGCGAATGACCCCCGTGGAGCCCCACAGCGCGTCCGACCGTCGGCTCGGCGTACTGATCCTGTGCGCGGCGACCGTTCTGGCCGCGGCGGCCTTCGTGCTGACTCTCGTCTCACTCGTATTCGGTGGTGAGTCCGGACTCCTCATCATGCGCCCGATCGCTCACCCCCTTCTGTATGCCCTGATCTCCGTCCTGGCCTTCAGCGTTGCGGTGTTCGCGGCGCGAGCGTGGACGCGTGCTGCGGTGCTCACGGCGGCCATTGGAGCCGCGGCGTTGGTCGTGCTGCTCGCCGGCTGGTACGTGTGGATCAGCAGCGGTTGGGAGGAACCCGACCGGTCCTATCGCTCACCGGACGGCCGACACGTGCTGGTCGTCGACTCCTGGGCCGCGATGATCGATCCGATGTGGACGCTGCGACTTGAGGAGACCAGCGGGCTGACGGCACGCTACTGGACCGTCGGATGTGTCAACGGTGATTTCGACGAGCTGACGTCGGTCCGGTGGCTGTCCGATCATGAGCTCGCCTTTACCGTCGATGACGGCGAGAAGCACGTCACCATCGGGTCACGGGGCCCCAGGCGAGTCGATGCGGCCTTGCAGTCCTGCTAACCCAGGCGTCGACAACGACTACTCGGACCTCGATCTGATTCTGGTCGCGGAGCCGGGCCGTCGGGAGGAACCGTCGAACGACCGCGCGGCGATCATGGGCAGCGAACCGGCATACGTGCAGGGACCGGGCTGGCAGGGCAAGTTTCGCTATCAGGCGTGGGACACCGAGCTGCACGACTTGAGCCGCTGATGCGCGGGCCCGTGCCAGCGGAAGCGTTACTTGACATAATGTAGATTATCGGCGATTTACCCAACCGCCGCACGGCGCGCATCAGCCGGCGTGCGAGATGTCCGTCTTTGCGAAGTCGTTGCCCTTGAACAGCAGCGGCACGCCGGCGATCTTGGCTACCGCGTACGCGAAGCAGTCGCCGAGATTGAGCGCCGCGGCGTGGCGCCCCTTGCCGAACCGCTGCCATGCGCCGATGGCTACGGAGGCAGCCGCCGCGTCGACCGGCACGATTTCCGCTCCGATCTGATCCAGCAGAAGCCGGAGATCCTGAGCGGCACCCGGTCCTTGTTTCGCTTCGACCACGATCCCTGACTCGACGAGCGTTGCTGCGCCGAGGAGGCAATCGCCCGTGCTCGCAAGCATCGCGGCAGCGAAGTGCGCTGCGTCCGGCTCGCCGAAGACGACGGCCGCGAGCGCCGAGGTGTCCAATGCGATCGTCATCGCTCAGGCCGGCAGGCCGTGCTCGTCGTATCCGACAACTTCGTCGGCAGGCCGCTCGTCGAGCATCGGCCGTGCCCGCCCCCGGGCGACGATCGCGTCCAGTGAAGCGGCCTGGGCCGCCGTGTTGCGGCGCGCCCGGACGCGCGCGAGGCGTTCTGCCAAGGCGACACGCGCAGCCACAGTGATGGTCTCCCCCGTCTCCTCCGCCAGTTCGCGCGCAAGCCGGTCGGTCTCGGGGTCCTTGATGTTCAGCGCCACGTTTCCACCATATCAGGAAGAAAACATCCTGAATAGGAAGATTGGGACCCGCAAGGCATTCAGAATTCTGCATCTCGGTCGTTCAGTTCAACTCCGATGCGCAGGGACGGCGGTCTCGACATCAGGTCAACGGCAACCGGCGCATTCCGCGCGACGCCGGCTGCTCACGACCCATCACTTGAACGCCGGGCCTGAGTATGCCGAGCCGCCGCCACCCGGATCGCCGGTAAAGCCTCACCGCCGGATCTGATCCGTCGTCGGTGGTGCTCAGCAGACAACGCACGCGAATGCCATCGAGCAGCCGATCGTGCAGCGCCAGCCCCAGCCCGCTGCGTCGGTATGCCGGCAGCACCGCCAACTCGACGAATTCGAAGTGACCACCCACCCAGGCATCGACGATCTCCGGCTCCAGCGCCTGCGCCACCAGATCCGGCCAGTATTGACCCCGTCGTCCGATATAGCCCCAACTGAAGCCGACCACCGCTCCCCCGTCGACGGCGACCGCCAGTCGGAAACCGTCCCGTACGGCATGACGTTCGAACAGCTCGTCACGGAACGCCGAGAAGTCGGCGACATCACCGAACACCGCGCGCCGGTCGAACCCCACTCGAAGCGAACGACGGAGCCGTCCTGCCCGAAGACGTCCGCCACGACTATTCGGCGCGCCCGGAGCCGGCGACGTATGTCGCGAGGTGTTGGCCGGTCAGCGTCGTGCCGTCGGCGATCAGCGCTCCCGGCGTTCCCTCGAAGACCACACGGCCTCCGTCGTGTCCGGCGCCCGGTCCGAGATCGATGATCCAGTCGGCGTGCGCCATGACCGCCTGGTGGTGTTCGATCACGATGACCGACCTGCCGCCGTCGACGAGCGTGTCCAACAGGCCCAGCAATTGGGCCACGTCAGCCAGATGGAGTCCGACCGTCGGCTCGTCGAGCACGTAGATGTCGCCCTTCTCGGCCAGTTGCGCGGCGAGCTTCAGCCGCTGGCGCTCTCCCCCGGACAGCGTCGTGAGTGGCTGCCCGAGCGTGACGTAGCCGAGGCCGACATCCGACAGTCGCTGCAGCAGCTTGTGTGCGGCGGGCAACCGGGCGTCGCCGCCGGCGAAGAACCGCTCGGCCTCCGACACCTGCATGCCGAGCACCTCGCTGATGTTCTTGCCGCCGTAGCGGTAGTCGAGGACCTCGGGCTGGAACCGCTTGCCCTCGCAGAGATCGCACGTCGTTGCCACGCTCGCCATCATCGCCAGGTCGGTGTAGACGACGCCGGCTCCGTTGCAGTTTGGACACGCGCCATCCGAATTGGCACTGAACAGACCCGGTTTGACGCCGTTTGCCTTCGCGAACACCTTCCGGATCGGATCGAGCAGACCGGTGTAGGTCGCCGGGTTGCTGCGCCGAGAGCCACGGATCGGTGTCTGGTCCACAACGACGACGCCGTCGCGCCGAGCGATCGACCCCTGCACCAAGGAGCTCTTGCCGGAACCCGCCACGCCGGTCAGAACACAGAGCACGCCGAGCGGTACATCGACGTCGACATCCTGCAGATTGTGCAGCGACGCACCGCGAATCTCCATCACTGCGTGGGGACTGCGGACTTCGTCCTTGAGCGCCACGCGATCATGCACATGCCGTCCGGTGAGCGTGTCTGCGAATCGCAACTTCTCGACGGTGCCCTCGAAGACGACCTCGCCGCCGTGGGTGCCGGCGCCGGGCCCGAGGTCGACGACATGGTCGGCGATCGCGATCAGCTCCGGTTTGTGCTCGACGACGAGCACCGTGTTGCCCTTGTCCCGCAGTTGCAGCAGCAGCTCGTTCATCCGCTCGATGTCGTGCGGGTGCAACCCGATCGACGGTTCTTCGAAGACGTACGTGACATCGGTGAGCGAAGACCCGAGGTGCCGGATCATCTTGGTCCGCTGCGCTTCGCCGCCGGACAACGTGCCCGACGGACGATCGAGACTCAGGTAGCCGAGCCCGATCCGCACGAACGAGTCCACGGTCTGCCGAAGGGCAGCCAGCAGCGGCGCAACAGCCGGGTCCCTGACTTGGCCGAGCCATGCGGCTAGATCGCTGATCTGCATCGCGCTGACCTCGGCGATGCTGCGTCCGGCAACCTTCGAGGAGCGGGCCGCCTCGGCCAACCGGCTGCCGTCGCATTCCGGACAGGTGCTGAAGGTGACTGCGCGGTCGACGAACGCCCGGATGTGCGGTTGCATCGCCTCGCGGTCCTTGGCGAGAAACGACTTGCGAATCCTCGGGATCAGCCCCTCATAGGTGATGTTGATGCCGTCGACCTTGATCTTGGTCGGCTCCTTGTGGAGCAACGCGTCCAGCTCCCGCGTCGTGAACTTCCCGATCGGCTTGTCGGGGTCGAAGAAGCCGCACCCCAGGAAGATCCGGCCGTACCAGCCGTCCATGCTGTAGCCCGGGATGCTCAGCGCACCCTCGCGCAGCGACTTCGTCTCGTCATACAACGCGGTCAGGTCGAAGTCCGTCACCCTCCCCCGCCCCTCACACCGAGGACACATCCCACCGACCACGCTGAAGCTGCGGCGTTCCTTCACGGTGCGGCCGGTCTTTTCCACGGTCACAGCGCCGGCACCACTCACCGACGCGACGTTGAAGGAGTAGGCGCGCGGCGAGCCGAGGTGGGGTTCGCCCAACCGGCCGAACAGGATGCGCAACATCGCCAGCGCATCGGTCGCGGTCCCGACCGTCGAACGGGGATCGGAGCCGAGCCGCTCCTGGTCGACGATGATCGCGGTCGTGAGACCGGCCAGGACATCGACGTCGGGCCGCGCCAGCGTCGGCATGAAGCCCTGTACGAAGGCGCTGTAGGTCTCGTTGATCTGCCGCTGCGACTCCGCGGCGATCGTGTCGAACACCAGCGAGCTCTTGCCGGAGCCGGAGACTCCGGTGAACACCGTCAGCCGGCGCTTGGGCAGCTGCACCGAGACGTCCCGCAGGTTGTTCTCCCGCGCACCCACCACGCGGATGACGTCATGACTGTCTGCCGCCGTCCTGTCACCGCCCGGCGAGCCACCGCTCACAGCTGCCGCCAATTCCCTTCCGACACAACGTCGACCACGCCATCGACGACCGTGATGGCGGTCTGGTCGTCCATTGCGTATGCCGGAGTCGAAATGCTCGCAGCCCACGCTTCCGCCTCGGCCATCGAGTTGCCCGGCATACCGTCCGGAGCGAGATGCGGACAGATCGAGAAGTCGACGAGACCGAGCGTCCGGTCGTCGCCGGACGGCGGGCGCCATTGGATGAAGTCGTCCCCGACCTCGGGGGTCATCACCATGCTGCCCGCGCTCAACCCGACCCAGACGGTGTCGGTCAGGGAGGGCAGGAGGTCCGCCAGGCCGGATTGCCGCATCCAGTGACACAGGTAGAGAACGTCGCCGCCCGCCGCCAGCAAAGCGTCCGTCTCACGCACCAACGGGATCCAGCGCTCGGGGTCGAGGCTCGGCAGTGCGGTGAGCTCGAGCACGCCGATGGACTTCCAACCCAGATCGACCATCGGGTTGGTCGAGTTGCCGCTGATGAACTGCCATGCCATCACGCCCGGCCCGACCGCTGGGTGACCGTACATCGCCGTCGGGATGGCCAGCGCCGTCGCGTCGGCGATCGGCTTGCCGAGCAGCTCGACGAGCGAGTTGCGGATGGCGTCGTTCGTGACTCCCCCGGAGGTGAGCAGTAGTTTCACGGTCGTTCTTCCTCACTCGGGAGCGGGCCACGTCGGCGAGCCGAGCGGTACGCCGGTTCGCGCAACCGCTCGACCCAGCGGTACTGCTGCTGCCCGGGCAGTTGGTGCTCGACCGGGTCGTGCCGATCGTATTCGTGATGGCCGATCTCGGCGCCGAACTGTAAGGATCCCAACGTGATCCAGTGACCTGTTCCGATGGCGTAGGCCAGCTTCATCACCTGTGGAGCGGTGTCGGCGCCGCCGACCGCCGACTCAACGGGTGTGAGGCGCAACAGCAGCGGCCCCCTCTTCGTGCGCACGGGCAGGAGCGTGGTCAGCGGACCGGATGCCGGGTTCACACGCGGCTGGAGCACGAATCGACCGACGGCGGTGTCGCCGGTGGAGGCGAAGAGCAGGTCCGCCACGCGGTGCTTCCCCTCAGCGCCATCGGCCCGAGCATCGTTGTCCCGGCCAGTGATTCGTATGGCGACCCCCATGATGTCCGGGAGTTGCGCTGGGAGACCGATGGCGCGTGACACCCGAACCATGACATCGGCAGGCCCGATCCGGTCGAGCCACGGCACCCCGGTGTCCGCGCCGTCGCGGTGCACCGTCGCGGCATATGTGCGGCCCTTCGGGTGCAGCGGCCGCCCGTGGCGCAGCGTTGCCACACCTGCGGAGACGAGCGCCAGGCAGCGGCCGGCCACTGTGCAGGCGGCCGTGAGCACTCCAGCGGGAACAGTCGCCATCATCGTCTCTGCTCGCTCGCGGTCATCGCCATACGACCTGACACTATCCCGCGACCCGACTCTGAGCTGTGCGATCGATGCGCCGCGGGGCGACTCACAGATCGATCGGGAAGCCCATCGTCACGGTGCGCTCGATCGGCAGGTTGAAGTAGCGCGCCGGGTCGGCCGCGTTGTGCGCGAGCACCAGGAAGATCGACTTCCGCCAGCCGGGCATGCAGGGAGTGTTGGTGCGCTGAATGGCGGCCCGGGACAGGAAATAGGTGACATTGTCCGGGTCGATCGTCATGCCGAACTTGGGCAGCATCTTGTGACTGGCCCGGCGGATGGCGGCGGGCAGGTCCGGCCGGTCGGAGAATCCGATGTGCACGCTGACGTGCACGATGCCGTCGTTGCGGTGGCCGAGGTCGTGGATCTCCAGCCGCTTCTTGGGCTCGATGTGCGGCACCCGGTGCCGCAGGACCGAGATGATGATGACCTGCTCGTGCAGGATGCCGTTGTACTCGACGGTGGCCCGCATGGCCAGCGGCGTGCTGTCCTTGTTCGGGTTGGGGAAGACAGCCGTCCCCGGCACCCGCAGCACCCCGCGGCTGTGCACGCTGTCGACGAATTCGGTCAGCGATCCTTCCAGCCGGGTGCGCTTGGCGGTGACCAGGTCGCGACCCCGCTGCCAACTGGTCATGGTGATGAAGAGCGCGGCGGCGATGGCCAGCGGAAGCCAGCCGCCATGAATCACCTTGGTGAGGTTCCCGAGCAGGAAGATCAGCTCGAGACCACCGAACACGACCGCGGCCAGCACGATCTTCCAGGTCGTCCAGTGCCACAACGCGCGCGAGACGACCAGCATCAGCGTGGTGTCGACGAGCAACGCCCCGGTCACCGAGATGCCGTACGCGGTGGCCAGTCGTTGGGAACTGCCGAACGCCAGCACCAGCGCCATCACGACGACGAACATGGAGGTGTTGATGACCGGCAGGTAGACCTGACCCACGGCCTTGTCGGAGGTCTGCCGCACCGTCAACGGGGGCAGCAGGCCGAGGCTGCTGGCCTGCCGGGACAGGGAGAAGGCACCGGAGATCACCGCCTGCGACGCGATCACGGTGGCGGCGGTGGCGAGGACGACGACCGGGACACGCGCCCAGTGCGGCACCTGCAGAAAGAACGGGTTGCTGGCCGTGTGCGGGTGAGCCAGGATGAGCGCCGCCTGGCCCAGGTAGTTCAAGGTCAGCGCGGGCAGCACGACGAAGAACCACGCGCGGGCGATCGCCGGTCGGCCGAAGTGACCCATGTCGGCATACAGCGCCTCCGCCCCGGTGATGCAGAGCACGACGGCGCCCATGGCCACGAACGCCAGGTAGGGGTGCTCGATCACGAAGACCGCTGCGTAGGTCGGTGACAGTCCGGCAATGATCCCCGGGTGCTGGATGATCGTCGGCAACCCGAGCAAACCGATGACGATGAACCAGATGAGCATGATCGGGCCGAAGGCGGACCCCACCTTGCCGGTGCCATAGCGCTGCACCGCGAAGAGCACGACGAGGATCACCAGGGTGATCGGCAGGACGAACTCACCGAGACCGGGTGACACGATCTTCAGGCCCTCGACCGACGACAGCACCGAGATGGCGGGGGTGATCACCGAGTCGCCGAAGAACAGGCTGGTGCCCAGCATGGCGAGGATCACCGCGACGGCGACGTGCTTGGCGGACTTCTTGGCCATGATGCGCTGGGCCAGCGCGGCCAGGGCCATGACGCCGCCCTCGCCGTCGTTGTCCGCGCGCATCAGCAGCGCGAGGTACTTGGCGGACACGATCAGGTTGACCGACCAGAACACCATCGAGACGACACCGTAGACGTCCGTCGGTTTGGGACGGACCAGCCCGTTGTCCAGCGAGAAGACGGTCTGCAGCGAGTAGAGCGGGCTGGTGCCGATGTCGCCGAACACGACCCCCAGCGCGGCCAGCGCGACCAGCGCGGCGGGGCCGTGGGTCGCGACCGCAGCCGATTTCCCCGTGGTCGTGTGCCCGTGCTGACCGGGCTCGTCGGTGACCGATGCATGCGCGCCCGCCGCGTCCACGCTCGCAACAGCGCCCTTGCCTGCCGGCGCCTCGTCCGTGTCGACCTCGTGGTCCGGTTCGTCGGACTCCTCGGCCCCGTCGGCCTCGTGGTCCGCCGCGGCGGTCTCTTCGTCGCCCGGCGTGCCCGGGTCGGTCAGCTCACCCATGTCCACCGTCCCTTCCTGGCTGCCATGCGTCGTGTCGCAGGCGAGAGCGTAAGCCCAGCACCTGCGCAGGTGTTATCGACCGTCCGGTTCGTCTCGTAGCGGGAGACGTGCGACCACCTCGTGCCGTGGCCGGCCGTGCGGCCCTTCGCCGAGGTATGACGCGATCAGTTCGACCTCCTCCACCTGCCATTCGTCGCTGTCGAAGGTGTTCAGCACCTGCAGCCAGCGTCGCGCGTCGACCGGTCGTCGGGGCCGTGCCACGCTCAGGTGTCCGACGAACCGCTGACCGTCGGGCGTCGCGCCGGCCGAGTTGGCGGCGTGGCGAATGCCCGTCGCGAGGGCGCTGAGATCGACGTCGGGGCGCATCCACATGACGCGTGCCGCGACGGGGTTCGGGAAGGCGCCGGCGCCGGTCAATCGCATCCCGAACCTGTAATGTCGCAACACCGTTCGTCGCAACGCGTCGACGAGCTCGTCCTCGCGATGCGCCGGCACGGCCAGCAGGAACGCCAGCGTCACGTGCCACTGGTCGGGGTCGATCCACGTCATACCGTCGCGGGGACGGAGGAAGTCCGCGAGTTGCTCGCGAATCGGCTCCGGCGGGCGGATGGCGACGAACATTCGGGTAGTGGACATCGTCACTCCAGCGTATGCCGCGGCCCACGACAGCCCGCCGATCCGACACGGGGAGAATCAGTCCCATGCAGTGCGACTACTTCGACGCCGAGGCATGCCGGTCGTGCACCCTCATGGGCCAGTCGTATGCCGCGCAGTTGCGCGACCTGCAGTCCGCAGTCGCGGAGGCACTCGCCGACCGCTTCCCCGCCGCCGAGTGGGAGGCGGCCGCACACGGCCCCGAGTCGCACTTCCGGAACAAGGCGAAGCTCGTCGTCGGCGGTACCCGGACGGCACCGACGTTCGGCATCCTCGACCGCGCCGGGCACGGCGTCGACCTGCGCGGCTGCGGTCTCTACGAGCCGGGGCTCGGTCGCACGGTGCGGCAGCTCGCGGATTTCGTGGCGGAGCTCGGCCTCACGCCATACGACGTCCCACGCCGCACCGGCGAGCTGAAACACCTCATCGTGACCCACTCCCCCGACGGCGAGACGATGATCCGGTTCGTCATGCGCTCGCCGGGCCAGCTGGGCCGGCTGCGCGAGGCGCTGCCCGAGCTGCGTGCGGCCGTCCCCGGCACCCGCGTCGTCACCGTCAACCTGTTGCCGGAGCACAAGGCAGCGCTCGAAGGCGCTGAGGAGCTCTTCCTCACCGAGCAGCAGACGCTGCCGATGCGCCTGAACGGCATCACGCTGCACGTGCGCCCGCGCAGCTTCTTCCAGACCAACACGGCCGTCGCCGCCCGGCTGTACCACCAAGCGCAGGAATGGATCTCGGAGATCGAGACCGCCGATGTGCTCGATCTCTTCTGCGGGGTCGGCGGTTTCGGGCTGCACGCGGCTGTGGGTCTCGGCACCCCTTCCGCGCGGGTGCGGGGTGTCGAGGTCTCGGCCGACGCTGTGACGAGCGCCAACCTCAGCGCGACGGAGTTGCCGGATCGGGAAGCGCTCGGCGACATACGGTTCGAGACCGGGGACGCCACCGCGGCACTCAGCGGCGGCTCACGGGCACACCTGGTCATCGTCAACCCACCCCGTCGCGGCATCGGCGGCCTGGCCCGGCAGCTCGAGCGCTCGGACGTCCGGCACGTCCTCTACTCCAGCTGCAACGTGACCAGCCTGGCCGCGGACCTCGACGTGATGCCGTCCTTCCAGGTCCGTCGGGCACGGCTGTTCGACATGTTCCCGCAGACCCGGCACCACGAGGTGCTCGTGCTGCTCAGCCGGTGAAGTGATCGGTGCGCGGGACCTCGATGCGGTCCTCCCCCGCTTCGCTCCTCCGGCCCTTACTCGGCCACCGCTGGCCGACGACATAATGGTCCGGAGATGACCACCAAGACCGCCACGCCGCCGATGCCACGCGAGGTCTGGGTGATGGTGTCGGCGGGATTCGTGATCGCCCTGGGCTACGGCGTCGTCGCGCCGGCCCTCCCCCAGTTCGCGCACAGCTTCGGGGTCGGGGTGACGGCCGCCTCCGCGATCGTCTCGGCCTTCGCGGTCATGCGGCTCGCCTTCGCACCCAGCACTGGTCGACTGGTGACGCGGTTCGGGGAGCGACCGATGTACCTCCTCGGCGTGTTCATCGTCGCGCTGTCCACCCTCGCCTCCGCGTTCGCCCAAACTTATTGGCAGCTCATGGTTTTCCGCGGCCTGGGCGGCGTCGGCTCCATCATGTTCTCCGTCTCGGCGATGGGCCTGATGATCCGCATCTCCCCACCGGCCATTCGCGGCCGCGTATCCGGCCTCTACTCCTCCAGCTTCGTGCTCGGCAGCATCACCGGCCCGATGCTGGGCGGTGCGCTCATCGGCTTCGGCCTGCGCGTCCCGTTCGTGGTGTATGCCGTGGCGCTCTTCGGTGCAATCGCCGTCGTCCATCTTCAGCTGCGCGGGAGCACCCTCGCCGCCGTGGACACCACCACGGACGTCGCCGTCATGCCGCTCCCCACCGCGCTGGGGATCGGCGCCTATCGGTCAGCCGTGGTCACGGCGGCCATCTTCGGCTGGGTGTACGCGATGCGGGTGTCGCTCGTGCCGCTCTATTTCTCGATGGTGCTGCACGAGCCGGACGGCGTTGCCGGGCTGGCACTGGCGACCTACGCCTGCGGGGATGTGATCGCGATGATGCCGGCCGGCCGGTTGTCGGACCGGATCGGCCGTCGCCCGTTGATCGTCGCCGGCATGACGGTCCTCGCCCTCGCCACCCTCGCACTCGCCCTCACGAGCAACGTCTGGATCGCGTTCGCCTCGACACTCGTGGGCGGCATCGGCACCGGGATGGTCAGCCCCTCGCAACAGGCGGTGCTCGCCGACGTGATGTTCGGCCACGGACGCGGTGGCCCGGTCCTGGTCACCTACCAGATGAGCCAGGACCTGGGCACCGTCATCGGTCCGGTCGCCGGGGGCTTCCTCGCGCAGGAATGGGGCTTCCCGACGGCGTTCACCGTCACCGCTGTCCTCGCCGGCTGCGCCGCCGTCGCCTGGATCGCCGTGCGCGATTCGATGGTGGTGCGGGCGGCGTAACCGGTGACGCCGGGTGTCAGTGCCGGCGGAGTCGCCTGACCACCGCACCGAGCACGGCGACACCGGCGAGACCCGCCGCCGCCTGCTTCCAGTACATCTTCGCCATCACCGGCAGGACCGTCGCGCCGAGGTCGAGGGCGTTGTCCTCGGACCTCGGTTTCGGGGGTCCGGCAGCCGGCGCAGGCGTCGGTGGCGGTGTGACCGGCACCGATGCGGCCGGTGTGGCCGCGGGCGTCGCGGATGCGGCGGTCGCCGGCACTGCGGCCGTGTCCTCCGGCGGCGCCTCCGCGGCACCGTCGGAGCCGACCTTGGCCTGCAGGCAGTCCACGAACTGCCCGAGCAACTTGTCCGAGACGTCCTGGATGACGCCGCGGCCGAATTGCGCCGGCTTGCCGGTGATCGACAGGTCGGTGACGACCTGGACCTCGGTGCCGCCGGGCACCTCGGTCATGGTCGCGGTGACCAGCGCACCCGCGGTGCCGTTGCCGCGCTTGTCCTTGCCCTTGGCGTCGATGACCATCCGGTGCGCCGACTCGTCCCGCTCGGTGAACGTGCCGGTGCCCTTGTAGACCAACGCGATCGGACCGAGCTTGACCTTGACGGTCCCCTCGAACGAATCGGCCTGGGCGGAGGTGATCTGTGCCCCGGGGAAGCATTCGGCGACCGACTCGATGTCCTGGAACGCCGCCCAGGTGTCGTCGACGCCGGCCGGCACGGTGAAGGAATGTGTCAGATCCATGCGGTCATCCTCCCGCAGCGGCAAGCACCGCGCGACGGGTCAGCACCTGCGCGAGATGTTTGCGGTAGTCGGCATCACCGTTGAGGTCGGTGGGCGGGTTGGTGCCGTCGGCCACGTCGGCGACCGCGGTCCGTATGGCGTCCTCGGTCGCCGGCTGCCCCTGCAGGGCCTGCTCGACGCCCGCCGCGCGGATGGGCGTGGATCCCATGTTGGTCAGGGCGACCTTCGCCTCGGCGGTCGTGCCGCCCTCGGCCCGCACGGTCGCCGCGACCGCGACGATCGACCACTGCTGCGCGATCCGGACGAATTTCTCGTAATGCGCACCCCAGCCGGTGTGCTTCGGGATGCGGACCTCGGTCAGCAGCTCGTCCTCGCCGATCGCCGTCTCGAAGAGATCGACGAAGAAGTCGACGGCGCCGACGGTGCGGGTCGCTCCGCCCTGCCCGGCGATGACGAACTGGGCGTCCAGCGCCAGCGTCGGAGCGCCGACGTCGCCGGCGGGATCGGCGTGCGCCAGGGCGCCGCCGAAGGTTCCGCGATTGCGCACCTGCGCGTCCGCCACCGTCCGCACCGCCTGACCGAGCAGTGCCGCGTGCTCGGCCACCAGCGGGTCGGAGGCGACCGCCGCGTGGGTGGTCATGGCGCCGATGACGATGGCGTCACCCTCGTCACGCACACCGCGCAAGGCGTCGATCTTGCCGAGGTCGATCACGAACTCCGGTGCGTTGAGGCGCAGCCGGAGCACCGGCAGTAGCGACTGCCCGCCGGCGATGATCTTGGCGTCGTCGCCGTGCTCCGCCAGCAGCGCGAGCGCCTCGTCGACGCTCGCCGGAGCCGCGTAGTCGAATGCTGCGGGAATCATTGGCCTGCTCCTTCCGCCGATGAGCCGGTATCGCCGGCCCGCGCGGCCGCGATGGCCGCGTAGACCCGTGCCGGAGAGCACGGCATGACGATGTCGTTCACACCCAGCGGACGGACGGCATCGATCACCGCGTTGACCACCGCGGGCGTGGAGGCGATCGTGCCGGCCTCGCCGACACCCTTGGTGCCCAAGGTGTTCGTCGTCGCCGGGGTGGTCGAGTGGTGCACGTCGAAGCTGATCAGGTCTGCGGCGCTCGGCATCAGGTAGTCCACGAACGAACCGGACACCAGCGTGCCGGAGTCGTCGAAGACCGCGTCCTCGTAGAGCGCCTGTGCGATGCCCTGGGCGAGGCCACCGTGGACCTGGCCCTCGACGATCAGCGGGTTGACGATGTTGCCGACGTCGTCGACGCAGGTGTACTTGCGCAGCTTCACCTGCCCCGTCTCGGTGTCCACCTCGACCGCGCAGAGGTGGGTGCCGTGCGGGTAGTTGAAGTTGACCGGGTCGTATGTCGCCTCGGCGTCGATCGACGGCTCCATACCGTCCGGGAGGTTGTGCGCGGTGAAGACCGCACCCGCGACCTCCTGGATGGACAGGCCCTGATCGGTGCCCTTGACCTGGAAGCGCCCGGACCTGAACTCGAGATCGTCGACCGACGCCTCCATCAGGTGGGCGGCCACCGGCTTGGCCTTCTCGACGACCTTGTCGGCCGCCCGCACGAGCGCCTCACCACCGACCACGAGTGACCGCGATCCGTAGGTGTCCAGGCCTTTCACGGACACCTGGGTGTCGCCGTGCAGGATCTCGACGTCCTCGAAGGGCACGCCCAGCCGGTCGGCGACGATCTGGCTGAACGCCGTCTCGTGCCCTTGGCCGTGCGCGCTCGCGCCCGTGGCCACCTCCACCTTGCCGGTGGCCAGCATCCGGACTGACGCGTGCTCCCATCCGCCGGCTCCGTAATCGAGTGAGCCGAGCACCCGGGACGGTGCCAGACCGCACATCTCGGTGAACGTGGAGATGCCGATGCCGAGTTGCACCGGGTCGCCGGCTTCCCGACGACGCGCCTGCTCGGCACGCAGCTCGTCATACCCGAAGAACTGCTTGGCGGCCTCGGTGGCGGCTTCGTAGTTGCCCGAGTCGTATTCGAGCCCGGCGACCGTGGTGAACGGGAACTCCTCGTGCTTGATCCAGTTCTTCTCGCGCAGCTCGAGCGGGTCCATGCCGAGCTCATCGGCGAGCTCGGTCATCAGCCGCTCGATCGCGAAGGTGGCTTCCGGCCGTCCCGCGCCGCGGTAGGCGTCGGTCCAGGTCTTGTTGGTCAGCACCGTCTGGCAGGCGAAGTGGTATGCCGGGATCTTGTAGATCGCGTTGAACATGAACGCACCCAGCACCGGGACGCCGCCGCCGACGATGGCGACATACGATCCGAGGTCCGCCGTCAGCTCGACCTTGAGACCGGTGACCTGACCGTCCTTGGTGGCAGCGAGGGTGAGCTTCTGCCACTGGTCGCGTCCATGGTGGGCGGCGACCATCGACTCCGACCGCGTCTCGGTGTATTTCACCGGCTTGTGCAGCTGCCGGGCGATCCACCAGGCCAGCCACTCCTCGGGGGTGGTCTGCAGCTTGCCACCGAACCCCCCGCCGACGTCCGGTGCGATGACCCGGATCTTGGACTCGGGCACACCGGTGGTGGCGGCCAGCGCGAACCGCAGGATGTGCGGCACCTGGGTGGCCGACCACATCGTCAGCTGCTCCCCCGTCGGATCGACGACGACCGAACGCGGCTCCATGAAGGCCGGGATCAGCCGGTTCTGGCGGTATTCGCGCTCGATGAGCACTCCGTCGGTGCGCGCCTGGGCGATCGCCTCCTCCACGTCGCCGCCGGTGCCGGCCTGCGCCGAGTCGAAGACCCAGAACGCCGACTTGTTCGTGCCGAGGTCCGGGTGCGCGAGCACCGTGTCCTGGGCAGCTTCTTTGAGGTCGAGCGCGGCCGGCAGCTCCTCGTAGTCGACGTCGACGAGCTCCGCGGCGTCACGGGCGGCCGCCGCGCTGCGCGCCACCACGACGGCGACGATCTCGCCGGCGAAGGTGACCCGATCGGCGGGCAGCACCGAGTGCACCGGCGCCTTCTGGTCCGGCGTGATCGGCCAGGCGTTGATCAGCACGCCGGCCGACTCGTCGAGGTCGGCGGCGGTATAGACCGCCACGACGTTGGCTGCCTGCTTGGCCTCCGCGGTGTCGATCGAGGTGATCTTCGCGTGCGCGAACGGGCTGCGCACCATGGCGAGATGCAGCATGCCCGGCAGCACGATGTTGTCGGTGTAGCGGGTGCTGCCGGTGATCAGCCGGCGGTCCTCCTNAGGTGATCTTCGCGTGCGCGAACGGGCTGCGCACCATGGCGAGATGCAGCATGCCCGGCAGCACGATGTTGTCGGTGTAGCGGGTGCTGCCGGTGATCAGCCGGCGGTCCTCCTTGCGGCGCCGGTCCTTGCCGATCTCGGCGGCCGGACGGTCATCGATGAGAGTCACTGCGCTGCTCCTCTCCCGGCGGCCGCGGCGGTCTGCACCGCGCGGACGATGTTGTGGTAGCCGGTGCACCGGCACAGGTTGCCCTCCAGGCCCTCGCGGATCTCTTCCTCCGTCGGGTCCGGGTTCTCGTTCAGCAGATCCACCGAGCGCATGATCATGCCCGGTGTGCAGAAGCCGCACTGCAACGCGTGACACTCGTGGAACGCCTCCTGCATCGGGTGCAGGTCCCCTCCGTCATACGTCGCGGCCAGGCCCTCGATCGTGGTGACCTCCGCGCCGTCCGCCTGGACAGCGAGCACGTTGCACGACTTCACCGCGTGCCCGTTCAGATGGACGGTGCAGGCACCGCAGTTGCTGGTGTCGCAACCGATGAGAGTGCCTGTCTTGCCGAGCTTTTCGCGCAAGAACTGCACGAGCAGCATCCGTGGCTCGACGTCTTCGGAGACCCTGCCTCCGTCAACGGTGAGTTCGATCTTCGTCATGTCCACACCCTTCGAAGTACGCAGACTGGTGGCGTCAGGCTCGAACCTAGGGCGCCCTGGTTGGCCAAAGGTTGGAACGGCAGGGGCGACGCGCACACGTCGCGACCGTCGCGAGTTAGGTGCAGGTATGCCGGGGCAAAGTCAAACGGTCGAGGCAACATCGGTTCAGGCTGCTGGGGTTTCGAGCAGCTCGGCGAGCCGTTGGGCTGGGGTATGTAGGTCGAGTGTAGGTCGCGGCCTGCGGTTGAGGGTGT